>JBEKTU010000010.1:0-96231 GCA_049515735.1 Bryobacteraceae bacterium
TCCTGGAGAAACTCTGAGCGGTATTATCCGGAGGGCGATGGCCGCCTCGCTGCTTATCGACGCCGTCTGGCACACCGTTTGGGCGACAACTCCAGATAATTCCGCTGTCCAGATAATGGGCGTTATCCGGAGGTCCGGATAAGGCACATGACCGGCTTGGATATCTTGTGCTCTTTCATATCGGACGTGCTTTCCCGCAGCGCCGTTTCGGGCCACTTTCCGGAAACCCCACTTTAGGGCGACAACACAGCCCCTCCGGCCCGGCGCCCCAGCTCCAATGCTCAGTCCATGAGTGGTAGGATCTCAGTCCCCGAGATTTTCACTCCGTGATACCCCTTCGCGTCGAGCAACGACTGGACCCCTCGAGCGGACGCGTCTCGATCCATGCCCGGGCCGACGGTTACTGAAACCACAGGTAGCCTGCCGCCCATTCGCGCTGGGGTCTTGATGTACGGAATTACCTTGTCGGCCGAGCTCCGGAAGCAAAGGTCGGAGCGGCCGCCCAACGCCTCAACGATGATTCTCCACTCGTTCTCAGGCTCGAATCTCGGATGCTTGAACAGACTCGCGTGAAGGGCGAGATCGTTCACGATCTCCGCGGCGCAGCGATCAACATGCGATGGCGGAGACGCCGTGCAGATCTCCGCACGGTAGCTCCCGAAGATGCTTCGCAGCTCGCGTTTTTGGGCCTCTACCGAGTACCGCACCCTGGCCAGGTAGCAAAGCTCTCCGCGACTTGCCCCGCACGGCTGGATCGCCTTCTGCAGCTCTCGTCTACAAAAGCCAATCGCGAAGCCAGCGCCGCCATTGGCGTACTCCTTCCACTGATTCGCCAGGTCGCCGCGCGTCGAGAAGCACGAAACGTACCTATCGAGGACCTCGCCTAGCCATGTTCTTCGCCTACCGCTCCCACGGCTCAACGGGCCGGCGCGGGGCCCGTATGGCCTGGGCTCGACGCGGCAGCTCTCAGCTAACCTACTTTCGAGGCTGGCAGGCGGGTTCTGCGCCCTGATCTCATCCAGCACTTCCTCATAAATGATCTCGGCGTACAACAGCTCAGACTCATCCTCAAGGTGCCGAATACTGGTCGCCCACAGCTGCCCACATTTTAGGATTCCGATCAGGCCGCTTGGGTCGGTATAGTGGTAGATGATCGGATCGTCCGCCGTGCCGGAGCCTTGAACGGTTTCGGACCGCAGCTTCTGGCGGACGGCTGCGAGCCGGCGCGTCAGCGGGGCTGGAGCGGACATGACAGGGCTTTCACCGTGGCTCCGCGCCTTTCGCGGACCGGTTCACTTCCCACATCCCCGCTCACGCCACTGGCGTCTCACCCTTGCCATCTCGTCCTCGAGCTTGGCTGGGGGCATCCCGTTGGCTCTTTGGCAAAATGCGGAGAGGGCGTCAATGATGGGCAGCGTTGCATTTGCCGAATCCTCATAGATTTTATCGATTCCCGAGGCTACTTCGGCGTAAGTGGCGTTGGCAGCGAAGTAATCCCGCAGCACCGACCTTGTTCCGCTTTGAGCTTCTTCCCTGACCATTGCATCGGCGATTCCAGCGAGGTATACGAACTTGGTGGACTGGCTCCAAGTTGTCCATGCTCTGCCGTTCCGCAGATCGCATGTGGTTACCGGCGGACTGTCTTGCGCCGTGACCGCCGTGGCGGCCGCTAACAGCGCCGCAACGAGGAGGAATACGGGCTTCGTGGGCGAAGTGCTTCTCATTTGGCAACCCCTGTGCAATTATACGCTGCGCCTGAGGCGCTGTGCGCCACTGGTCGCAAAACGGGCATACCGGAAAGTGGCCCGGCTGCGGGCCGATTCGCAATCAGCCCTTCGCCAACCGGTGCCCCCGGAACACCGCCCCCCTACAGAATGTACCGGCTCAAATCCTGGTCCTTCACAATGTCGGCAAGCTGTTTGCGCACGTAGGCGGCATCCACTTTGACGGTCTTCTTCTTCAAATCCGGCCCGGCGAACGATACTTCCTCCAGCATCTTCTCCATGATGGTGTGCAGGCGCCGCGCGCCGATGTTCTCCGACGATTCGTTCACCTGGGCCGCAAACCGCGCCACTTCTTCCAGCGCGTCGTCGGTCAGCACTAGCTTGATGCCTTCCGTCTCCAGCAGCGCCGTGTACTGCTTCGCCAGCGCGTTCTTGGGCTCTTTCAGGATGCGGATGAAGTCGTCCACCGTGAGCGATTTCAGCTCCACGCGGATCGGAAACCGCCCTTGCAGCTCGGGAATCAGGTCGCTCGGCTTGGATACGTGGAATGCGCCGGCGGCGATGAAGAGAATGTGGTCCGTGCGCACGAAACCGTAGCGCGTATTGACTGTGGTGCCTTCCACGATCGGCAAAATGTCCCGCTGCACGCCCTCGCGGCTCACGTCCGGTCCGTGTCCCGATTCGCGCCCCGCAATCTTGTCGATCTCGTCCAGAAAGACGATCCCGCTCGATTCCACGCGCTCCAGCGCCGCGCGCGTCACCTGGTCCATGTCGATGAGCTTCTGCTCTTCTTCCTGCACCAGGTAATCGAGCGCTTCGGCCACCCGCATTTTGCGCCGCCGCGTCTTCTGGCCGAACAGGTTGGGCAGCATGTCCTTCAAGTTGATGCCCATGTCCTCGATGCCCGTGTTGGTGGTCACCTCGAGCGTCGGCCCGCGGTCCTTGACGTCGATCTCCACCAGCCGCTCGTCCAGCTTGCCCTCGCGCAAACGCTCGCGGAGTTTCTCGCGCGTGCGCTCGACGCTTTCGCTGGGCTCGGGCTGCGGCGGCATCAGCAGGTCCAGCAGCCGGTCCTCGGCATTAAGCTCGGCGCGGTCCGCTACTTCGTCCAGCCGCTCCTCGCGCACCATGTCGATGGCGATATCCACCAGGTCGCGGACCATCGACTCCACGTCGCGCCCCACGTAGCCCACTTCCGTGAACTTGCTGGCTTCCACCTTCAGGAACGGCGAATTCGCGAGGCGCGCCAGGCGCCGCGCCAGCTCCGTCTTGCCCACGCCCGTGGGACCGATCATGAGGATGTTCTTGGGCATCACCTCTTCCGCCATTTCCGGCGCCAGCTTCTGCCGCCGGATGCGGTTGCGCAGCGCGATGGCCACCGCGCGCTTGGCCTCCGCCTGTCCCACCACGTGCTTGTCCAGCTCGCGTACGATCTCGCGCGGGGTCAACTCGTCCAGCAGCGGCTCTTCATCCACGGACTGCGCGGGCAGATAGATCACCATGGCTACTCCAGCTCCTCGTAAGTGACGTTGTCATTGGTGAAGATGCAGATCTTGCCCGCGATCTCCATGGCCTGCTCGGCAATGTGCCGCGCGGAAAGTTTGGTGTTGCGCAGCAGGGCGGTGGCCGCCGCCAGGGCGTACTGGCCTCCCGAGCCGATGGCCGCGATGCCTTCGTCGGGCTCGATCACGTCGCCGTTTCCGCTCACCAGGTACATGCTTTTCGCATCCGCCACCAGCAGCAGCGCCTCCAGGTGGCGCAGGATGCGGTCCGTGCGCCAATCCTTGGCCAGTTCCACCACCGAGCGCGAAAGGTTCCCGTTGAACTGTTCCAGCTTGGTTTCGAAGCGCGCAAACAGCGCGAACGCGTCGGCCGTCGAGCCCGCGAATCCCGCCAGCACCTTGTCGTTATACAACCGCCGCAGCTTCTTCGCCGACGCTTTGATCACTTCGTTGCCCAGCGTGACCTGCCCGTCGCCGGCCATCACGACCTTGTTGTCGCGCCGGATGCAAATCACTGTCGTCGAGCGTATCTTCCGTGTCATGGTTGGTGTAACTCTATCTTAACCGATGGCCTGCCGCCATCTATCGGAAGACGATCTCCGCACCTTTCCCGACCACCGAATGTTTCGCGAATTCCGCGCGTTTCGCGGGATAATCGGTGCGGAAATGTGCGCCGCGGCTCTCCTCGCGCGCCAGGGCGCAGCGCGCAATCAGGAGAACCACCTCGCGCATGTTGCGCTCTTCGGAGCGCTCCGGCGCAGACCGGCGCGCCAGCCATTCGCACGCTTCCCTCAAGCCTTTGCCGTCGCGCACGATTCCGCATTTCTCCCAGGCCACGCGCTGTGTCTGCCCCGCCGGGGCTTCACCCTCGCCCTCCGGCTCCCGCACCGGGACGGTCCGGAGGGCCGCCGCGCTTTCCCGCATGGCGCGTCCGGCGCGCGCCCCGAATACCACGCCTTCCAGCAGGGAATTGCTCGCCAGCCGGTTGGCGCCGTGGACGCCCGTGCAAGCCACTTCGCCCGCCGCGAAGAGGCGCGGGAGCGTGGTGCGCCCTTCCAGGTCCGTGCGCACGCCCCCCATCGCGTAGTGAGCCGCGGGCGCCACCGGAGCCGGCTGCCTCTCGAAATCCACGCCATACCGCAGGCACGTCTCGTAGATGCGCGGAAACCGCCCGCGAACGAATCCGGCCTCGCGGTGCGTCAGGTCCAGGTACACGTGCGAAGCGCCCGTCCGCTTCATCTCCGCCACAATGGCGCGTGCCACCACGTCGCGCGGAGCCAGTTCCTTGAGTGGGTGATAGCGCTCCATGAACCGGTCGCCATCGGCGTTTCGCAGGTACGCCCCTTCGCCGCGCATGGCCTCCGAAAGCAGAAACCGCGGCGCGCCCTCCACGTGCAGCGCCGTGGGGTGGAATTGCACGAATTCGATATCGCCGATCTCCGCGCCCGCCCGGTACGCTATCGCCACGCCGTCGCCAGTGGCTACGGCGGGATTGGTGGTATTCAGGAACACGCTCCCCAGCCCGCCGGTGGCCAGCAGGACCGCGCGCGCGCAGATCGCAATGTCGCTCATGGTCTTGGCGTCGTGGAACGAAGCGCCGCACACGCCCTCGGCCAGCAGCAAATCGGTGGCGGTCGCATAGCTGCGAAACGCCACGTTGGGAAGCGAGGCTGCCTTGTGGTACAGGGTGCGCGCGATTTCGCGCCCCGTCGAATCGCCGTGCGCATGCAGGACCCGGTTGCGGCTGTGCGCGCCTTCGCGCGTAAATGTCAGCTTGGTTCCCTCGCGGTCGAACTCCGCGCCCCACTCGATAAGCTGCCGAATCGCCGCGGGACCTTCCTCCACCAGGGTGCGCACCGCCGCGTGGTCGCAGAGGCCGTCTCCCGCGTTCAGGGTGTCCTGCTCGTGCAGTTCGACCTCGTCGTCGTCGCTCAAAGCGACGGCGACCCCGCCCTGCGCGTATTCGGAGGAGGATTCCCGGAGGCTGTCCTTCGCCACCACCAGCACCTGGCCCGCCTCGGCCAGCTCGATTGCGGCGCGCAACCCAGCCACTCCGGCTCCAATGACGAGAAAGTCCGGATTCATCCGCTACTGCGATCATATCAGTACGCCGCTCGAAATCCCCGCCATGGTACAAATTGCGTATGCCCTCTTTTCGCGTCGAAACGCCCCAACGCTGCTATTCCGCCGTGGTGGAGCGCGGCGTCATAGGGCATACGGCGCAATACATCCCCTCCAAGGCCGGCAAGGTGTTCGTGGTCTCCACCGAAGACGTGTGGCGGCACCAGGGCGAAGCGCTCGCGCGCGGCCTTGCGGGCGTGCCTTACGAAGTGCTCCATCTGCCCGGCGGCGAAGAGCAGAAGCGGCTCGCGCCCCTCGAGCGGCTCGCCGAGGAAATGGTGCGCCGCGGGGGCGACCGCTCGAGCCTCGTCGTGGCCTTCGGCGGCGGCATTGTCAGCGACATGGCCGGTTTCCTTGCCGCCATTTTCATGCGCGGCATTCCGGTCGTGCAGGTTCCCACCACGCTGCTCGCCCAGGTCGACGCCTCCCTCGGTGGCAAAACCGGCGTCAACCTGGTCGCCGGCAAGAACCTCATCGGCAGTTTCCACCAGCCGCTGGCGGTGCTGATCGATCCCGCGGTATTAGCGACGCTTCCCGAACGCGAATACCGCGCCGGCCTCTACGAAATCGTCAAGGCCGGCATCATCCGCGAACCGGATCTGTTCCGCTTTCTCGCCGATCGGAGCCCCGAGGTGCTGGCTCGCCAGCCGCAAGCCGTGGACCGCATCATCGCCGATTCGGTTCGGATGAAGTGTGAAGTGGTCTCCGCCGACGAGCGCGAAGGCGACCTCCGCCGCATCCTCAACTTCGGCCACACCTTCGGCCACGCGCTCGAAGCCGAAACCGGCTACACCCGTTTCCTTCACGGAGAGGCCGTCGCCTTCGGCATGCGCGCCGCGGCCTGCCTGGGCCAACTGGCGGGCTACCTTTCCGCCGAAGACGCCGTCGAGATCCTCGAGATGCTGCGGCTCTACGGCCCCATCCCGCCGCTCGACGGCATCCCCGCCGCCAATCTCCTCGCGCGTCTCGTGCACGATAAGAAGACCGTTCAAGGCAAAGTCCATTTTGTGCTGCCCGTGCGCATCGGCGAGGTCACGGTGGTTTCGGGCCTCGACGAAACGCTGGTGCTCGAATCCATCCGGTCCGCCCTCTCATGAAGGGCGCCGCTCCCCAGGGCGCGCGCAACGAGCGGGAAGCCGCCGCCTGGGTGCGCGGCATGTTCGCCCGGGTGGCGCGCCGCTACGACCTGGCCAACCACGTGCTCTCTTTCAACATCGACCGCCTCTGGCGCGCCCGCACGGTCCGCCGCGTGCGGCCCATGCTCGATCGCCCCGGCGCGCGCGTCCTGGACATCTGCTGCGGCACCGGCGACCTGATGCTCGCCCTCGCCCGCGAATCCCGTACGCCCGTTCTCGGTTCCGACTTCTGCCACCCCATGCTGGTCGCCGCGCGTGAAAAAATCGCCCGCCGCCGCGCCCGCGCGGGGTTATTCGAAGCCGACGCCCTCCGCCTCCCGCTGCGCGATGCTTCGCTCGATCTTGTGACCGTAGCTTTCGGTTTCCGCAACCTGGCCAACTATCGGGCGGGCCTCGCCGAGATGCGCCGCGTGCTTCGCCCCGGCGGCATGGCCGCCATCCTGGAATTCTCGCAACCGCCCAACGCCGTCTTCGCCGCGCTCTACCACTTCTATTCCCGCCGCATCCTTCCGCTGATCGGTGGCGCTCTCTCCGGCTCGCGCGATGCGTACACGTATCTCCCGGAATCCGTTCGCAAGTTTCCCTTGGCTGAGGAACTGGCGGAAGAGATGCGCCGCGCGGGCTTCGCGGACGTGCGTTACGAACGCTTCACCGGCGGCATCGTGGTTCTGCACCTGGGAGTCGCGCCAACGCCGCTCCCGCCCCCTTGAGCGCCGCTTCCAGCTCTTCCTTCCCCAACTCCGTGCTGATGAACAGCTCCTGCCGCGCCCCCGCGCTGAGCGCGATCGCCTTCCACCCGTTTTGCGTCGGCACCGTGACCCGCACTTTCACCTTGCCTCTGGCGTCGCGCACCGGCCGGATCACCCCCGGAATCACCGAGCGTATGGCGGGATTCGCCGCCAGCAATTCCTCCAGAATTCCGCGCACGCCATCGATGATGCTGTGCTCCACCTTGAGCCTGTCTCCGGCCGTGCGCAGGCGCATCTACTCCCACCCTTCTCCGCCGCGCAGCGGGACGAACCGGCACAACACCGCCACGCGGTAATCGATGCGTCCGCGCTGCTTCGAGACCACGCGCAGTTCCTGGTCGCCGTAATCGCCCACGGGAATCACCAGCCGGCCGGGATCTTTCAGTTGTTCGAGCAGCGCGGCCGGGATCTCGGGCGCGCCCGCCGCCACCGAAATCGCGTCGAATGGCGCCGCCTCCGGATACCCCAGGGAACCGTCGCCGCACACCACCGTTACGTTCGTCTCGCGTCCCGTCCGCCGCAGGTTCTCACGAGCCAGTTGCGCCAGCGCGGGAATGATCTCCACCGATACCACGCGCGCGGCCAGCGCCCCCAGCACCGCCGCGGCATACCCGCTTCCCGCACCGACCTCCAGCACGTTCTCCGTCCCCGCCAACTCCAGCGATTCCGCCATCAGCGCCGTCATGTACGGCTGCGAAATCGTCTGCCCGTGGCCAATATGAATTGGATCGTCCTCGCACGCCACCAGCCGCGAGTCGGCCGGCACGAACTCCTCGCGTGGAATCTCCCGCATGGCGCGGAGCACGCGCTCGTCGTGAATACCCCGCCGGCGCAGTTGCGCCTCCACCATCTTGCGGCGCTCCCGTGCCCAATCCGGAATCAAGCTTGGTCGCTCCCAACTTTATAATAGTCGTGAGCGTGCTACTGGATCACGGCGCCCGTCCCCTGAATCTGATAGTCGACGGTCTTGACCGAAGCCGGGTCGAACGTCTTCCTTGAGTCTTTCGCCTCTTCCCGGGCAGCATCGATGGCTTGCTCGCGCGTCAGCTCGAGCTTCGTGAATACGCCTTCGGCCGTGGCGATCCGGCCGGCGCCATCCTTCGGGAACACGATTTCCCCGTCGTTGACCTTGATGCGGATCTTCCTGCCCTGCTCGTCGGAGAGGTACATCCAGCACCCCATCTCCTGGCATACTCCCGTGATCTTCCCCTTGACCTGCACGGTCTTACCGACATAGTCGGCGGGTTTGGCGAGCAGGGTCGCGATAGCCACGGGTTCCTTCACGGCAAGTGGTTTGCCGAGTTTGGAGTCGGCGGCGGAGAGCAAAGCGATGGCTGCGGCAAAAGTTGCTAAGAGTCTCATATCCGTTATTATACCGGTTCGGTCCACAATCGGGAAGCCGAGAGCGCGGCTGTTCGCAGAGAAGCTATGCTAAAGGGAGAGCTATGAACGGCGCCACGGAGAAACATCACGCGCACGAACTCACGGCGCATCGCCGTTTGTCAAAGCCGGTCGTGGACTCTACTCCCTCCGGAATTCGTCCGAAAAGACGTCTCGCAAGGTATCCACGACCGAAGCCGAATCCACCCCGACGGCAGGTGTCGTGAACGCCCTTGGAATGTTCTGGGATCGCTGTTGGATTGCGCTACTGTTGGCCTTCCTGTATACGCCATTCCTCGTGTGGCGGCTACAGTTGATAGGCAGCCTGGCAGATGAGGCATGGAACGACCTAATCGCAGCGCAGGGATTGCTGGGAGCCGCATTGTTGGTGCGCCACCAACTCGGACTCGACACGACTGCCATCGAGAACCTGTTGAGAAGGCTACTGTTCATCGAGCACTGGGTTTTCCCGCCGGCCGGGCGTCCTCGCGTGGCGCGCCAGATAGGTGGTCCACCAGCGCTCCTGGCCGGGGGCGTCGAAGACTTCGGCCCAATCTTTGCGGAACTCCTGGGACTTGACGGCGGCGCGCTCTTCGAGGTACCGCAGGACGCGGGCGCGTTGCGGCGAGGCGGTGCTCATGGACTCGGAGAGCACGCGGCCGGCGGCGGTGCTGTCGTTGACTTCTCCCAGCAACTGTTGAATGCGGCGCAAGGCGGCCAGGCGCGCTTCGAGGCCGGGACCGTAACACGGACGGAACAGTTCGAGCGTGTAGCGCAGGCGCTTGGTGAGAAGCCTGATCCGGTGCAGCTTGGCGGGAGACGGATCTCCGGCGAGCAGCGCGCGGACCTGCGCGAAATAGCTGGCGGCCAGATGGGGAAGCTCGCGGCGGGCATTCGTGGCGGCGCCGGCCCGTTGATCCCACTTGAGCTGATGCAGCTTGCTCATGCGCTCAGCTCCAGCCGGCTGCGCCATTTCTTCGAGAAACTGCGGCCTTTCCAGCGGCGGATTTCGAGCAGGAGTTCCCGGTTCGCCTTGCGGCGATCGGCCGCCAGCCGCGTGGCGATGGCGGCGTTCGCGGGAATGCCGGCCTCGGCGAGAAGTTGGAGAGCGATATCGCGATCGCGCACCCCGCCGGCCGCTTCCATCAGCTCCGCAAGTTGGCGCCGAATCTTCTTCCACGAGTCGTCGGGGAAGAACGGCGCGAAAACGCGCAGGCAACGGCTCAAGCGGCGGATGGCGACGCGCACGTCGTGGATGGAATCGGCATCGCCGTTGCGGGCGGCGCGGTTCAACTGGTATGCCAGGCGCCGCAGCAGAATCGCGGTTTCGTGGTGCGCGTAATCACGCATAGTCAATCTCGCGCCCTGGTCACGGAAATCGTCCGGTTGTAGACTTGCTGGAAGACTTCGCCGGCGCGCTCGGCGCCCCATTGCGCCAGGTCGATATCGCCGCGGGAGCCGACCTGGAGCAGCACCTCGCCGTCGCGCAAGCGGCATTCCACGTCGCGCACGCGCTGCTCGCGGCTGCGGTCGAGGTTGTCGGCGATCCGCAGAATGGGGATCATCATCAGCAGGATACGCCTTTCCTCCGCCGAAAGCGACAGGTACGCCTGGTGCACCGGGTTGGGGAGGGACTTGCGGTGATAGCGGCACAGGCCCGCGATGAGAAGCCGCTCGCGCTCGGTGAAGCCGGCCATGTCGGAGTTGGACACCACGTACCAGGAATGCTTGTGGTGGCCGGTATTGCTGACGAAATGTCCCACGTCGTGCAGGTAGGCGGCGGCTTCCAGGAGCTTGCCGCAGCCGGGCGGCAGTTGGTGCAGGGGCTGAAGCGCGGCGAACAGCAGGTTGGAGATATTGGCGACCTTGCGGGCGTGGTCCACCGAGACGCCGTAGCGCCGGCCCATGTCCACGACCTCGCGGCGCTGATCGCGGCTGAGGCGGGAAAGCTCGGCGCCCACGTTGCGGAAAGCCAGGTCGGCGATGATGCCGTCGCGGACCCCGGCGCGGGAGTAGTAGACCGCGGGCAGATGGAATTCCTGCAAGAACTCGAGCAAAACGCTCACGCCCGGAACGATGATCTCGGCGCGGCGCGGCCCGATGCCGGTGATCTTGCGCCGGCCCGCGAGATTGCGCTCCGCCAGTTTGAGGTAGAGCTTGCGCACTTGCGCGGTGGGGACGCGCAGGCGGTCGATCTGGTCGCGTTGGGCGCGCGGCGCGCGGGCCACGGCGCTGGCCACGGCGGAAGCGGTGGCGGAGGTGGCGATGGCGCGATCCCAGCCCGAGTGGCCGAGGCGGCGCACGGCGGTATCGAGCTTGGCCTGAATGTACTCGCGCATCTGGCGCAGTTGGAGCGGGGCCGGCGGGTCGTCCCTCAGAAAGATCTCGCGCAGCCGAACAGCCCCCAGCGGTTTGGAAAACGATTCCCGCAGGCGGCCGGATTCGGCGGCGATGATCTCGGCGCTGCCGCCGCCGATATCGATGATGAGGACGCGCCTGGCCGGTTGCGGCCAGTTGCTCTCCACGCCGAGGTGAATCAAGCGCGCTTCTTCGCGGCCGGAGATGATCTCAACGCCCGTGCCCGCGGCTTCCGACGCGCGGGCCAGGAAAGTCCGCTGGTTGCTGGTGTCGCGGATGGCGCTGGTGGCCACCGCGCGGACGCCCACCACGTCCAGCCTGCGGTAAAGCCCGGCCATGCGGGCCAGCACGGCGCAAGTGGCTTTCATGGCCTCTTCGCTGACCGAGCCGGTGCGGAAAACGCTCTCTCCCAGGCGCGTGACTTCGCGTTCCGAAGCGAGGACGCGGGCAGGCTGTCCCGGCACGACTTCGGCGGCCTCCATGCGGATGGAGTTGCTGCCGATGTCGATGGCGGCGTAGCGGGGCATGTTTCCATGCTAAAACATCGTGGCGCGGGCGCCGGCTGCGGCGCAGACTCCCGTTGCCCGTATCATCGGACGGCGGTCTACTGCCCGCTATACTCAAATCATGCCCCTCGGCCGCCTGCTCATCACTCTCGGCATCGCGCTGGCCGCCGCAGGCGTGCTGGTCACCTTCGCCGGACGGCTGCCTGTCAAGCTCGGCCGCCTGCCCGGCGATATCTACATACACGGCAGGAACTCCAGCTTCTACTTTCCGCTGACCACTTGTATCCTGCTCAGCGCGCTCGTCTCGCTGGTGCTGTGGCTTTTGCGAAAGTGAGCTACCTGAGACGGCCCATCTTGTCCAGGGGCCAGTAGACAAACACGGCTTTGCCGTAGATGTCCTTCCGTTTGACAAACCCCCAAGTGCGGCTGTCGCTCGAGGACATGCGGTGGTCGCCCAGAACGAAATAGCTGTCGCGAGGCACTACCTCGGGTCCCCACGAGACGCGGTCCCGGTATTCTTCCGGGACATAATCCTCCACCAGCCGGCGGCCGTTCACAATCACCTGGCCGGCGTCGATTCTCACGCTGTCGCCAGGCAGGCCAATCACCCGCTTGATGTACGATTTGGCCGGATCGGGAGGCCACCAGAACACCACCGTATCGCCACGCTCGATGCTGCCCAAGCCGAAGCGATAGGTGAACTTGTTGATGAAGATTCGCTCCTGGTCGGCCAGCGCGGGCATCATGCTGGTGCCTTCCACCTTGACTGGCTGGTAGATGAACACAATCAGAACCACCGCGATCATCACCGAGAACGCCAGGTCGCGTACCCAGGCAATCGCGTGCCGGAGGCTCGAGCGAGCGGACTTCCGCACCCCGTCCGCTTCGGGCGCCGCGCCAAGGGGAGGATCCGGGCTGTGGCTTTCCTGCATCCCTGCTTGCACTACGTAATTATAGACGTTTTGCGCGGCCCATCGCTTGCTCGCGTCGTTGTTTCATTGTTTTATGGCGTCAGCAGACGTCTCAGGGCCGGCAGCGGCACAGCCCCTTCTTTGAGCGCCCAGTCGTGGAAGTCGGACAGGCTCGACGATGCGTGCTTCCGCTGGTATTGTTCGCGAACGCGCAGCCAGTCGCGCCAGCCGACATAATACATCGGCAACTGGCAAGAGGAGAGCTTGGCGCGCTGCAGCTTTTCGGTGGCCTCTTCCTTTTCCTGGAACGTCTGCTTCTCCATCAGGTCGAGGGCCTCCTGATCGGTCATGTCGAGCATGTGCAGGCGGACGTCCAGAATGGCGTTGGCAATCACCCGCAGTCTTTCTTTGGCGAAGGTAAGCGCAAGTTCCGGCGAGCGGCCCAGGAAACCTTCGTCGAGCATCGCCTGAGTGGCATACTCGGCCCAGCCCTCGATGTAAGCGCCGTTGCCGTCGACCGAGCGCAGCACACGCCGGCTCTCGGGCTGCACATTGTTGGCGAACTCCATTTGCACATAGTGGCCGGGCATGGCTTCGTGGATGGTGAGCAGCTTGAGCTTGTAATAGTTGTACTCGCGCAGCTTGGATTCCACGCGCTCCTTGGGCCAGTCCGCGGGAATGGGCGTGATCCAGTAGAAGGCGCCCAACTGCGGTTCCAGCGCCGGCGCGGCCGAAAAACCGCCCACCGAATAGATGCCGCGCATGAACTCGGGCGTGGGAATCACCTGGAGATTCTCTCGCGCGGGAAGCGTCAGCAAGCGCTTCTCCTCGACGAAGGCACGCGCCTCGGCCAGATCCTGGCGCGCGTCGTCCATATAGGATTCGCGCGTGGAATGGCGCTCCGCGATTTTGGCCAGCACCTCGCCGATCACCCGGTTCTCGCGGTCCGCGGCGGAAAGCTCGGCGTGGTCTTTGTGCGCCGGCGCCAACTGCCGGTCGAGCGGCAGGGCCAGCTCGAGCATTTCCGCGCGGACCCGTACCAGCTCGCGCTCGGCCATCTGCAACATGCTGTCGGCCTCGACCTCGCTTTCCAGCGTGAACCGGAACTTGCGCATGTATTGGTCGCTCGTCATGCGCCAGCCGGCATCGTCGCGGCCGGAGAGGCTGTTCTTGAGGTAATCCTGGAACTTGCGCATGGCATCCAGCGCCGACAGCGCCGCCAGGTTGTAGGCGTCGCGCAGGTCCGGCGGCACGACGGCCCGAATGGTCCTGTCCACCAAGCCGATGTTGCCCTCGTTCTCTTCCATCGCCACCTTGGTCCATATATCGGGCGAGGAGGTCAGGTTGGCGCTGGCCTGGTCGAGGAACAAAGGCGCCTTCTGCAGCCGCGCGATAATGTTGCGCATGCGCGCCTCTGGGGGCGCATACTCCAGAACATATGGGCTGAACAGCGCGTTCCCCAGCGTCTCCACGTAAAGAGTGGGGTTGTGGAGATGGCTATGCAACTCGTTCAGGTCCAGCAGAGCCAGCGAAACCTGATCCTGCAGAATGTTCAAATCCGCCTGGTCCTCGGCCGTGAGCGGATCAACGCTCATCCCCTCCAGTTGCTCGCGAATGTGTTCGTAATAATGCCGCTGCCGGTCCAGACTCGCCGGACTCGTGTCGTCCAGCATGTTGTCGAGATTCTGGCCCTGGTACCGGTGCAGGCCCACGCCCGTCGCTGTAGCGGGCGAGAAGGCAAGCGTGGCGTGGATAAACTCGTCCGACAAACGGGCGAGTTGATCGGAAGGATTGCGGCTGCAACCGGCGGCGAACAGAACCATGGGAAGGATTGCAACCAGTTTCGTCATGGTTGCAATTGTACTGCTTATCCCGCCGTCACGCGCGCGCGATGAGGGATGAACGGCGCCGGCGCCGAAACCGGTTGTGTTGGCTGCCTGCGCCGCATCCGTGAGATATCGCGCAGCACCTTGGCCCGCTCCAGGAAGGCCCGCCGCGCCGTTAGGCGCTCGCCGATGACGCAACCCCAAAGGAGAGCAACCGATAGCGCAATCGCCGACAAGCCCTGTCCCGTAATCTTAACGATCGGCATCAGCCGCCCCTCCTTCGGTTTCCATAGCAATCCGCATGCCAGAGAAGATGTCCTTTGTTATCAGTGGGGTCTTCCCGGGAAAGGTGAGGCGGCTGTGGCACATCCGGTAACAACTGGCGCTTACAGCGACACCCCAGGCACGCAAATGGACATAGCTCTTGAGACTATCGGGCGGCCATCAGCGCGCGCAGGCGTCGGGCGCGTTCAGGAGCGCGCAACTGCCGCAGCGCCTTGGCCTCGATCTGGCGAATCCGCTCGCGCGTGACGTCGAATTCCTGTCCGATCTCTTCCAGCGTGTGCTCGCGCTCGCAGCCGATCCCGAACCGCATCCGGATTACTTTCTCCTCCTTCGGGGAAAGCGTTTTCAGGATGCCGGCGGTTTCGTCGCGAACATTGGATTCGATGACGGAATCGACCGGCGACCCGACCCAGCGGTCCTCGATCAGATCGCCCAGCGCCGATTCACCGTCGCGGCCCACCGGGGTCTCGAGCGAAACCGGATCCCTCGAGATGGTCTTCAACTTCTGCACCTTCTCCACCGGGATGTCCATCCGGCGCCCAATTTCGTCATTTGTAGGAGTACGGCCAAGCTCTTTCTCTAACTCGCGCGTCGCCCGCAGGAACTTGTTCATGCTTTCGTTCATGTGGACGGGAATACGGATGGTCCGGGACTGGTCGGCGATGGCGCGCGTGATGGCCTGGCGAATCCACCACGTGGCATAAGTCGAGAATTTGTAGCCACGCCGGTATTCGAACTTGTCGGCGGCGCGCATGAGGCCGATGTTGCCTTCCTGAATGAGGTCGAGCAGATGAAGTCCGCGGTTCACGTATTTCTTGGCTACCGAAACCACCAGGCGCAGATTGGCTTCCACCAGGTCCTTCTTGGCGCGCTCGGCTTCGGCTTCGCCATGACGGATCACCGTGAGCGTGTGCTTCAGTTCGGGCAGGGTGGCGCCGGCCGTGATCTCGCGTTTCCGTAATTCTCGTTTCAATTCCCGCCAGCGCACCTGCTGCACCGGGTTGTTCCTGGCTTCCAGCTTCTTGATCTCACTATCGAGGTGGCTGATTTCATCCACGGCGCGCTCGATCTCGCGGGAGAACTCCTTCCATTTGATGAGCCTGAACGGAACACGGCGAATCGCCAGGGAGGTTTCCACTTTGGCGCGATCCAGCTTCGCGCACAGCCGCTTGCGGGGCTTCTTGTTCGACGCGGGAGTACTACCCACCCTTTCCTGCAACTGCTGGAGCCTCTTGTAGAGGATCACAACATCGGCGAACTGTTTGGCCGCGTCAGCCCGGACCTTAAGATCGGCTGGGGAACCTTCCTCGACATCCCCCAGATCCGCGATGCTTTCCACCTCGATGGCCGCCTTCCTCAACTGCTCGGCTAGATCGACCACCACCTGTTGCACCAGGGCAGAGCGGCTAATCGCCTTCTGCATCCGTAGTTTACCGCGTTCCATGCGGCGTGCCAGGTCGACTTCGCCCTCGCGCGTGAGGAGCGGAACGGCACCCATCTCACGAAGGTACACGCGGACAGGGTCGTCCGTGTAAATCGACTCCTCCACCGGCGCGGGGTGTAGGAAATCGGCTTCGTGTACGGCCTCTGGATCGAAGAACTTAGCTTCATCCTCAAAATTGAGGCCCAGAGCTTCGGGGTTGTCCGCTAGAAATTGATCTTCAAAATGGTCCACTAACACTCACCTCCCCCATCGACACGCGATCCATTACATCGAATGTCTGGGAAATGGGGTACTACGTGAAAAAAGTTCGACCGGCTGGTCCAGCCCCAAGTGTTGAGAAGATCGGCGGCATTCGGGGTTTGACTTTCAACTGATGATATCACCATTCCCCAATAAAGTTAAGTTCTATTTTTAAAGATGTCTTAAAACTGCTTAGGTTACAAGAAGTTTGGGAGCGTGGCTGCGGGTTGGGATCTCACGGCAACTTTTGCCGCATCAGGTTCTTGAGCTCGTTAAAGAACGCTTGCTCATCCTGAAAATCCCGATATACCGACGCAAATCGTACATAGGCGATTTTGTCGGTCTCCCGGAGGGTATCCACCAGAAATTCTCCTATTTCTGTAGTTGATATCTCACGATCCGGTGAATCGCTCACCTTGGATTCAACCTGGTTTACCATTTCGGAGAGCTTTGCCATGCCCACCGGGCGCTTCTCACAGGCTTTGAGCAGGCCCGCCAGCACTTTTTGCCGGTCGAACTTCTCGCGGCGCCCGTCCTTCTTGATGACCATGTAAGGAACTTCGTCGATGCGTTCGTAGGTCGTGAACCGGCGTTCGCACTCCAGGCATTCCCGGCGGCGGCGAATGGCATCGCCCTCCTTGCTCTCGCGGGAATCCACCACCTTATCGTGCATGTGATTGCAGAATGGACATTTCATGCGGACGTCTCCCGGCCGAGCTGTCGCAGGCTATGCCAATCCAACCCCTCCTTGAGGGCCAGGCCCAAGCCTACAGGCACAATTGCTACAAATGTAATAAACCAGACCAGCATGGCAAACGCAGTGGCCACTTCGAGTTTCACCGCGAACATCTCCGTCAGGACCAGCACCAAAACGACCTGCATGCCGCCGCCGATTCCGGGTATCTGGATGACGGTTCCGAACGAAACAAACCCAAGTAATACCAGAACATCTACAAAGCTAAGACTTGCGCCAAAAAAGGACCTGGCCAGGCACTCATAGCAAGCGGCGATCAGCGCCCATTCTAACACCGAGTAGAGGAGGACCAGCAGCAGTGCGCCGTCGCTGCGCGTCGATTCCACGCCTTGCACAAAGGCGTTCACCAGCTTCTCAAGCTTCAGAAAGCGCGCCTCGGGGAGAAAGCGCAGTCCCGCCACGAGGCGTCGTCGCATGGGCTCGGCGAAGTGGCGCAACGACACCAGAACCGCCAGCAAGGCCACTGCGGTGAACGCCGCAAACCTGCCCCCGACCGCCAGCACCCCGGCCAGCCTTGGCCCCACATGAGCGCCCGAGGCGTGCGCGCGCGATAACGCGAAGCCGAAAATCAGCAAAGCCATCAGCAGGTCGAAGATGCGCTCCAGGAGCCATGCCGCGAATTGGGAACTCACGGGCACACGCTCCTTGACGGCAATCAGATAGGGCCGCACCAGCTCACCGGGGCGTCCAAACAGGGTGATAGCGGCGAACCCGATCACGGTGGCCGAGAGCAGGTTGCGGATAGATGGGCGGGCCTTCAGGGGCTTGAGAAAAACCGCCCAGCGCAACGCGCGGCCGTAGTAGCTGGCACCGGCCATGACCAGAGAAAGCAGCAGCCAGGACCAGCGAAGGCGCGCCATGGCGGCGGCAGCCAGGTTCCAATCAAATCCCCGGAGCGGCGACCGCGCTCCGAGAAGCCATACCACGAGGGCGCCGGCGAGCACGACGCCGGCCACCCATTTCCATTTGTGACGGCGAATCGATCTTCCTCCCCCGGCAGCGCCTCAAAGGAGCTGGCGTGCCCGAAAAATTGAACCTATCATGATAAAGCCTCGTTACTCCATATGGAAGAACGAGTGCCATGGCCACCATCACGCTAGCTTTCGGGGTTTTCGGAAACCACGCAGCCGGCGGCTGCATTTTGAACCGCGTGATGGGTATTCACGGGGGCCACAATCTGGTAGAACGGAGCTTGGACCCGGTACACAGCCTCGTTTCGAGATGCCTGAGCGGCGACGAAGCCGCCTGGGAGGAGTTGCTGCGGCAGCACACCCGGCAGGTCTACGGACTCTGCTACCGCTTCACCGGCAGCGGCGCGGAAGCGCAGGATCTGACTCAGGAAGTGTTTCTCCGGGTGTTCCGGACGCTGAAGACTTTTCGCTCCGCGGAGGGTTCATTCGGTACCTGGCTGGCGAGGGTGGCGCGTAACCTTTTGATCGATCACTATCGCCGCACTCGTCAGGAACGCGTGACGGATCCGATCGAAGAACAGCTCCCCGTGCTGGAGGAAAAGGGCGCCACGGCACCGGAGCGTCCGGACCACGCGGTAGCCGGCCGGGAGGCCAGTGAGATCCTGCAGGCGGCGCTGCAGAAGCTCTCGCCGGATCTGCGCGAGGCGGTTATCCTGCGCGACTTGCAGGAGATGGAATACCGCGAGATCGCCCAAGTGCTGGGGATTCCCGAAGGCACGGTGAAATCGCGAATCAATCGGGGCCGGGCCGAACTGGCTCGGCTGCTGCGAAGGCAGAAGCTGGTGGTATGAATTGCGCAGACGTTGAAATCCTGATCTGCGATTACCTGGACGGCACGCTCCCGGAGGAGCGGAAGTCCGCGGTGGAGCGCCACCTCGCCCAATGCCCGGCATGTGCCGAACTGGCGCGAGACTCCGCCGCCGCGGTGGCGTTCATGGAGCGCGCCGCCGCCGTCGAGCCTCCGCCGGAGCTGATCACCCGCATTCTGTTCGATGCGCCGTGGAGCAAGGACAGGACCAGGCCGAGGGGCGCGCGAAGCTGGATAGCTGGAATTCTCAGTCCGATTCTGCAACCGCGGTTCGCCATGGGCATGGCGATGACCGTTCTTTCGCTATCGTTGCTGGCACGGTTCGTCGCGCCCGTGCGGCAATTGCAACTGTCGGACCTGGAGCCCTCCAAGGTGTGGGCGGGTCTCGAGGACCGCGCATACCGCGCCTGGGGGCGCACGGTAAAGTTTTACGACAACCTGAAGTTCGTCTACCAGATTCAAACCACCCTGCGGGAATGGCAGCAGCAGGGCGAAGATCAGCAGTCCGCACCCGTTCCGGAGGCTCCCCAACGGAAAACGGATGAGCACAAGCTGCCGGTCAAAGCCACTCCGGACGGGGGGCCCTCTGGGCCCGGCGCTTCGGGCGCCGCGACGGGCGGAGGGCCAGCTTCGAATCCATCGGGGGGATCGCGTTAAGGGGTACGTTATGAATTGCCAGAATCATACTGAGGTCCCGGCCACCGCATACTGCCGCACGTGCGGCAAGCCGATATGCGACGAGTGCCGCCGCGACGCCTACGGAACCGTCTTCTGCGCGGAACATGCGCCCGCCCCGGCCGGGGAACCAGCCGAGCCCGCGCCTGCCGTCCCGCCGCCGGGCTATGTCTACCCGGACGTCTCACCCGGCCTGGCTCTCTTTCTGGGCATGATCCCGGGGGTCGGCGCCATCTACAACGGCCAGTACGCCAAGGGGCTGGTACACGCCGTCGTATGGGGCATTCTGATGAGCATTGCCAATTCGCGCGCGGCCAACGGCCTGGAGCCGGTTTTCGTCATGCTGGTGCTGGCCTGGTGGGCCTACATGGCGTTCGAAGCGTATCACACCGCGCTCAAGCGCCGGAGAGGCGAACCGGTGGATGAATACTCCAGCCTGGTGGACCTGCGCGGCCGGCCGAACCAGGTTCCGGTGGCAGGGGTCGCGCTCATCATCCTGGGTGTCCTGCTGCTGCTGCATACGCTCGACCTGTTGGATTTCGAGTACGTAGTGCGCTTCTGGCCGGTGCTGCTGATCGTGGCGGGGGCCTACCTGCTGTTTAGCCGCTTCGCGGGAAAGGAGGCGCGCCATGAAAGGCAATAGCCATTCGACGATCCGCGCCATCCGCGGGCCTATCACGCTGATCACCATAGGCGTGCTGTTTGCGCTGAACAACTTTACCCGGTACAGCTTCGACCAGACCTGGCCGGTGATCCTGATCGTGTTCGGGCTGCTGAGCCTGCTGCGCCGCGGCACGCAACCAGCCGCCGGTCCAGCCAGTGCCCCGGGCACGCCGCCGCCGTATGGTTACCCGGCTCCGGGCGGTTACTCCCGAAGTCCGTATGCGGGAGGGCCCGCAACCACGCCCGGCGCTCCGCCGAAATCGGGTGATCCGGGCGCTCCTCCAGGAGGCTCCGTATGAGACGGCGCTCGTTCACCGGTCCTCTGCTGCTATTGCTTATCGGCGCGCTGTTTTTGTGGAGGAACCTGCACCCGGAAGCGCCCATTTTCGATCTCCTGGCATCGTACTGGCCGTTCGTGCTGATCGCCTGGGGCCTGCTCCGGCTGATAGAGGCCCTGGTGTGGAGCGCGGAAGGATACGGCTACGGTTTCACGGGCGGAGAAGTGGTGCTGGTGGTTCTGATCTGCATGGCCGGGTCGGGAATCTGGGCGGCGCACCAGCACGGCATCCGGTGGAACTTCTTCGGCCCGGACTGGCTCGGGGAGCAGTACGACTATCCCGTCTCGGCGCACGGCCCAGCCGCTGGTATGAACCGCGTCGTCTTCGAGAATCCGCGTGGCAACATCAAGGTCACCGGCGGCGATACCCAAGAAGTGAGCGTCAGTGGCCACAAGCTGATCCGCGCCTATGCCCGCACCGACGCCGATCGCACCAACCAGAACACGCCCGTCGATATCGTGCCGCAGGGCGACCGCTTGCTGGTGCGGACCAGCCAGGATCGCGCGCCCGATAACCAGCGGATCTCCGACGACCTGGAAGTGACAGTCCCGCGCGGAATGGCCGTGGAAGCGCGCGGCCGCACGGGCGATTACGAAATCTCGGACATTGCCGGCGATGTTGAGCTGGCGGCCGACCGCGGCGATGTCCGGCTGGCGCGGGTGGGCGGCAGCGCGCGGCTCGAGATGGGCCGCAGCGACCTGATCCGCGCCCTGGACGTGAAGGGCAAGATCGATGTTGAAGGCCGCGGCTCCGACATCGAGATGGAAAACATCGCCGGGCAGGTAACCATCAACGGCGGTTACACCGGGACGCTGGAATTCAAGAACCTCGCCAAGCCCCTGCAATTCGAAGGCGCGCGCTCGACCGAGCTGAGCGTGCAGGCGGTGCCCGGACGCATCAGCATGGACATGGGCGAGTTCACCGCCAGGGACATTGTGGGGCCGGTGCGGCTGGTGTCGCAATCGCGCGATATCAAGATCGAGCAGTTCACGCAGTCGCTCGAGCTGGAGACCCAGCGAGGGGACATCGAATTGCAGCCCGCGCGCCTGCCTCTGTACTCCATCGAGGCGCATTCGGGAACGGGCCGGATCGACTTAGTGCTGCCGGAGAAGGCCGCTTTTCAATTGCAGGCCACTGCCGAGCGCGGTGAGGCGGTCAACGATTTCGGGCCGCAGATCCAGAAGGAAGTCGAGGGCCGCACGGCCACGTTGAGGGGCAAGGTAGGCGATGGCCCCACCATCCGCCTCACCACCAGCCGCGGCTCGGTTTCCGTGCGCAAGGAGGGGACGCTGCCCAGCACGCCCGAGCCTGCTCCGCCTCCGAAGCCCTCCACGGTGCCCAAGAACCTCAAAGAGACCGAGATGGATATGTGAGGCCGCAGACGCCTGTGTTAACTCTTATTCTGTGACAGATCCTGACTCTGGCTCAGGATCTGGATTTTCGACGCGATTTCCGTCCTCAATTCATCCGGGTCGAATGGAAAGCGGGCGCGCGCCGCTTCCGGAAGCTCGGGAAGCACATCCGTGAAATCCGGCGCGGTGGATGACATGAGTATGCCGAACCCCAAGGCGTCCGACATCAAATCGGCGATACGGACCAGGCGCACCAACCCAAAGGGTTCGTCGCCGGGCTGGGCGTGGTGACCGGCGACTACTTCGCGCAGCTCCGCCGGCAACGCCATGCTGTCCATCAACCAGCAGCCGGCCTGGCAGTGATCGATATCAAACAGGTTGCGCTCGACATCCATGAGGTCGTAACCATTTTCCTGCGCCACCGCCAGCATGTTGGCGTAGGGGCCTGGGTAGTTTACCAGCAGCGCCAGCCGCCCGATGTCGCGCAGCAGGGCGGCGGTGTAGGCAATGTCCGGGTTCATTCCACAGGAACGGGCCAGTTTCTCCGCCAGCAGCGCTCCGGCCAGGCTGTTTTGCCAGCACCGCTGGAGGGCCTCGACTCCCAGCACCGGCATTAAGTAGGTTCCAAACGCCCGGGTCAGGGTGACCCCCTTCACGCGCTCAAGGCCAAGAACAACCACCGCGTGGGAGACAGTCATCACCCGCGACCGCAGGCCAAAAAGCGCGGAGTTCGCAACTTGCAGCACATCCGCCGCAAATACAGGCTCGACCGAAATGAGCTTGCCGATCTCGCTCACGTGCACATCCTCTCTGGAGAGGATCTGAAGCACCTGGATCGCTACTCCGGGAAACGGCGGGAGGTTCCGCAACGCCCACGGGGTGCCGTACGCCTCCGGTGCGAGCCTGGCTGCCCTCGTTTCAGGCTTGGTCATGTCCCATTCCTTCCAAACATACCCAGGTTATCGGCGGTATTCGCGAACCTCTTTAGGGCTGGACTAAAGAAACTTCACTTCCCGGGTCCCACCAGGATGATGTGAGTATCCATCACGTTGGTATGGGTCGGTCCGGTGATGACCAGGTCGCCCAGCGATTCGAAGTAATGGTAGGAATCGTTGCGGTCGAGGTAGCGGCGCGCGTCCGGCTTTCGGCTGAGCGTCTGGCCATCGGCCACCGCCCCCGCCGCGTTGGTGGGACCGTCGGAGCCATCGGTGCCGGCGATGAAGACCACTACGTTCTCCAGCCCGGCGATATCCATGGCGGCGGCCAGCGCGAATTCCTGGGCTCTGCCGCCCAAGCCATCGCCGCGCAGCGTGACGGTGGTTTCCCCGCCCGTAATGACACACGCGGGCGGTTTCATCGGGTGCCCGGTGCGCGCCATTTCGGACGCGATGGCGGCGTGCATGCGGGCGATCTCGCGGGCCTCGCCCTGGATTTCGCTCGAGAGCACCAGCGTCCGGTAGCCCAGCGAACGGGCGCAAGTCGCGGCCGCGGCCAGCGCCAGTCGGTTGCTGCCCACGATGGCGTTGCGCACGCGCGCAAAGACCGGATCGTCCGGCTTGGGCGTTTCGGGGATGGCGCCGCCTGCGCCTTGTTCGAGGCGCTCCCGCACGGGTGCGGGCACGCGCTCGCGGATGCCGTACCGGTCCAGGAGTTCCACCGCTCCCGCGAAGGTGGAAGCATCCGGCGCGGTGGGTCCGGAGCCGATGACGTCGAGATTGTCGCCGATCACGTCGGAGAGCATCAGCGATTCCACCCGGGCCGGCGACGCCAGCCGCGCCAGTTGCCCGCCCTTGATGCGCGAGATGTGCTTTCTGATGGCGTTGATCTCGTGGATATTGGCGCCCGACGCCAGCAGCAGCCGGGTGGTGGCCTGTTTCTCCTCGAGGGTGATGCCCTCGGCCGGCAGCGGCAGCAGCGCGGAGGCTCCGCCGGAGATGAGGCAGATCACCAGGTCGTCCTTGCCCGCCCCGGCCGCGATTTGCGCGATCCGCTCGGCGCCGGCCACGCCGTTCTCATCGGGGACGGGATGGCCGCACTCGTTCAACTCGATGCGGCGCAGCTTGACCGTGTGCCCATACTTGACATTGAGCAGCCCGGCGGCGATGCGGCGGCCGAGCACGCGCTCGGCGGCCTGTGCCATAGACGCCCCGGCCTTGCCCGCGCCGACGACGTAGATGTCGCGAAAGCGCGAGAAATCGCGGCGCTTCAGATGGCGCGCGACGGCGCCGGCGGGGTCCGCAGCCGACAACGCGGCTTGGAAAATGGTGTGTGCGTGCTTGCGTAGAATTCGATTGCTCATAAAATCGCTCATAGGATTAGGGGATGGCTCAGGATGGCTTCCACCACGCCGGCCGGTTCGTCGCTTTCAATGGGAACGCATATGTCCGCGAGGCGGTATACCTCGCGCCGCGCATGGTACAGCGCCAACAACTGCCGGGGATCGCGCGCCAGCGGCCGGTGCGAAGCCAGCGCCACCCGGCGCTCGACCACCCCGAAGGGGCAATCCAGCCACACCGTGACGCCGTTATTCTCGAGCAGGTCGCGGTTGGCCTGCGCGGCAAACGCGCCGCCGCCCAGCGCCAGCACCGCGGGGCGCCCCCGCTCGATCCAGCGGACGTGACGACGGATGACCCCGTTTTCGATGCGGCGGAATGCCGCCTCGCCGCGCGTGTCGAAGATCTCCGAGATAGTCGTTTTTTCGGCGGCTTCGATTTCCTCGTCGATATCGAAGAAGTTCCAGCCCAGACGGCCGGCCAGGAGGCGGCCGATGGTGGACTTGCCGGAGGCCATGAAGCCCACCACGTAGATGCCGGGCGTGCGCTTGAGCTTGAGGTTCATGCGGTCTCGTTCATCCGCGCCATGCGGGTTTGGACTATGGAAGGGAACAGGCGGGCGAGCGCCACCAGTATCCAGCCGGCGCGCGGGGTCAGGACGGTGCGGGCGTCGCGCTCCACTCCGCGGCGGATGGCCGCGGCGCACTCCCCGGCCGTGATGGCGTACCGGCGGCTCCGCAACACAGCGGCCGGCGCCCGTCCGCCGCGAACGTGCTCCTGAAAACCGGTCTTCACGTAGCCGGGGCAGACCAGCATGGCGTGGACCCCGTCGCGCCGCAGTTCCATGCGCAGCCCTTCGGTGAGGGCGCCCATCGCGTATTTGGATGCGCTGTACAGCGTGGACCAGGGCAGCACCATCTTGCCCCCGATGGACCCGATATTCACGATCGTGCCGCCCTTTCGCGCGCGCATGTGCGGCGCCACAAGCTGCGTCATTTCGAGCAGCGCGAAAAAATTCAATTCCATCAGGCGGCGCGCCTCTTCCATGGGCATGTTCCAGGAGGGCAGGTAGGTGCCCACCCCGGCATTGTTGATGAGGATATCGATGGCGCCGAACCGTTCCAGCGTGCGCGCCACCACGCGCCGGCGGATATCCACGCTGGTGAGGTCGCCCGGCGTGATGAGCGCCGCCGGCCCCGACCTTTCGAGACCTTCTTGGGAGCGGGCGGTCAGCGACAGCTTCGCGCCCCCGCGCGCGAACTCCGCGGCACAGGCGGCGCCGATTCCCTCGGACGCGCCCGTAATGAGGACGACCTTGCCGTCAATTCGCATGAGGACCACTCGAAACGTCATAATGTTACCATGCCTGCGCGGCTCATCCCGCTTTTTCCGTTGCACGTGGTGGTCTTTCCCAGAACGCGCCTGCCGCTGCACATTTTCGAAGAACGGTGCAGGGAAATGATCGGAAACGCCATCCGCGACCACTCGGAATTCGGGGTGGTTCTGGCCAAGGAAGACGGCATCGTGAACGCCGGTTGCACGGTGATGGTGGAGAAGGTGCTCGAAACATACCCCGATGGCCGCATGGATATCCTGACGCGCGGCCTGCGGCGTTTCGAAATTGTGGGGCTGAGCGGGGAGAAGGATTATCTTCAGGCCGAAGTGAGTTTCTTCGACGACGACGACCCCGCCCCGGCGCCCGCCGATCTGCGCCACCAGGCGCTCTCGCATTACCAGGCCATGAGCGGGCTGGCCGCTGCCCAAGGGCGCGGTGAGCCGGACCTCGAGGACCCGCAACTCAGTTTTCAACTGGCGCAGACGCTGCCGGACCTGGATTTTTTGCACGCGCTTCTGGCGCGCCGCTCCGAAACCAGCCGGCTCAAGGAGCTCAACCATTACCTGGCGGAGTACATTCCGCGCCAGCGCCGGATCGAGCACGTCAAGCACCTGGCTCCCACCAACGGTTTCGGCGGCGGACCCTCCGCGCTGTAGCGCCGCCCATGAGCCAATTCCTGCTCATCGACGCCGACGATACGCTGTGGGAGAACAACATCTATTTCGAGCGCGCCTTCGAGGAGTTTGCCGGGTTCCTCGACCATTCCTCGATGACGCCGCGCGAGGTGCGCGAAGTCCTGGACCAGATCGAAGAAGCCAACAACAAAATCCACGGTTACGGCTCGGCCAACTTCGCGCGCAATCTGCGCCAGTGCTACCAGCACCTGGCCGAGCGCGAGGTGCGCGAGGAAGACCTGCGCACCGCGATGGGGTTTGCCGAGCGAATTCTGGAATGCCCCATGGAGGTGATCGAAGGGGTCCCGGAAACCCTCGAATATCTTTCGCTGCGTCACCATCTAACGCTGTTCACCAAGGGGCACCCGGAAGAGCAGAAGCTCAAGATCGGCCGCTCGGGGCTGGGCGTGTTTTTCCGCCACACCGCGATTGTCAAGGAGAAGGATGCCACGGCTTATCGCCGCCTGGTGGAAGGGCGCGGCATGGACCCGGAGCGAACCTGGATGATCGGCAACAGCCCCAAATCGGACATCAACCCCGCCCTCGAGGCGGGCCTCAACGCGGTGTTTGTCCCGCACGCGCACACCTGGATTCTGGAGAAGCAGGACCTGCGGCCGGGGAAAGGCCGGCTCCTGGTGGTGGAGCAGTTCGCGGATCTGCGAAAGCACTTCTGAGGGCGCGGTTACTGCGAGGGTGCGGACGCCCGCCGCCGGGTCCCTCGGTGCAGTTCGACCCCGGCCGCACCGGCCAGGAGCAGCGCAAGCAGGAGCACGCCCCACGGGGACAGCGTGGGCACGGACGAGGGCATGGTAATGGCAAGGCGCCCAATCCTGCTGCTAGCGGCGGAGCTCTCGGTGAACCACAGGGCGCCGTCCGGCCCGGCAGCGATCCCCCAGGGGTCGCTGCTTGCCGTCAGGCCGGTGTACTCGGTGAAAACGCCGGCGGTGGTGATGCGCCCGATCTTGTTGCCATTCCATTCAGTGAACCACAGGGCGTTGCCCGGCCCCGCCGTAATCAATTCGGGTTCGCCCGAGGCCGTCGGGACGGGGTACTCGCTGATGACGCCGGCGGTGGTGATGCGCCCGATCTTGTTGCCAAAGTATTCGGTGAACCACAGGGCGCCGTCGGGGCCCGCCGCGATCCCGACGGGGCTGCATCCCGGTGTCAGGGCGTATTCGCTGATGACGCCGGCGGTGGTGATGCGTCCGATCCGGCTGACACTGTATTCGGTGAACCACAGGGCGCCGTCCGGCCCCGCCGCAATGTATTCGGGGCCGCTCGACGTCGTCAGGCCGGCGGAGTACTCGGTGATGACGCCGGCGGTGGTGATGCGCCCGATCTTGTTGCTCAAGTATTCGGTGAACCACAGGGCGCCGTCCGGGCCCGCTGCGATCCCGTAAGGGCAACTGAGGGCCGTCAGGGAGTACTCGCTGATGACGCCGGCGGTGGTGATGCGCCCGATGCTGTTGTTATTTATGTTGCCAAAGCATTCGGTGAACCACAGGGCCCCGTCGGATCCCACTGCGATCCCGACGGGGCCGCTTCCCGTCAGGCCGGAATACTCGGTGATGACGCCGGCGGTGGTGATGCGCCCGATCTGGTTGCCATTGTATTCCGTGAACCACAAGGCGCCATCCGGCCCCGCGACGATCCCCGCCGGGCTGCTCCCGACAGTCAACCCATTGGAGTACTCGGTGAGAGTGTATTGGGCCGATGCGGCCGAGCACAGGATCGTTACCAGTCCGGCCCTCCACAGGCGAGTTCCACAGAGCATGATTTCGCCGTTCCTCCCTATTCACCCGGGATTTCCATTTGCCTTCCCAGCAACCACCGATTGTACATCCGATCGCCTCCGTGGGAGCGTCTGTTTCATCCCTATTTCGAAAGCCTCGCGCCGTGCAAACACACAGTCTGGATGGCTTCTGGCAACCCTATGGAATACTCGCCTGTGACGAATTATCGCGGAAACACCCGACGCTTCCGGCCGAGCAGCGCGATTGCGGCCAGACCGCCGCCGATCATCAGTGGCATGGCGGGCTCCGGAACCCATTGCGCCGCAGAGGGGTCGATGTCCAAGGTGTCGATCGCGAATCCAATGGGGGTGGAAAGGTTGCCGGGGTTGAAAACCGATATGTAGATGCTGCTGATCCGCCCCTCCGGATCGTAAAAGCCCACATAAGGCGCGTCATTGCAGGGCACCGGCGGTCTAATGCCCAGCGACGGGCATATCCCGCCGGTTCCGTTCGCTGTCTCCGTCAGCCGGTATGTTCCCAAAGAATCGCCGCTCGAGTCGAAAGTCTGCACTTCTGCGACGAACAAGGTGTTGGCAGAGCCACTGAGGGCTGCGATTTCGAACCACACTCCGTAAACGGGATCGGTGAGGAACGTGAGTTCCAGAGGTCCTCCGTTCGACAACTCCAGCAGGTGGTCGCCCGCGGGAGCGCCCGGGGGCGGTGTGCCAGTAGTGGAATTGAAGTGCCCCGCAAAGCCCATCAGACTTGCGGTCCCGGGGGCGCCCGGAACCGCCCAGGATTGCAAAGCGCTGCTGTATTCCAAAGCAAAGTCGTCCACCCGGTACACCGCGGCGGCCGTGCCCTGGTAATCCGGTGCCAACTGTATAGCGACCTGATCGCCGTTGGTCGTCGCCGTCCTCGTCTGCACGGGGTCCGAGGTTGCTACGGCAAAACTGTTATCCGGAGTGGCGACGCCTAAACCGCTTGGCCCGGTCGAACTCGTCGGCGCCCCCCAGTTGAGGGAGTCCACCACCGAAGTGGTGATGAACAAATTCGTCCAGCAGCCGGTGCTGCCGTTAGTCGCACTGGTTGGAACGATGACTCCGTTGGCCAGACCGCTCAAGGCGCAGTTGAGGACCGGACTTGCGCACAGGCTTCCCCCACCCGCCGCCAGCAGGCTGGCAAGCAGACACCACCGCCTCACGCACGTCTCCGATAAACTTCGAAGGCTTCCATGTCCTTTAAGCATCAAGTTTAGGACACTTCGCCCCTAAATTCAAGGAAAGTCTTGCCTTAGTTCAATAGTACCAATGACAGCCGCGAGAGAGACTAAAGTTTTATCTATCAATATGTTACAGGAAGAGGCCGCGATCCCGACCAGGCCTTGGGTACCATTACTACTGAAGGACCTTACTCCTGAGACCAAAAGATCCGACAAAATAGGGTCCTATCGACGCAGCCAACGGAGTTTTACTGCTCGGGACGCTTCTGCCTCTCGTAGGGCGTCTTCAGGTATTTAGCGGCCTCTTCCTGCGCGCCCTGCGTGTTGTCCTTGGTTCGAATGGCGAGATTATACTCGTTCACGGCGCGATCCCGCTGTCCCGTGACGTCGAAAATCTTACCCAGGTTGATGTGCGCCCATACTTCGGTCCACTTGGGCTCGAGGTCGCCGTTCAGCGCCTCGCGGAACGAATTGGCGGCCGCTTGCCAGTTCTGCTGGAGAAAGAAAATCTCGGCGATCCGGTAGTTCGCCAGCGAGCTGTTGCGGGTGGTTTCCAGCGCCTTCTGGTATTCCTTCAGGGCATCGCCGAATTCGCTCAGCTCGGCGAACTGTTCTCCGCGGCGGATGGCCACTGCCACCCTCACTTCGTTGCCGTAGCGCAGCACGCGGTTGCCGGGGTCGATCACCACGCTCTTGGGCTTGCCGAACGTGTCGATGGAGAACTCCGACGAAGTCCCCACCACTTCCACGCGCTTTTCCTCCGGACTGCCTTCGGTTTCGATCTTCAGGTCCACCGGCATGCGGAACGTGTCCAGGTCCTGCGAAATCTTGCCCATCACGCGGAAGCCCTTTTGCGTGCGGAAAATGGTGTACTCAAGCTTGAATTCCGGCGCGCCGCTGGATTCGATCCACTGGATAAAGAAGTAGTCCAGGCTCTGGCCCGAGGCGTTCTCCGCCACCTTGCGGAAGTCGTCGGTCGTCACCGACTTCCAGGCGTACTGCTGGGCGTAGGCCTTGAGCGTCTGGAAGAACTTATCGTCACCGATCGTGTAGCGCAGCATGTTCAGGACGCCCGCGCCTTTGGAGCCGGTCAGCGCCCACAGCTCCGGCGAGTAGTCCTCCAGCCGCGCCGATTGGATAATAGGCACGTTGTCCACGGTCAGCGCCTCCACCATTACGTCGCGGGCCTGCGATTCCATGGCGCCCGGACCGCTGGCGTGCTCCGTCCATAGCAGTTCGGAGTAAGCCGCCAGCCCGTTGCTGAGCCACAGATGATTGCGCGTCGAGGGACCCACCAACTCCTCCCACCACTGCCGCGAAACCTGGTTGGCAATCAGCCTGGCGCTGGGCTGGCGGCCGATGCCGCCCGGCGCCAGAAAAATCAAGCCCGGCGCCGCATAGCCGTTGGGCGCGCCCTCTTCGGTCTCCACCACCGTCAGATTGGCATAGGGAGGCAGGCCGAACATGCCCGTGAAATAAGACATCACTCTGCCGGTCTGCTCTCCGTAGGCCTGCGCCATGTTGGCTTCCGGCCCGCGGAAGTAGAGCGAAGTAGTGACGCCCTCCGATGGCACTTTGACGGGATCTCCTTTCACCACCGCAATGCTGCCGGGAAATGACGGATGCTCGAACTTGAATTCAAATATGTTCTTGTCGCCGGCCGCCTGGCGCGTGTCCATCCCGCTGCCCACCACGGTGTAACCCGCGGGCGCGGTGACGCGCATGTCGGCCGCAAAGCGATCGGTAGTATAGCCGCTCACGGGAAACCAGCGGGCCGGGTACAGCAGGTACGCAAAATCCGGATGGATGGCCGCGAACTTAATGCCCGACACCGGCCCGTCTTCCTGCCCCGTCAGGCGGCCGTCGTAGAAAAACGTGATGGTGACCGGCTGGCCCTTGGGGAGCGGCTGCTCGAAGCTCAGGTGCACTGTCGCGTCCTGCTTGTTGCTCGAGGCGGGAATCTGCTTGTCCTGGGCATCCAGCACGCGCGAAATGTTGAGCGCGTTGTTCAGCTCGAACACGGCCGAGGTGAAGTTGTCGTCCAGCGGCGTGAACCGAACCACCGCCTTCACCGCGATGAATTGCTTGTCGGGCGTGATTTCCGCGTCGATGGTGTACTGCTCAACGTCGATGCGGGAGCGCCGCTCCTGCGCCGGCGCGGCCAGCGCCAGCAGGCCGGCCGCCACCGCCGCGGCCATCGGGATACCGAGATTACGAAACATGAGCCATTTGTCCTTCCACAATTTCTTGAATGATGGCGGCCGCGCGCCGCGGGGCGCCCTCTGGGCCCGGCATTCCCGCCTGCGACAGTTTTTCCCGAACCTCTTTGAGGCCGGCCTTCATCTCCGCGCGCGCGCCTGGGTCCTCGAGCAGCCGTCGCGCCTCGCGGGCAATCCTCTCCCCGGTCATCCGGCTCTGCATCAGCTCGGGGACCACCGCGCGCCCGGCAATCAGGTTCACCATCGAATAAAACGGCACTCGCACCAACAGCTTTCCAGCCACCCAGCTCGGCGGCGTCACCTTGTAAAAGGTCACCATGGGGGTTCCCAAAAGCGCCGCTTCCACGGTCACCGTCCCGCTGGCGGCCAGCGCCAGGTCGGCGTGCGCCATGGCATCCCAGCTTTCCCCTTCAATCACTTGCACCGGCGAGGGGCCCATGCGCTCCCGAAAAAAAGCGGCCCCGGTCGTCACCGAGGCCGGCAGGATCAGATTCAACGCCTGCTCCCGGCAAAGCCTCTCGACGGCGTCCAGCACCGCGGGCAGATGGCGCGCGGCCTCGCCGCGGCGGCTCCCGGGCAGTACCACTATTAATGGACGGCCCGCGGCCAGCCCGTGTTTCTCAAAAAACTCCTCGCGGCTCAGCGATGGAGCCACCAGCCCGGCCAAAGGGTGGCCAATATAGGTGGCCTTCACCCCCGCGCGCGTAAAAAAAGCCTCTTCAAAAGGAAAGATGCACAACAGATGCCGCACGGTTCGCCGCATCGCCTTGAGGCGTCCTTTTCGCCACGCCCACGCCTGCGGCGCCACCAGGTAAACCACCGGAACCCCCCGCCGATGGAGCCGCCGCGCCACCCGCAGGTGGAAATCCGGCGAATCCGTGAGAATCGCCAAGTCGGGTTTTTCTTCCCGGGCCGCCGCCAGCAGCTTGCGGTACTCGCCGTAAATCCGCGGAATGTGGGCCACCACCTCGAGCAACCCCACCACCGCCAGGCTGGCTGCGTCCACCACGGTGCGCACGCCGGAGGCCCGCAGGCGAGGCCCCGTGCACCCGAAAAACTCCGCCTCCGGCCACGCGCGCCGCAATTCCTCCACCACCAGCGAGGCGTACAGGTCCCCCGAGGCTTCGCCCGCCGATACCAGGATTTTCCGGTGCATCCAAATAAGAGTTTAGCGTGCCGCCCTGTTACAATCGAACCACTGAGATGTCCACCGACGCAGAACGGCCGAGGACCACCGTGGAAGAGCTCGCCGCGCGCTTCCGCGCCGAGATGATTCCGCTCACTGGCAAGTTCGCTTATTTCTCCACCCTGCCCATGGCGGAGGACGATCTCCGGCAGTACCTCAACGACCCCATCGCCGCCATCTCCCCCGCCATCGTGGCGGCGCTGCCGCCCATGGGCATCCTTCTGGCGCCCTACCTCGAAAAAGCCAATGGCAAGGAGGCGGACGCCGTGGCCTTCGAGCGTCCCCAGGAGACCCGCCAGATCCCCTGCTCGCGCAGCGAAGCCGGCGGCATGACCGTGCTGGCGTTCGGCATCAAGGACGTCGAAGTCGCCGGCTATCACTACCAGTTCTACAACGCGCTGGCCGCGCTGCTGGCGGACCACTGGCCCGCGGAAGTGCAGGAACGCTTCTACCGCACCATTCGCGAAGAGCTGAGCGCCGAAGTCCACGGCGAAGTGGATGAGAAGAGCTGGCATCTCAAGCAGGCCTTGCTGCGCCGGCAGAAGAACGTGCGCAAGGAAACCAAGCTCTTCCGCGAGTACGCCCGCCAGGCCTTCGAGGATACCCTCACGCTCTACCTGCACGGCACCTGCTGCGACATCGACGTGGAAACCGGCCCCCGCCAGATGCCCAGCCGCTATCTGCGCCGCCGCCTCGAGTTGCTCCTCTCGCTCTTCCCGCCGCCTGAAGGCTACGCCGTGCTGCCCGAGCAGTTGAAGTCGCGGTAGGACGGCCTAAGTCCTCCCGCATTCGGTCTATCAGGTGTTGGCGGACGGCAGGCGGCAGGTTGCCCCACTTCTCGATTCTTGGCATCAGTTGCCAAAGACCATTCGCCCCATCTGATCGCCCAGGCGTTTGACTTCATCCGGATCGGTGGCGCCCCGGAAGCGTTCGGCGAGGTCGAAGAACTCCTGTTGTTTGCGCTTCTCAGCCTCCATGCCGTTCCCGATGAGTTCTACCAGCATCCGGTTGGCACTCAGCCTGCGCGCCTTCGCCAGACTGCGGACTTGGGCCGCGACATTCGCCGGCAGGCTGACGCTTTGCCGTACCGCCCGATTCGACGTTCTCATGGCACCATTATGCACCAAACTGGTGCGATAAGGCTGCCACAAGCGGCGCACGGAAAGTGTCGGGGTGCTGCTCCATAATTGAACGGTATTGAACCTACCCCACCAACTCCGCCAATATCCGCGCCGCTACTTCCTTCCCCCGCTCCCCCACTTCGCCGGCCGGCCCCACGCACGAAGGGCAGCCCGCCTCACAGCCGCACGCCGCCAGCAGCTCCGCCGTCTGCCGCAGCAGCCGTGGCGCCAGGCGGTACAGCGGCGCGCTCTGTCCCACGCCGCCGGGATACATATCGTACAGATACAGGTTGGGCTCGAAAGTCTCGAGACCGCCCGAGATGTCTTCGCTCAGCGCCACCCCCAGGTCCCGCGGATCGCACATCACGAGCAGCGCCGCCACCGTGCGCAACGCATTTCCCAGGCCCGCGATGCCGCTCTGCTTCTCGGCGGGGGTGTATGCGGAAAAGCGCGACAGGAACTCCGCTGGAAAATGCAGCCAGAAGGCCGTGCTGTGCATTTCCTGCTCGGGCATCGAGAGCTTCCCCGCCCCCACGTTTTCCGAGGTGTAAAACTTGATCTTCTTAAACCCCACAATCTGCCGGTTCACGCGCACGTCGCCGTGCACCCGGCGCGCCCCCGCCAGCATTTCCCCCTCGAACTCTTCGAGCACCTTCACCTGCGTGTAGTCGATGGCGTCGGTGTAGTAGTCCGATTCCACACGCTTCACGTAAGCCTTGCGCTCGCCGTAATCGAAGCGCTCCACTTGGTACTGGCGCGCTTCGTGCAGGTAAATCGCTTTCTCATGCAGCGTGGTCAGCGCCGTGGGGAACGAAACCTCGGCGATCACATTGGGCTCGCCTGTCGTGTCCACCACCACGAAATTATCGCTCGACACCGAGCGCAGGCTGGTGGCATCCGCCGGATAGGTGTCCGACGTCCAGTGCCAGGCGCCGCCGGAATGGTGCAGAAAGCCCGCTTCTTCCAGGAACCGGCAGACTTCTCCGATGTCGTGCCTCCCGAACTTCTCGCCGTCGCGGATGGGCAGCTCGAAAGCCGCGCACTTGATATGCGCCAGCAGAATCTCGAGATTCTCGGGATTGATGTAAGCGTGCTCGGGCGAGCGCCCGAAGAAGTAGTCCGGGTGCTCGACAATGTACTGATCGAGCGGCGCGCTCGATGCCACCAGCACCGCCGCCGACGTGCCCTGCCGCCGCCCCGCCCGGCCCGCGCGCTGCCAGCTTGAAGCGATCGTCCCCGGATAGCCCGCCATCACCACCGCGTCCAGCGAGCCGATGTCGATGCCCAGCTCCAGCGCGTTGGTGGCCACCACCGCGCGGATTTCGCCGTCCCGCAGGCGCCGCTCGATCTCGCGCCGCTCGCGCGGCAGATACCCGCCGCGGTATCCCCGCACCGTCTCGCTGGCCGCCGGCCCCCGGTCGCAGGCGTCCTTGAGATACGTCACCAGCACCTCCGTGGCCAGCCGGTTGTTGGCGAACACCAGCGTCTGCAAATTGCGCTCGATGAATTCCAGCGCCACGCGCCGCGATTCGTTGATGTAGCTGCGCCGGATGCCGAGCTGCCGGTTCACCACCGGCGGATTGTAGAAAATGAAAAACTTCTCCCCACGCGGCGCGCCGTTGCGCTCCACCAGCTCGAAGTCTTCCCCGGTCAGCGCTTCCGCCAGCTCGCGGGGGTTGGCGATGGTCGCCGAACAGCAGATGAATTGCGGCTTCGAACCGTAGAATTCGCAAATGCGTTTCAAACGCCGCAGCAGGTTGGCCAGATGGCTGCCGTACACCCCGCGGTAGTAGTGCAGCTCGTCGATCACGATGTACCGCAGGCTCTCGAAATACCGCGCCCAGCGCGTGTGGTGCGGCAGAATACCGGTGTGCAGCATATCCGGATTGGTCAGCACCACGTTGGCCCGCTGCCGGATGGCCTTGCGCGCGTCCTGCGGCGTGTCGCCGTCGTAAGTGAAGGCGCGGATTTCCGATCCCATCTCATCCACCGCGCTCTGAAACTCGTGAAGCTGGTCCTCGGCCAGCGCCTTAGTGGGAAACAGGTACATGGCCCCCGCTCCCCCCTCGCCCAGCAGCCGGTTCAACACCGGCAGGTTGTAGCACAGTGTCTTGCCGCTGGCGGTGGGCGTCACGATCACCACGTTGTGCCCGCGCTCGATCTCGTCGAAGGCATCCGCCTGGTGTGCGTAGAGCCGGGCGATGCCCCGCTTTTCCAGCGCCGAGCGCAGCCGCGCGTCAACTGCCGCCGGAATCTCCGCGTAAACTCCTTCCCCCGCCGGCTGGTGGTGAATGGCGCGGACGGCCGAGTCCGGCTCCTGGTGCGCCGACTGAAAACGGGCGACCACCGCTTCCAGCGACGGCTTCCGGGAAACTGACAGTTCCTGGGAGAATTCGGGAAATCCGAGTGACAGGTTCATGCGCGCTTTCGCCTTTTCTTTGCTACCTTACACGAAAGCCGCGCCTAAAACAAGGGGGCCGGCACGCAATCGGAAACTTCTTAGCGGCCGCGCACGAATTCGTAGCGCTCCAGCGTGGCGGCAATCCGGTAAGGCGGGGATGCCTCCTCCCGGCCGGGGTCCGCCCTGCCGGCGCGCACGATCTTTCCCATGCAACGCAGATTGACCGCCTTCGTCCCGTTGTCAGTGAGCGTGATCACGTACTCGATGGGACCGCCGAAATTCGGTTCCCGTTCTGTGGTAAAAAGCACCCCGCCGGAACTGATGTTCTTGGTGCAGCCAGCCAATTCGACACGTGTCGCTCCGGAACGTATGACTGCGAGCGGAAGCTGAAGTTGGAAACGCCGGGTTCTTCGCTGTTCCATGAATTGCTTCTCAATGCTAAAGGCTGTAGGGCAGCAAGGTCAATAGACCTGTATGTCTGTATGCCCCTCAAAGTACTAGCCTTGAGGTCTCAGAGGTACGGGGCAAAGGGAGGGGCGAGGCACGCTCGCCCCTGGGAAAGATCCTAGGTTACCTTCAGGAAAACGATAAGCAGGGTATACAGAGCCAGCGATTCGATGAACGCCAGGCCGATCAACATGGCCAACTGGATGGCCTTGGCGGCTCCCGGATTGCGAGCCATGCCTTCCACCGAGCTGGCCACCGCCTTGCCCTGCGCCAGGCCGCAAAGGCCGGAAGCAATCGCCATCGCGAATGCGGCGCTGATGGGCACCCATTGTCCGCCGGCAGTTGCATTGCCCGGCGTCTGCGCGCTCAGCACGGAGCAGGCGAGCAACAGCATCGCCAGCACCAACAGCAACTTCTTCGTCATTCGATTCTCCTTGATGAATCGCCCCAGGAGGTGGTCCCCGGACACCGTGCAGCCGGGCTCACGCTGTAAGGCGGCATAAAGCCGGTATTGTATTAATGCTCGTGCGCCACTGCGCCAGCCACGTACGCCATGGTCAGCAGCATGAATATGTAAGCTTGTATCACCCCCACGAAAACGTGCAGCCCCATGAAAATCACCGGTATCGGAAACAGCGTCAAGCCCAGGAAGACCATGGTTACCTGCTCGCCGGCGAACATGTTGGCATAAAGACGAATGGTGAGCGAGAGAGGCCGCGCCATGTGGCTGATGATCTCGATCGGCAGCATCAGCGGGGCGAGCCACCAGACCGGTCCGGCAAAGTGGGCCGGGTACTTGAAGCCGTTCGCCTGTATGCCGATCAGGTTGTAATAAATGAAGGTTGCCAGCGCGCAGCCCGCCGTCACCGAAGGATTCTGCGTCGGGGATTCGAAACAGGGAACCAGCCCGATCAGGTTGGCGGTCAAAATGAAAAGGAAGATGGTGCCGAAGAACCCCATATAGCGGAGGCCCTCGTGCCCGATTTGATCTTCCGCCTGGCCGTGCACAAATTCATAAAACAGCTCGAAAGCCTGCTGGATGTTGCCCGGCCGGTCGGCCGACAGCCGCAGCCGGAGTAGAGCCACCACCGCCATGAGGAAGAGCACCACCACGAACTGCATGACCACGAAGTTGGCCCACGGCCGCGGATCGGGATGCGCGCCCACAATTCCCAGAATTGAGTTTCCCAACCCGGCCAGGTGATCGTTGAAAAGCTTGGTGATCCAGAGTTCAGGTTCCATACACCACTTCGAAAAAGATTTCGACGATAACGGCTGTCACCGATACGAATAATCCCGCGAGCGTGGCTCCCAGGCTGATGGAAGAATACCTCAATATAACATAGGCGACGCCGCCCAACAGCAGGTAGCGGAAGCCCGCCAGCACCGCCAGCCGCGGGCGGGGTGCCCTCTGGGCCCGCTTGCCGCTCAGAGAATCCACCGCATGTTTCAGCCACCGGAAATTCAACCATGAGATGGCGGCGCCCAGCGCGAATCCGGCGCCCACCCTCCAGCCGCGCCACGCCAGCGCCGCCATCGATCCCGCCCCGGCGATGGCCAGCATCACCATGAAAATGCGCGACGTCACCCGTTCATAGAACTCATCGTCGGGATTCGTTATCATCCGTATCTTTCATGATCTGCCGGATGAACTGCACAAAACCGGCAACGCTTCCCAGAATCAGAAACGGAATGTAGAGCCAGTGGGTGCCGAAAGCCTTGTCGAGCAGGTAGCCGATGGCGTAGCCGGCAAAGGTGGACGCCGGCAGCAGGAATGCCAGCGAAGTGTATTCCGCCGCCAGCGCCGTGAAAGTCTTCTTTTGCCGGGCCACCATCACAGTTTAGCCGCCCGCACGTTCCGCCGCCTCTCGCACCAGGAAGCCCATTTTGGGATGGGACGGCTCGAAGTGCGGGCGCAACCCGAACTCTTCGAGCGCCTCGGTGGTGGCCGGGCCGATGGAGCCCAGCATGCACTTTCGCAGCCCTGCCAGCGCGGCCTCTTCGACGCCCATTTGGCGGGCTACGCGCGCCAGGTGCGATATCTGGATGGCCGTGGTGAACAGCGCCACGTCGAACTCGCCCGCGGCCAGCCGCCGCGCGGCCTCGCGCAGCGGTCCGGTGTCTTCCGGCAGGTCCCACTGGTAGACCCGCACCGGTGTCACCTCCGCGCCCCGGGCGATCAGCGCGTCCAATAGCTCGGGGTTCGGCCTCCCGTACTCCTGCACCGCGATCCGCCGCTCCGGCCGGCCCTGGATGGCCGCCATCAGTTCCCGCCATGTATTCGGCTCCGGTGCGACGATCGCCGGGGCGATGCCCATTTCTCGCAGCGCCGCCGTGGGCTTCGGCCCGCGCGCCACCACGGTAACGCGCCGCAGCCCATCGGCGAAGGCCGCCTCGCCGTATCGCCCGGCCAGCACCCGGTTCAACTGGCGCGTCCCGACGCCCGTCAGCAGGACCGCCATTTCGAATTCGCCCGCGAACAGCCGCTCGGCGAACCGGAACGCCTCGTGGTTATCTTCGAGCGGAACCTCCCGCATGGAGGGCGCCACCAGCGGCACGCCCCCCTGCTTTCGAATGAGCTCCGCCATCTCCGCCGCCCGCCGGCTTTCCAGCGAGAGCACCCGCAATCCCGCCAGGGACATGCTCGCATTGTAGCGTTGTCCGGGCAGATCTGAGTCGCACCCCCGTTCTGCGATCTTTCGCATCCTTCGCGCCACCGGATGAATCGAAAAAGGTGGCTATGGCGCACGTTATCCCCATCCCCCGTCTCGCCCGCACCGAAGCCGAACCGCTGCTCTCGACCGTCGGCAATACTCCGCTCCTGCGCCTCGAGAAGATTCCGCGCGACTTCCCCGGCATCGAGATCTTCGCCAAAGCCGAATACTTCAATCCCGGCGGCTCGGTGAAAGATCGCGCCGCGCTCAATATGGTCCTCGACGGCGAGCGCTCCGGCAAGCTGAATCGCCACCGCGTTATCCTGGACGCCACCAGCGGCAATACCGGCATCGCTTACGCCATGATCGCCGCCAACCGCGGCTACAAAGTGAAGCTCGTCCTGCCGGCCAACGCCTCCAGCGAGCGCCAGCGCATTCTGAAAGCCTACGGCGCCGAAATGACGTTCAGCGACGCCGCCGACGGTTCCGATGGCGCCATACGCCTCTGCCGCCAGGTCTACATGGCCGATCCCGACCTGTACTTCTACCCCGATCAGTACAACAATCCGGCCAACTGGAAAGCGCACTTCGAGCACACCGGCCCCGAGATCATCCGCCAGACCGGCGGGCGCCTCACTCACTTCGTGACAGCCATGGGCACCAGCGGCACCTTCACCGGTATCACCCGCCGCCTGAAGCGCGACCTGCCGGAAGTCAAGTGCTACTCGGCGCAGCCTTCCAGCGGCTTCCACGGTCTCGAAGGCCTCAAGCACATGCCTACCGCCATCGTGCCCGGCATCTACGACGAGAAACTCGCCGACGGCAACCTCTGGATCGAAACCGAAGACGCCTATCGAATGGTCCGGCGCCTGGCCCGCGAGGAGGGCCTGCTGGTGGGCATTTCCTCCGGCTGCAATGTCCACGCCGCAACTCTTCTGGCGTGCGATCTCGCCGCACGCGGCGAATCCGCTATCATAGCGACGGTGCTCTGCGACAGCGCCGAAAAATACCTGAGCGAGCACTTCTGGGACGAGTGATGATCCGCATCGAATCCCAGCCCTGGGCGGCCATGGTTTCGCACGCCCGCCAAACCTACCCCAACGAGTGCTGCGGCGCCATGCTCGGCTCCACTAACGGCGACGGCAAAATCGTGCGCGCGGCCCTGCCCCTGGAAAATGCCTTCGATGGCGTCCAGGCGGCCCGCTATGAGCTCCGCCCGCAAGACCTGCTGGCGGCCGACAAAGCCGCGCACGAGCGCCACATGGACCTGATCGGCATCTACCATTCGCACCCCGATTGCGGCGCCTATTTCTCCAAGACCGATCTGCAAAATTCGTGCCCGTGGTATTCCTTCGTGGTGCTCTCCATTCAAGCGGGCGAATTCCACCACGCCAATAGCTGGCTGCCCAACGCCGAGCAGACAGAAGCCACCCAAGAGGAGTTGATTTACTGATATGGCCAGAGTTTTGATTCCGACCCCCCTGCGGCAGTTCACCGGGCGACAGGATGCCGTCGCCGTGGCCGGCGCCACCGTGGGCGAAGTGCTGAACGCGCTCACCACCCAATACCCCGACCTGCGCAAGCAGATCTTCAACGACGAAGGCAAGGTGCGCAGCTTCGTCAACGTCTATCTCAACGACGAGGACGTCCGCTACCTGAGCAAGGACGCCACCGCCGCCCAGGATGGCGACACCATCTCGCTGGTTCCTTCCATCGCCGGCGGCTCCGCCCTGGCAGCGCCGCCGCAAGAAATGGCGCTCTCGAATGACGAAATCCTCCGCTATAGCCGCCACCTGATCATCCCGGAAGTCGGCATCGAGGGCCAGCGGAAACTGAAATCGGCGAAGGTCCTGCTGGTGGGCGCCGGCGGCCTGGGCGCGCCCCTCGGCCTGTACCTGGCGGCCGCCGGCATCGGCCGCATCGGCATCGTCGATTTCGACGTGGTGGATTTCACCAACCTGCAGCGCCAGGTGATTCACTTCACCCAGGACGTCGGCCGCAAGAAGCTCGATTCCGCCGCGGAAAAGATGCAAGCCATCAATCCCCACGTGGCCATCGCCAAACACGAGACAGCGCTCTCGAGCGAGAACGCGCTCGGCATCCTCAAGGACTACGACATTGTGGTCGATGGCACCGACAACTTCCCCACACGCTACCTGGTGAACGACGCCTGCGTGCTGTTAGGCAAGCCCAACGTCTACGGCTCCATCTTCCGCTTCGAAGGACAAGCCACGGTGTTCGCCTACCAGGGCGGCCCGTGTTACCGCTGCCTCTACCCCGAACCGCCGCCGCCGGGCCTGGTCCCGAGCTGCGCCGAAGGTGGTGTGCTGGGCATCCTGCCCGGCACTATCGGCCTGATCCAGGCCACCGAGACCGTGAAGCTGATCCTGGGAATTGGCGAGCCGCTGGTGGGCCGCCTGTTGCTATACGACGCGCTCGGCATGCGTTTCCGCGAGCTCAAGCTGCGCCGGAACCCCGAGTGCCCCGTGTGCGGCGAGCATCGCACCATCACCCGGCTGATCGATTACCAGCAATTCTGCGGCATACCGCAAACTCGGGAGACGAAAGTGACGGAAAACGAAATCGACGTTACCGAGGTTAAAGCCAAGCTCGACCGCGGCGACCATTTCGTGCTGATCGACGTGCGCGAGCCGCACGAGTACAGGATCTGCAACATCCCCGCCGCCAAGCTGATCCCGCTGGGCGATTTCCCCAAGCACGTACACGAATTCGACCCCAGCGCCGATATCGTGATCTACTGCCGCAGCGGCGTGCGCAGCGCCAAAGCCTGCGCCATCCTGCGCCAGGCCGGCTTTGAGCACGTCCGCAACATGAAGGGCGGCATCCTCGCCTGGAGTGACAAAGTGGACCGCAGCGTGCCGAAGTACTGAGCGCCGGCACTATGCGGCGTTGTTCCTACTCATTTCCTCGCGGATGACGCGCCGGAGGGTTTCTTCCCACTTCGGGGTTTTTCCCTCGACATATTCGCGCAGAGCCGAATTGATTAGGGTTTGGTAGCCGACCTTGCCGCCAGACCGATCGGCGATCGCGCCGAAATAGTCGACCAGATCTTCATCCAGCCGGATGGTGATTCTCACCTTTCCGGGCTCCGGAGGCGGCTCAGCCACAACCCGGCCCCGCCTGCCCTTGCTGAAATCGTACCTATCTTTCATCGTTGTGCCTCATACTGATCGCGTTCGGGCCGCCCGGCCGTGCGCGCTGAGATGATCCGGATGTTTTCGCCGCTGTAGCAGTAAACAACGACCAGAATGCGCCCCTTGATTCCCATACCGAGGGTCAAAAACCGCCGCTCATCCGGATGGCTTTCATCGTCGTGAATCGTGATCGCGTAATCGTCGCTGAATACCCCAACCGCCTCCGAGAATTGCACCCCGTGCTTTCGAACATTTGCCGCAGCCTTGTCCGGGTCCCATTCGAAGGACACGACTCCAGTGTACATATAATTGTCTGCACAGTCAACGGGGATACGTTGGTCTTGAGAGAGGACCCGACCTCCGGATGCGCCCCGCCCGGACGCGGACCTGCCGCATGTCTCAAAAAAGGTAAGCTCTCAAAGTGGACAACATCTACCAACAAGAGGCCCGCTACACTCTCCGCGTTAAAGAGGGAGGCGACACACCCCACCTTGCCTTTGAACCCTTTGGCGGTGAGATCGATTTTCTGAAGAACAACAACGCTTATCTGTTCCTTAATCTGCCCACTGGCACAACGCTCGAAAAAGCGGCAGAGATCGCCGACTACATTAACCGGAACGTAGCTGAGCTCGGTTGTTTCCGGCTTGGCTGAACTGTCTCGCGCTGGTGTCTCATAAAGAGTGAGTTTTGAGGGGCCGCGCGAAGCCCGTGGAATTGGGCCTTCGAGCGTCGCAAAAGTCGGCCGAGAAATGGGGCGACAGTCATTTGCTGCTTATCCCGCGCGGGGCCGGCTCACCCCGCTTTCCGCCCCACAATCAGCGCTTCCCCGCAATACCGCCGCAGCGCTGGCCAGGCCGCTAGCAGCCGCTCGTCCATCCATTCCAGGCCTCGCAGCACACCTCGCGCCCATGGCATCGAGAAGCGCCCGCGAAGCAGCCGCTTTCCCATCGCCAGCAAGTTGAACGGATAGACCTCGAGCTCTCCCATCAGCGGGCGCAGCGCATCCACATCCGAGTCGTTCAAAATGATCCCTTCACCCTGCTCGGCCGGCTCCCGCGACATCCGCCGCCGCACAACACGCGCCGCGTTGAGCAGCGGATTATTTCCATAGGTTTCCACCAGCACCAGCCGCCCGCCCGGCTTGAGCACGCGCATCAGCTCGTCGCGCGCCCGCGGATATTTCAGCGTGTGATGCAAGGCGAAGCTGCCGAAGATCAGGTCGAATTCGCCGTCGCCGAAGCAGGAAAGGTCGCTGGCATCGCGCGCCACGCCCCACACGCGGTCCGCCACGCCGCTCACCGCGGCCCGCCGCAAACCCAGCCGGATGGCCACCGGCGAAAGGTCCAGCAGCGTCACCGCGGCGCCTTCCCCGGCCAGCATGAGGCCCCAATCGCCGGTGCCGCAGCCGTAATCGAGCACGGTCCGGCCCGTCAGCGATTCGCTCAGCAGGTATTCGAGCGCGGCCTGGTACACCACCCGCCGCTCGTAGCTCGGGTTGGCGGGATCGGCCAGACCCGCCTCGAGCGTCCTCCGGTTGCACACCAGGTCGGCATCCGGCAATTCCAGAAACTGCCGGTACTGCGCGTCGTAGAATTCGCGCTCCTGTTCGGCCGGAACCTGCTGCACGTGCGTATGCGTGGCACCATTATGCTACACGTCCGGCCCCTGCGAAAATCCGTGCAAGAAGCTATGCTATAAGCTGAGCGATGAATATTACCGAAATCTTTATCCGCCGGCCGGTCATGACCACGCTCATCATGATGGGCTTGCTCCTGTTCGGAGTGGTCGGATACCGCACACTGCCCGTTAGCGATCTGCCCAATGTGGATTTCCCCACCATTCAGGTGGGCGCCGGCCTTCCCGGCGCCAGCGCCGAAACCATGGCCGCTTCCGTCGCTACCCCGCTGGAACGCCAGTTCTCGACCATTCCAGGCCTGGACTCCATGACCTCCACCAGCGCGCGCGGCAGCACCAGCGTCACCCTGCAATTCGTGCTGGGCCGCAACCTGGATGGCGCCGCGCTAGACGTTCAGGCCGCCATCGTCACGGCCCAGGGCCGTCTGCCCATCGGCATGCCTACTCCTCCCACGTTTCGCAAGGTGAACCCGGCGGACATGCCCATCCTGAACCTGGTCCTCAGCTCGTCCACGCTGCCCCTCTCGGTGGTGGACGAATTCGGCGAGACCATGATGGCCCAGCGCATCTCCATGATTAACGGCGTGGCGCAGGTGTTCGTCTATGGCGCCCAGAAATTCGCCGTGCGCGCGCAGCTCGATCCCAGCCTCATGGCCGCCCGCAACATCGGCATTGACGATGTCGAGTCCGCCCTCAACCTGCACAACGCCAACCTGCCCACCGGCACTCTCTGGGGACCCCGGCAGGCCTTCACCGTTCAAGCCACCGGGCAGCTCGAGACCGCCGCCGCCTATCGCCCCCTCATCGTGGCTTACCGCAACGGCTCTCCCGTTCGCCTGGGGGAACTGGGGAGGGTCATCGACAGCGTCGAGAACGACAAAGTCGCGGCGTGGTACAACGATCAGCGCACCATCAACCTGAACGTGCAGCGGCAGCCCGGCAGCAATACCGTCGAGGTGGTGGACGCCATCAAGGCGCTGCTGCCCAGCTTCCGCGAGCAGATGCCCCCCTCGGTGACCCTGGATATTCTCTATGACCGGTCGCAAGCCATTCGCGAATCCGTCAACGACGTGCAGTTCACCCTGGTTCTGACGGTTGCGCTGGTGATCATGGTGATCTTCCTCTTCTTGCGCAACATCTCCGCCACCGTGATCCCCTCCCTCGCGCTGCCCATGTCCATCATCGGCACGTTCGCTGTCATGGCGCTGGCGGGTTACACGCTCGACAACCTTTCGCTGATGGCGCTGACCCTTTCGGTAGGTTTCGTGGTGGACGACGCCATCGTGATCCTGGAGAACATCGTCCGCCACATGGAGATGGGAAAGTCGCGCATGGAGGCCGCCTTCGAGGGAGGCCGCGAGATTGGCTTCACCATCCTTTCCATGACCCTCTCTCTGGCCGCGGTGTTCATTCCCGTGCTGTTCATGAGCGGCATCATGGGCCGGCTGTTCCATGAGTTCGCCGTCGTCATCATGGCGGCCATCATCATCTCCGGCGTGGTCTCGCTCAGCCTCACCCCCATGTTGTGCAGCCGCTTCCTCAAGCCCCCGGGGGAGCGGCAGAACGCCTTCCAGCGCTCCTCGGAAAAGGTGTTCGACGGGATGCGCGACTTCTACGGGTGGACCCTCCGCGGGGTCATCCGCCACCGTTTCCTCACCATGCTGACCGCGGCCGGGACGCTGGCGGCCACTATCTACTTGTATGGGATGGTTCCCAAAGGCTTCATTCCCAGCCAGGACACCGGGCAACTGAGCGGCTCGACCGAGGCTCCCCAGGACATCTCCTTCGATGGCATGGTCCAGCGGCAAGCGGAGGCCGCGGCCGTGATTCAAGCCGATCCCGACATCGACGCCTTCGTCTCAAGCGTCGGCATGGGCGGCGGCAGTTCGTCCGGCAACCAGGGGCGCCTCTTCATGCGGTTGAAGCCTCGCAGCGTGCGGCGGTCCACGCCCGAACAGATTATCGAGAGATTGCGGCCCAAACTGGACGCCATTCCCGGCATGCGAACCTATCTTCAGAATCCGCCGCTGGTGCGCATCGGCGGGTTTGTCAGCCGAAGCCTCTACCAGTACACCCTGCAAGGGACCGACATCCACGAGCTTTACCGCGCCGCCGACGCCTTCGAGAAACGCGTGCACACCGTGCCGGGCCTCACCGACGTCAACACCGACCTCCAGATTTCCAGCCCCCAGATTACCGTGGATATCAACCGCGACCGCGCCTCCGCCCTCGGCGTAACCGCCAACCAGGTCGAGGATGCTCTCTACGACGCTTATGGCGCGCGCCAGATCTCCAACATTTACATGCCCACCAACACCTACTACGTGATAATGGAGCTTCTGCCGGTGTACCAGCGCGACCCCAATCGCCTGCCCTTGCTCTACATTCGCTCCAACACGGGGAAACTGGTGGCGCTCGACTCGGTAGCCGGGCTGCGCACGGAAGTCAGTGCGCTCACCATCGCCCATCTCGGCCAGTTGCCGGCGGTCACCATCTCGTTCAACCTGCTGCCCGGAGTTTCGCTCGGCGAGGCCGTCGACCGCGTAGGGGAACTGGCGCGCGAAACCCTCCCGGCCTCCATCCGCACCAGTTTTCAAGGAACGGCCGCGGCGTACCAGTCTTCGTTGACCGGCATGGGAGTATTGCTTGTCATGGCCATCCTGGTGATCTACATGGTGCTGGGGATCCTCTACGAAAGTTTCATCCACCCCCTCACCATTCTCTCCGGCCTGCCCTCAGCCGGCCTGGGCGCTCTGGCCACGCTCCTGATATTCCACGACGAGCTCAACATTTACTCGTTCGTCGGCATCATCATGCTGATTGGGATCGTCAAGAAGAACGCCATCATGATGATCGACTTCGCGCTGGAAGTTCAGCATACCCAGGGCCTTCCGCCCGCCGAGGCCATCCACGAGGCCTGTCTGGTGCGCTTCCGTCCCATCATGATGACCACCATGTCCGCGCTCATGGGCACGCTCCCCATCGCCCTCGGTTTCGGCGCCGGCGGAGAAGCGCGCCGCCCGCTGGGCCTGGCCGTGGTCGGCGGCCTGGTGGTCTCGCAACTGCTGACGCTCTACATCACGCCGGTGTTCTACACCTACATGGAGCGATTCCGCCACCTCGGCGGGAAGAGACGGAGCAGCCGCCGCCGCGAACCGGTCCCCGAGGTCGTCTTGCAGTCGTGACCTGGCCGGCCCGCCGGCGACAGGAATCGAAACCGGTTCCTGCTTGGCTGATCGCCAGTTACTTGTGCGCTTGCCGTCCCTGCGGCCAGCCGCAACTGAGGCCGGAGCTGGCCACTTCAGCTAGACCGCGTGCTCCTCAATGAGCTTCAGGACCCTCTCCGGCGGTGCTTTAATATCCGATGCGCCGTCCCTCACATAAATCACTCCATCGAGCACGTGCAGGGGCTGCTCCCCGCGTGGGACGAAAACCCGGCAAACGGTGAGGCCCTCCGCTTCCACAAAGTCGACTTGGATCAAAAGGACGGGTCGGATCCTGCTGCGTACTACTTGATGGATTCGGTCCGCCAGTGCGGCCGGCCCCTTTGCTCCCTCAAACCGCAAACCATGGATATTACCGTTGTCCTCGATCCCGATGAAAATCGTGCCATCCGCGGTGTTGGCGAAGGCCGCGATGGTTTCCAACACCCGATCAACAGAGTTCTGCACCTCAAACGAGATGCCTCTTTTGAATTCAACTGTTAGGCCCTCTCCCAGCCGAAGTGCATCGCCAACGCTGTGAGCAGAGCTATCGGTAAGCAGGAAATACTTCCGCAGAAATGTCATCCCGGACCTGTAGGCGACTGTAAACCCGCCCGCTGAGATCAACGCTGAGAGCACCAGTAGCGATAACAGGTCACCTACCTGGCTCGTATTCACCACCAAGAGATAATCGTTTGAATCGGCTCGAACAACGTAGAGTTGCCGACCTTGTCGGTAAACACTCGTGCCTGGCGCTGGCAGGGCTCGCGAGCGGGGAAAATACATGGGCAACGAATATCCGCTGTAGAGGACTTCGTTCGTAGAAATGTCCAAGACCACGTAACCATCAGCCGCTATCCTTCTGCGAGCGGGGCCCCCGAATTCGATCCGACCGTCCTCTTGTCGCAGGGCGTCCGCAATCCTGTCGAGTTGCTGGCGCAGTGCGGCGTCGACGGCGGTCGTGTTGGTAGGCAGCTCCATTTTCCAAGAGGCTTTTTCGGCGTACCCAACCATTACGGCGGCACTTGTGCTGCCTACTGGTCTTACAGCGGAATACAGCCGCCATGACCTCACCATCCGGTGAGGGAAATGAAGCAGGCGTCTCGTAGGTGCGAACAAAAGTCGGATCTGCATAGCGCAGTGGAAAACCAGGAATGTCGATAGTCGGAGTCCCAAGAAAGAAGTAAGTGCGCCTGTCCAGTATGTAGTCGGGCTCGTTGAACTCCGGGTCCGCATTGATGTCGCTCATATCGCAGGTCTGCATGTCGCAGCGTATCCGCTGCAGCGTCTGTGCATTGGCTTCTTCGAGCCTGCGAAGCGGCAGGTAAACATCCGCGACGCAGAACACGATCGCACCAGCCAGTACAGCCGCGACCCCACTGATCCCACTAAAGATCAGGACCCGCCGCCGCAGACGGCGTCTCGGGGAAAAGGACTTGTAACCAGCGGCTGCGCTCGGCTGTGCCATAACACTACACTGCTCCGTTTCCAACCAAGTGGAAGTATACACCCGCGCGGCTCCAGCGCACTGCTACGAAGATCCTGTGGAGGATGGGTTTCCTCGGTGACACGCTTCAGAAGAATATCTTGCCCTTTCGCCTCAATAGGTTACGGGGACTCGACGCCAGTCCGCTTGACACCCGACTGCTATTCTGAAATCGGGAAGAGGCAGCGATAGCGCAGCCTCAACCGTTTTTCTTGCTGGCCGGCAAGCGTTGCAACTAAGGTGGTGCTGAACTTCCCGTAGGCCCGTGAACGGCCGAACGGCAATCCCTGGCAGCAGAGGATGTCGGCGGGGAGATCTTAGGACTGGTCCTATAACACCTGGGTGGAGAGCGGATAGCTTGGATTGCCGTCCCATTCGGATATCAGAGAGTCAAGCATCGAATCGAACGTATACGAGAAAGGCCATCCAGCCTGTTTCCCCCTGCTTCGAAGATGCGGCTCGAACTATTGGCGGCCGGATACGCACGGCGAGAAGTCCGGCGGGTAACCGCAGGCCCCGGCCGCCGCAACGATTTCCGATCGCCCGCAGTGTCTTCAACCCCAGTTCGTATCTCTGCTGTCTCCGCGCTCTCTAAAACCCCAACCACGAGTGTACGCCCTCAATCCCTGGACCAGCCCTAATTCCTCCAATCTCTTCTTCGCGAATTGCTTTTCTCAGCGTCTCCGCGTCTCTGCGGTGATAGATTTTGGCGGCATGGACGGATTGCGCCCGTCCTGCCTGCCCTATAACTGCGCGCTACCGAGCGCCCGGCTGGTCTGCCATACGGCCGCCATCACGCGCTCGTAGTGCATGCGCATGGAGCCCAGCACGGCCACCTTGGCGGGCAGCCCATTCACCATCCGCACCGTCATGCCGATCAGCGCCAGGTCTTTCATGGCGGGGTGGACTTCCTCCAGGCCGACGTGAACTTCCAGTTCGCCCGGCGGCTGCTCCAGAAACCGGTCGAGCAGATCGATCAGCCGCTTCTTCTCCTCCAGCGCCCACAGCAGCTCCCGCATCTTCTCGCGCGTCAGGTGCAGGTCCAGCCCGAGCAGGTTGGAAGCGCCTTCCATGTGCACCTCGGGAAGCGTGTCCACTTCCAGCAATCCCTTCTGGCACAACCACTGAAGCTTGCGCATCAGCGCGTCGTAGAGCGCGCGTTCTTCCGCCATGCGGCGCAACAACTCCCGCCGCGCCTCGCCCAACTGCCAGCCGCTAAAACTCTGGTTCACGTAATTCCGGATGGATGCCAGCTCCTCCTGCGAGGCCGGCTCATCCAGCGCCACCACGCGGTTGCGCACCATGTGATCGCGGGTCACCAGGATCATGAGGACCCGGCGATCCGCCAGCGGCACCAGCTCGATCTGGTCGAGTTCCTGCGCCAGCGCCGGAATCGCCGCCGCGATTCCCACGTTGCTCGTCAGTTCCACCAGGATATGACTGGACCGTTCCACGCAAGCCCCCACCGTATCCAGTGAGCTGAACTCGTTCCGCAGCCGCTCGGCTTCCCCCAAAGCGACGCGTTTGACCGTCAGGGAGCGGACATAATACCGGAATGCCTTCTCCGTGGGAACCCGTCCCGCCGACGTGTGGGGCTGCGAAAGGTAGCCCGCGTCGGCCAGGTCCGCCATCGCGTTGCGGATGGAAGCCGGGCTGAGCGCCTCGCTCCGGCGCCGGGAGATGGTGCGCGACCCAATGGGCTCACCCGTCTCGATGTACTCGCGGACGATAGCGCTCAGGATTTCCCGATGCCGCGCGGTGAGCGGCATGTCTGTTCTCATGGACTTCAACTATATGTCCCCTACTCATGATCTTAATCGTCGCAAAGTGAAGAGGTCAATGGGGGAATTTGGGCCGGGCTGCAAACGCAAGGGAGCGGGTTGGCTTGGATTCGCCTTATGAACTGATTTTAATTACGGCTTAAGCGACTGTTCATGTGCGGTTCGCTATGATGGCCGCAGACGAGAAGTTCGTCCATCCCAAAGGAGATACGTAATGAAGAAACTGATGACACTGATGCTTGGCCTGTCGCTGATTACCGGCACTGTGGCCGTGGTTTACGGGCAGGACACATCCACCACAAAGACCAAGAAGGCGAAGAAAGCGAAGAAGGCCCCCCCGAAGGACACCACCAAGACGGGCTGAAGGCGCTATCCGGTTATGAGTCGCTGGGAAGCCGCGTAGCGCCTTGCAGCCTGCGTGGCAACCCAGCGACGGCAGTGTACTCCCCCCAGTTTGCTCCGTTCCCTCCTGCTTTGACCCCAGGTTCCCTCAGGCGTGTAACCTTCCGGAATGGCCCAGCGCCCCTCCTTGTGTTCACTTTCTACATGCTTTAGGGGAGACGTATGAAGTTTTTTGGGGGCGCCATTCTGGCTTTTCTAACCGCCCTTTCCAGTGGGGTTTTGGCTCAAGCGCAATCCGCTCAAGGCACCGCCGCCCCGCACAGCCAGGTGGCCGGCACGGTTACCGCGGTCGACGCTCAGGCCAATCAGGTTTCTTTGAAGAGCGATAAGGGCGACGCTATCGCTGTCACCACCACCGAGAAAACCCTCATCCTGCACCTGCCGCCCGGCGAAACCGACGTCACCAAGGGAACCAAAGTGCCCCTTTCCAGTCTCGGCGCCGGCGACCGCGTGGTGGCATTCTATCGTGGGCCCGCCGATCGGAAGACCATCGAAGCCACCTCTCTGGTGATCCGCACCAAAGCGGATTTTGCCGCGATTGCAGAAAAGGAACGGGAGGACTGGCAGAAGCGCGGCGCCAGCGGAACGGTGACCGCCATTGACGCCGCCGCCAGAAGTCTCACCATCAAGGCCGGGCAGAAGTCCATCGCGGTCCAGCCCTCGGAAAAAACCGAATTTCTCCGCTATGCTCCGGATTCGGCAAAGTTCAGCGACGCCAAACCTGGTCCCTTCGCCGAAATCAAAGTGGGGGACCAGGTCCTGGTTCTGGGCGACAAAACCGCGGACGGCGCTTCCATCAAGGCTGAGACGGTGCTCTCGGGCAGCTTTCGGCAGTTGGCGGCGACCATCAGCTCCGTCAACGCCGCAACCGGTGAAATCGTTATTAAGGACCTGGCCTCCAAGAAATCCCTGACCATCCGCGTGAATCCCGATACCACCATGAAAAAGCTCCCCGAAGGGACCGCCCAAATGCTCGCCCGGCGGTACGGCCCCGCTGGTGGGCAATTCACTGTGCAGGCCGGTCCGGGCGGGGCGCCCTCTGGGCCCGGTGGCCAGCGCGGCGGCACGCGTGGCGGCGGTGGAGGCGACGTCGGGCAGATGCTCGATCGTTTGCCGGCCATGCCGCTCTCGGAACTGAAACGCGGCGACGCCATCATGATCTCCACTACCCAGGGAAGCGACCCGGGGCGCGTCACCGCCGTGATGCTCCTGGCGGGAGTCGAACCTCTTCTGACGGCTTCTCCCAACGCCACTCGGGACATCATGAGCGGCTGGAACCTGGGCGGCGGCGGTGGTGGCGAGGAGGCTCAGTAGGGCAACATGCTTAATTTACGAATCATCGGCTTTTTGCTTTTGGCAGCCGCTCTGACGGTGTTCAGCGCGCCGGCCCAACCGACAACAGGGACCCTGCGTGGCGTCCTGACGGACAATTCGGGCGGGGTAATTCCCGCTGCAACCATTTCGCTCACCGGCAATGGCGGGACGAAAACCGCCCGGACGCAAGGGGACGGCAGCTATACCTTCATCGGCCTCGCGCCGGGCCAATACACGGTCCAGGTGACGTACCCCGGCTTCGCGCCTTTCCAAAAGGTCGTGACGGTCAACACCGGGAGCACCATCCAGGTTCCCATTCAATTGGTTGTGAGCGCCGCCGAGAAGCAGGAAGTCACGGTGGAGGCTGAAGCCGGCCCCACTGTCAGTGTCCAGCCCGATAACAACGCCACCGCGCTGGTGATCAAAGGGGAGGACCTCGAGGCCCTGCCCGACGATCCGGACGACCTTTCGGATGCTCTCCAGGCTCTGGCCGGCCCCTCCGCCGGACCCAACGGCGGCCAGATTTATATCGATGGATTCAGCGGCGGCCAACTGCCTCCCAAGGAATCCATTCGCGAGATCCGCATCAACCAGAATCCCTTCTCCGCGGAGTTCGACCGGCTGGGCTTCGGCCGCATCGAAATCCTTACCAAACCGGGCAGCGACACCTTCCGCGGCGCCCTCTTCTTTGACGAAGGCAACAGCATTTTCAATTCGCGCAATCCGTTCTCCACTAACAAGCCGGATTATTCCAATGTCATGTATGGCGGCAACATCGGCGGCCCCATCAACAAGCGGGCTTCGTTCTTTCTCGATTTCAACCGGCGGCAGGTCACCGGCAACGCCCTGGTCAATGCCATCTACCTCAATCCCACCACGCTCGTTACCAGCTCGCTCCAGCAATCCGTGGTGACACCCAACACCCGCACCACCATCGCCCCGCGTGTGGATTATCAGTTGAGCACCAATCACACCCTGGTGGCCCGCTTCGAGGACGGATGGAATGGCTCGAACAACAACGGGATTGGCGGGTACCGGCTGCCGCCGCCCTATGCGCAGACCGGTTACAACTCGACCGGCGATTACCAGAACCTGATGCTCACCGAGACCGCGGTTGTCAACTCCAGGACCATCAACGAGACCCGCTTCCAGCTCACGCGAACCTACGCCGCCTCGGTGGGCAATCTTCTCCCCACTACTTTCGTGTCCGGAGCATTTACCGCCGGCGGCGCCAACGAGGGAGATAACTACGACACCAAGCTGCACCTGGAGCTGCAGAACAACACCTCGATCTCGCATGGCCCGCACACCATCCGTTGGGGTGTGCGCGCACGCCGCGAGGCCGACAGGAACATGTCCCCGAACGGCTTCGGCGGCGCATACTACTTCGATGGCGGAATCGCGCCGGAGCTGGGCTCCAATAACCAGATTGTTCTCGACGCCAACGGGAATCCCGTGACCGAGCAGATTCAGGGTATCGAGCAATACCGCCGCACCCTGCTGTTCCAGCAACTGGGTTTTTCGCCGGCTATGATCCAGCAATATGGAGGCGGCGCTACCCAGTTCATCATAGACGCCGGCAATCCGTATGTCAGCATTTCGCAGTACGATGCGGCCCTGTTTGCGCAGGACGATTGGCGCCTGCGCCCGAATCTTACCTTGAGCTATGGCCTGCGCTATGAGATTCAGGACAACATTTCCGACCACCACGATATCGCCCCGCGTCTGGGCGTTGCCTGGGCTCCCGGCTCCGCCAAGAACGGCCGTCAGAAGACCGTAATCCGCGGCGGCTTCGGCATCTTCTATGACCGGGTCCTCGACACTCTCATCGAGAACACTTACCTGCTTAACGGCACCAACCAGTCGGTGTACACGGTTACCGATCCGCTTACTTTTCCCAACGTTCCGCCGCTCTCATCGCTCACTCCTTCGCAGAACAGCATTTACCGGCTGGACCCCAATCTCCGCGCGGATCGTTCGTTACAGAGCGCCATCGGCGTCGAACGCCAATTGCCGCGGAGCACCACCATGGCCGTCACCTACACCAACACCCGCGCGCTGCACCTCGAGCAGATCGTGCCCATCAACACTCCCCTTCCCGGCACCTATATTCAGGGCCAGCCGGGCAGCGGTGTGCTGCCCTACGGCAATGCCGGCGACCTGTTCGAGTACGAATCCGGCGGCCTGATGAAGCAGAACCTCCTCATGGCCAACTTCAACACGCGTTTCTCCAAGAACGTTTCGCTGTTCGGGAATTACTCGTACAATCGGGCCAACGCTCTGCCCACCACGCCGTCGGACCCCTACGATTTTCTTTTGGATTGGGGGCGTTCTTCCTTGGAACGCCGCAACCGCTTCCAGTTGGTGGGCTCGGTGGGGGCTCCGCTCGGTTTGCAGCTCAGCCCCTTCGTGATATTGCAGTCCGGCGCCCCTTATGACGTGGAACTGGGCCGCGATCTGTACGGCGACACTCTGAAAAACGCCCGCCCCAGCTTTGCCACTGGTCCGGGCCCAGACGTCGTGGTGACGCCTTTTGGAGATTTCAACAGCAACCCCGTTCCGGGCTCGGCCGCCAACCTCGTGCCGTACAACTACCTGACCAGCGCCGGCCTGATCTCGTTCAACCTGCGCGTGGCCCGCACATTCGGCTTCGGCGCGCCCCGCCGCGGTAACCCCACGGCTGCCGGTGACAACAACCCGGGCGGTATGGGTGGGCGTGGTGGCCGCGGCGGTTTCGGCGGCGGCGGCGGCGGCCGCGGTGGTGGCGGTGGCGGTGGCGGCATGCGCATGGGCGGCGGCGGCGGCCGCGGCGGAGGTTTCGGTGCGATGGGTAATACCGCCGCGTCCGAACACCGCTACACCGTGACCGTCTCGGTGATGTTCACCAACGTCCTCAACCACGTGAACCCCGGCGGGTATGTGGGCAACCTCACCTCGCCCCAATTCGGCCAACCGACCGGCGTCAACACCGGCTTCGGCGGCGGCGGCTTCGGCGGAGCGGGCACCACCGCGGACAACCGGCGCCTCCAGTTGCAGACGCGCTTCACGTTTTAGTCGAGATGCAGCGTGAGCACGCGGCGGAACCGTGCCACAATGCCTGATAGTGGACCCGTCTTCTTTTGACAACGCCCCAATCGCTCGCCGGGGTCCGTACTTGTGGCTTTGCGGCGCGCTGTCGCTGTATGCCGTTGCGTTCCTGATTTATTCCGAAACCCGGGCCTTCACCTGGGACGAAAGCTATCATCTGCTGGCGGCCCAATTGATGGGCGCCGGCAGAAGGCCGTACATCGATTTTTGTTTCCCTCAGACGCCTCTGAACGCCTACTGGAACGCGGGGTGGATGCGCCTGTTGGGCCAGAATTGGCGCGTCCCGCACGCCTTCGCGGCGTTGTTCACTATCGGCGCGGTGCTGTTGACCGCCGATTTTGTGTTCTTCCGTTTCCCCGTCCCAAGCTGGCGGTTGGCCACCGCCATCACCGCCGTCCTGGCCACCGGCCTGAACGCCATGGTGTTCGAGTACGGGCCTCTGGCGCAGGCTTACGGCATCTGTCTGTTCGCCCTGGCCGCGGCCTTCCGCATTTCCGTGCGCGCGGTCGATCGCCGCGGACCGCTCCTGCCCGCCGCAGCCGGCTTCTTCGCCGGCGTGGCAGCCGCTTCGTCGCTCTTGTCGGCCGCCGCCGCCCCCGTATTGCTCGGCTGGATGCTGTTCTACAACCGCGCCGGCCGCCGCTCGACCAAGCTCATCGCGTTCGGCATCGCAACCGCGCTTCCCTTTGCGCCCGTGTTCCGGCTGTTTTGGCTGGGACCGCGACAGACCTGGTTCAACGTGGTTCAGTATCACGCCTTCTTTCGCAAGCTGTATTGGCCCGAGACGACCAGCCACGACCTGGAAATCCTGACATCCTGGATCGACTCCGGGCAGGCCCTGCTGCTCGGCCTGCTGGCCGTGTTTGGCCTGCTGTACGTCGCGCGTAGAAGCCGCTGGCCGCGCGCGTTGAAGGCGGAGTTCTATCTCTGCGCGTGGCTCGCTGCCGCCCTCTGCGCCTGGGTCGGCCGCGCCCATCCCACCTTCGCACGATATTTTCTGTTGAGTGTGCCGTTTCTGGCGATTCCGGCCGTGGCGGGGCTGTACGCCATCGCCTCCCGCGTGCTCGAGCCGGACCGCAGGCTGTGGCCGGTGCTGCTGGTTTCCGTGCTGTTCGCGCTGGGATTGGGCAAATCGCTCTATGAACGAAGGGAATATGATTGGAGCACATACGAGCGGCAGGCCCGCAAGGTCGACCGGGTGACGCCGCGTAACGCACTCCTGTTCGCCGATGAGCCCATCTATTTTTTGACCGGGCGTACGCCGCCGCCGGGATTCGAGTTGTACTATACCCACAAACTCGAGCTGCCGCCTGCGGAGGCGGCCCTCATGCACATCGTCACCGAAGCCCAGGTCAAGCGGCTTGTGCAATCCGGAATGTTCGCCACCGCCTATAGCTGCGACGACGACGATATCGACGATTTCGGTCTGAAGAACCTGTACCAGCAGCGTGTGGACGTGGGCGACTGCGCCATCTTTTGGGGCCGCAGGAAATGAGCGGCTCAGCCGGCGCCGGCCCCCGGATTTGCGTGGCTCCCGCGACATGTCCTACAATCTCTAGGAGGATGCAGGTGAATCCCGCCGTCCATTCCCTATGAACATTTCGGTGAAAGGCGAATACGCCTTGCAGGCCATCTTCGACCTGGCTTCGCAACGTCCCGGCGAGCCGGTGAGGATTGCCGATATTGCCCGCCGCCAGAAGATCCCCCAGAAGTTTCTAGAGCTCATCCTGGCGGGATTGAAGCAGGCGGGCTTCGTGGAATCCCGCCGCGGCGCGGAAGGCGGCTACTTTCTCGCGCGGCCCGCCGAATCGCTCACCGTGGGAGAGGTGTTGCGCTCCATCGAAGGCCCGCCGCAGGGCCCCAGCCGGCCGCGCCGCAAGGCCGAGACGCCCTTCACGGACATGTGGCGGCAGGTGGACCGCGCCGTTTCGGAGATCGTGGACAAAACCACTTTCGCGGCCCTGCTGCGCGGCTGGACCGAGAAGCAGAACAAGTACGTCATCAATTGGGAGATCTGAGTTGCGAATCTACGGCGACAATTCCTTCAGCATTGGCGGCACTCCGCTGGTTCGGTTGAATCGCGTTCCCGGCGGAGGCAAAGCCACGCTTCTCGCCAAGGTCGAGGGCCGCAATCCCGCCTATTCCGTCAAGTGCCGCATCGGCGCGTCGATGATCTGGGACGCGGAAAATCTGGGCCTTCTCAAACCCGGTAAGGAGCTCATCGAGCCCACCAGCGGCAACACCGGGATTGCGCTGGCGTTTGTCGCCGCCGCGCGCGGATATCCCATCACCCTCACCATGCCCGAGACCATGTCGCTCGAGCGGCGCAAGGTGCTCCACGTGCTGGGGGCCAAGCTGGTGCTCACCCCGGGGTCGCAAGGGATGGCTGGCGCCATCTCCAAAGCCGAAGAAATCGTGGCCTCCGATTCCCGGCGTTACGTGCTACTACAGCAGTTCAAGAACCCCGCCAATCCCGAAATCCATTTCCGCACCACGGGGCCGGAAATCTGGGAAGACACCGATGGCTCGATCGACGTTTTCGTTTCCGGCATTGGCACGGGCGGCACCATCAGCGGCGTCTCGCGCTATATCAAGAGGGAAAAAGGCAAGCAGATTCTTTCCGTCGGCATTGAGCCGGCGGCCAGCCCGGTGATCACCCAGCACCTGGCGGGACAGCCGCTCAAGCCCGGCCCGCACAAGATTCAAGGGATCGGCGCCGGTTTTATCCCCGACATCCTCGACCTTTCCGTGGTCGACCGCGTGGAACTCGTCACCAACGAGGAGGCCATCGAAATGGCGCGGCGCCTGTCGAAAGAGGAGGGTATTCTGGCCGGCATCTCCAGCGGCGCGGCGGTGGCCGTGGCCGTCCGCCTGGGCACGCAGCCCGAATTTGCGGGCAAGACCATCGTCGTATTGCTCCCCGATGCCGCCGAGCGCTACCTCAGCACCGCGCTGTTCGAGGGAATGTTCGACGAGTAGAAAAAAAGAAGCGGGCGCGTTTTGGGTGATAGGGGTGAGTGCGCCCGCTGTCGTAACGGGGATTTACCTTCTAGACGACTCAACACAACATGCACGTTACAGTTTCGGTAAAAGATTCCAATTGAGAAAAAGAGCTATTGTTCTTTAGCCCTTTAGAGCTATCTCCTTTCGAGCTACAATCTTGGCAGGCATGCGGTTTCCATCGGAAACAGTTCTCTTGACGGTTCTGGCCGCAGTTGCGGCCTGGGCCCAGGAACAGCCGCCCGCCACCCTCGCGCCGCCCGTGCTGGAGAACTCCGGCAAGCCCATGCTGCTTCCGTTTGGTTGCACCGAAAACGATACCCAGTGGGCCGGCCTGAGCTGCTCGGCGGATGAGCCGTGCCCCGTCTATTTGGAACTGGCCGCCGTTGAGTCGGGGGTGCCCCCTGGGCCCGGCAGGATTTTCGCGGCCGGAAACATCCATGCCTTGGACGTGACGCTCTACTCAGTGCTGCTAGCGAGCGAGGATGGCGGGCACACCTGGCGCGAGGCGCACGAGCGCATTCGCGGCGCATCCCTGGACCGCATCCAGTTTCTGGATGCTGAATTGGGCTGGATCAGCGGCCAGGCGCTCTCTCCTCTTCCCCAGGATGCGTTTCTGCTCCTGACCTCCGATGGCGGCAAGACATGGCGCCAGCGCCCCATTTTCAGCGAGAGCCGCATCGGCTCCATCCAGCAGTTCTATTTCAGCGCCAAGGACAGCGGCAGCCTGATCATCGACCGCGGGCCGGGAGCCGAAGGCGGCCGTTACGAGCTGTACGAATCCCCCGACGCCGGCGAAAGTTGGACCATCCGGCAGACCAGCGACCAGCCGTTGAAACTGAAGCCCTTGCCGGTGGCGCCCTCCGAGTGGCGCGTGCGCGCCGATGGCCCCACGCAGTCGTTCCACCTCGAGCGCCGCCAGGGCGAGCGTTGGGTTTCGGTGGCCGCGTTCTCTGTGAAGCTTGGGGCTTGCGAGCCCTAATCTAAGGCGTAATTCCGTCCATAAATTTCCCGAATTGGCCGAAGAGTACAAGGGGAAGTGTGTGGCATTCGAATTGCTTAACAAATTCATAGAAATGAGGGCATTATAATGATGGTCGCAACGGGACTCGCAATTTTAGTGGTGTTTTGCCTGCTTCTCTCCATGGTGGAAACGCCCCCGGATGTGGGCCGGTGACACATTTCCGGTCCAATCCGACACAGGGCCGGTGAACCGGCCAAGCTGTTTTGCATCCTGTGCGTCTCAGACTGCTTGGACGCCGACGCGTTCAGCTTCCTTCCGAAGCGCCTTATCCATAGTCAGAATCGCCGCGTCTTCGCGGCGCGCCAAGGCGATATAGAACATGTCGTACGCCGGCCTCCGGTTCTTCCGGGCCAGGAGAAAGGCCTCCCGCCATAGGTCCTTGCAGGATACCAGATCGTCCGCCAGTTCGATTGCGAGTTCCAGGGCTTGATTACAGGTGTTCAGGTCCAGGCGATCGAATTGGTGATACTTCCATATCGCATTAACCACCTCGGGAACAAGCAGTTCCGGCGCCATCACCGTGTCTGCATCTTGGATAGCGCGAATGAAATCGCCGGCCCGGCTGCGCTTCAGCACGACTTCCAAAGCCGCGCTGGCATCCAGGACCAGCCTCACCGGTTACGGTCCTCGCGGATCAAGCGTGCGGGGTCACGCAGCTTCTTCGTTTGCGAATGATCCATGCCGGCAATGGCCTCCAGCACTTTCTTGCGACGGGCCTTGGCATCCATCTCCACCCCAAGCCCCCGCGACAGCACCGCCAGGGTCTGCTGTGCGAGGCTGCGGTGTTCTCTTTCCGCCTGCTGCGCTAGGCGGCGATAGATATGGCCGGGGACGTCGCGAACTTGGATCATCGCCATGTTTTCATCCTAACGCGGCGATGCGTTTTGCTGCAATATGCATGCATCATGGCTGGGACCTCGCGCTGCATACGCGGCCACCTCTTGAGGTCGGCCAGAAATGGACCAGGCTGCGTACACCTTGGCGGTGCCTGAAAGGTACGTTGAAAGACTATTTCATTGGGAGTGGTATCGGTCAACCAAAATCCGTGCAGCTTCATCTCTGTTTGGGTAGACGGTCTGGGGATCATCGCCCTCGATGATCCATCCATTTTCAGTGGGAATCAGGTAACCGGCAACAGGTCCCGGTTGGTTCCCGTTTACGCTGACAGAGAGATAGCCTCGGCCATCAGTCCAAAAACTGTGCATGGCATAATCCTATCCCGCCCAGCCCGCGGAAGGAAAGCGGGTGCGTCAAGGGAATCGCGTTGGTCGGGGGCGGCGTCGTTGGAAGAGGGGACCGTCAGCGGATCGCGCGACCCCCGAGTCGAAGCCTTGCGGGTTACGCCCGCGGTAGAAGCGGGGATTGCGACTCGCGTATGGGAAATACGCGGTCTGTAGGCTCAGAAGGCCACCAACCGGGCTTTCTATTTGACGGAATCGGCCATACCCAACAGCAGCGTTTGGTACAGGTTGTAGATGAAAGACTTGAGCTTCAACACCAGCACAAGGAACCACATTCCCCAGGCAACAAAGACCGCGTGAGTCATCCCCACAGGCAACAGTGGGGAAATTGTGGACAGGAACCTGCCGATGAAGTCGAACGGGCCGTCCTTGCCCCCAAGAACCAGGTAGGTAATGCACCAAAAAAGAAATGCGGTGTAGTGGACGAACACGTCGATGAACGCGACAAAAATGAGCTTCAGCTCGCAGAGGTGTTCCCCCGGTCGCGTGATTTGGAGCAGCGCAATGACCGTGTGGGGCCGCAGCACGGCAAACAGAACAGCGAAGCCAGCTAAAAGGAATCCGAGAATCGTTGCGCCATAGGTGACGCCATCGTTTGCCCAAATCAAAAACAGAGCGGGAAAGTCTACGCGATTGGCGCCGGTCGTACCCAGTTGCGCAAAATGGACGACTGCGAAGCCTGCGATCAAGGTGCCGGCGGCTATTGAAGCGACGCGGTTGAACGGATTGTGATAGAACGCCTTGCTCTGTTTGTATAATTCCCAGAGGTTGCGCTCCGCAAAGAGGCCCGCAAGGAGGTCCGCGATGTCTTTATGCTCAGGCACCGCCGCGGCCCGGCCAACGCACCCGTCGGATCCCGTCGTCGGAGTCCGCTGCGACATCCTCTGAGATTATACCCTGTTCGAAAAAGTCTTTGTACAGGCTAACGAGTCGCACGGCCTTGTCGATGTCCTTCTCTGGCAACGCTGCGGCCGGGACCTGCAGGCTGAAATCCCGATTGTTGCCCTTCACTCGATTCCCTTCGGGTGTCGTCCCGGTAAGCTCAACTTCCGAGTTGCCAGTGGCCGCGGCTTCGTTGATTTGCTCTGCTACCTTCTGCCTATCGAGGCCGGCGGGATTCTGGTGCACAAGCTTCGTGTCCCTGGCGTCAAGCGATTGCCTCATTTGCCGAATGGCTTCGAAGGTCGACCCCATCTGCCACTCCTGGTTGGTGGGGAGAATCTTGAATTCCAGGCGCTTAATCCTTTCGAATGTTCGTAAGAATTCCTCGATGCTCTCTTTGCTCGCCAGAGGCACCACTTCAACCACGGGGTGGGGGATCTCGTGGTAGAGCTGTTTTTTGGACATGGGCGCCGGGCCGCTCCTGAGCCCTTGGAATCGAGCGTTTATATGTTCTCGGTACTTGATCCCGAGGAAGTATTGGAGCGTCGCGTGAAACATGCCGAGCGAAGGGGCCTGGCTCGTCTCGGGCACGTACATTAGCTTGTGGTTGTTCAGAATCAGCGCAAAGAAGGACGACGGAGCCGATGGTAGAGACCCCGGCCTCCTCTCTAAGCCGCCTTCGGGAGTGTAGATTTGGTCACGAGTAAGCAGCGTATCTCTTATCAGCCTGCCGTACACGACAAGCAGGGGCACCCTTGCTCCCTCTGCACCAGAAACCTCAACGAAATCCACGCCCTGGAAAATGTATGTAGTTTCCCCGTATTTACGGCTGAGTTTGGAGTCGGCGAACGAGGGCAGCACAATCTCGTTGGCCAAATCCAACAGCACGAACTTGTCGCCGAAGCGGCATATCAGGTTTACAAACGAAATTGTTCCGGGCACTCTGAAGCCTCCCTGAAAGGCTGCGGTGAGCTGGGCGTCCAGGGCACCCCAGTCCGGCGGTCCGCTTGGCGGCCGGGAGAGCTACCCGGCCAACGTCAATCATAACCGTTTTCCAGCACAGCGGGATTCCGAGCATCGCAATCTGCGATCAACGCGAATTTCAGCCGCCACCCTATTTGCCGCCGCCTTTCCCCTTGATCTATACTAAGTACTTGAACTACAATGCCGAAACGCACTTTTCAACCCAATAACCGTCACCGTGCGAAGACTCACGGGTTCCGCTCCCGCATGGAGACCAAGAACGGCCGCGCGGTGCTGGCCCGCCGCCGGGCGCGCGGCCGCAAGAAACTCACTGTCAGCTCCGAGAGGTAGTGCTCCATCACTGGTTTTCCGAAACGTGTCCGTCTGCTGCGATCGAAAGATTTCCGAAGAGTTTATGACCAGGGAACGCGTTACTCCGGCCCTCTTTTTGCGGCCTTTTGCGTCCTTGAACCGCAGCCCGATGGGCCTCGAATCGGCTTTACTGTGCCCCGTGCGCTCGGCCATGCCGTGGTGCGCAATCGTATCAGGCGGCGCCTCCGGGAGGCCGTCCGCTTTCACCTGGATCGGTTGAACCCGCAGTGGTCCATCGTCATCAATCCGCGACGCAAGGCCTTCGATGCTCCGGCGACGGAGTTGCAGCGCGAAGTGGAGCGGCTCTTTCTCCGCTGCAATGGATCTTAGTGCGGGCGCTTCGCGTATACAAGTTTTGTCTCTCCCCTCTGCTGCCCTCGGCGTGCCGCTTTCTTCCGACCTGTTCGGATTACATGCGCGAAGCCGTCGAGCGATATGGCGCGGCAAGGGGTCTCTGGATGGGGTTGCGCCGCGTGGTGCGGTGCCATCCGTTTCATGCCGGCGGCTTCGATCCCGTCCGGTGATGCGCGTTTTTCGTAACGGAATCTGTCAGCATGGCCGAACCGGTAAAGGGCGGCGGCGACCCTAAGCAGCCGCCCCAGGAAATGTCGATGGAAGTGCGGCTCCTGCTCGCCTTCCTCCTGATGGGCGCGGTGATGTTCCTCACGCCCTACTTCTTCAAGACCGCGGCGCCGCCGCCCGTCAAGAAAGTGGAGCAGTCCGCACAGGCCCAGCCGCAGCCCGCCCCCGAGATCGTTCCCGCAGCGCCAGAGGCCGAGAAGACGAAGGTGGAGCGGCAGGCCAGGAAAGGTTCCTCCAAGGCGGTTCCATCCATTCCCGCCACCCCGCAAAAGCCCGAGCCCGCTTTTGTCGTCGGCACCGATCTGTTCACGGTCGCTTTCAGCAACCAGGGCGCCACCGTGCGGAGCTGGCGTCTCAAGAAATACCGCGGCAACGACGGCAAGGATCTCGAGTTGGTGAACGTCGCGGCGGGCCTGGAGTACCCTTTCTCGCTCTATTTTCCCGATAAGCAGCCCACCGCCAAAGTCAACTGGACATACTACACGCAGACACCCGATCCCGATGGCCTCGGCGTCGCCTACGCCTTTTCCGACGGCCACACTTCCGTCCGCAAGGTCTTCCGCTTTGAGAAGAACAGCTATCTTTTGCACGTTTCGACCGAGGTCTCGACCGACGGTCAGCCGGTCCCGCACATGATTGAATGGCGCGGAGGCTTCGGCGACTTCACCGTGACCAGCGCCGTGGCCAACCAGCGCACCTTGTACTTCGACGTCACCCAGAACAAACTCGTCGAGCAACGAGCCAACGCCGCCAAGAACGGCCCGTTGACCGCCGGCGGCAATTTTTCGTTCGCCGGGCTGGCCGATACGTTCTTCGCCGCGGTCTTCCTGCCGGAAGGCAGCACCGCCATGCAGGAGGTGACCTTCAGCGACACCGCGCGCACCACGTTCGAAGAGAAACCCGCTCCGTTCGCCGGCGCCGCGGTCTCGGACGGCGCCACCAACCGGTTCGCCCTGTTCATTGGCCCCAAGGACGTGGACCTGCTGAAGCGCGTCAATCCCAAGCTCGAACAGGTGGTGGACTTCGGGTGGCTGTCCTTCCTCGCCAAGCCGCTGTTCCTCATCGTCAACTGGTTCAACGGCGCTTTCGTCCACAACTTCGGCTGGTCCATCGTGGTGGTCACCATCGTCATCAACTTCATCCTCTTCCCTTTGCGCTTTTCCAACATGAAGTCGATGAAGAAAATGCAGGCGCTCAAGCCGCAAATCGACATCATCAACGCCAAGTACAAGAACATCGGCATCCGCGATCCGAAAAAAGCCGACCAGAACCAGGAGGTCATGGCCCTCTACAAGAAGTACGGCGTCAACCCCTTGGGCGGCTGTGTCCCCATGCTCATTCAGCTCCCCTTCTTCATCGCGTTTTACAAGGTGTTCAATGTTTCCGTGGAGATGCGCGGCGCCAACTGGCTGTGGGTCACGGACCTTTCCCAGCCCGAGACCCTCCCCATCCACATCCTGCCCATCATCATGATCGCCAGCCAGTTCCTCATGCAGAAAATGACGCCGCAGGCCACCGCCGACCCCAATCAGCAGCGCATGATGATGCTCATGCCGCTGATCTTCGGCTTCATGTTCTACAATTTTGCCAGCGGCCTGGTGTTATACTACTTGACCAGCAATTTGGTGAGTGTGGGGCAGCAGTGGTTCTTCAACCACACCGCGCTGGCGGATGCGGTCGCCCAGTCGGTGGCGCCGCCCAAGAAAAAGAACGGCAGGAAATAACGCGTGACCCAGCGAAAATATTCCGTGGCTTCAATCGGTTCCCGTCTCGACCAATTTTTGCGGCCTACCCTCCGCAATGCGGGCTTCCAGGTCAATTACGAGATCCAGGAAGTCAAGGCTTCGGATGATGCTTTTGAAACCCCGGATATGATGGTGAGGTTTTCCGGCGCCGACGTGGACCTGCTGCTTTCCAACCGCGCCGAGCTTCTGCTGGCGCTGGAGCACGTCATCATGGAGATGCTGCGGATGCCCTCCGAGGATCATTCGCGTATTTCCTTCGACGCCAACGACTATCGTCTGCTGCGCATCGAGGAGCTGCGCCTGAGCGCCATGACCGCCGCCGAGAAGGTGAAGCGCACCGGCGTGCCGTTCCGCTTCAATCCCATGAACAGCCGCGAGCGCCGCGTCATTCACATAGCCTTGCGCAACGAGACCGCGGTGCGCAGCGAAAGCTTCGGATCGGGCCCCGCGCGGCAGGTAGTGGTTTACCCCGCCGGCATGGCCAGCCTGCCGGGTTCAGAGGGTACCCCGCCGCGCGCGGCCGACGCGCGTCGCGGGGGCCCTCGTCCCCGTGGTTTCCGGCGCTGATTGAACCTTCAAGACACCATCGTCGCCATTTCCACGCCGCCCGGCAGAGGCGGTCTGGGCATAGTGCGCTTGTCTGGCGCGCAAGCCCGCTCCATCGCCGAGCGGATCCTGCGCTTCTCCGGCGAGGCGGACTGGCGTCCCTGGCATGTCCACATGGCCGAACTCCTCGATCGCCAGTCTCACCCCATCGACCAGGTGGTGGTCGCGTTCTTCGAGGCCCCGCGCTCCTACACCGCCGAAGACGTCGTCGAAATCTCCTGTCATGGCTCGCCGGTCGTGCTGCGCCACGCGGTCGAGCGCGCCCTCGAGGCCGGAGCGCGCCTGGCCGATCCCGGCGAATTCACCCTGCGCGCCTTTCTCAACGGCCGCATCGATCTGCCGCGCGCCGAAGCCATTCGCGATCTGATCGAAGCCACCACCCTCTACCAGGCCCGTATCGCCGCGCAGCAGGCGGGCGGCTCGGTTTCGCGCCGCCTCGCGCCGCTCAAGGAGCAACTCCTAGAGGTGATCGCGCTGCTCGAAGCGGGCATCGATTTTGCCGAAGACGACGTCAGCGTCGCCACAGCCGCTGAGATTCTGCGCCGCCTCGCGCCGGTTCTCGAGGGCGTGCGCCAGCTTGCCGCCAGCTTCCAGTACGGCGGGCTGGTGCGCGCCGGCCTGACGCTGGCCATCGTGGGCCGCCCCAACGTGGGCAAGAGCAGCCTTTTCAACCGCCTTCTGGAACAGGACCGCGCCATCGTCGCCAGCCTCCCCGGCACCACCCGCGACCTGGTTTCCGAGACCGCTTCCATCGGCGGCATCCCCGTGAAGCTGTACGACACCGCCGGCATCCGCGAGGGCGCGGAGCTGGTGGAATCGCTGGGAATCGAGCGCAGCTTTCAGGCCATGGCCGATGCCGATCTGACGCTGGTGGTGGTGGACATTTCACGCCCGCTCGACGATGAGGACCGGGCGCTGATCGCGCGCGCCCAGCGCCAGGGCCGCTGCCTGGTGGCCGGCAACAAGTGCGACCTGTTACCGGGACAGGCGGGCCCAGAGGGCACCCCACCCTCCATCTCCGTTTCCGCCCTAACCGGCGAAGGCATCGCGCAGCTTCGTGAAGCCATTCTCGAGGCGCTGGCTCCCCCAGGCGCTTTCGAGCAGGAGACCGGTTTCATCACCAGCCTGCGCCACGAGCAATTGCTGCGCGAATCCGCCGGGTACCTCGAAAAAGCGGCCGCCGCCGTCGCAGCCGGCATTCCGCACGAGATGCTGCTGCTCGATCTCTACTCCGCTCTGGCGCCCATCGACGCCATCACCGGCGCCACCACCGCGGACGACATCCTCAACCGCATCTTCTCCACGTTCTGCATCGGGAAGTGAACCGGAAGTGAACCGGCCGCGCCTGAAATGGTATGGTGGTAAATTATGCCTGAAGACACCGCTTCCCCCCGCCCCATGGGCTTTTCCACCCGCTCTTTGCACGCCGGGCACACTCCCGACAAAGCCAGCCACGCGCGCGCCGTGCCCATCTACCAGACCACGTCGTACGTTTTCGACGATTCCGCGCACGCCGCCGCTCTGTTCGCGCTCCAGCAGTTCGGCAATATCTACACCCGCATCATGAACCCGACCACCGACGTTTTCGAGCAGCGCGTGGCGGCGCTCGAAGGCGGCATCGGCGGCCTGGCAACGTCGAGCGGCCAGGCGGCGCAGTTTCTGGCCATCAGCAGCCTGGTAGGGATGGGCCAGGAGGTGGTGGCCTCCAGCACGCTCTACGGCGGCACCTATACCCAGTTCGACGTGAGCTTCCGCCGCATCGGCATCAATGTCAAGTTCGTTGAGCCCGACGATCCCGAGAACTTCCGCAAGGCCATCACCTCGAAGACGCGCGCTCTTTACGGCGAGACCATCGCCAACCCGCGCATGAACGTGCTCGATATCGAACGGGTGGCGGCCATCGCGCACGAAGCCGGCGTGCCGCTGGTGATCGACAACACCATGGCATCGCCCTATCTCTGCCGTCCCATCGAGCACGGCGCCGATATCGTGCTCCACTCCGCCACCAAGTTCCTGGGTGGCCACGGCACCTCCATCGGCGGCATCATCATCGACAGCGGCAAGTTCCCGTGGAACGATAAGTACCCCGCGCTCACCGAGCCCAGCCCCGGTTACCACGGCATGAAGTTCACCGAGGTGTTCGGCAACCTCGCGTTCCTCATCAAGGCGCGCGTGGAAGGCTTGCGCGATTTCGGCCCGTGCATCAGCCCCTTCAACTCGTTCCTCTTCCTCCAAGGCATCGAGACCCTGAAGTTCCGCATGGAGCAGCACAGCCGCAACGCGCTCGAAGTGGCCGAATGGCTCCAGAAGAACCCGGCCGTTTCGTGGGTGAAGTACCCCGGCCTGAAGTCCAGCCCCTATTACGGCCTGTCGCAGAAGTACCTGCCGAAGGGCCAGGGCAGCATCGTGACCTTCGGCATCAAGGGCGGCCTGGCAGCCGGACGCAAGCTCATCGATTCGGTGCAGCTTTTCTCGCACCTCGCCAATCTCGGCGACGCCAAGAGCCTGATCATTCACCCCGCCTCGACCACCCACCAGCAATTGAGCGACGAGCAGCAGATCGAAGCCGGCGTCACCAAGGACCTGGTGCGGATTTCGGTGGGAATCGAGGACGTAGAAGACATCATCTGGGACCTGGACCAGGCCATCGCAGCTTCGCAGAAGCAGTCGACCTAAAAAGACCAGCCAGCCACAAAAGCCAGAGTCGGGGTGCCGTTCTTCCAGGCCAGGCTGAATCCGCCCAGAACTTTGGTGGGCATATCCGGTTGCGCGAGGAAAACCCCGATGCCGCCCTCGACGTAGCGTTCGGTGTGCGCACCGTTCGACCGGGTGAACACGTCGAAGTCGACCCAGGGAAGACCCTTCGGGATCAAAACCACATCCGTGTAGACCGGCGCCCCAAATGATTTCCTATAATTGCCTAAATAGCCGCTGGTTTGCTGCGCGACTTCAAATGGGGATATGCCGGTTGCGGATTGAAGCAACGGCGTAATGATGGTCGCCGCCTTGAGTTGGTCGAGGTTGTCCGTTCGCTCAAGGCCGGCAGCCGCCCCCAACAGCAGACTCAGTCCAGGGGCGTTTATTAGAGCATCGTACGCAGGCAGCAACCGGTAGCCGTCCAAGCGTTGCTTCTGCGGCTCCGCCGTCGAAGTCGTAGCTGTTTCGAACGTAGATCGCGTGTAAGTGAAGTGCAGCAGCGCCCAGTCGTCTCGCAAAAGCCCTTTTGGGTTCTGCTGAAGGATGGGACCCGAAAAGGGTGCGTGGATGCCGATCGAGGCCGAGCCACCGACGGCGGCCGGCGAATTGCCTTTTTGAAATACCTGGGTTGCGAGATTACTCGAAGGCTTGCCAGTCACGTCAAATCCATACAGCAAAGACCTGCCCGATCCTTCATGAAGGTAACCCAAATCGAACTTCAGGTCACTCACATTGAAGATCAGGCTGGCTTTGGCATTATCCAGAAAAATGCTGGTGTTCCCGTCTGCAGATTGGTACGCCGAGGTCTGTGCCCAAAGCACGATCGGCGCCCCGACCGTCGCTGCCATGATGACGGCGAGCTTAATAGAGCCGTGACCCTTCATGTTAGAACTACCGTGTCGTGAAATATCGACAGGAGATTGTCTGGGATCTTATCATCGTGCTTGTAATCTTTGACCAGCTTATTCTCCGGGGGCAAAGTTGTAAACTTAATCTCCAGCGTCCATGGCGCCGAAGCTATCCCGACTGCCCCAAAAGCCAACGTAAAAGAATTAGGCAGATCGAGTGTGCCCTTCCCCGCCCAGGCGCCCGTTCCGTCACGGTTCAAGTCGATCTGATGTTTATTGAGGACCAGCGAGACGTTCGTGGGTGGGCTTGTCACGGAGGCAGAGAAATGATAATTGGCCATTTCTCTGAGAGAATATACATTCTTTTTCGGCAAGTCAAGGAATTCTCGCCCAAAAAGCGTGCCGGCATCCCTACGGCGTCGCCCCCTTCACGTCCAGCCTTACCCGGTACACCAGCCCCCGCGCCGTAATGAGCAACGATTTGTAATCCGTCTCCCCGAACGCGCAATTCGAAGGCATCTCCTTCATCTCCATCACGTGAATCAGCCGGCCCTCCGGGCTGTAGACCGCGATTCCCTTGGCGGCCACGTACAGGTTGCCCTTTTCGTCCACGCCGATGCCGCCCGGCACGCCGTCGATTCGGGAAACCAGCACGCGCCTAAAAGCGGTTCCGGCCTGGGTATGCGGCCAATGCGGTGAGCCGTATTTCGAGGAGCGCGAGGTAAAGACGATTCAGCGTCTCCTGCTTCAATTGGATAGGCAAACCGCGAATCTGGCTGCGGTTGCATGACATCAGCCGGACCGTGATACCCTCGCAGTGAGATGGACCGCCAATGCAAGCTGTGCGCCTCCCGTTCAGCGGTGACGTTGGAACGAATCGCGAACGGCTCTTCCGTAGCCGTTTGTTTCGAATGCGCAACCCGCCTGCGTGCTGGAATGACGCGTCGAAGCAAGGTTGAGCTGGTGGAGCAAAGGCTGCTCCAACCGCAACCTCCGGTCGCGGCGCGTGCTCCCCGGGAGCAGAGATCCTCCCCCCAGCGAACAGCGACACCGGGCAACTCTGCCCGGGCACCAGCAGCACCGAACACCGATGCGACGAAACGAATTTGCATCGAATGCCGCAAGAACCAGCCGCCCGGCAAACAGAGAGTCTGTTCGTCATGCCGAAGACGAAGGCGGAAGAAGCGTAGTCGCGAGCTTGCGAAACTACATGGGCAGGAATTGGCAAGGGCTCACAAAAACAGGAAGAACGCTAAAGGCAATCCCTGTTTCACAGCGCGCCAAGTTCGCGGTCGCATTGTACAGGGCGGACTACCGTCACTGGGTAAACGCGGTTAGCACGGCAGTCGAACAGATCATCCGGCCGGAGCACCGCGGCTAGAGTCCTTGACGTTATGTTCGGCTGTCTTGGGCATTGTCGCGTGCCTACGTTACGCTCGACGCGTCGACCAGCCACGGGAGACTTCGAGGGGATATTTGCCCCTGACTCAGCAGGGCAAGGTAGGACGCAAGAAAGCGTTCGTCACAGTTCACGAAATCCGCAAAAAATGGAATGGCGGCCTCAAACCCCTCCCCATTCTCCCACTCCGCTTTATCCCGCAACGCTGTCGCACGGGGCCACATCTGAAACATGGCTAAGCGAGGCTCGTTGTTCGGGATTTGTGCAATACGGTCTCGATCTGACATCCAACCAGGAGGCACAGCGCCCTTAAGCTCTCGCCGCGACAGATAGAGCGATCCGAAGGAGCTCTGCTTTTTTGTGTAGTAAACCTCCTGAAAGGGGAAGAACTCCTTGAAGTCTGCCTTAATCAGCGCGACCCTCCCGCCTCTGAATCGCTCAAGGCCCAATAGACGCTCAAGGTCGGGTCGATCAAACACGATTCCGTCAAGATCTCTTATCCAACACTGCAGTACGGCGAACAGCGCGACCGCACGATGCTGCCGTTTTGCGCCTTCACGAGAATCAATCTGCTTCACGGTGTCTCCTTTACAGCGCTAACCTATTGACGCGCCGCGGCGGCTCACCATTGACCTGCAACGCGCGCCGCAGACGGGCAGGCTGCTTATGCTGATCCGCTCCCCCCACCTCGGCCCTGTTCCTATAGCGTTTGATCCAGTTGCAGTTGGCGCAAAGCAATTGGTAGGCGCTCGGGATACCAGTAAGCGCGGCGTATTTCAGGTCTGTACGAACGCGATAGAGATGGGCAAGACCCACACCATGGCCGGCTCGCAGTTCCGTGCTACCACCGCCTCCCACATGGTCGATCTGCAAGGCTCGAACGTCTGTGCATCCCCACGTACCGTCGTCGTTGTGCCAACGACAACCGGGATTACCGCAACGTTCTCCGAGCTTCGCCATGATCTCGCAACGCAGTTTACGCTGTCGGATGGTGCTCTTACTCTCAGCCATGTGTATACCATACACTCTTCCGTGCAGGACGTCAACCAAATAACTCAACGCCCACGCCGGCATCCCTACGGCGTCGCCCCCTTCACATCCAGCCTTACCCTGTACACCAGCCCCCGCGCGGTAATGAGCAACGATTTGTAATCCGTCTCCCCAAACGCGCAGTTGGAGGGCATCTCCTTCATCTCCATGACGTGAATCAGCCGGCCCTCCGAGCTGTAGACCGCGATTCCCTTGGCGGCCACGTACAGGTTGCCCTTCTCGTCCACGCCGATGCCGCCCGGCACGCCGTCGATTCTGGAAACCAGCACGCGCTCGCCCGAGGCGTCGCCGTTGCGGTCCACGTCGTACGCGCGGATGTTGTGCTCGTCCGCGTTGGAGACGTATAGAATGCGGCCGTTGGGCGAGAGCGCGATGCCGTGGGGACGCCCGGCGGGCCTGGCCACCAGCTTCAAGGGGCCTCTCGGCGGAAGGTGATATACGCCGTAGAAATCCAGCTCGCGGTGGTCCGATTGTTCTCCGAATGCGGGATCGGTGAAATAGACGTGCTCGGACCGGCTCACTACCACGTCGCTGGGCGCATTGAGCCGCTTGCCTTCCCACTGATCCGCCAGCACTTCGATCTTGCCCCTCTTATCGGTGCGGGTTACGCGGCGCAAGCGCGTCTCGCAGGTGTAGAGACGGCCGTCGGCGTCGAAAGCGTTGCCGCTGGGGCCATGGGCGTCCGCGCGGAAGACTTCGGCGGCATGGCCCGGAACCCATTTCAGAAGGCGGTCGCTGGGGGTGTCGCTGAAAATCAGGTAGCCATCTTTGGACCAGGCGGGGCCTTCCGTGAAGCGGTAGCCGTCCGCCAGTTTGCCGAAGGTGACTTCGGAGAAATCCTGCGCGCAAGCCAGGAGAGAGAAAAGGGCGGCGGCAAAACAGGTTCGGGCCGAGCGGTTCATTTGCCCGCGCTTTTGTTCCTGATCTCGATGCGATCGATTACCTCTTTGACGCCCTTCACCTTCTTGGCCACCTTGACGGCCTTTTCCTTCTGAATCTCCAGCTCCACCGTGCCGCTCAAAGTGACCACGCCCTGCTTCACGTCCACATCGAGCCCGCCACCCTTCACCACCGGGTCATCGGCCAGCTTGATGCGGACCTGGTTGTAGACGGCGTCGTCGGTAAGGGGTTTTTCCACGGCCAGACAGACGCCGGCCACCAGGAGCAGAACCATAAGAGCACCGCAGATTTTAGAAATCATCTTCTCCGGCCATTGTACGCCAGTCCAGCGCGTTCAGGAAGGCGGGCTCTTCGCGCCACCCCGGCTCCACGCGCACGTGCAGGTCAAGATAGATTCTGATTCCGAACAGCCGCTCCATCTCCTGGCGCGCCAGCGTGCCGATCTTCTTGAGCACGGCGCCCCCGGTTCCGATGACGATGGCCTTCTGGCCCTCGCGCTCCACCCGTATGGTGGCGTAGATCCGCGTGATGCCGGGCGTCTCTTCCCACTTGTCCACCATCACGGCCACCGCGTGCGGCACTTCCTTTCGCGTGGCGTGCAGCACTTTTTCGCGGATCAGCTCGGCGGCCAGGTACCGCTCGGGCTGGTCGGTGACGTAATCCTCGGGGAAGTAGGCCGGCCCCTCGGGCAAACGCGCCAGAATCACCTGGCGCAGATCTTCGAGGCCGTCGCCCTTCACCGCCGAAACGGGAACGTAATCGGCGAATTCGTGAATCTCCTTGTACTCGGAGATCAGCGGCAACAGCCGGGCCTTCTCCTTCAGCAGGTCGATCTTGTTGAGCACCAGCACCACCGGCGTCCCGCTCTTGCGCACCAGGTCTACCGTGCGCCGGTCCTCTTCGCCCAACGGCCGCGTGGCGTCCACCACCAGCAGCAGCAGATCGCGCTCCTCCAGGGCGGCGCGAACCGCGTCCATCAGGCGCTTGTTGAGCGGTGAATCGGCCTTATGGATGCCGGGCGTGTCGACAAAGACGATCTGCGCCTCAGGCCGCGTGACCACCCCCTGTATGGAAGTGCGGGTGGTCTGCGGCTGGTCCGCGACGATGGCGATCTTCTGCCCCACCAGGGCGTTGAGCAGCGTCGATTTTCCCGTGTTGGGCCGTCCCACGAGAGAAACGAAGCCGGACCGGAAGCCGTTATTCATGCGTCACCGTCTGCGATTTGCCGATGCGAACCTGGCCCACGCGCAATTCGTCGCTGGCCAGCACCTCGATGCGGATGCCGTCCCGATCCACCGCTTCCCCGGCCTTGGGCACGCGTCCCAGCCACTCGCTCACCAGGCCGCCCACGGTGGTGGATTCGATGTCCTCCTCGCGGTGAAACGATGGGAACAGGTCGCCCACGCGGTCCAGGTCGAAACTTCCGGAAACGATGCAGCCGCCGCGGCCATCTTTGGTGACATCGCTATCGGGCTCGTGCTCGTCGCGAATTTCGCCGATGATCACCTCCAGCAGGTCCTCCATGGTGGCCAGCCCGGCGGTGTTCCCGTACTCATCCACCACGATCACCATGTGGGTGTTTTCCTGCTGCATCTGGCGCATGAGGTCGCTGACCGGCTTGGTTTCGGGGACGAATATCAGGTTGCGAACCAGCTCGCGCACCCTGCGGTGCTCGCGTTCCTCTTCTTCCACCTCGAACATGTCGCGCACGTGGACGAAGCCGGTGATCTGGTCGATGTTCCGCTCGTACACCGGAATGCGCGAGAACTGCTCGTTGATGACGAGCTGCCGCAGTTGTTCGAGCGTGGCATCGGCGGAAATGGCCACGATGTTCGGCCGCGGCGTCATGACTTCCCGCACCACCTTGTCGCCGAACTCGACCACCGACTGGATCAGTTCCCGGTCCTCCTCTTCGATCAGCCCTTCTTCGGTGCCCGCCGAGATCAACGCCTCGATGTTTTCGGCGGAAGTGGGCGCTTCTTCCGCGGCCGCGGCGTCATCGGTGAGATCCACCAGCGACTGGAAGAACCCGAGCACCGCCACGCACGGGCCGGCCGTCCACGCCAGCGCGCGCAGCGCCGGCACCAGCGGCACCAGCCAATGGGCGGTGGTGCGGCGGTACAGAAACTGGGGCAGCGCGTAGGATACCGCCACCATGGTCAGCCACACGGCCAGCGCGGCCTGCCCGAAGACCGCCGCGTGCCACGGCTCGCCATCGGCGAACCAGGCGAAGTAGAAAATGCCCAGCAGCACCAGCAGCGTATGTTTGATGAGCGAGAATGCGCCGGCGCCATCCTCCGTCTTCAGCCCCAGCTTGTCTTCCAGCGTCTCTTTGAAGAACTTGAGCGAGGGGAGATCGCGCGTGCGCAGCCTCAGGCTCTCCAGGTACAGCAGTTGCACGAAGGTCACCAGGCCGAGCAAGGGCACCGAGATGAGCGTGGCAAGCGCAACCGCCAGGATCATGAACTCACCCGCTCGATGAGGCCGTCGGGCAGCCCCAGGCGCGCCCGCCAGCGCTTTTCCACTCGCGCCATCCGGCCGCCGTCGGTCGCGTGATCCATGCCCAGCAGGTGCAGCAGCCCGTGCAGCATGAGGACCTGGATCTCCTGCCCGATGCCGTGGCCGAAAGCGCGGGCCTGGGCGCGGGCGCGCGGAAAAGAGATGGCGATGTCGCCGAGATGGGGGCCGGGGGCCAGGCGGGGTACCCGCCGCTTCTGCGGGTCGGGGTCAGGGAATGCCAGCACGTCCGTGGGGCAATCCTTGCCAAGAAACTTGCAATTCAGGCGGCGCAGTTCGGCATCGCCGGCGATCAGGCAGTCGAAAGGCCGTCCCTGGGCCACTTCCACCTGGAGGCGGCGGGCGAATCGCTCGATCGCCCGGCGACCGAAATCCGCCGGGACGCGCCGAAACGTAACGCTACTGCCTGGGGGTGACGGCATGGCGCGCGCTCAAACTCCCGGAGCGGTCTCGGGGGCGCCCGCGTCAGGCTCGGCCAGTTTCAGGGTGAGCTGGCGGCCCGCGCCGACGGTCTCGTTGTAACGCTCGTAGGCTTTGACGATGCGCTGCACCAGGTTGTGACGCACCACGTCGCGCTCGTCGAACTGCACGAAGCTGATGCCTTCTATGCCCTTGAGCACGTCCACCGCTTCCAGCAACCCGCTGCGGCGGCCGGTGGGCAGGTCGATCTGCGTCACGTCGCCATTCACCACCATCTTGGAATTAAAGCCCTGGCGCGTGAGCACCATCTTCATCTGCTCGGCGGTGCTGTTCTGCGCCTCGTCCAGAATGATGAAGCTGTCGTTCAGCGTGCGGCCGCGCATGAAGGCGATGGGAGCCACTTCGATGACATTGCGCTCCAGCAGCTTTTCCACGCGGTCGCTGTCCAGCATGTCATACAGCGCGTCGTAGAGCGGGCGCAGATAGGGGTCCACTTTTTCCTGCAAAGTGCCCGGCAGAAAGCCCAGCCGCTCGCCGGCTTCCACCGCCGGCCGGGTCAGGATGATGCGCGCCACGCGCTTGCTCATCAACGCCGAGATGGCCATGGCCACGGCCAGGTAGGTCTTGCCGGTGCCCGCCGGACCGATGCCGAAGACCATGTCGTTGCGCTCGATGGCTTCCAGGTAGCGGCGCTGGTTGACCGATTTCGGCGCCAGCGCCTTCTTGCCGAAGTTGCGCTGCCGGCCGCTCTCGACCAGGGCGCGCAGAGATACTTCCGGATCGAGCGTCACCACGCGCAGGTAGCTGTTCAGGTCGCCGTTATTGAAAACGTGGCCTTCGCGGACCAGCGCGGCGTAGTCTTCCAGGATGCTTTCCGCGCGGGAAACGTTCCCGGCTTCGCCTTCGATTTCAAGATTGTTGTCCACCAGTTGCGTGTGGACGCTCAACCCCGATTCAAACAACCGGATGTTCTCATCGCGGGTGCCAAAGAGGCTTTCGACGCCTCGGCTGATACGCACGCTAGCTTTCATTGAGTGGGTGCTGAGTACCTCCAAGCGGGGAAAAACGGCGACAGAATAGGACGGCCAAACCGGAGTGGTTCGAAGCTTCGTCAACCCGCTCCCGCGGGCGGCTGAAAACCATCTGCCCTTTATTATACCGGAGAGTCAAGCCCCGTGGCTGCCGTTACGATAACCCGGGCGGAACCGCCGGCGGCTTCGTTCAAGCCGGCCCTTAGCCTCCGATGTCTTACAACGTCGCCAAGACCGCGGCCCGAGGAACGCCTTTGTGCCGGGCCACAGTTCGTAGTATGGAGCTGAACGTGCCAAGTCGAAGAGGGTGGTGGACCGGGATTGCGATCCGCTGGTGGGTCGGTTCCGATGTTTCCAGGACGATATGACTTCCGACCTGGTGTACCTTGGTGTACTGCCATCTCCGGCACAGGACATCGGCGAGGTGCAGGCCCGAGACGTTGCGAGGGATCTTCATGCGACGGAGAGGATTTCGTCGCGGACAAGGTGAAGCCGAATTCGCTCAGGCCGCGGCCGGTCAAAGAAGAACGCGGCGGTCGCTTCCATCACGTTCTTGCATAGGCCGTCCCACGTATCCGCCTCCGTAAAGATGTTTTCGGTAAGGCACTCCGCGCAATAGCCCCCATCGGCTTCCTGAGCCACTTCAAACACCAGTTCAGGCATACATCCATGATACGGCATCGGTCCGCAGCGCGCGCCGGGGTCTCCCAATGGCCGGAAATTCGCCTGCGCCGGCGCCGCGAAGACACTGTGCAAGCCCATGCGCGTAACCAATTGCCTTCCCCGTGCATCTCTCTCTAACAAAATGACATTTGAAGCCAATCTCTCGCGGCGGAGTCTGCTGTCGGCGCTCGCCCTCTTGCCGGCGACGCGTCTGCTGAGAGGCCAGCAAGCCAATCCGCCAGCCAACCCGCAATCCAACACCACCTTTTCCGCCGACGTCAAGGTGGTGAACGTCCTCGCCACGGTCCGGGATAAGAACGGCCAGATTGTCCGCGACCTCACCAAGGAGGACTTTCTCCTGGACGAGGACGGCCGGCCGCAAACCATCAGTTACTTCTCTCGCGAGACCGACCTTCCCCTTACCCTGGGCCTGCTGGTGGACACCAGCGGCAGCGAACGCCGCGAGATTCCCGACGAGCGCCGCGCCAGCATCCGCTTTTTCGAGCAGGTGATGCGGCCGGACAAGGACCAGGCGTTCGTCATCCATTTCGATTTCGAGGTGGAGCTGCTCGAGGACCTCACCAACTCCCGCGAGAAGCTCGAGAAGGCTCTGAACCAGTTGGGCGAGCCCCAATTGCAGCGCCAGCAGCAGGGCGGAGGCGGCAATTACCCCTATCCCGGCGGCGGGCAAGGCGGGCAAAGCGGGGGGCGCGGGCGGGGCGGCGGCACCGACCTTTACGATGCGGTCTATCTGGCCGGCGACGAGCTCATGCGGAAGCAGAAAGGCCGGAAGGCGGTGATTCTTCTCTCCGATGGCGTCGATACCGGCAGTAAGGAGACGCTGGGCAGCGCCGTCGAATCGGCGCAGCGGGCCGATACCCTGGTCTACTCGATTCTATTCGAGGATCCCAACGGCTATGGCAACAACATGGGCGGCTTCGGCGGGCCTCGCATGGGGCGCAGGGGAGGCATGGGCGGAGGCAACCGATATCCGACCATGAACCGTCCCGACGGGAAGAAGATTCTGGAACAGATTTCGAGAGAAACCGGCGGCCGCTTCTTCGAGGTGTCCCACAAGTGGCCCATCGACAAGGTCTTCGAGGCCATCGAAGAGGATCTGCGCAGCCAGTACAGCCTCGGTTACACATCCGACCAGCAGGGCACGGACCGCGGATATCGCCGAATCCATCTCACCACCAAACAAAAAGGGACGGTCGTTCAGACCCGCGAAGGGTACTACCCGGCGTAGCGTCACTTCACTTGCGCGAAGTCGCGAGCCGCCGCGGTCCATGGGGGCGCGGCGTCGATGGCCTCCACCACCGCCTCGGGTTCCGTCACCACCGACCACATCGCCCGGTGCCGCTCGTCCATGAACCGCTCCTCCACGCATCGCGAGAGCAGCTCGATGCAGGAATCGAAGAAGCCGTTGACGTTCACCAGCACGATGGGGCCGAGATACAAGCCCAGCCGCTTCCAGGTGATAGCTTCGAACAATTCTTCCAGCGTTCCGCATCCGCCCGGCAGCGCCACCACGGCGTCCGCCAGCTCCAGCATCAACTGTTTGCGCTCGTGCATGCTGTCCACCACGCGCAGCTCGGTGAGCGAGCGGTGGCCCCATTCGAGTTCGTCCATGAAGCGCGGCAGGACGCCGACCACCTTGCCACCCGCCCCCAGAGCGCCCGCCGCCAGACGCCCCATGGAGCCCTGCGACCCGCCGCCATACACGATGGCCAGCCCCGCACCGGCCAGCGCGCGCCCCAGACGCTCAGCGGCTTCCAGGTACAAGGCCGGCGACTTCTCGCTCGAGGCACAATAGACGGTGACGGTTTGGATGGGTCTGACGAGGCTCATTGTCCCCTATCATAGTTGGATGGAGCCATCCTATGCTGATCGTTCACGTGCACGTGCATGTCAAACCGGAACACATCGAAGCCTTTAAGCTGGCCACCATTGAAAACGCCGCCAACAGCGTGAAGGAGCCGGGCATCGCCCGCTTCGACGTCCTCCAGCAGGCCGACGACCCCTCGCGGTTCGTGCTGCTGGAGGCCTACCGCGATACGGAAGCGACCACCCACCATAAGGCCACCGCGCATTACCACGCCTGGGCCGAAAAGGTGGCGGACATGCTGGCCGAGCCGCGCAGCCGCGTGGTCTACGCCAACATCTATCCCGCCGACCAGGGCTGGTAATGGCCATCGGGTTCGAGTTCGCCACCGCGGCGCGCATTCTCTTCGGCGAGGGCAAGGTGCGGGAGGTGCCCGCGGCCGCTGCCGCTATGGGCCGCCGCGCGCTGGTGGTTACGGGTGTGCCGCCGGAACTCGCGGCGCCGCTGGTGACCGGCCTGGAGGCCGCTGGGGTCGCCTGCCTGCCGTTGGAAGTGGCCGGCGAGCCGACAATCGAAATGGTCCGCCAGGGCAGCCAATACGCGCGGGCGGAGCGCTGCGATCTGGTGATCGCCATGGGCGGTGGCAGCGCCATCGATGCCGGCAAGTCGCTGGCCGCCATGCTGGCCAACCCCGGCGACCCGCTCGACTACCTCGAGGTCGTCGGGCGCGGCCAGCCGCTGGCGCGCGCTTCGGCGCCCTTCATCGCCATTCCCACAACATCGGGCACGGGTTCGGAAGTCACTCGGAACGCCGTGCTGGCTTCGCCCCAGCACCGTGTCAAAGCCAGTCTGCGCGGCAGTTCCATGCTGCCCAGGCTGGCGGTGGTGGATCCCGCGTTGACCCTCGGCCTGCCGCGCGCCGTCACCGCCTCCACCGGCCTGGATGCCCTGACGCAGGTGATCGAGCCTTACGTCGGGGTGCGAGCCAATCCCATGACGGACCTGTTCTGTGTCGAAGGTATCCGCCGCGCCGCCGGCGCGCTCCCGCGTGTCTGGGAAGACGGCGGCGACCGCCAGGCCCGCACCGATATGGCCTGGGCCAGCCTGCTGGGCGGACTGGCGCTGGCCAACGCCGGCTTGGGCGCGGTGCACGGCTTTGCGGCGCCGATTGGCGGCATGTTCCCCGCTCCGCACGGCGCGGTCTGCGCGGCTCTGCTGCCGCACGCGATAGCGGTCAACATTCAGGCCCTCCGTGCGCGGGCGCCCTCCAGCCAGGCGCTCGGGCGCTACGGCGAAGTGGCGCGCCTGCTTACCGGCGGCTCGCAAGCCACCGCCGAGGATGGCGTCCGTTGGACGGCGGAAATCTGCCGCCGCCTGGAGATTCCGCTCCTTCGCGCCTATGGCGTCACTGAGGCCGATATTCCCGATCTGGTGGAGAAAGCGGCCCAGGCCAGCAGCATGAAGGGGAATCCGATTGTGCTGACGGCGGAGGAGCTGCGGCAAATCATCTCCCGGGCCATCTGAACGGTGTGCCGACCCGGCTTACTTCCCCACCACCAGCACATGGAAGGAATCCGGCAGCACCGGCGGCCGGCCCTTCTTTCCTTCTTTCGCTTCCGGCGCGGGGCCGTACTCCGCAGCCAACAGATAGACACGGTGCAGCTTCGGGTCCACGGTCATGGTGCGTGCGCCGCGCTCGGTGGTCACGGTATCCACGGCTTCGTACTTGCCGTTGACTAACTTGACTAAGGTCAGAGTTCCCTCGCCATTGGAACTGAACGCCAGGCCGAGGTCCGGATCGAAGCCCGCCGCATCCGGGCCGCTGCCGATGGCCGGCGTGGCGATCACTTTCATGGTGGCGATGTCTATCACCGCCATCATCTTGTTGTCGCACACCGAGAAGAGCTTCTTGTTCTTGACGTCAATCGCCAGGCCCGAAGGACCCTCGGCGGGCGCCAGTGACACGCGCCGGAGCACGGCCGGCTTGGCGGCATCTATCTCGATTACCTCGCTCTTGTCTTCCAGGTTGTTGTAGATCTTGCCGGTCCCATCCACCGCGCAGAATTCCGGCTTCCCTTCCAGCGGGAACGTCGCCACGATCTCATTGTTCTTGGCATTGATGGCCGTGGAATCGTTCGATCGGCCGTTGAAAGTGAATACCCGCTGGGTCTTGGGCTCGTAACAAATGGCGTCGGGGTTAGTGCCGGTGGCCGGCTCGCCCAGCTTGGCGAGGGTCTTGAGATCGAAGACCGTCACACTGTTGGATTGCCCGTTGCTGATGAATCCCTTGTTGAGCTCCGGCGCGATGGCGATCCCATGAACGCCGTGCAGTTGGGCAATCTGTCCCACCACCTTGCCGGCATCGGCATCGATTACCTCGACGGCCGTGCCGTGCGAGGCGTAAATCCGGCGGTTGACATTGTCAAAAGCTACGTAGTCCCATCCGCCAGTGCCGCCGATTTTGATCTTACTTAGAACCTTGTAGCCTTCCGCGGCAAATGCCGTGGCGATCAGGAGACCTGCTGTCAGAAGCTTCTTCATGGTGTTACTCCTTTTACGTTAGTCCCGGCCTCCTATATAGTAGCGAACGGCCGGAGTCACTACCAGTGAGAGAACCATCGAGGCCAGGATTCCGCCAATCACCGCGATGGCCAGGGGTTGTAGCATTTGAGAGCCGGCGCCCAGGGCCAGCGCCAGCGGTAGCATGCCGGCCACGGTGGCCAGCGCCGTCATCATAATAGGTCGCAGCCGCCGCTCCCCGGCGCGCATCATGCTTTCTTCGGCCGGAAGGCCGGCCTCGCGGAACTTCTGGTCGGCGTCCAGCAGCAGGATGCCATTCTTGGCGACGATGCCGATCACCATGATCAGGCCCATGAACGACGACAGGTTGAAGGTGATTCCGGTGACCAGCAGCGCCAGGAACACGCCGCAGGTAGAGAGCAGCGCGGAGGCCAGCACCGCAATGGGCGCGGCGAAATTGCCGAATTCGAACAGCAAGGCGATGAACACCAGCACGATGGCCAGCAGCAGCACAAACACCAGGTCCTTGAACGACTTCTGCTGTTCCTCATACTGGCCGCCGTACTGAACGCGGATGCTGGGCGGCAGGTTGGCCTCGGCGATGGCCTGCTGGACCTTGACCATGCCGTCGCCCAGATTCATGCCTTCAAACCGCGCGGTCACGGTGACATCGCGCTGCAAGTTCTCCCGCCGGATTTCGGTTTGACCGGGGATCTCGACCATATTGGCCAGCGAGCCGAGCGTTGCCGTCTTCCCCGTCGAACTGACCAGCAGCGTGTTCCGAATGGCGTCCGTCGACGCGCGCGTCTGCTCCGGAAAACGGACGCGAATGGTGTAAGCGCGGTCGTTGAGCACCACCGGCAGCGAGGCCGGCTCACCCTGGAGCATGGCGCTGGTATCCAGTTCCACCTCCTCGGGGGAGAAACCCGCGCGCGCGGTGACCGATGGATCGACGTTGAAGAGCGTGGCCGGACCGCTGATGGTGTTCTCGATGCCGTCGAGCACGTCCACCACTCCCGGAATCTTCTTGATGGTGTCGCCGACCTTCGGCGCCCAAGCGCGCAGCAGGTCGGGGTCCTGTGAGAAGAGCTTGATGGCCACCGGTTCGGGCGCGTTGGTGAGGTCGCCGATCATGTCCTGCAGCAACTGCATGAACTCGACGTCCAGCACCGGTTCGGCCTTCCTGACCTTGGCGCGGACGTCGGCGATCACCTCGTCGGTGCTGCGGCTGCGCTGGCGTTTCATCTTCACCGAGATATCGCCCGTGTTGGCTTCGGTGACGGCGGCCAGGCCGAGTTGCAGGCCGGTGCGCCGTGAACTGCCTTCCACCTCAGGGACGGCGCGCAGGATCTGCTCCACGTGGGAAACCACGCGGTTGGTCTCTTCGAGCGACGAGCCGGCGGGCATGATGTAGTCGATGATGAAACCGCCTTCGTCCATGGCGGGCAGCAGGTCGGACCCGCAATTGCGGTAACAGATGTAGGAGCCGCCGATCAACAGGATGCAGAAGACCGCCAGCACCAGCGGGTACTGGAGGGCCACGCGCAGCACGCGCTCGTAGGAGTTCATGAGCCAGCGCGGCACGCTGCGGTGCTCCTCGGTGTGGCCGCCGGCGCGCTTGCGGATGAAGTAGTGGCTCAGGGTCGGAGTCCACGTCAGGGCCAGAACCAGCGAGGTGAGCAGCGCCATCCCCACGGTCACGGCCAGCGCGCGGAAGAACACGCCGGTCACCCCGGTGATGGAAATCAGCGGCAGGAACACCACGATGGGGGTGATGGTAGAGCCGACCAGCGGAGTGCGGATCTCGCGGATGGCGCTGCGGATGGCTTCGGCGCGCGACTGGCCCCGATCGCGATGCATCACGATGTTCTCTACCACCACAATGGCGTTGTCGATCACCAGTCCCACGGCCGCGGCCAGACCGCCCAGGGTCATGAGGTTGAAACTCTCGCCCATGATCCGCAGGGCGATGAAGGTCACCGCGATGGTGGCGGGAATCACCAGCCCGGCCACCAGCGATGTTCCCCAGTCCCGCAGGAACAGCACCATGATGAGGGACGCCAGGATCAGGCCGATCAGGATGGCGTCGCGCACGCTCCGGATCGAGTCGCCGACCATCTCCGATTGATCGTAGAAGGGGAGCAGCTCGATGCCTTTGGGCAGCGATTTCCGGATCTGATCGATTTCCTTATGAATGGCGTCGGCCACCATCACCGTGTTGCCGTCCGGCTGGCGGAACACGTAGAGCAGCACCGAGGGCTTGGCGTTGGCGGTCACCACGGTGTAGACGGGCATCACCGAGGGTCCGACAGTCGCAATGTCGCCGATGCGCACGGGCGTGTTGGCGGGCGTGGTTTTGACCACGATGTTGGCAATCTCTTCGGGAGTCCGGGTCTGGCCGCTCACCAGGCTCAGCACCAGTTGGTGATTGGTCTCGATCAGGCCCGGCGAATCGATCATGTTGCTGCGGCCGATGGCATCCAGGATGTTGGAGATGGTGGCGCCGGTCTGGGCCAGCTTGGCGGGGTCGGGCTGAACCTGAAATTCCGGAACCTGGCCTCCCTGCACCACTATCGACGACACCCCGGGCTGGCGGTTCAGCCGCGGTTTGAGGTCGTAGGTGGCCATCTCCCAGATGCGGGTTTGCGGCACCGTGTCGGAGGTCAGGCTGTAGCCCATGATGGGGAAGGCGGCGAAAGTCAGGCGGTTGGCGACAATCTTGGCGGTGGGCGGCAGGGTGGGCTGGATGCGCGCGATGGCCGCATTGACCAGATCGAGCGTACGGAACATATCCACTTTCCAGGTGAAGAACAGGTCGATTTCGGCCGTGCCGCGGCTGGTAATGGACCACACATAGTCGAGCCCCGGCACGGTGTTGACGGCCTCTTCGAGCGGCTTCGTCACGGTGACCAGCATCTGGTCGATGGGAAAGACGCCGTTGTCGACGCCGATCACCACTCGCGGGAAATCGGTGTCCGGGAAAACCGCCGCCGGGATGGTGAGCGCCAGGTAAATGCCCATGGCAACCAGTGTCAAAATGACGAAGACAATTGGCTTGCCGTAGAGGGCAGTCCAGTGCGGCGAATCGGCGGCCGGCGTGACGGGTGGAGGTGTCGAAAGGTCGCTCATTTCGCTTTGGCGTCCGGCGGCGCGGGATTCTCGTCCTCGTCTTCTTCTTCCGCCACGCTGGTATCGATCACCTTCACCTTGGCTTTGTCGTCCACGCCCAGGCCGCCCACCACCACCACCTCTTCACCGGGCCTGACGCCGCTCAGGATCTGCACCTTATCGCCTTCGCGGACACCCAACTCGACCTGCTTCTTGTGCGCGGTGGAATCCGCGCTGACCGTCAGGACGGCTGTGCCCTTTTCTTCTCCCGGAAGAATGGCAGCGATTGGCACGACGGTGGCGGCTTTGAACATCTCGGTGATAATCACGGCGTGCACGCTGGCTCCGGGCTTGAGCCGCTCGCCGGGATTCTCAGCCTCCACCCAAACCTGCAAGGTGGTGCTGGCGGGGTCCGTGGCCGGGCTCACCACAATCACTTTGCCGGACACTTCCTGGCCGCTATCGACCTGAGTGATGGTAGCGGGATGGCCTACCTTGACCATGCCGGCCTGGCTCTGCGGAACATTGACGCGGGCCACCACGCGCGATATATCCATCACCGTGAGCAACGGCGTACCGGGGCTGGCCATTTCACCGGCGTACAGCGGCCGGTCGGCGATGACGCCGCCGATGGGGCTGAAGATCTGGGCATAACTGAGCTGGGCTTCCAGCGATTGATGATGCGCCTTGGCGGCATCCACCTGCGAGGTGGCGGTCTTGACCTGTTCCTCCTTGGCGACCGCTTGGAGCACCCGCAAATGCTCCTGGGCGGCTTCGAACCCGCCTTTCGCCTGCGCGTAGTTCACCAGGGCTTCATCCACCTGCCGCTGCGCCAGCGCGCCTTCCTCGAGCAACTTCTCGCGGCTGTCGAGCACCTTCTTGGCGGCATCCATGGTCTGCCGGTCTGCGTCCACATCGGTTTGCGCCTTGACCACCGACTCGGGAATCGAAGCGCCCGAGGTGGTACGCAAATTGGATTCCGCCTGGTCCACCGCGCCTTTGCCTTCGGCGGATTGGGCGGTGAGGTCGCGGTTCTCCAGCACGGCCAGAAGCTGGCCCTGCTTTACGTGGTCGCCGCGGTTCACGTAGAACTTCTCCACCGGCGAAGCGATCTTGGGCATGACGCTGGCCTGGTCCCGCGGGAAGAGCATGCCGTCGCCGCTGACAATGCGACGGATGGTGTCCTGGGTCACCGCCGTGACCTGCACGGGCGCGGGCGCTTCGGCTTCGTTTTCCTCCTTCTTGGAGCAGCCAAACGTGGCTACCAGGCAGGAGGTGATGAGGACGATTGTGGTTTTCTGCATTGACTAAAACGCCCCTGTGAGAGTCTGAAGGTTCGCCAGGGCGACGCGGTAACGCACCATGCCGTCGTCATACGCATTGCGCGCCCCCACCAGAGTGGTCTGCGCATCCACCACTTCGAGAACCGAAACTTCGCCGGCCTGGTAGCGCAGCAGCGTCAGCTTGAGGCTCTCCGCGGAAAGTTCCATGGAATGGCGAAGGGAAGCGATTTGCGAATTGGCGGCAACCGCCTCCAGGTAGAACGAGTTGAGGTTGGCGAGGAGTTGGCGATATGTCAGGCTCAGGTCGCTCTGGGCCTGCTGGAGGCGCAGTTCCGACTGTTTCACCCGGCTGCGCAACTCACCCCAGGTCCAGATCGGAATGTTCAACTGGGCCTGAAACACCGACGCCAGGTTCCGGTAACCTTCGGGATTATTGATGGCGAACTGGTTGGCATTGATGCCGAAAAAGTAATCGGCGGATAGCGAGGGCAGCAGGGAGGCGCGCGACGATTTGATTTCCCACTTCTGCTGCTCCACGGTGGCTTGGGCTGCGCGGATATCCGGACTCTTCTCCCCGGCCAGCGCCTGAATCGCGCTGAAGACCGGCAGTGGGCGGGGGGTATCGAGGTCATCGACCACCGTAAAATCCTGGCGGAAATCCGGGAACACCAGAACCGCCAGGCCGATGCGGGCTTTGTCCAGGGCAAGTTGCGCTTCCTGGGTGTCGCGCTGGCGATCCAAGACCTCGATCTCGGCCTTAACCGAGTCGGAGTGCGCCACCTCGCCGCCCCGTTCCTGCTTGCGCGTGATGTCGAGGAACTGTTCGGCCTCGCGCTGGCTCTGCTGGGCATTGGCGTACTTGCGCACGGCCGACACCATTCCGTAATAGCTCTCCGTCACGGTGGCCACCAGGCCGCGTGTGGCGATTTCCGCTTTGGCCCGCGCCACGGCCTCGGCCACTTGCATCTTGTGGTAGTCGGCGCGCTTGGAAAGATCGAGAATGTCGCCATGCACGATGACCTGGTTATTGTAAACGTGCACGCCGTCGTTCGACACGAACGCCCCGGAAGGCGTGCCGTTGGGCGGCGTGTAGATGAACTGGTTGAACGAGCTCACGTTGGGCAGCAGTTCGGCCTTGGCCTGCACGGTATCCTCGCGGGCCATCAGCGCGGCCAGGTTGGCCGAGAGGATCTCCGGGCTATTGGCGCGCGCGCGCTCCATGGCGTCTTCGAACGTCAGACGCAGGGGAGCGTTCTGAGAAGCGGGGGGTGGGCTTTGCGCAAACGCGCCCTGGCACAAGGCCAGACCCAGCCCCACAATCAACGGAATGTGCGGCATTGGAAGATCCAGTATAGAAACCGGGACATGAACAGACGATGAATCAACGCGGCAAGGTTACCACTTTAGCCGAATCCTCAGGATCGGAACCCAGCGAGGTAGAATGAGGCATGGCTGAGTGGCAGGAGCGCATCGCCATCAACCCGGCGGTTTGTCACGGAAAAGCGTGCATCCGTGGCACGCGCGTGATGGTTTCCGTGATTCTCGACAACCTCGCTGCGGGCGTGCCGCGCGAAGAAATCATGGGCAGCTACCCTTCTATTCAGGAACTGGACATTCAGGCCGCTCTGGCCTACGCAGCCGAGCTCGCGCGCGAGGGTACGGCGGACCTTCCCTTGGAACATACGGTTTGAAGCTGAAGATTGATGAGAACTTGCCGAGCGAGTGCGCCGAGATCCTACGCGATGGAGGGTTCGAAGCCGACACGGTTGCCGATGAGCGCCTGACGGGAGCGGAGGATTCTGCCATAGCGGTCAGGTCTCGAGCCGAAGGCCGAGTCCTGATCACACTGGACCTGGATTTCGCCAACATCCGGGCATACCCGCCGGCGGAGTACGCCGGAATCATTGTTCTTCGGCCGAGGAGGCAGGACAAACACGCCGTCCTCGCTCTCGCGCATAGGATCGCTTTGGTCCTGGCTAACCGAACGCCGGCAGGTGAGCTTTGGATCGTGGAACCAGATCGTATACGATTCCGGATTGGATAGGGAGCCGGCGGTGCCCCGCCCCTTCACTTTCGCGGTTCAAATCTCACTTCAACCTCGGTTTTCACTTTGACCGGGTGGCCGCCCTGGACCGTGGGCTTATATCGAAACTGAGACCACTGCACACTCTCGCAGAGTTGTGCGGTGCTTTCCAGTTCGGAGATTTTCCCGTCCGGGCCAATGACCACTTTGCAACGAACCGTTCCCCCCGCGGGCTCCCAAAGGGGTGCGGTTTGAACGGGCGGACCCTCAATCAAGAGAGCGCGTTGCTTATCCCCCGCCACAGAGACTTCGGGGATGTTCTTCTCCTCCACCGCGGCGTCTTTCTTCGGTTCCGCGGCAGCGGCGCCGCCCTCCGCAGATTTAACGGGCCGTATCCGCGTAACCAGGAACACGGCCCTGGCGGGATACCGCTTCACGGTGGCGCGCAAAACCGCGGCCTGCGCGTCGATGGCATCAAAGGGCAGGTTGTGCCAGGCCGTCGTGACGACACGCTCGCAGCTTGATTGGAGCGGATAGCCGTTCTTGCCCTGGTCGGGATCGCCAATCTCGTCAATGGCCTTTTGCGCGTAGACGCCCTCGGCAATGTACTCGTCCCCGTGGACTACCTCAACGGGCGTCCTCAAGAACAGGCGGTAGCGCTTCGCGCCTTCCCAAAGGTACACAGAAGGTCCACCCGCGTTCAGAGCGGCATCGCTCGCCCCTCCGCCCACTTCCGTCAGAACCTGGGCCTTTCCCTGGATTCTGTCCGGCGCGGTCTCGGCTTTCTTGGATTCACTACCCGATGGCTGGCTGGAACAACCAACCAGTGCGGCAAGCGTAAGTACGAGAAAAGAGAAGATGCGTGCGCTGCGGTTCATACGTCATGCCCTCGCTTTCGAGACGTTTCCGTCCGAATCTGAAGGTATCACGGGGCATTCAACGCGGCAAGGTTACCGCAAAAGTGGTTCCCGGTCCGGAATTGCGGGATAACTCCACTGTGCCGTTGTGGGCTTCCGCGATCCACTTCACGATCGCGAGGCCCAGCCCGAACCCGCCGTTCTGGCGGGAGCGCGCCTTATCGGCACGGTAAAAGCGCTCGAAAACGTGCGCCGCCACTTCCGGTGGAATTCCGACTCCAGTATCCGAAATCTGGATACGCGCGCCGGCGGCGTCCGCTTCCAGCACCGCCGACACCTTGCCTCCCGGCGGCGTGTAGCGGATGGCGTTATCGAGCAGGTTGATCACCAGGCGGCGAAGCAGCCCCTCATCGCCGCGGAATTGCACGTCCCCGGCCGAATGGCATTCGAGCGTAATCCCCGACGCGCTCGCCAGGGTTTGCATCGAGCGGCAGCATTCCGCTATCAGCTCGTTGAAATAAAACTCCTGCGCCTCGAGTTTGACGCGGCCGGCGTCGGCGCGCGCCAGGTTCAGCAGGTCGTCCACCAGGCGGGAAAGGCGGCGCGATTCGTCCAGAACGATGGCCAGCGATTCCCGGTATTCGGCGGCGCTGCGGTCGTGCGAAAGAGCCACGTCGGCTTCGCCGCGAATCACCGCAATGGGCGTGCGCAGTTCGTGCGAGGCATCGGCCACGAAGCGCCGCATGCTCTCGAAGGACTGATCGAGCCGCGCCAGCAGTTCGTTGAACGAGGCCGCCAGGACCGTCAGCTCTTCGGCCGCGTTGCCGATTTCGAGACGCGTATTCAGGCTACTGCCGGTGATCTCCCGGGCCTGTTCGGCCATCCAATTGAGGGGTGCGAGGCTGTGTGTGGCGAGCAGGTAGCCGCCGATGCCTGCCAGCCCCACGAGCAACGGCAGCGCCAGCAGGATCACGCGGCGAACCACCCCGAGATCGGCGGCGATGGAATCCAGCGGCGCGATCGAGAAGATCAGGAAACTCCGTCCCAGAGCGGTCAGGCGGTGCGTGGCGGCGCGCGCGCCATTCCGCCCCAATTGCGGCAGCGCCAGCACCAGGTCCGGCGAGCCATTGCCGTCCGCCTGCGCCACCACCGCACCGGATTCCTGTTGCGAGACCGGCCCGCTCGAGGCCAGCAGCCGGGACCCTGACATGATCGCAACGCGGCTCCCGTGCAGGCGCAATCCGGCTACAGCCTCAGTTGCGGCCATCCGCACGTCGCCCTTTTCCTCCACCAGCTCGTCTTCGAAAAGGGCCGAAGCGGTGCTCGCTTCGGATGTGAGCGATTGGTCCAGGCGCGTTCGCAGGTCTTTGGACAACAGGCTGTGGAGGAAGATGCTGAACACCACGAACAGCAGCGAAAACAGGGCCACGTACCAGATGGTGAGCCGAAAGCGGAAGCTTCTAATCATCGTTGGCATCCGATTGCGCGCTCAGAATGTAGCCTTCGCCCCGGCGCGTGTGAATCAGGCGGCGGCCGAAACCCGTGTCCAGCTTCGAGCGCAGGCGCTTGATGTACACGTCGATCACATTCGAGAACGGATCGAAGTTCTCGTCCCAGACGTGCTGCGCAATCTGCTCGCGGCCTACCACGCGTCCCTGGTTGAGCACCAGAAACTCCATCAGTGCGTATTCCTTGGCGGTCAGGCTCACGGGTTTCCCGGCGCGCGTGACGGCGTGGCTGGCGGTGTTCAAGGTAAGGTCGGCGACCCGCGCCACCTGCGTCCGCAAGCCGGCGGGCCGCCGCAGCAGGGCCCGCAGCCGCGCCAGCAGCTCCTTGAAATCGAACGGCTTGGCAAGGTAGTCATCGGCCCCGGCGTCGAGGCCTTCCACGCGGTCGTCCACGGCGCCGCGCGCGGTCAGCATGAGGATGGGCGTGCGAAACCCCGAGCCGCGAAGTTCCCGGCACACGCTGTGGCCGTCCTTCACCGGCAGCATGACGTCGAGAATCACGATGTCGTACTGGTTGACGGCCGCCTGGTACAACGCCTGTTCGCCATCCTTGGCGACATCCACGGCATAGGCCTGTTCGCGCAGCCCTTTGGCGATAAACCCGGCGACCCGGCTTTCGTCTTCTACCAGCAACACCCGCACCGAGAGTGGCCCTAATAGCTCAGCGTCCCCGTCCGCGGCTTCTCTTCCGCATTCGGCAAGTAGAGCGTCTTGCAGTGTTCGCAGCGGTAGATCTCGGCGTCCGCGCCGAATTTACGCTTCACTTCCTCGCCGAAGAAATACCACCGCTTCAGATGGCCCGCGCACAGCTTGCCCTTGGCATCCTTCTCGGAGCAGGCTCTCATGCGCGGGATGCGCCGCTTGACCTTGGTGCCGTCGCTCAGCGTATCCACCAGCTCCGCTACCGGCGCCGGCTTTTCGGAAACCGCGTATTTCGGATTCGCCATATCGGGAACGTCGAGTATATCAGGTAGCCCCGGCTAATGGACGGGGAGAGTCACGGCCGGCGACGTCTGCCCTCCGATGGAGACGGTAACCTGCTGGTTGCCGGTAAGGCCGGCGGGCACCGTCGCGTTGATCTGGTACAGCCCGGGGTAGCCCGGCGCCAGCCCCCAGAACGAGATCTGGGCCTGCTGCCCGCCGATCATCACCACCGGCTGCGTGGTCGTGTTGGCCAGGTTGGGGCCGCCAGGCGCCGGGGCGCCGCTCGCCGGCTGGTTCGTCACCGGACCCAGGCCATTGGCAAAGAGCGACAGAATCTCCCCCGAGTGGGCCGGATTGGTCGTCAGGATGTAGGCGTAGGTGACGGCATCCAGGGCGGCGATGGTGCCGTCCCCCACAAAGAACGCCGGTGTGTACTGCGCCAGCGGCACCGTCACCACATTGCCGAACAAGGTGCCGTCATCCACGGTCACCTTGATCTCGACCGACGACTGGCCTGCCAGTTCCCACGGCACCTGGGCATTGATCTGGCCCGGACCCACGAAGGTCAGGTATCCCGGCACGCTGATACCGGCCGAGGGCACGTCGAAGCTCACCGTCGTGCCATCGATCACCAGCGGAAGATCGTTAGCTGTCGTGAGCGTCGGCCCGTCTCCGGTGGGGTTAATGAGATAGTCTGTGTCCACCAGATTCGTGCCATATATGGAGACATAGGATCCCGGTGCGATGGGGCTCTGGGAGTCTGGGGCAGCGTTCACTACTCCACCCGTGTTGATCGTGGGCGGGGCCACTATGTAGACACCGATCTGGTTTGTGACACCCGCCGCCGTGACGTTGATGGTCGGGGAGGCGGCCTGGGCGCCCAGTACCACGTCGACCCACGCGAAGCCGTAGTTGTCGGTGTTGCAAGAGGTCACGGTGGTGGAGTTGTTGGGCGAGCACGCAGGCTCCCCCGGAACGCTTTTTAACGTGAGGCTGCCTGCCTGGCTGACGGATAAACTCACCGCCGCACCCACAACCGGTACGCCGTACTGGTCCACCACCTGAACCATGGGGAAACCTCCCAGATCCTCGCCGGGAGCCCCTTCCAATCCCGTGCCGACGACGAAATTCAGGTTGTTTGCCACGCCGCTACCCACCAGAAACATGAACGGAATCCGCACCGTAATACCGGATCCCTGCAAGGTAACCGCTCCCGAGTACTCACTCGCTGCCGGAACCGTGCCGGATAGCGTCACGGTAAGCGTCGCGCCGGGGCCAGCCGCGAGCGTCAGGGTTTGTGCCGGGTTGGTTGTTATGCTGACACCCGAAACCGCTTTAGTGGCTGATGCGTTGACGGAGCAGCAGGCAACCGAAATCGCCAGCGTCACGGAGCTTGATCCATGGTTGGTGATGGTGATCGGCTTGGCGATGGGCAATCCGCCCGATTTCACGTAACCGAATGAAATGGTGGATGGCTCGGCGGTGACGGAGGCATTGACGGCCGCGCCAGCATCCACTCTGCCGGCGCCGATCCACTCCACATCCACGGTATCGCCGAATTCATCGGTGGTGGTGGTCTGCGAGGCCGCATTCACCAGGGCCGACTTGATCTGCGTCGGGGTATAGCTTGGATGAGCCTGCTTTACCAACGCCGCGGAGCCGGCGGTCATGGGTGTGGCGAAGCTGGTGCCGGCCGCGATTGTCAGATAACGGCTGGTGCTGAACAGGTCCCCGTTCGGATCGAAGTTCTGCGCGGCCACGTACAGCGCGCCCGGAACCGGGAGGTCCGGGTCATTGTAGTCCGGCCCCAGGTCGTAGGAGTCCGTGTCGAATCCGCTGGTAGCCACCAGGTCCGGTTTGATGGCCCCATCCGGCGTGGGACCCATTGAGGAATACCCGGCAAACTGGTTAGCGGTCACCGTGATCTGGGCAACCTGATCGTAGATGGTCATGTCCTCCTCGATACCGGCGGTGTCAATGGTGACTAACGTTGGCAACGGGTTCTGATCGATGTACTGCTTCAGAGCCAGTCCGGCGGCGTTCGAGATCATGACCACCGGCCCGATGAGTGGGTTGGCGGAAGAGAAGCCCATGCCCTCCGGACTGACCGTGGCGGAGGAATCGTACATGTAGAGAATCACACCCACGGCGCCGGCCGCTTCCGCATTGGTCACTTTGGTGTTGAAGGTGCAACCGGAGCTGCCCGCCGGCCCGCGCTCAATCAAAGCGAACGCTCCGTTCAGAGAACCGGCCGGCAGCGAGGTGCAGGCATACCCGGTATCGCCCTTCTGAGTGACGTCGATTAACGGCGCGGTTACGGCCGGGAACACGGCGTCCGACGCCCCGTAGCTGGGGTTGTTGGCATACGGGAAAATGGCATCGCTGTTCTGGGCCGCGATCCCTTGCAGGCTCGAGGGTGCACCCGGCCCGACGACGGTCACGGACGGATTGAACACGTGGGAGTTGACGGTGGCCCCGACGCCGATCACCGAAGGCGCCGTGGCCGGTGAATTGATGCTGTTGAACATCGGGTAATAGTAGCCGTTGTAGCCGTCGTTCCCGGCGGCCACCACCACCACCATCCCGGCCTTGACCGCGGCCTCGTATGCCGCCGCCACCGGATCGCAATAGTTGTTGGGTCCGTTTGGCAAACCGCAGATCGCGCCGGTATCCAGCGCGCCGGTGAACGCCGGCCCCACCACCGAGAGGCTCGCGATATCCATGCCGTCCGTCAGGGCGTCCCCAATGGCCTGAATCAGAACCGGGTCGCTGGCGCCGTCAAGCACGCCCGGACTTCCCGTGATCTTATAATTGCCCAGGTAAGCCTTGGGCGCCATGCCCGAAATCGTCAGCGGTCCGCCGCTGGTGGTAATTGCGGGCGTCGCGGTCGAATTGGCCGCGGCGCAAGACGCCACCGCCGTGCCGTGCCCATCCCGGTCGCGCGGCGAATAGTCGTCCGGCATCGAATCCAACGCCGGGTTTTTCGGATCGCTGCCCGCGGCCAGCATGCGCACGTAGCTGCGCGCCACAATCACTTTGTTGGTGGTGTAGGCGCAGTCCTCGGGATGGCCGTAGGTGCAAATCGGAAAACCCGCCGGCATGGTCAACGTCGAGTCCTGAAACGCGGGGTGCGTCTGGTCGATGCCCGAGTCCAGGATGGCAATCTTGATCCCCTTGCCGCCGTTGGACATTCCGCCCACCGCGTTCCATGCCGCGGGTGCATTCATGAGTTGCGTGGCCCGGTTCAAGGCCTTTTTAAAGCGCCGCACGGGCCTCACCCCGATCACTCCCGGAATGCTCTGCAGTTCCGCCACCCGGCTCGCCGGAGCGCTCACGAAAATGGCATTCACCAGCACCGAAACCGAACCCAAGACCCGGATATTGCGGGCCGCAAGCTCCTTCAGCACGGCCGCCTGCTTCGTCTCGACCTGTTGCCGGTACGCCACCGCCGCCGCCGTTCGCATCTGCTCCCGCGATGCAAATCGCGCCGCGACCGGTGCATCTTCCAGAAGCAGAATGTACTGATTGGGAATGAATGGCGCCGGCTGCGGGGATTGCGCCCGGACCGGAGCCACGACTATCCATGAAAGGGATAGAAAGGAAACACTCAGAAGCGCGCGTTTAACTCTGCGAAGTGCCATATTCCTCCTGACGGTACACGTTCTGTTCGGGTTTCGCAAGATGAGTGAGAGAAAGCACCTACGCCACCGGCAGCTCCATTTCCACTTCCAGCCCCGGCTGCGCGTTCCTGGCGCGAATGCTGCCTCGGTGCAGCTCGATGGCGCGGCGGGCGATCGAGAGGCCCAGCCCGATCCCGCCGCTAGCGCGGTCGCGGTCGCCTTCCACCCGGTAGAACGCGTCGAACAGCCGCGGCAAGGCCTCTTCCGGCACGCCCGAGCCCTGGTCCCGCACGCCCACCACGGCCATGCCGTTGTTGCGCGCCAGCGAGATTTCCACCGCCGTTTCGCGTGGCGCGTAGCGGATGGCGTTGCGGATCACGTTCTCCACCGCGCGGCGCAGCAACTCCGGATCGCCGGCCACCATCACCGGCTCGCGCTTCTCGTATCTCAGCTCGCAGCCGTGCGCCGCCGCTTCAATCGAGGAATCGTCCACCATTTGCTGCACCAGCTCATCCAGGCGCAACGGGGCGCGGTGCAGCGAAGAGGGATCCCCTTCCGCCCGCGTCACCTGAAGGAGCTGGCCCACCAGCGCGTTCAGCCGGTCGGATTCCCTTTGAATGCGGTTCAGGGCGGAGTTGGGATCGTCGCCCGAGCGCGCCAGCTCCACCGCGACACCCAGGCGCGCCAGCGGCGACCGCAGCTCGTGAGAAATGTCCAGCAACAGCCTGCGCTCGGCCGTCAGCAGGGTCTCGATCCGTCCCGCCATGCGGTCGAACGTGCGCGCCAGTTGGCCCAGTTCGTCGCGGCGGTTCGAGCCGACCCGCGCCGAAAGGTCGCCGCGCCCGAACCGTTCCACCGCCTTTTCGAGCTTTCGCACCGGGCTGGTCAGGTACAACGCCAGCCAGTAGCACAGCAGCACCCCCGCCGCCATCACGAAAGCGTGCTCCGGCAGCAGAAACCAGGACCCCACTCGCCCGCGCGGCACGATGTAGAAGAACCAGTAGCGGCCGTCATCGGCGGCGCGTGCCACCGTGGCATTGCCGGTGCGGAAAAGCTGGTAGAAAGAGGGGTGCCGCGCGCCCCGCACCAGGTCGGAGCGGTCTTCGTTGGTCAGCAAATCGTGGCCGTTCTCGTCGGTCAGAATGCCCCGGGCATCGTACACCTGGTGCAGCGTATCCAGGAACGCCTGTAACCCCGGCCGCCCGCCTATTTCGTATGCCGAACGGGCCTCTTCGAGCTGGAATGTAACCAGCCGCGCCACCGGAGCCCGCTCGTCGGAAGCGTTTTCGTTGACGCTCAGCGCCGAGATGAACGCCGACCCAACCACCGTGATGGCCAGCGTGAACCAGAACCACAGCAGGATTTTGGCGAATAGCGATTTCATTCGGCGCCGGCGTCCTCCGGCGTGCGGCTAAACTGGTAGCCCACCCCGCGAATCGTCTTGATCAGGGCGTCGCCATTTTCCAGCTTCTTGCGCAGATGGCTGATGTGCATGTCGATGGAACGGTCAAAAGGCGTCGCCTTGCGATGGTAGAAGTTCTCCATCAGCGT
>JBEKTU010000011.1:0-122387 GCA_049515735.1 Bryobacteraceae bacterium
CCGAACGGCATAACCCACAGTCCATCGCCACGCTCCGCATCCGGATCGCCCGAGCCCTGCTCCAGCAACTCCCCTGCTGTCCTTTTTGCTGCTCGCTCCGTTTATAACACAGTAGTATTAGCTATCAATGCCGGGAACGGTCCGGACCCGTCGGGAATAATCACACGCACTCGCATCGTTCCCTTGGACTCTGGACCGAACTCCAAGCGCAGATTGCGTACCGTGTAGCCATCCTCGTGTCTCTCATCGAGCATGATTGCGCGATCGATTTTGGGCTTCGGCGGAAAGGTACCCCAGACATACTTCTGGGAGAGACTCTCGATTTCCTCCCTGCGTGCCGGCCACTCGGCTGCGGTGCGCACGGTACGCCCATTCAGAAACTTCAACGGATCGGGCAGGCTGTTTTGCCTGAACAGCGCGTTGAAGTCCGGCGGCAACGTGCCAGTATTCTTCAGCCAAGCATCGAAGTATGGATCACTAGGAAGAATCTGCTGGAGCTTCTGCAGGTACTCCTGCCGGTCCTGAGTCGACATTGCGTTTTGTACTTGGGCGTAGACATTAGCCGACAGAATCATGCTCAGAATTGGCCCCCAAGCAAATATCCGACTTCGAGAGATCATCGTCGTTCCTTTCGTCGAGCATGTTGCAGAAATGCCTATCTTATTCGTAAGCAAGAGATTCCACGAGCGATATGTGGGCATGGGTGTATGCCACACGATCCAGACTATGCCGCCGCCCTTGGCCGGCCGCCGCATTAATGAGCGAGGATTTCCTTTTTCGCTTCCTGGCCACTCTCGATTGTACATCCAACTGCCTCCATTGGGGCTATTCTCTCTATCCCGCCTTGCCCGAGTGAGTTCGGTGGATCGGGCAGGGGCCAGTCCCGCCTCTTCCTGGAACAGAAGAATTGCAGACCGGCTTATTCTCGCGCGACTTCACAGACACACCTTACCGCGCGCGTTTTTGGCGCGCGGCATCCAGCCATGCCGGGACCGCTCCGTCAACCCGAAGTTCGCGAAATCCTCGAACGCCCAGGCAATCATAGCCTTGCCGGTCCCTCGCCGGGCCCAAATTGATTTACACCGGAATCTTGCCCAACGGCTCCTGCGGCGGACCATCCCATTAGCTATTCCGCCGGCTGGCCGGCCGCCCGACGATGCAACTGCGCGCGAAGCTCGCGCGGGGTGATCCCGAGGAAACGTGCGAACGTCTCCCCAAGGCTCTCCTGTTCACCGCGTGCGAACCCGATCCGTGCGAGCCCGTCCCCAATCTGCTGATCACCAGGCCCAAGGTCCCCATAACGGGAGTGGAGACCGGCGACGCCGTGCCGGTTCCCCAGCCGACAACGAAAACGCTATACGTGGTCGTCACCCCGGAACTGCTGGTAGACCACGAGGTGAGCGGCGCGGCGCTCGCGGAGTGGACAAACTATGCGGTTCCGGCGCCGGAGATGGTCGTGGTCAGTGTGGGCGCAACCTGCTATACTGCTCACCAGATTCCGAACCTAGGGAAAGGAGCGTTCCAATGCGTAACAGCGTTTTTGGTGGCGTCGCAGCGTTTTGCCCCAGGGGAGCTTGCAGGTCACTCGCAAGCCTTCTGCTCGAATTCAGTGCGATAGCGTTTCTCTTCACCGGGCCCGTGTGCGTCGCACAGGATTCCAAAACTCCCGCGGCGCTGCCCGCGCCATCCAGCGGCAAAGCCATCGTCTGTATCTACCGCGTGTACAGATTTACCGGCTCGTCCTCACACGACGAGCTGTATATCAACGGCACTCACCTCGCCAAACTCCTCAACAGCGAATACGCATTCATGGAAGTGCCGCCGGGGACTGTTGTGATCTCCGGATTGCCCAAGGAGTATTACGGAAGCGTCATCATGTCCGCCGGGGCGGCCCTCAATCAAGCCAGGCAGAAAGAAAACGAGCGGGCCCGGTTTGAGGCGGAGGCGGGCAAAACCTATTACTTCAAATGGACCGCCGGACCCATGGCAACTGGGATCAAGGTCACGCCTGAGAATCCCGAGAAGGGAGCCAAAGAGATACGCAAACTCCATCCGTCCAAGCCCGTTGACGACGGGGAAGAAGCGAAACCATGAACGAATGACACCGACAAACCGACGCCGTAGCGTCCGCCGCTCCAGCCGCCGCAACCTGCTGAGTATCGTCTTCATCCGTGTCCTTCGCGATACGGCCGACCAGCCAAGCCGCAGCGCCCGCCGCCGGCAAGCCAGGTGCTTCCAGTTTGCCGCCCACTGTTCGGAATGGTGAACCGGCCTCCGTCTTCTTCGCTTCCGTCCGGGGAGACGTAGATGATCTGGGCGATCACCGGCTCGGCAGCCGGTCGGAAGTGGAATTCTAGATCTTTCAAACGCCGAGTGAGACTTCTGCTGATCATGTTCGTTACCTCCGGCCCGTATCCGCCTCCAACGCATTCGGCAGCTTGCACTGGCGTCGCTGGAATCCAGCCATCGAGCGATATCCAGCGCGCTGCGCTTCCTGCTCCAACGCACAAGTGAGCGCCTGCACAGCGGTCGATTCGTGCTCCGTCCACTCGTGATTCGTTTCACCTCCGTGGAGACTTCACCTGTTCGGCCGCGCGTTCCAGCTCTGACACGCGTGCTTCGATATCCTCAATCTCGATGGCTTTCGCCGCGTGATTGAAGATGGCCTCGGCAGCCAGTACCTTGACCGATGCTGGCCTGCCCGGATCAATCAGCGTTTTCAGCAGAGTGGTCGCTGCCGCCGAGGTTCCTTGCTGGAGCCGCGCGATGGCTTGCCCGAATGCGGCCCGGCGAGCCTCCCGGTAGGCGGGTGAGAAGGAACTTGCAGAACTGGCCGCCAATTGGCCGACGGAGCGCCTGGTCGCCATTTGGAACAGCCTGCCGGGCGTTACCCCGGTGAAGCGCTTCACGGACCGCAAGACGGCGGTCACTCGGATCTGGAAGCGCATCCAGGGCTTGGGCGAGCCTGAGAAGCCGCAAGCGGATCAACCCGAGAAGCCGAAAGCGGAACGCAAGGCCAAAAGTGGCGCACGGACAGCCAGGGGTAAGGCAGCCAGGAAAATCACTGCGCCGAAAAACGCTCCCAAGAGCAAAACGGCTGCGAAGGCACGCGAAGCTACCGCACCGCGCGAAGGCAGCAAGACGGCCCAGGTCGTTGCGATGCTCCAGCGGAAGAACGGCGCGACACTGGCCGAAATCATGGACAAGATGGGCTGGCAAAAGCACACCGTCCGCGGGTTCATGGCCGGCGCGATGAAGAAGGCCGGATTCACTGTCGAGTCCTTCAAGCCCGAGGGCGGAGAACGGACCTACCGCATCAACCAGTAATAGCGAACGCCCCCTTCCTGGCCCGCCCGGCTCCGGCCGCGGCGGGCTCTTTCTTGCTTCTGGCCCCGATTCGTGCCCACCCTGCCCAATTCACGGCAGCCTTGGCTCATACGCCAAGCCGTCGCCCTTCAAGCGAACGTGGGCCAAACGTGGCGCAACAGGGGCCATTCCTTATCGGGCTCGCAGCAACCGGGGTTCCGCCCACTAATCCGCCAGTGCCCGACACAGCCCTTCAAGGTCCGGGTGTCCGGCGCGGATCTGGGCTTCGGCGGCGACCTCCGCCCGGCAACAGGAGATTCAGGAATCCACTTGGCCGCGCGCGATGCTGTATGCTGGCGGCCAGGAGCAGCGGAAATCCACATGCCATGCGAACTAGATCACCGGATCGCCGAGCACCTCGTCTCCGGTGCCATTTCGAGCGTGAACCCGCCCCGTGGGAACAAAGTCGTCTGCACGCGACGCGCCCTGCACACCGCGCTCCTGGCGGTTGCACGGGAGGCCCACGACATCGGCTTCCTGGCGGGCCAGAAGGAGTGCTTCGGTGAGCTCACCCGTCCTGGCAGCCCAGACAGGCCGGCCTGGATGGATATCCGGCTCGACGACCCGGCGGACCTGGCCAAACATCACATCCGCATCAAGCCCGTCGTGCTGAGATCGCTGATCGGCGCCGGCTACCGCTGCCTGGGAGACCTGCGCTGGGTGCCCGATCGCCAACTCCGAGAGATCCACTACGTCGGCATCCAGACGGCGCGGGCGATCCTGGCCATCGTGCGGCGGTTCGAGCGGGACGCGGAATCCTCCACGCGACGCGCCGGTCCGCCCTCCGGCGACCGGGCCGGCACTGACCGCCTTTTATTCGCCTAACGAAAGCGAAGTTGTTGGATTCCACGACCCGCGGCCGCCGCTTCTTGCTGATCAACTTGCGGAGGGCGTGAAATGCTGGCGTTCAGTCGCCTTGTCACCACTGTCACCACGTCACCACAGGGTTTCTATAAACTCCGTGCGTAATACGCCTCGTACCTAAGCTCTTTATCAAATGACTGGTGACAAGTGGTGACACTGGTGACACGCTAGAAGATACGGCAGATAGGTTGTCACCACTCACTAAGGCCGTACTGGTGACACTGGTGACAGGATGTATCCCCATATACGCTGGCCGGCAATTCGCTTCTGGTATCGCTTCCAGCCCCTGGCAGTCAGCGAATGCGACACGCGGTTCTGATCTGGCTGCGTCCACGCCTTGGGTTCCTTGCCGATGCAGTGAGCCATGATGTCCGGAACAGTGACGAAATCGGGAGTTGAACTCATTGCGGTGACCGGATTGCCAAAGGCATCGAGGCGTTCCGTGGGGGTCTTCAGCCATTCGGTAATGAGGTTGTCCCAGGGATCAGGTTCGTGACGCTCTGCGACTTCCTCAGCGGCAGATTGCGTCAGCGCCTGATTATCGAGCCACCAGGTATCTCCAGCCTGAAAGGGCTCGCGGGCCTCCGCCCAAAGGTAGTCGCGGTCGCGCTCCAAGTCGGCGATGTTGATGGCGCCGCACTTGACCGGCCACTAGCGCCTCCCTCCGGTTTCGTCGTTCAAGTAAGTTTCCTTGTTGGCCGTGCCGGCAAAGACGCACTCACGCGGCGATTCAATCACCCGTCTCCCGTAGGGTGGCCGGATGCGGTCTACCTGGCGCGACATGAAGGCTTTGACGCGGACAGTTCAGCGCCCTTCATAGCTTCGAGTTCGCTCAGTTCGATGATCCATACGCCCCTGGTTTGCAGGACGGAGTCCTTCGAACCAAGGTCCGATATGTCGTCGGTGAAGAAATCGGCGCCCGCGAGCGTGCGGAGGGCTGTGCACTTCTTCGCACCCTGCTCGCCTTCCAAAATCAGGCACGTGTCCATCTTGCAACCCGGCTGATAGACGCGGGCAACAGCGGCGATGAGGAACTTGGCGCCGACGGCCCGAACGTAATCTTATGGAGGGACGCCAAGGTAGACCGTGAGCCAGTCGTCGATTCGCCTGACGCCGTCCCATTTGGGCGAGTCGAGGTAGTCGCGGATTGGATGGAAGGGATGCTCCCTGGAGACAGTATTTACCGCCTGCCCCGCGATTTCCTTGTTAACTTGGATACCCTGATGCTGGAGCCACGCGGCGGTTAAGACATCGTGCTCATCGGCCCACCTGAAGGGGACAACGGCAGGACTCTGGAACGGCGGGTCGCGCTTTACAACTGTAGTCAGGGAGCTTTCATTGAAATGCAGCACGCCTTGCCATTCGGGAGCATTCCGGAGCGCGATAAGGGCGTTGGCAACCACAGCCCGCGGTCCACGCCGGCCAACGATTAGCCGGGATTTCCATCCCGTTGCGATGGAGGCTGAGGTCTTTTTCGGTCGCGGTGATGGCCCCGCGGATGGAGTCGCACTCATCTTGTTGCCCCCCATTTGCGGGAACTTCGCATAATGCGAATCGGGAGCCGACGCAGGCAGGCGAGGGTTATTTCCCGCCGCAGGAGGATGGCGAGCGTCAGCATCGCGGCGCCTCCTCCGGCCGACGCTGGATGACGATGCGGCGCGCAATACCGGATCGAACCTCGATCCGCTCAATCGTTCCGTCCTTGAGTTCATCCAGGCGCGCCATTAGCCGGCGGACCTCATCTCGAAGGACGAAATCGGGCAGGTCCGCTTCCTGCCTCTCGCCTTCGTCGGAATCGAGCTTTACATCTATGAGCACCAGCGGCGGAGGACTGAATATCGGCTCGGCATCTTTGACCGAGAGACCCTGGATGGAGCCAAAATTCATGGTCTGGCACAACCGGACCAGTGCCTTTTACTGGCGCAAAACTGGCGCAGAATAACGCTCCCGGTGCGGAACTGGTGCAAGATTGGTGTAACTTCTCGGCGCGTAACTCTTTTGTTTTCAGTGTCAGTGCTCGTAAGTGATTGACCGGAACTACCTTGACACGGTAGAGGTCTGGCGTTCGAGTCGCCACGGGCCCACCACTGTTTTCAAATACATACGAGGGATCCGGCCGCACGCGTCGGCTGCGTACCTCAGATTCTCAGTATCATGATGTATTGGACGCAAGTTCGATTTCAGGATCATTCTCCGAAACGTCGTTTAGGAGGTGGATATGAGAAGAATCCTCCTGCTCATCTTCTGGCAGTTCGGCCTGCTGGCCGGCGGTCGGCTCTTCGCCGATGTCGTCACTCTGAAGGATGGCCGCCAGATCTCGGGGTTGGTGGAGTCCGGCAACACCCAGGAGCTTTACATCAAGGTCGGGGTTCAGTCGCAGACAATCGATATCCATCAGGTTCGGGCCATCCAGTTCGGTGTTTCCTTGCCTGCGCCGGCAACCGCGCCGCCTCCACCCAAAGCAGCAGCCCCCGCAGCCGCAGCGCCCGAACCTGCGCCGGCCCAACCCAACAGCCTAATTCTCAATGACGGCACGCACGTCACTGGCAGGTGGTGGTCCCTCGACGCCACCGACATGCACTTCCTGGTGAATAATCAGCTCCAACATTATCCCCGGCCCGGCGTGTCGGCGGTGACTTTCGGCGACGCAACCCTGCCTCCGCCTCCGCCTGCGCCTTCGACTCCGCCGTCGGCAACATCAGCGCAACCTCCCCCAGGCGCAGCCCAGCCGGTGCGACCTCCGACGTTGGCGCGATCATCCGCCGGCTCGCCGCCGCAGCCTCCCACGTTGATGCGACCCTCCGGCAGCGCGCCGCCTCCGGCGCCCTCGCGCGGTCTCTCGCAACCGGAGGAAATCGGGATGGTCTACTTTTGGAACGGCAGAGTTCTTACCCCGCTCGAACGCAATCAAGCCGCCGAGCATAGAAGCGGCTCCACTCAATACTGGGAGATGCCGGCCCCCCAATCGCGCGTTCGTCTAAGTGAGGCCTCCAGTCTCGTGTTCGTCGTCCGCTTGCCCAAAGGAGTCGACCCCGCCAGCTACAGCCTGTTCCCTTTGGCGACTGTCAACGGCAGCCGGCGGACCCGGTCCCAACCCGGCCGTCGGGGCGGCCTCGTGACATGGCCTTTCGATATCGAGAAGAACGATGAGTCCGGCTTAATTACCTATGCCTTAACCGTCAGGGATCTGCCCACCGGCGAATACTCCTTCAGTCCCTCCAGCTCGAACGACGGCTATTGCTTCGGCGTTGATCCCTCCGCGCCCGGCCAGTAACGCGCGCGCCCCGTGCGACCCAGGCACTACCCGCGCTACAACCTACAGATCCCAAGGAAATGCTATAGTCTTGCGAAGGGAGGGCATCGAATGCAGCCAACGAGACCGAAACTTCCACGCGAAGCCATTGAACTTTACAACCTGTTTATTCACAACGAGATCAGTCGCCGTGACTTCATGGACGGCGTGCAGCGGCTTGCTACGGGCGGGCTGGCGGCGTCAGCGATCATCCAGGCGTTGATGCCGAACTACGCTTTGGGACAGCAGGTTTCCAGAACCGATGATCGGATCAAGGCTACATATGAAACGGTCGCGTCACCGGGAGGAAACGGAAGCATTAGAGGTTATCTCGTCCGGCCTGTCAGTGCCGACACGCGAGAGCAGACGCCGAGTAAGTTACCCGGTATCATCGTCATTCACGAAAACCGGGGTCTAAATCCCCATATTGAAGACGTCGCGCGCCGGGTGGCGCTCGCGAACTTCATGTCGTTTGCGCCGGACGGGCTCACCTCGGTCGGAGGCTTTCCCGGTGACGACTATCATGGCGGCCAGTTGTTCGCCAAGGTGGACCGCAATAAGATGACCGAAGACTTCGTGGCCGCCGCGACGTGGCTCAAATCCCGTCCTGACTGCACGGGCCAGATCGGCGCCACCGGTTTCTGTTACGGGGGAGGCATGTCGAATACGCTGGCCGTGCGGCTGGGTGCCGGGATAAAAGCCGTGGCGCCGTTTTACGGTGGTCCTCCTGCCAAGGAGGACGTTTCGAAAATCAAGGCCGCGGTTCTGGTGCACCACGGGGAACTCGACACCCGATTGGCAGCCACATGGCCGGATTACGAGCGCGCGTTGAAAGAAGCAAACGTCCCGCACGAGGGCTATATCTACCCGGGAGCCGTTCACGGCTTCAATTGCGACGCGACGCCGGAACGCTACAACAAAGCCGCGGCTGACCTGGCTTGGCAGCGCACGATTGACTGGTTCAACAAATACGTGCGGGTCTGATCCTGCTACCGTTGGCTCGCACAGCTCCCTTTTCCGCCGAGCTCAGGCAAGATCGAAGCGATCGAGGTTCATCACCTTGTTCCAGGACGCCACAAAGTCACACACGAACGCCTGCTGCGAGTCGCTGCACGCATAGACTTCCGCGAGGGCTCGGAGCTGGGAGTTGGAACCGAAGACGAGATCGACGACAGTGCCCGTCCACTTGAGTTCGCCCGTCGCCCGATCGCGCCCCTCCAACACGCCTTCTGATGTGGCGGACTTCTGCCACTTCGTGTTCATGTCGAGCAGGTTGACGAAGAAATCATTCGTCAACGTCTCGGGCCGCTTGGTGAAAACACCGTGTTTGGACTGCCCGAAGTTTGCATCCAGGGCGCGCATGCCACCAACCAGAACCGTCATCTCGGGAGCGGTCAGGGTCAGCAAGTTCGCTCGATCCACCAGCAGCTCAGCCGCTAATCCCTCCTGTCCCTTGCGGAGATAGTTGCGGAACCCGTCCGCGGTCGGCTCCAGTACGGCGAACGAATGCACATCGGTCTGCTCCTGCGACGCGTCCGTGCGCCCCGGCGAGAAGGGAACCTTCACGTCGTGGCCGGCTTTCTTCGCAGCTGCCTCGACGGCTGCGCAGCCGCCCAGAACGATCAGGTCGGCAAGCGAGACCTTCTTCCCACCGGACTGCGCGCCGTTGAAATCCTTCTGGATCGCCTCCAGCGTCGGAAGAACCTTGGCCAGCTTGGCCGGCTGGTTGACTTCCCAATCCTTTTGCGGCGCGAGGCGAATGCGTGCCCCGTTAGCCCCGCCGCGCTTGTCACTGCCGCGGAATGTCGCAGCCGACGCCCAGGCCGTCGTGACCAGTTGGGAGATGGAAAGTCCGGATGCGAGGATCTTGGCCTTCAGAGCGGCAATATCCCGCTCCCCGATCAATTCATGATCCACAGCGGGAACGGGGTCCTGCCACAGCAACGGTTCCGCGGGAACGAGCGGGCCAAGGTACCGCGAAACAGGCCCCATGTCGCGGTGCGTCAGCTTGAACCAAGCCTTGGCGAACGCGTCTGCGAATTCCTGCGGGTTCTCGTGGAAGCGCTTCGAAATCTTCGCGTAGATTGGGTCCACCTTCAGTGAGAGGTCCGTGGTGAACATTATCGGGGCATGCTTCTTCGACGGATCGTGGGCATCGGGAACGGTGCCCGCTGCGGATGCGTCCTTGGGAGTCCATTGGTGAGCGCCGCCGGGGCCCTTCGTGAGTTCCCATTCATAACCGAACAGGTTGTCGAAGTAGTTGTTGTCCCACTTCACCGGGTTGGTGGTCCATGCGCCTTCCAACCCGCTGCTGATCGTATCGGCGCCTTTGCCGCTGCCAAAGGTGTTTTTCCAGCCCAGGCCTTGCTCTTCGATGCCGGCAGCCTCGGGTTCGGGACCGACATACTTGCTCGCATCGGCAGCGCCATGGGCTTTGCCGAACGTGTGTCCGCCGGCGATGAGGGCTACCGTCTCTTCGTCATTCATCGCCATGCGTGCGAACGTCTCTCGGATATCCCGTGCCGCGGCGACTGGATCCGGCTTTTGATTGGGCCCTTCCGGATTCACGTAAATCAGGCCCATCTGAACTGCCCCGAGAGGATTCTCGAGCTGACGATCGCCGCTGTAGCGCTCGTCTCCCAGCCACTTGCCCTCAGACCCCCAGTAAATGCCTTCTTCCGGCTCCCAGATGTCCTCGCGCCCGCCGCCGAAACCGAAGGTCTTGAGTCCCATCGACTCCAATGCGACGTTACCGGCGAGAATCATAAGGTCGGCCCAGGATATTTTCCGGCCGTACTTCTGCTTGATCGGCCAGAGCAACTGGCGCGCCTTGTCGAGACTCACGTTATCCGGCCAACTGTTGAGGGGCGCAAATCGCTGTGCTCCGGCACCCGCGCCGCCTCGGCCATCGGCGATCCGGTACGTGCCTGCGCCGTGCCACGCCATACGGATGAAGAACGGACCATAGTGGCCGTAGTCGGCGGGCCACCAGTCCTGCGAGTCCGTCATCAAGGCATGGAGGTCCTTAATCACGGCATTCAGGTCGAGGCTCTTGAACTCCTCGGCATAATTGAACTTCTTGTCCATAGGATCGGACAGGGGGCAGTGCTGGTGCAGGATCTTCAGGTTCAGCTGATTCGGCCACCAGCCCGCATTCGTCGTGGCCCCAGCCGCCGTGTGTCCGCGAGCGCCGTCCGATACCGGGCACTTGATTTCGGTTGACAAGTTTTGCTCCTGATTATCGGGGACCGGCGCCCCCGCTGCGTTGGTGAGTGTCTTATCCATATGTTTGCCTTCCTTTGAATTAGTTAAAAAAACTGTGACGAACTGCGAACCCATCCTGGCTTTCCCATTCGCGCAATCGCCGCCGACTGCGCTCGCCGGCGCGCGCCATTCATCCGGTATCCACAGGCCTGCGACACTTAACCGGAAGCGCGCCGCGGCCCTCGACGGCCACTTCACGCACCAAACCCGCCGGTACCAAGTCCCGCAGATTGTTATAAGTCGTGGCCCCTGAAGAGCGCGGATCCACTCGATTCACGGCTTCGAAGAATTCCGCAGCCGTGGGATGCCTGTTGTGTTTCATCAAGAATGCCATCATGGCGTAACGCTGCGGAGTGCACCGCAAGCCGCTGCTTTCCAAGGACCGTTTAATCGCCTCGGCGTCCATGAAAGTTCTAGATTATATCTAATGTGATATTTTATCAAGACTTATGCTTTGGGTTGCTGCTGCGAGCGGAAAACTGGCCGGCGGTCTCCGCATGAGAAAGATCTCAGACCAACGCGAGCTCCCGTCCAACTCTGCCACAGCCACTCAGACGGCAGGCTGTGGCGGCGCTGGTTTATGGATTCTCGGCAACAGAAAGCGTGCGGCCTGGGCGGCGGCGCTGTCGGGATCGGGCTTCGGCAGAATCTCCGCGGTGATGTAGCCGTCGTAGCCGATATCCGAAAGGATCTGGAAGATCTCATCGAATGGCATGTGGCCCCAGCCCGGGGCGAGGCGGTTGCTGTCGGCAACGTGCACGTAGCTGATGTACTCGCGGCCGGCTTCGAACGCTTCGCGAAAACTGGCGTCTTCGATGTTCATATGGAAAAGGTCGGGCATCAGCTTCAGGCATTTGCGTCCGCAGCGCTCGATGATTTGCATGCCTTCCGCGCAGTTGTTGATAAAGTTCACCTCATAGCGGTTGACCGGTTCGATAATCAGCTCCACTCCCAGCGGCTCCGCCACGTCGGCGCAACGGCAGAGGCAGTCCAGGTAGCGCGCCGTTGCCGTCTCGGCGGTCTCTGCTTCGTGTATGAAGCCGCGCACGCGGCCAGTATTTACTTTGGCGCCGAAGTGGGCGGCGAGACGGATCATGCCGGTGATTCGCTCGACAGCCGCCTGGCGGACCGCGGAGTCGGGGTGCGTGAAATAGAGGCGGTCCGCGGCGAAGACCTGGCCCGAGGAGATGCAGGGGATCTCCAAACCGGTGGCGCGCAGACGCTCGTCGATGCGCGGGATATCGGCCTGCGAAGCATCGAGCAGGGCCAACTCGACGCCGTGGAATCCGATCTCGGCGCACCGGCCAATGGAGCGGCAAAGATCGTCGCGAAAAACCACGAACGCGCTCGGAAGAGCATCCGCTGTCGCTATCGCCAGGCCGAGCTTCATCTTCGGTCTCCAGCGACGGGCGGCTGTCCGTTGGCGCCGTCGCGCACAGAGAAGGTGTCCGGCGTCGGATATACCGCCTTGGAATCGTCCAGACGGACCGTGCTGCCGGCTGTACCGCTGTGGGGTGGGTCGTACACTGTTCACCCAAAATCGTAGCGCACCCCGTGCGCGTGTGCCGCCCCGAGGTTCCTCCCAACGCCTGGCCGGGAGAGGGTGCTGAGGCGGTTGAGAATCGTCAGCCGGTCAATCTCCTCGGAGAGCACGCACATACGCGATAGACTGGTATACGCGATCAAGAATGAAAACCTACGCTTTCGTCGATGGCGCTTAACGAAGACAAGGAGAGACGACATGCCAATGAACCGGCGTGAGCTTCTAAAAGCTTCGGTGGCAGGCGCTGCCATGTTGAAGCAAGGGAGGAAGGCGTTCGCTGCTCCCGCAGGAAACATCCAAGTTGCGATCGATGCAGCCAGGAGCGGCAAGCCGATCAATCCGATGATTTTCGGCGGATACATGGAGCCGGCGACCACGAGTGTGTGGGCCGAGATGCTGAGCGATAGGAAGTTTGCCGGGCCGGTTGTCAGTGCCCAGCCGGCACCAGCGAATTCCTCTTCCGGGTTCCGCTTCCCTGGCGAGCCGTTCAGGCCGGTGGGACCGGAAGGAACTGTCGAAATGGACACCGTGCGGCCGTTCGTTGGCACGCACAGCCCGCGCGTCAAGCTTGACGGCTCCGACCCCCGCGGCATTCAGCAGACCAGATTGCGCGTGGCCAACGGCAAGGCTTACGAAGGCCGTGTTTATCTTGCCGGCGGTCCCGGCGCGAAGGTTGTGGTCCGTCTGGTCTGGGGATCTGGCGCCAGCGACTCTCAATCCGTCGACATTCCCGCTCTCACGGGCGAGTACAAGAAATTCCCGTTCAAGTTCACGCCGACGGCCGACTCGACTGACGCCCGCCTGGAAATCGTGGGCGCCGGCAGCGGCACATTCCATATCGGGACTGCTTCGCTGATGCCTGCCGATAACGTCCAGGGATTCCACCCCGGCATGATCCGCCTCTTCAAAGAGGAAGGCTTCAAAATGTTCAAGTGGCCCGGCGGCAACTTTGTCTCCGCTTACGACTGGCGCGACGGTCTTGGCGATCGTGACAAGCGCCCGCCGCGTATGCAGCCGATGTGGTCCGGCGGGATCGAGTCGAACGACGTGGGCCTGCATGACTTCATCGCCCTCAACCGGTTGGTCGGAGCCGAGCCCGATCTGGCGATCGACAGCGGATTCGGATCGGCGCGCGAGGCGGCCGAGCAGGTTGAATATTGCAATAGCTCCGTCAACACCCGCATGGGCAAAATGCGCGCGGAGAACGGCAGTCCCGAGCCCTTCAATATCCGCTGCTGGACGATCGGCAACGAGATGTACGGCCCCTGGCAGTTCGGCCACATGTCGCTGAACCAGTTCTGGGTGAAGTATAACAACATCGTCGAGGCCATGAAGGCAGTGGACCCGAAGATCAAGGTGGTCTTGGGCGGGGCCAGCATCTGCGAGAAGTCCATCGGCGCCGCGGAGAAGAAGGGTGACTTCTTCCCGAGCATTTGGGAGCCGCCTATTACTGCAAAGCTGCCCTATGAGTTCGGCAGTACGGATGACTGGGACAGTTGGCTGCTCGCCAACTGCGCCGGCAACGTCGATTTTCTCTCCGAACATACCTACGCATATCCTGAGTTGATATTCGACGCTGAGAAGCAGTCCTTTGTGGATGTGAAGGAGCCGCTGCAGTTCAGAGCCCGCAGGATAGCCAACCGCATCGGCGGCTTTTTTGATGCGTGGGACAAGTATGTCGAGAAGATGCCTTCGTTGAAAGACAAGGACATCAAGTTCATCTTCGATGAATGGGGCAATCGTAACCGCTCGATGGCGGAAAATGGCGGCGGAGGCTTTGGGCGGCCGAACGGAATGCTGACGCCGCTCTCTTACGCACTTTGCCTGCACGAACTGTTCCGTCACTCCGATAAGGTTGCGGCGAGTTGTGCGACCGGAGGACTGCGCGTGTTGACCGGCAACACCGGCGATGGCGTGGGTATGGCGCCTGAGGGTGTGGTGTTCAAGCTGTTGCAGAACCGTTTTCTCAACGCTCTTCCGGTTGCGGTCGGCGGGGATTCGCCCCAGCCGCTGATGCCCGGCACGGCGTTTGTCGACAGGGGTGTTAAGCCCACTGGAAGCCCGACCTATCCGCTGGATATTCTCGCGGCGTTCTCCGGCGACCGCAAGAAGTTCCTCATTTCGGTGGTCAACCCCACGGAAGAGGGCAACGGCTTTACGCTGAAGATCGGCGGCGTCAAGCTGCGCGGGCAGGGCAAGCTTTATCGGATTGCGCCGTCCAGTTTCGACTCGACCAATGAAGTGGGCAAGGAGCCTGCAGTCGAAATCGTCGAAACTGCGCAGAACGGAGTTCCGGAGACCGTGCAGGTTCCGCCTTTTAGCGTTAGCCTCTACGAATTTGAAGTTGCGTAAGAGTTCGCCATGAAACCATACGGCTACGATGTGCAGATCTGTTAAAACTACAACGCGGCCGAGGCGCCGCGCATCGTCCCGCTCCATCCGGGAGCGGCGCGATACTACAAGGAACGAGGCTACATGAAGTAGTTCTCTGAAGGCCGGAAAGGATTGAGAACAATGCGTGCTCCGATCGCTGTATTCGGTTTGATTTGGCTCGCCGCGCCGGTGTTTTGCCAGCGGGGCCCCTCGCCCTACTATGAGGACACGAACAACGTGCCGGTCTCTCCGGAAGTGCACCCCGACCGCACGGTGACGTTTCGTCTCTTCGCACCCAAGGCATCTGAAGTAGTTCTGATGGGATCGCCGGGCATTTTGGAAGTCATCAAGGAGCCCAAGCCATTGCAAAGAGACGACAAGGGTGTCTGGAGTTTGACCGTCGGCCCGCTGCCGGCCGGCTTTTACACTTACGGCTACGCCATTGACGGCGGACTCCGTATGCCCGATCCTTCGAACCCGAACCTCGAGTTGCGCCGCTGGGGCTCCACCAGCATGTTCATCGTGCCGGGGAGCGAAAAGGCGGTCTTTGAAGAGCGGCCTGTTCCTCACGGAATGGTCCAAACCAATTTCTACGACTCCAAGAACCTGGGTACACCCCGTATGTTTTGCGTGTACACTCCTCCGGGGTATGAAACCGGCTCGCAGAAGTATCCCGTCCTCTATCTGCTTCACGGCAACGGACAGATTGAGTCGTCGTGGACATGGACGGGTCATGCCAACGCGATCCTGGACAATCTGCTTGCCGACGGCAAAATCAAACCGATGGTGGTGGTGATGCCGTATGGTCACGTACCCCGCGAGATCAAGCCCGGTCAAAATGCAATCGGCTCGCCCTCCGACGCCCTGGCGATCGAGAAGGAGTTACTGACCGCTGTGAAACCGCTGGTGGAGAGCCGATACCGTGTATTGACGGACCGTGAGCATCGCGCCATTGCGGGCTTGTCGATGGGAGCTATGCAGTCGCTGTCGATCGGGCTGCACAACCTCGACCAGTTCGCCTACATCGGCGCATTCAGCGGAGGGCCGAACCGGACCGAATGGGACAAGATGGACCCCGCCGTCCTGAACCAAAAGCTGAAACTACTCTGGATCGGCTCCGGCACCGAGGATAAGACAGTCTCCTTCAGCTCCATTCAGAGCTTCTCGGACATGCTCACGGAGAAGAAGGTCAAACACGTTTTCAACCCGTCTGGTGGCGGGCATAGCTGGCCCAACTGGCAGGTGTACTTGTCCAAGTACGTGCCGCTGCTGTTCCGCGACTAGTCCGGCGCGCACCGGGAAGGAGACGGGAAAAAGAATGCAGTGCGCGCGCTTGAATCGGCGGGCCATTGCGTAAAGAGGCGAGGCTAAGGCTGCCATCGCGTCGCCGGCCCGCGTGGTGGCGCGGCGCCCCCCGCAACTCCTATGCGGGCGCCAGCACCCCCGTTGTCGCTGTTTCAGCCGTCGATCGCACTCGGCTATCCCGGCCTCCGCTTGCCGGAACCGACGCAGCGTGTCGCCGGTTTGCGGTTTCCAGTTCTTCCAACGGGCGAGGTTCTTCTGAAACAACACGCGCGCCCATCCGTCCCGATGGTTGGACAGCAGTTCGCAGACTCGCGTGTTTGTCACTTCGGCAGGAACTGGAAATCGGAAATCGCGATCTCGTCGTTCCCCTGGATCAGAAACCCGAACTTGCCCCGGGTGAAATCGCGGCCCTCCTCGACAAAGGTATCGAGCACCTTCCACTCGTCGCCCACGCGCACCTTCTGCACCAGGCGATCCGGCGTCACCTCGATCTGAATGGTGAACGCCTTCTGATTCCCGAGGTTGTGCGGCGCCTTGACTCGCTCCAGCCGCGTGCCCTTCTGGATCGCCCCGGCCCAGAAATTCTTCCGATCCATCTCATAGAGCAGGTAGTTCTTGGAGTCGAGATACTGGAGGCACCAGCGGATCTGGCCTGCCCGGAATACGCCGCCGCCTTTGAGCAGTTGCACCGTGAAGGTGAAGACACCTTTGGGCGGCAGCTTGTAGGGCACAAATCCGCCACCCTTGTGGACCCAACTGTCGCCGTCCTTCTTCCAGCTCTGCGCGTCCTCGAACTCCGCCATTCCGCTTGCCACTACGGGCGGAGGCGCTGCCGGCCGCTCGCGAGCCAGGGTGAAGTCCACTTCCCGGCTTTCGCCGGCGGCCAGTTGGACGCGTGCCGTAGACTCGGTGAATCCCGGCGCGCTCGCCGAAAATGCGTAGCTCCCCGCGGGCAACTCGATCTGGCTTCCGCGGGCTTCGTGCGACTCCGTTTCGTCACCGCGGCGGTAAGTAATGGTTGCCGATGCGGGGTTGCGTGTGAGCCGGATGGTGCCGTTGGCAGCAGCCAACACTACGTCCGCGCCCGCCAGCACTACCGCCTGGCCCGCATGGAAGGATCGCTGCAGTCGCTTCGGCAGGTACTGTTCGCGCCGCAGTTCGATAGTGTGGTCGCCCGGTTGGATGGAGCTGAGGCTGAACGATCCGTCCGGCCCCACCGTACCGGCGTTTTTCTGATCGACCAAAACCTCGCTGCCGGCCATCGCGCCGTGGATTTCGAGAGAGCCGAATTGCGGCTGCGGTTTCAGATCGAACTGCAGGCGCACTTCCCCACCTTTCTTCACTTCGACGGCTTGCGCGGGCTCGTCCTGAAAACCGCTCTTGGCCACCCGCACCGTGACCCTTCCGAGGGTCTGGACCCGCAACTGGCCACGCTGAGTGCGCCGGCGGTACTCCTTGTCGTTCAGAAACACACGCACGTCGTCCTGGCCTGTCGAGACAATCAGCGTGCCCGCATTGACGTCCGTTTTCAGGAATGCAGTCAGCATGGGCGCGGCGCCGAAGCTTTCGCTCATATTGCGCCGATCCCGGCCCTCGCCCACTACGATCTCATTCACACCCGGCTGAAAACTCGTGAGGTCCGTCCCGGCCGGACCGGCGTCGCTTTGCGGCTGGCCGTTGACCGCGAGCTTCCAGGGGCCCGCGTTGGTCGCGACGCGCGCCCGCTTTCCAAAGCTAGCCACCAGCACCGCGATCATGTTCCGCGCGTTTACGGGGCCGGCCACGGCCGGCAGCCGCGCATCCACAATCTCAAACGAGAACGAGGCGTCCCCATTCTGCCCGGTGACTTTCACGGTGTGCGTGCCCGGAGCCACCTTGTCGAGCACCAACTGGCCCTCTTGCAGATCGACCGGTGGCCGATCGTCCACCACGACCTTGCCCTGGTTCAGGTCCGTCAGCAGGCGAACCGATTGCGCCTGCGGCTGAAGTGTCAGGCTGACCGCCGCCGGCTGCCGGGCCGTCACCGTGACGGCGCCCGCCGCTGGCTCGAAGCCATTTAGAGACGCGGAGACCTGGTAAGTGCCCGGCGTCAGCGCCAGCTTGCAGTTGGATGTGCAGGTAGTCTCGTCGCTGCCGCCGTCCGCCCGTTTTGCAGACACCCTCACGGACGCGCCCGGAGGAGTGATCGCAATGCCGACTTCGACGGCCGCGGCGCTGCGCCCCGCGTTGTTCGCGTTGCGTTTGCGAGTTTGATGCACCACCAACAAAACCAGTACCAGGGCAACCAGCAGACCCGCTATTGGCGCGATTACCACCGCGCGGTTCCAATTGAGCGTGGGGCGCGACGGCGCCGGCGAGGGAACCGGAGGCCGCATGGGCGGCTGGGGCGGATTCTCAGGCGTCACAGCGAGTGCGGGCGGAGGCTGTTCCGGCGGAGCGGAATCGAATAAAGGGTATGACGTCGGCAACCGCGTCGCCGCAGGCATCACGGGGGATCCGGGCGGGGCGGCCGGGGCAGGCGCCACGGTATCCAGGTACGAAGCTGGCAGCGGAGGCGGTTCTGCTGCCGGCATCGCAGGCGGAGGTGGAAGCGGAGGTGGGGAGGTTTCCCGTTGCTTGAGCAGCGTGCCACGCGCTATCAGGTGCTGCTTGATTTCGTCTCCTGTGAACTGTACGTCGAAATCGCCAGGGAAAGCCTGCATGATTTCGTTCAACCGGAAAAAGATCGGCTTCAGTGCGGCAAGCTCAGTGGCTGACTCGATCCGCTCGTCGAGCCTCTTGAGTTCCTCGTGAGGATTGACGCTTTCCACGCCCACGCTGCCTATCGTACACCTTCCGGGGGATCTGCGCCTATACTGTCGAAGGGTGACGTCAAGCTCCGCTACTGAAAGTGATGAACACGGAACCATCGCCGTTCGAACTCGCGATTCCGGTTGAACCTGCCGATATCGACGAGCTTGGCCACGTCAACAACGTCGCGTATCTGCGCTGGGTGCAGGACGTCGCTGTCGCCCACTGGAGGGCCATCGCATCCGTCGAGGATCAAGCCAAGCTCTGGTGGGTGGTAGTGCGTCACGAGATCGATTACAAACATCCTGCCTATTTGGGCGACGGGATCATCGCCAAAACGTGGGTCGGGACCGCCAGCCGGATCCGCTTCGAGCGACATACAGAACTGCTACGAGCCAGCGATCGCTGCCTCCTGGCGAAGGCCCGCACTCTGTGGTGCCCCATCGACGCTGCCACTGGCAAGCCCGCCAGCGTCGGCCTCGACGTGCGAGCCCGCTTCTCAGTGGCGGAGGAGGTGTAGGGTACGTGGATCATGTCGAGAGGTGGCGGTGGCGGTGTGTGGGGATGTCAGTAGATAGTCTTCAATTCCACGACCACCTCTTCGAACGGTTTGTCATTCAGGTTGTCTACCTTCTGTTTGGACGGGCCATTCCAACTGTAATCGAAGATCTCGTGCTGCATGACTTCGGCCTTTCCTCCGGGCGAGGTCTCGCGCACGTTCTGTTCCGTCAGGTAAACGTCCACGTGGCTGAGGATGTGCTCGTGCATCGGCACGCTCTGCCGTGGACCCACTTTCAAGCGCAGAACCCGAACCTGGCTGTTTTCGAATTCCAATTTGAAGTCTTTGGGATCGGCCCGCAAGGGGTCGAGGGCGGTACCCGCCACCTTGCCAGGATATCCCGGCTTCTTGATCGCGATATAGTCGGATGTTGCCCCCGGCCCGGCTGACCAATGGGCATCCGAGTAGTGAAACCCGGCTGCCGGGCTCCATGCGACCTCGCCTGCCTGCCACTTCAGCACCTCGGTGCTGCCGTCCATGTAATTCAGCCGCTCCCCGCCTGGCTGTAGTCGGATGATCACGCGATTCAGCTTGTGGTTGTGCCAATTCCGGACCCCAAAACGCGCGGTGATGGCCTTGGGAATGTCAGTTCCTGGGTCACCGGCGCCAGGCCACGGTGGTGTCTGCGGCGGATTGATAACCACCTGGTCATTCTCGAAGTCCGGCGCCTTCTTTGTTGCGGCAAACCCGGGCGCTTTCTTGGGTTGTGAGTTTGAGTTCTGGGCGGCCAGTTGAGAGCCCGCGGCAAGAAGGCAAAGCGTGAGCGCCCGTTTCATGTGTAATGTAAGGAGTCGCATCGGCCCATTATACAGGCCCGCCAGCAGGCATCCGTGCAAAAAAGCCGCCCATCGGCCCGAATCGCGGGCGCGTGCGCGACGCGCTGGCGGCCAGCGGCCGATTCGATAGGCGGGGTGAGCCGAGGTAGTAGTATAATTCCGTTAGTCCAATGAGGAGGGTTACCACGCGCGTCTACGCGGCCGGTGTGCTGGTGCTGAGCGCACTCCTGCTTTGGGCGGCGGACTCTTCCACGGTTTCCCCTTCTCTGGCGCAGCACCGCAACCTCGGCAGAGCCTTTTACGAAAACCCCACCACGCAGGCCGAAGCAGTGGTGGAGTTCAAAAAGGCTCTCGACCTGGCGCCGAATTCGGTGAGGGAAAAGCTGAATTACGGGCTGGCGCTGCTGCGCGCCGCCAAGACTCGGGAAGGCGTGGCCCAGCTCAAAGACGTGCAGCGGCGCGACCCCAAGCTGCCGCATACCTGGTTCAACCTGGGCATTCAGTATAAGAGGGCGGGCGACACGGACGCGGCGGTGGCGCAGTTCGAACGAATGATCCAGCTTGTGCCCGATGAGGCCATCGGGCACTATCAGCTCGGATCCCTGTACAAGCTCGAAGGCCGCACCGGCGAGGCGGTGGCGCAGTTCGAGCTGGCGGCCAAGCTCGATCCACAACTGGCCGCGGCGCAGTTCCAACTCTACAATTTCTATCGTCAGGAAGGGCACGCCGAAGAGGCGGCGCGCGCGCTGGCGGCGTTCCAGCGGCTCAAGAAGCAGGCGGAAGACGCGGTCGTTCCCGAGGACGTGGATTGGTGCGTCTATGCCGAGGTCTACGATCCGCCCGCGGCGCCGCGGGCGTTGCCGGCCGAGACTAAGCCGGTGTACGAAGATCACGTGCTGGAAGGCACGGCGGCGGGACTGCTGGCGATCGATTCCACGGGCGAAGGCCGCACGGATCTGCTGGCCTGGTCGGCGCGCGGGGTGGCGCTTTACCGGCAGGGAAGCGAACTGGTGGCCGATTCGGGACTCGAGGGCCTGAGCGGCGTCATCTCGGTGGCGGCGGGGGATTTTAATAACGATGGCTTCATGGACCTGTGCGTGCTCACCGAATCGGGGCCGGTGCTGCTGGTCAATTCCAAGGGACATTTCAGCCGCATCGAAGCCAATCTGCCGCGGCGGCGATTCGAGCGCGCCGTATGGATCGACTACGATCACGATTACGATCTCGACCTGATTCTGCTGGGAGCGTCGCCGGCGCTGATGCGCAATGAAGGCGCGGCGGGGTTCGCGGACCGGACCGCGGATTTCCCGTTCGTCGAGGGCTTCCCGATCGCGGCGGAGAAGCTGCGCGTGGCGCCCGACAGCAAAGCGTTCGATCTCGCCGTGTTCTATCGCGACCGCGCGCCGGTGCTGTATCGCGATCGCCTGGGCGGCCATTACACGGCGGAGCCGTTCCAGGGCGCGCCGCCCGATGAGTCGCGGGTGGAAGCCGATTTCGACAACGACGGCCGGATGGATCGCGCCGGCATTGCGCCCGACGGCCGGATTCACCTGGCGCTCAACCGCAGCCGCGCTTCGTCGCACTGGATACGCGTGCGGCTCGAAGGCATCAAGAGTCTCAAGCTGGCACAGGACGCGGAAGTGGAAATCAAGGCCGGGACGCTCGACCGCGCGGCCATTTATGCCGGTGTGCCGCTGCTGTTCTCGACCGGCGCGGCGGCTTCCGTGGACGTGGTGCGCATCACCTGGCCCAACGGGCTGATCCAGAACGAAACCAGGCAGGCGGCGGGGCGCGGCTATACCTATCGGGAGGCGCAGCGGCTCTCGGGCTCTTGTCCCATGATCTGGACCTGGAATGGCCGCGCGATGCAGTTCATTACCGATGTGCTGGGCGTAGCGCCCCTGGGCGCGAGCGATGGCGAGGGCACGTACTTTCCGGTGGACCATGTCGAGTACGTCTCGATTCCCGGCGCGGCGCTGGCGGCGGTGGATGGCCATTACGACATTCGCGTCACCGAAGAGTTGAGCGAGGTGTCGTACCTGGATCAGATTCAATTACTGGCTGTGGACCATCCCGCCACTATCGAGATTTTCACCAACGAGAAATTCAAGGGGCCGCCGTATCCCGAGTTCCGTCTGTTCGGCGTCGAACGGCGCATCTATCCGCAATCGGCGCGCGACGACGCGGGGCGCGACGTGCTGGCGAGCCTGCTGGCACGCGACCAGAAGTATCCCGACCAGTTTCCGCGCTCCAAACTGGGTGTGGCCGTGCCGCACACGCTCGAGCTGGATTTCGGCAAGGCCGCGCCGGATGGCCGCGCCGTCCTGCTGCTCAATGGCTGGGTGGACTGGCCCGATGGCAGCACATTCCGCGCCGCCGCGCAGGAAGTGAAGGGCGGCCTGGTGATGCCGTACCTGCAGATGCAGGATGCCGCGGGGCAGTGGAAAACGGTAAACGAAGACATGGGAATGCCCGCGGGCAAGCCCAAGACTATCGCGGTGGAACTGCGGTTTCCGGCCGCCAGCCGCAAGGTGCGGATCGTGACCAGCCTGTGCGTGTATTGGGACGAGATCTTCCTCAGCGAAGGAGCGTCGCAGGCCGAGGTGCAGCAGCGCGAAGTTCCGCTGCTCTCCGCCGACCTGCATTTCCGCGGATTTTCGCGGACGCGGGTACACCCGGAGCGAAAACAGCCCGATACATTCTTCTACGATAGTGTTTCGTCGAACTCGTTCTGGAATCCGACGCCGGGGCTGTACACGCGTTATGGCGACGTGCGCGAACTGCTGCGCGACGTGGACGACCGGCCGGCCATTGTGGGCTCGGGTGACGAGATCCGGCTGCGGTTTTCGGCCGGGCTGCCGCTGCCGCCGGCCGGATGGACGCGCGATTTTCTGTTGAAGGTGGATGGCTGGGCCAAGGATCGCGACCCCAACACGGCGTTTTCCGCCAGCGTGGAGCCGCTGCCGTTTCATGCCATGAGCCGCTATCCGTACCCCGCGGGCGAGCATTTCCCCGACGATGCCGAACATCGCCGCTATCGCCGGGAATACAACACGCGGCCCGCGCTTCGGCTCATCCACCCCCTGGAAGGCACGAACTGATGTTCTGGCTGCTGCTGATGACGGTGCTCAACGCGGCCTACGTCGCGGCCGCGCCTTCGGCTACGGTCTTCTACATTGCCAACGTGCTGCTGCACCTGCTGCTGGGCACGGCTTCCGTGGTTTGGCTTGGCTTCGCGTACCGGCGCAGTGCCAGGGTTGTGCCTCTGGTTCTGGCCGGAGTATTAGGCGTGTATCTCGCGTTTGTTGGGGCCACCACGGACCATCGCGGCATACTGCTGGCGCACATCGCGCTGGCGGTAGCCGGTCTGGCGCTGCTGATGCCGCGCTGGACGGCGCCTCTGGCCGCGCTGGCAGTGCTGGCGCTGGCGCTGCGATTCGGCGCCGCGCCCGAACGCATCCGCAACCCGCGGACCGTTCCGCTCTCCATGAACGAAGAAGGCGCGGGCCCGCGTTCGCCCTTCTGGCCGTCGTCTTCCAACACCAATACCGGCGGCATTATTCCCGCCGACTTCTTCATGGACTCCCAGTTGTGCGGCGATTGTCACAAGGATATCTACCAGCAATGGAAATCCTCGGCACACCATTTTGCATCGTTCAATAACAGGTTCTACAGCAGCACCGTTCTGCACATGCAGGAACTCAGCGGCACGCAGGGGAGCAAGTGGTGCGCCGGGTGCCACGATCACGCCGTCTTCTTCAACGGGCGCTTCGAGCGTCCCATGAAAGACCAGGTGGAGACGCCCGAGGCGCAAAACGGGCTGGGCTGCATGTCGTGCCACTCCATCGTCCACGTGGCCAGCAGCATGGGCAACGGCGATTTCACCATCGAATATCCGCCGCTGCACCGCATCGCCTCCAGCCGCAATCCGTATCTGCGCAAGCTCGACGCGTTCCTGACCTACCTGAATCCGGAGCCGCACCGGCGCAGCTTCATGAAGCCTTTTATGCAGCGGGATTTGCCGCAGTATTGCGCCGCCTGCCACAAGGTGCACCTGGATCAGCCGGTGAATCACTACCGCTGGCTGCGCGGCTTCAACGAGTACGACAACTGGCAGGCGAGCGGCGTGTCGGGCGAGGGAGCGCGGTCGTTCTACTACCCGCCGCAGCCATCCACGTGCGCGGATTGCCACATGCCTTTGGTGGCGTCGCGCGACCCCGGCAATCGCGATGGCAAGGTGCACTCGCACCGCTTCCCGGCGGCCAACACCGCTCTTCCGTTCGTCAATCGCGACGACGAACAACTGCGCATCACCGAACAGTTTCTGCAATCGGGGTTTATCACGGTGGATCTGTTCGCGGCCAGTCCGGTGGAGCGTGCCAGGGGCGAAGTCGACATGCGCCGGCGCGCGGCGGATGCGCTCGCGGCGGCATCCACGTTTGCGGTAGGGGAAGAGGCGGAACAATCGGGCCCCGTGATGCTGCGGGAGGTGGGCAGACTGGCAGCGCCCCTCGATGCCCCGGGCGTGCGCTTTCAGCCGGGCACATCCGTGCGGGTGGATGCGGTGGTGCGGACGCGCAAGATCGGCCATTTCTTTCCGGCGGGCACGGTGGATGGCTACGATGTGTGGCTGGAGTTTCAGGCGCGCGATGCGCGCGGCCGCGTTCTGGCGTGGAGCGGCAGCGTGGAAGACAACGGCCGCGGCCCTGTGGAGAAGGGTGCGCACTTCTATCGTTCGTACCAACTGGATGGCGCAGGCAACCCCATCAACAAGCGCAACGCCTGGCAGACGCGCGGCGTGTTGTACGTGCGGCTGATCCCGCCGGGCGCGGCCGATACGGCTCACTTCCGCGTGGCGATTCCGAAGGACGCGGCCGGTCCCTTGACGCTGGAAGCCAAACTGAACTATCGCAAGTTCGCTTACTCCTATACCAGGTTCGCCTACGCGGGCGTGGCCCAGCCGGGCTCGGCGGGGCTGGATCACGACAGCCGCGAGTACACTTTCGATGCCGCGCCGGTGCCCGATTTGCCGATTGTCACGCTGGCACATGCGGCCGCCAGAATCGAGCTGGGGGAGCCGGTATGGCAGCCGGCGATTCGCAAGCAGGATTGGGAGCGATGGAACGATTGGGGAATCGGCCTGCTGCTGCAGGGCGATCTGAAGGGTGCGGAATACGCTTTTCATCGGGTCACCGAAGCCGACCCGGCCTATGCCGATGGATGGCTGAACATTGCGCGCACTCTCATCCAGGAAGGCGAGACGGAAGCCGCGCGTCCGTTTGTGGAGAAGGCGCTGGCGCTCGACCCCGCGCTGGCCCGCGGGCATTTCTTTCTGGCCATGGTGCAGAAAGCGGCGGGCGATTACGACGGCGCGATTCGCAGCCTGCAAGAGACGGCGCGGCAATACCCGCGCGACCGCGTGACCACCAATCAACTGGGCCGCATCCTGTTTCTGCAGCGGCGCTACAAAGATGCCGTGGCAGCGCTCGAAAAGACGCTCGACGTGGATCCGGAAGATGTGCAGGCGCACTACAACCTGATGCTTTGCTACCGCGGATTGGGGCAAGCCGAAAAGGCCGCGCGCGAGGAGAAGCTGTTCCTGCGTTTCAAGGCGGATGAATCGTCGGAAGCGCTGACGGCCAAACCGCGGCTACTGAGCCCCGAGGACAACAATGAAAGGCAGCCGATTCACGATCACGTTTCTGGTCCTGTTGGCGGCCGCTCCGGCGATCTTCCCGTGGCCGGCGGACGATAGCGGGGTCCGATTTACCGATGTCACCGGCGCCGCCGGCATTCACTTCACGCACAACGCCGGCCGCTCCGGCAAGAAGTGGCTGCCGGAAACCATGGGACCGGGCTGCGCCTTTTTCGATTTCGACGGCGACGGCTGGCTGGACATTCTGCTGGTCAACGGCAAGGATCTGGTTCCGCGCGGCCGCCACACTACGGCGGCGCTCTATCGCAACAATCGCGACGGCACGTTCACCGACGTGACGAAGGGAAGCGGACTCGATATCGAGATCTACGGGCTGGGCGTGGCCATTGGCGATTATGATAACGACGGCCGCGACGATGTCTACATCACCGCGCTGGGCGGCGACCACTTGTTCCACAACGAAGGCGGCGGCCATTTTCGCGACGTCACGCGCGAATCGGGAATCTCGAACGCCGCATTCGGCTCGAGCGCGGCGTGGCTGGACTACGATCGCGACGGGAAGCTGGATTTGTTCGTCGCCAACTACGTGCAATGGACGCCGCAAGGCGACCTGTGGTGCTCGCTGGATGGCGCCACGAAATCGTACTGCACGCCGGAATCGTACAAAGGCACTTCGTCGCGCCTGTATCGCAACCTGGGCGGCGGCAAATTCGAAGATGTCACGGAGAGAGCCGGGCTGGCCGACCCCACCGGCAAGGCGCTCGGCGTAACGGTATTCGACTACAACAACGATGGCTGGCCCGACCTCTTCGTGGCCAATGACACTCAGCCCAACAAACTCTACCGCAATCTGCAAAACGGCCGCTTCAAGGATGAAGGGTTGAGCGCGGGAGTGGCGTTCGGCGAAGATGGCGTGGCGCGCGGCGCCATGGGGGTAGACGCCGCGGATTACGACCGGTCGGGGCGGCCGCATCTGATTGTGGGGAATTTCGCCAACCAGATGCTGGGCCTCTACCACAACGAAGGCAACGGGCTGTTTGTGGATGAGGCGCCGCGCTCCACAGTGGGACGCGCCAGCCTGTTGAGTCTCACCTTCGGGCTTTTTTTCTTCGATTACGATCTGGACGGCTATCCGGACATCCTGGCGGCCAATGGTCACATCGAAGAGCAGATTGGGCGAGTGCAGCCGAAGGTTCAATACGCCGAGCTTCCGCTGCTGCTGCACAACGACGGCCATGGAAGGTTCGACCAAGTGAACGGATTCACGCGGCCGCTGGTGGCGCGCGGCGCGGCCTATGGCGATTTCGATCGCGATGGCGACCTGGACGTTCTCCTGGCAACGAACAACGGTCCGGCGGTTCTGTACCGCAACGATGGCGGTAATCGCAATCACTGGCTGCAATTGAAGTTGGTGGGGTCGAAGAGCAATCGCGATGGCATCGGCGCGGTGGTTCGCGTCACCAGCGCCGGCGGCTCGCAATGGCAGATGGTGCATAGCGGCTCCAGCTATTGCTCGGCCAGCGACCTGGCGCTGACCTTCGGGCTGGGCAAGGACACGGCGGCCACAGCGATTGAAATCGAATGGCCCAGCGGAACGCGGCAGAAACTGGCGCATGTGCCGGCCAACCGGCAACTGATCGTCAAGGAACCATGAAAAGTCGGTGGGGCGGGCGGTTCCGGCTGCCTATGCGCAGAACGGTCTCAACAGCCTGTTGCTGCGCAGCGTAGTGAGCGGCGGATCCCTCCCGCGTGCCCATCGACATAATCGGAGTGGCGCGGTACATTCTAACCAAGGAGAGACTCCATGGAAGCAAAGAGAAACAGTGGCAATCTATCGCGAAGAGCGTTCGCCCCGGCGGCGGTGGCGGCGTTCTCGTTTCTGCCCCGGCATGTTCTGGGCGGCACGAACCAAAGGGCCCCCAGCGACAAGCTGAACATCGCGGCCGTAGGAATCGGCGGGATGGGGCAGAACTACATCAAGGAATGCGAAAGTGAGAACATCACGGCACTGTGCGACGTGGACGAAGCGTTCGCCGCGCCGGTGTTCGCACGCTATCCCAAGGCGAAGCGCTATCGCGACTATCGCGTCATGCTGGAAAAGGAGAAAGGCATCGACGCGGTGATCATCGGCACTCCCGACCACACCCACGCGGTGGTTGCTTCGGCGGCCATCAAGGCGGGCAAGCACGTCTACTGCGCCAAGCCAATGACCCGGACCGTTTATGAGGCCCGCCAAGTCGCCAAAGCGGCGCGCGAGGCCAAGGTCGCTACGCAGATGAGCACTCAGAGCATTGCTTCGGAAACCGCGTGCGCGGTGGAAGAGTTGATTCAGTCCGGGGCAGTCGGTCCTGTGCGGGATGTGCATGTCTGGACGGACCGGCCCGTCTGGCCGCAGGGCATGAGGCGGCCGCCGGAAACACCTCGTGTCCCTTCGCACCTGGCATGGGATCTGTGGATTGGGCCCTCGCCGATGCGCCCCTATAACCCGCTCTACCATCCGTTCAATTTCCGGGGCTGGTACGATTTCGGCACCGGCGCCCTGGGGGACATGGCGCTCCACACATTTCACATTGTTTTCCGCGCGCTCAAACTGACCTATCCCACACACGTGAGTTCCAGCACTACCCTCGTGTGTGAATTGGCGCCTCCCGGCCAGGCCGATCCGGGATGGAAGACCCGGAGAGTGAAATTCCCCGAAAGCTTTCCCCATTCGGAAATCATCACCTGGGATTTCCCGGCCCGTGGCGACTCGCCGCCGGTGAGACTCCATTGGTACGACGGCGGATTGAAGCCGCCTCGCCCGGTGGACATGGATTTTGACCAGTCTCTGCCGCCCGAGGGATCTTACTACGCGGGAGACAAGGGAACACTGCTGATTCTGGGGGCGGAAGGCGGACACAGCGACAAAGATAGATTTTTGCTTCCCGCAGACAAGTTCATAGACTTCACGCCTCCTCCCAAGACGGTTAAGCGGACCATCGGTCATTACCAGGAATGGATCGCCGCCGCCAAGGGCGGTCCGCCGGCAAACTGCAACTTCGATTTCGCAAGCCTCATAGCGGAGACTGCCCTGATAGGTGTGATCTCTGCCCGAGCCGGCAAGCACCTGGCTTGGGACGCTGAGAACATGCGGTTCACCAGCGACGCTGAGGCAACCCAGTTGGTGACGCCGGAATATCGGACGGGGTGGGCGTTGTAAGGTGGAGCGATCGGCCCTCAGCCCCGCCGACGGCCTGATCGGGGAGCCAGGATGGAAGGAAGGTCCGATTTCGCTGAAGGAGACCGGAAAGCATGAAGACGAGATGGCTACTGACTGCGGCCGCCGTATGTGTTTGCGTGTGGTGCGTGTGGCGCTTCGCGCCACGGTCCAGCGGCAATCCTCCGGCTGACACGCCGGGCGAGATACCGAAGGAATTACTGTTCGTGCCGGTGAAGATCGACGGGCCGGTCCACAATCCGGCCAAGCATACTTACTGGTGGGGGCCGTTCGCCGAATGCTCTTCGGTTCTGGATATTAATGGCGATGGCCTGCTCGATATTGCCGCCGGCAGGAACTATTACATCGCGCCCAAGTGGACGAAGTACTCTGGTTTTCGCGAAGGCGCCGCCACCAACGGGCCGGACGTTGACGACAATTTCGAAGGAACGATGGATGTCAATAATGACGGGCGTCCGGACATTATCAGTTCCGGCTGGATGCTCAGACAAGGCATCTGGTGGTATGAGAACCCGGGCAAGCTTGGCCAGAAGTGGGCGGACCATCAAATGCTCGCGGCCGACGGCCTGGAAGGGATGGTCATCGGGGACCTCTCCGGCCATGGCCCCAAAGACGTGCTGGTGAATTTCTTCGCTAAGAAACCCGGCCGCAGCTTGATCTGGTTCGAACATCTCGACCAGGCGCCGTGGTTCAAGGAGCACACCCTCGGGCAGGAAAATGTCGGCGTCAGCCATGGCAACGGCATTGGAGACATTAACGGCGATGGCCGGATGGACGTTGTCACGACGAGCGGCTGGTTCGAATCTCCGCCGCATCCGACGGAAGACCCGTGGATCTGGCACCCCGACTGGCAATTCCAGTCGTACGTGCCGCCTGGGAGTGCCGGTGCGGCTGCCCCCCCCAGCTTGGGCGCCGGACTGCCGATCCTCGTTGCCGATGTAAACGGCGATGGCTTGAACGATGTCATTATCGGCTCGGACCACGGCTATGGCTTGGCTTGGTATGAGCAGAAAATGCAAAACGGCAAGCGCACCTTCGTCCAACACTGGATCGAAACCGAGTTTCCGACGATCCACACCATGGTTCTGGCCGATCTGGACGGGGACGGCAAGCCTGAACCAATCACCGGCAAGCAGATATTTGCGCATAACGGCCTCGACATGGGGTCGTATGACCCGCAGTTCATCTTCTATTACACGTTCCACGGCGGCAACGTCCAGCGCCATGTCGTCAGCTACACCCCTATCGCGCAGTATTTTCCGCCGTACGACAACCCCCTCGATTCCAAGCAACCCCCGCCGACCAATGTTCTCGGCCTGGGCATGAGAGTCAACGCGGCGGACATGGATGGCGATGGGAAGATCGACATCATTGTTGCCTGTAAGACCGGCCTGTACATTCTCTACAATAAGGGCTTCACGGCACACGCGCATCCGACGACGCCAGACGGCTACCTGCCGGACCGGGCGACCTATCCGGGAAATGTAATATGGGAGACCGGGGGACGGCCGGGTGCAGTTGAGCAAAAGTCACCTCCGGTAACGAAGAAGCAGTAAACCCGGCTTTATCTAAGCTAAGACGCTCCCGGTGGACAGTCAGCCGATGGCGCTACCTATCGCTACGTAACCGTTACACGGCGTTTCGCGACGGATTTCAGGTAGCTATCCCAAAGGGGTGATTGCTCACGGAAAAAAGGTACTGGAGGCTTGCAATCCATTGTGTCTAAAGGATTTTAACGTGCAGTCGCAATTGGGGAAAAAGGGCCATCGGTCCAACTCCTTTGAGGGATCAGCTTAAGAATAAAGGGGGAACGATCAGCCGATGGCGCTACTATCGTTTCCGTAACAGTTACAGAGCGACTTCGCCACTCATTTCACTTCCTCGAAGACGAAAGGCGTGTCTAAAATGAATCGAGCTGTGTTTCCGCAGCTTCCAGATCCGAGGCAAGGACTGCGAAACCCCGTGGTCCATCCAAAGCGTGGTCTGTGCGGAGCGCGGGAGTCCAGCAACGAGGGGGAGTCATGAGGTCTCGCGTCATTCCTGTGCCGGAAGTGAAATCATGGGGTCGGGCGTCCATGCGGTTGCTCGGGCTTTTCATCGCGATTCTGTGCCTGGGCGGTCTGGGCCTCGCACAGAGCACCAATTCTGGAGACATTCGCGGCACCGTCACCGATCCGACAGGCGCCATCGTTCCAGACGCCAGCGTCGTCGTTCTTAACGTGGATACCGGAGTTTCGAACGAATTCAAGACTAATGCCGCGGGTCTTTACGATACGGTCTCCATTCTACCGGGTAGGTATCGTCTCACCTTCTCCAAGGCAGGATTCAGCACGCTCGTGCGCGACGGCATTACTCTTCAGGTCGGTGCGCCTCTCACGGTCGACGCACAACTGGCCGTTGGGGGGGCCGAGCAAAAGGTCGAGGTCAACGCGGAAGCCCTCCTATTGAAAACCGAGACCGCCGAGCAATCATCCAGTTTCCTGGCGCAGACGATGAACGAATTGCCCAACGTCTCGCGAAGTTGGACGAACATGACGAAAATGCTGCCCGGCGTGACTGGTTCGGGCACTACCCTTACCGTGAATGGGGCAATGCCCTACTACGCCAATTTCCAGGCCGATGGCGCCTCGACCACGCTTCCGCACAGCGCCAACGTGGACACATCGAACTTCGAAGCGGTCGAAGAAGTCCAGATCGAGACGTCCACCTTTTCCGCGCAGTACGGCACGGGAGCCGTGGTTTACAACCAGATCAGCAAAAGCGGAACCAACCAGTGGCACGGGTCCCTCTACGAATTTGTGCAGAACAACGCCATGAACGCGCGAAACTTCTTCTCGCCTTCCGTCCCCATCTCCAAGTTCAATAACTTCGGCGGTTCGGTGGCGGGGCCCATTCGCAAAGACAAGGCGTTTTTCTTCTTCAACACCGAAAAAATTTTCAATAACAGTCTCTCGTATAGCTTTAACACGTATCCCACCCCGGATATGCTGGCTGGAAATTTCTCCAATCCCATCTTCCCCACGATCTACGACCCCGCCACCCTGGCCAACGGTTCGCGCACGCCGTTTCCCGGCAATCAGATACCGGCGAACAGAATGGACCCGCTCGCCCTGGCGGTTCAGAAATACTTCCCTCCGCCGAACCTGCCGGGGTACGCGAACAACCTGCTGGAACCTGAACCTTCGACATCGCCTAATATGAAGTACTTCGCAAGAGGCGACTACAATTTTTCGGCGAAGAATCGCTTCACGGCTTCGTACAAGCATGAGGGCGCTCCGAGTTACACCAGCAAGCTGACCTGCCCTGAGGACTGTTCGACCTTTTTCGGAAACAACCTCCAAGCCATTATTACGGATGTGTGGACTATTAGTCCCACGACTGTCAATGAATTCCGTATGGGTTACGCCCGGGAGTATGATAACCCATCTCCCGGCAGCTTGGGCCTGAATTACCCGCAAAAACTCGGCTGGACGTATTCGGAGGCGAACATGTTTCCGAGCGTGACCATCGGCGGTCCGGTTGGCGCGACCAACATCGGTTCGACGGGCAACCAGGTGAGTGCCACTTACGCCGAGAACAGCATCGACCCGTCCGACACGGTTACTTTGGTTCGCGGCAGACACATCCTTCATTTTGGCGCAGAGCTGTTGACCTACCAGGACAACGACACTCCTTGGGGAAACATCAATTCCGGGAACTTTGACTTTAGCGGAGTGTTTACCACTAAGGCGCCGTTTACCGCTGGCGGACTCGGCTATGCGGACTTCCTCCTTGGCCAGGTGGATAACTGGAATGCGACCAATAGCCCTATCAATGCCATGCGGGAGATGCAGCCCCAGATGTTTGCCCAAGATGATTTCAAGGTTACGCCTCACCTCACGATTAACCTGGGCTTGCGCTACCAGATCCAGACCGGTTGGCACGAGCTGCATAATCAGTTGGGCACCTTCGACCCCACCATCCTTAACCCTTCCACCAACACTTTAGGCGCGATGTGGTTCGCACCTAACAACGGGCGCGATACCTTGGAGGCTCAAATCAACGATATTTTCCTTCCGCGAGTGGGTTTTGCGTGGTCTCCCAAGAAGAACTGGGTGGTGCGCGGCGGCTTCGGCATTTACGCCTACGGCTGGAGCCAAGATACCTACACAACCGGCATTGTATTTAACGCCGAGGGTCTTGGCGCCAATTACACCGGTTCGCTTGCCGAGTCCACGCAGACCCAACCCGTCTTTCTCTTCTCAAGCTCCAACCCGCCCTTGAACTACGCAGGGGTCAACAAGGCGGCCAACGCTTACAACGGCCAGAACGCGAGTTTCTTCCCCTATCACACCCCTGTCGCGCGGAATTATCAGTGGTCGTTCAGCATTGAGCGGGAACTCCCCGCCGGCATGCTGGCCGAGGCGGCCTACACGGGTAATCACGTAACCGGCCTGGCGTTCCCCGTCGATATCAATCAGGTGCCTTACAATGAGCTGGGGGTGGGAAACCCGCAGAACGAGCGGCCCTTCCCGCAGTTCCTGACGATCACCGGTACCTATTACAACGCCATTTCCAACTACGAATCGCTTCAACTGTCGCTTAAGAAACGCTTCTCGGCGGGGCTGACCTTCGATGCCAACTATACCTGGTCGAAGATGTTGGATCAACAGGACTCCTCCGGTTGGACCGGAAACGGCGGGTCGCAGCTTTACCAGAACGCCTACCTCCCGGCTGTCAACTACGGTTTATCCAACCTGAGCTGTTCGCAGATGTTTAAGGGCGACGTGGTCTACCAACTTCCCGTTGGGAAGGGTAGGCAATTCCTCAATCGCGGGGGCCCGGCCGACTGGGTCCTTGGCGGGTGGCAGGCATCCACGATCTTTGTCTTTGAGGCCGGCTTCCCGTACACTCCCACCATGGGCACAGCCGACTTGAGTGGAGCTCTCTCCGGCAATTGGTTTCCCAACGTTGTTGGGAACCCCAGCGTGTCGAATCCCAGTGTCAGCAATTGGTTCAATCCCGCTGCTTTTGCTCAACCGGCCCCGTTCACCTTCGGGAATGTCGGAAGAAATACCCTGATTGGGCCCGGGATGTCGGCTTTTGATTTCTCGTTCGCCAAGAACTTCGGCATCCCCAGGTTCGAACGTGGCAAGGTCCAGTTCCGCTTCGACGCGACCAACGTGGTCAACCATCCTAGTTTCAGCAACCCCAACGCCAGTATCGGGACTCCCTCCGCTGGTATCATTTACGGGACCACTGTCGGTGCCCGTACAATCCAGCTCGGTGCCCGGATGTCGTTCTGATCGCCTTTCCGGAATGCCAGGGCGGTGCCCCCGTCCGCCCGCCTTGGCATTCGCACGCGAACCCGCCGGGTGTGGCGCCGGCGGGATGGCAACCTACCCGACGGGAGATGGCATGATCATGCGCGCACTGTGTTTCTCATCCGGCCTCCGGGGACATTCCTTTAAGCTCCCTGGAAGGCCAATATCGTTGCTGTTCGTGGCTGGCCCTGTTCTGGCAACGCTATCTGTTCAGGCGATCGCGCAGACGCGCGCGATTGCCGTAGACGCTTCCGCGGTGACCGGTGTCATCCGGCCCCTACAAGGACTCAATAACGGGCCGACTGGATACCACAGGCAGCCAGTGCCGCCAAACAGCCCCAACGTGATTCAGCAGTATCGCGATATTGGCATTGATACTGTACGCACGCACGATAGTGGAAGCGATGTGAATGCCTGGATACCCGCCACCGGCCTATCGGGCGACAGCAACGGGGCCAGGGAGAGCATTTTCCCCACGTGGAATGCGGATCCATACGCGGTGGACAGCTATGATTTCCGGCGCTCCGACCAGGTCGTGAACAGCATCGTTGCGGCGGGTGCGGAGCCCTATTTCCGGCTGGGCTCGGACCATGATCCACGCCCGCCGGCGGATTTCGACAAGTACGCCGAGATCTGCAAGCACGTGGTTATGCACTACAACGGCGGCTGGGCGAAAGGATACCACTACAACATCCGCTATTGGGAGTTCTGGAATGAGCCGAATCTATCCCTGGATTGGGAGCCGTTCACAAAGGACAATAGAACGGAGTGGCTCGGCTCGCCGGAGCAGTTCTTCCAACTGTACGCGAAGGTGGCTCGGGCGATTGTGGCGTATGATCCGAACCTGAAGATCGGTACTGGCGCGATCGCAGAAGGAGGCCGGCGCAGCGTATATCGCGAGCAGTTGATGGAGTACTGCGCGAAGAATAGCGTGCCGCTGGATTTCTATTCCTGGCACCATTATCACGACAACTCCTCGGATCCCTATGACCTGGTCCGAATCGCCCGGGAGATCCGGCTGTTGCTCAACAGCTATGGGTTGCGCCGGACCGAGAGCCACGCTGACGAATGGAATATGAGCCTCGATGAAAGGCCGCAAAAACAGAACTCGTTGGAATCGGCGGCGTTCACGGCCACCGCTTTGATCTACATGCAGGATGCTCCGGTGGACCTGTCGCACTATTACTCTGGGAACGCGGGCGATATGGGTCCATTTGAGAGCGACGGATCTCTCCGGAAGAAAGCCTTCGTATTCAAAGCAACCAGCCAGATGCTCGAAACCCCGCAGCGGGTGGAGGCCACCGGTGCGGACACTGTGGGATACGCGGTCCTGGCGGGGCGTTCGCGGAACAGCAAAAAAGTGCAGATTCTGATCAGCAACTACGAAATGGGACCCGTGGTCAACCCGCCGGTTGGAACTCCGCCGGGAATTCCGGGTGTGGAAACCTTCACACCGAAGAGTGATAGGATCCGGTATACGGACAAGGGCTATGCTCTTACCGTGAAGAACTTGCCTTGGGGCAGCGGCGAGTTTGGCGTCAGGCGTTATCGCATTACTGAGAAAGAGAATCTAACGCTTGCAGGCGAAAGCACGTCCAGGGGCGGTTCACTATCGATGGTCAACGAATTGGCCGCGCCGGGTGTGGAATTGATCGTCCTTGAAGCGAGATAACGCCAGGGCGGCGCCCCCGATCCGCACGTCCTGGCTTCATTCGAAAGGGGGCCCCTAAAGGCCCGAGCCGTGATCTGACTATGGACCTCAACGCAGTTACTCACTTCGGCGTATGCTTCCTGTTGGCAACTTTCTCTCTCGCGCAGTCCCCTCCTAACACGCAACAGCAGATCGAAACCCACTTACGGCAGGCAAGGGGGTTCCTGAAGGACAACCGGACCGATCTGGCCGCCCGTGAGTTCAGCGCCGTTCTGGCGCTCGATCCTAATAATGTGGACGCGCGGAACAATCTCGGTGTGCTCCTCTTCTTCCGCGGCGATTATGCGCAGGCCGCTCCACAGCTTCGTGCCGCTGTGAAGCTCCAGCCAACCTTGGCGAAGAGTCAGGCCCTGCTCGGCATGTGCGAAAGATGGACCGGCGAGACGGCTCGCGCCGAGGCCGATCTCAAAGCGTCACTGCCGCGGTTGCAGGAAGAAGAGTTGAAGATGCAAACCGGGATGGAGCTGATCGAAATCTATTACGGCGCAGGCGAGCTGGAAAATGCCGCGGGTGTGGTTGGCATGCTGCGCCAGTGGAAGCCGGCCGATCCCGACATCTTGTACACGGCCTACCGGATTTACTCGACGCTGGCCGATGAGGCCATGCTGGGCGTCGCCACGACTGCGCCCGGATCTGCGCGCCTGCACCAGCTCATGGCCCACGAGCTGGCCCGCCAGGGCAACACCGAGGGGGCCATCGCGCATTACCGCGAGGCCCTCACGGTCAATCCGCGCCTCCCTGGCGCCCATTTCGAGCTGGCCGAACTGTTGAGTGTGGCCTCGGACCCGGAAGGCGCTGAAAAGGAGTACCAGGCCGCCCTGGCCGCCGACCCTTCCGATGAAAAATCCGAGTGCCGACTGGGTGAGTTTGCCTTGCGTGCGTCCGATCTCAAGGCGGCTACCACGCACTTTTCACGCGCGCTCCAGTTGCAGCCGGGAGACGCCGATGCAGCCGCCGGCATGGCAAAAACTCTGATCGCGATGAACCAGCCGGAAAAAGCCGTGCCGCTCCTGGAACGTGCCGTCAAACTGGAACCGTTTGACGCGCCTATCCACTACCACTTGGCCCTGGTCTATCGCGGCCTCGGGCGCACGGCCGATTCGCGCCGCGAACTCGCGGAATTCCAGAAAGTCAAAGACATGAAGGAGAAGCTCAAGCAGACCTACCACGATATGCGCCTTCAGCCCAAGCCGGAGCAGCCCGATCCTACGGTGCCGCAATAGGCTGCGTCAGCGTCCCGGCCAGGGGGCGCGCTCCACAGCCGGCGCGCCTTCGCGAATCACTACCAGTTGGTTGGCCGCGACCTTCGGGAACACCTGTTTCTTACCGTTCGGCCAGCAAACTTCGACATCCGCCGTTTCCGCGGCCCCCAGACCGAAATGCAGGCGCCGGTCGCTACAGGAGAGATAACTCGCCTGGCTGGCAACGTCCTGCGCCTGCCGCTTGCCTCCGTACTCCACCGTAACCCGCGCGCCGATCGCGCTGCGGTTCGATTGCGTACCGATGAGCTTCACCTTCAGCCACCGGTTTCCCCCCCGAACATCGTTGCGCAGCAGGGAAGGCGGCTCGTTCAGGTTGATAATCAGGACATCCAGGTCGCCGTCGTTATCGAAGTCGCCGAAGGCGCATCCGCGGCTCGCGTGAACAGCCGCCACCCCCGGCCCGGCCTCCTCAATCAACTCTTCGAATTTGCCGTTCCCCAGATTGCGAAATACCAGCCGCGGCGTCCGGTACGGGTAACCCGCGATCTTCCCTTCGATTTCCGGATAGACGCTGCCGGTCACCAGAAACAGGTCCGGGTTACCGTCGTTGTCGAGATCCACGATCCCCGCGCCCCAACCCGTGAACCTGGTCTCCACTCCCAAGCCCGCGCTCAGCGTCACGTCGTTGAAGTTGCCCTTCCCGTCGTTGCGGTAAAGCGCGCTGGTGTCGTCCGTGAAATGTCCCTTGAAGACGTCCAGGTGGCCATCCAGGTTGTAATCGCCGATGCCCACTCCCATCCCCGCCTGTTCGACGCCGTCGTCGCTGAGCGCCGCGCCGCGCTCGACGCCCTCTTCGCGGAAGGTGCCGTCGCGATTGTTCATCAGCATCAGGCTGGCGCTGGTATCGCAGGCCACAAAGAGATCCGGCCATCCATCCTCGTCGAAGTCGGCCGCCACCGCGGTTAGTGCGTAACGCCCCTTTATATTGGCGATGCCCGCCGCTGCCGTCACATCGGTGAACGTACCATCGCCGTTGTTGTGGAACAGCGACTGCAATCCCGTGGGAAGCCCGCGCGGGCCGCAGTTCACCCGGACGGTCTTGAACATACAGTTTCCGCCCTCTCCGGGCTTCGGCGCGCGGTTCAGATCGAAATCGAGATAGTTGCTCACAAACAGATCGAGCTTGCCGTCCCGGTCGTAGTCGATCCACGTGCATCCAGTGCCCCAACGGGTCCGGTTCAGGCCCACACCGGCCGCCTTCGTGACGTCGCTGAAAGTTCCGTCTCCGTTGTTGTGGTACAAGACGTTCTCGCCCCAGTACGTGATAAACAGGTCTTCGTACCCGTCGTTGTCGTAATCGCCGACCGCAACGCCCGACGCCCAGCCCGTACGCACGAGCCCTGCCCGCTCGGTCACATCCGCGAATGTGCCGTCCCGATTGTTGTGATACAGACGGTTCGTGGCGCCCCGCGGAGCCTCCCCGAAGCGTGTCCCACAAAGCACCAGAACGTCCAGCCAGCCGTCGTTATCGTAATCGAAAAACGCGCACCCGCAGCCCATTGTTTCGACGATGTAGTCTTTTTGGCTGATCCCGCCGTAAATCGTGGGCGCCGTCAGGCCGGCCGCTTCCGCGACGTCCGTGAACCGGGCCAGAAACGGGATGCCGGAGGGTTTGCCGCGCGGCGTGGGCCTCAGGTTTCGCGAGGCCATCCCCTGCGCCCCCAGATGGGCCGGGCCAAACAGAAAGTGGCTGCCGCCAAGTAGCGGAAGGAAGCGTCGCCGACTTAGGTTCATGATGAGAAAAGAGGTTGGTGCCGGAGTTGCGACTTGAACCCGCACGCGCACTGAAAAATGCCGAATTTTGAGTCCGGATCGTCTGCCAATTCCGACACTCCGGGGCCAAGCGCCGCTCATTATTATTGTACACCGCGCGAGAATTCCGCCGCGGGAATGGGTGAGCGGCGTGACGGTTCCCGTGGTCTGGTTTCCGAAGGTGCCGGGGCCGGTCAAAGCGACCGGGTGCAGTCCGTCGGCACAGCGCTCCTGGTCGGGCGCAAGATGAACGAGTTGACTGTCGTTGACAAGGCAACGGGCACGCCATGATGGCGCCTCCTAGTTGTTTTCGATTACTGTTGCGCCGGCATGTGGTAGAGTTAGTTAAGATAATCGTCTTGAGAGAAGGCAGGCTGGTATCAGCGCCTGAAATGACTGTTGGGAGGGGAGTGTTGCACATACCTACCGAACCGATTGGGAGTATTCCGCGATCGACGGAACTGATTGCGGCCCGTCTGGCTATGCAGGCAGGCCGGATGCCAGCCGACGAATTCGCGCGCGTCGCGGAGCGTGCGCTGCGGGATACCATCCGCCACTTTGAGGAGACTGGTTCTCCGGTCATTACCGACGGAGAACAGACCAAGCCCAGCTTCGCGACGTATCCGCTCGAAGGCGTATCCAATGTGGCGCCGGATGGGGTAATTATTCCTTTTGAAGATGGGCACACACGGCAATTGCCCCGGCTGACGTCGGGTCCATTCCACTACGGTACCTACGCATCGACATATCTGGCGGCGGCGAAGCGTCTGACAAGTTTGCCGGTGAAACAGGCAGTGATCTCGGCATCTGCTTTAAGCCTGCTTTACCCGGGATCGGAGATTCCGGGGTACCCGCGCGAGGCGTTCCTCTCGGACCTGGTGGGCGAAGCCGTAGCCGATATCCGCGGCTGCCTTGAGTTGGGCGCCGATAGCGTGCAAATCGATTTCACGGAGGGACGCCTCTCCCTCAAACTCGACCCCTCCGGAGGCTTGCTGGAAGACTTCGTCGCACTGAACAACCGTGTGCTCGATCATTTCCCGCCGCAAGAGCGCCGACGCATCGGCGTGCATACCTGTCCAGGCGGTGACCTTGACGCCACTCACAGCGCAGATGTGAACTACGCCGGACTGCTGCCTGCTCTCTTCCGGCTGCGCGTCGGGCGCTTTTACGTCCAGTTGGCGAGCGAAAAGGATCCGGAGCGAGTATTGGAGATCGTCCGCCACCATCTGCAGCCCGATCAAACGATATTCGTTGGCGTCATCGATCCTATCAACCCCGCTGTAGAAACCCCGGGCCAGGTGCGTGACCGGGTGCTGCTGGCAGCCAGGCACCTTCCGGCGCGGCAATTCGGCACCACGGACGATTGCGGCTTCGCGCCCTTTGCCGATGACACTTCCACGTCGCGCCACATCGCCTTTGCGAAGATCCGGGCGCGCGTGGAGGGCACCCAGATGGCCGCCCAAGAAATAACTGCATAACGCCGCCCATTCCTGGGCTCGGGCGGTTCTGTTTTTGCAGCAGACGCTATACCTTAGATTGAACGTTTTCCTGATCGGAGTTCCGGCCTTGCGCGACCGCAAGGAAGATATCCCGCTTTTGGTGCGGCACTTCGTCCAGGAATTCAGCCGCCGGAATAACCGCGCGATCGACACCATCCCTTCTTGGAACTTGCTTGGGGGATTCCCGGAAACTCCTGCCTTGCGGCCAACCGAAATGCGCGTTTGGATGGTTGCGGGGGGTGGATTTGAACCACCGACCTTTGGGTTATGAGCCCAACGAGCTACCAGACTGCTCCACCCCGCAATCTCATCGTACTCCACGGCACACGCCGGGTCAATGCCCCTGCGAAATTCCGCCGCGCCGCAAGGTTACAATGGTTGTGTGCCCCGCTTCGTGGTCCCGGCTGTCTTCGCGCTAGCCACGGCTCTCGCCGCGCAACCCGGCTTCTTTCCTTTGCAGGACGTCAAGCCCGGCATGCGCGGCACCGGCAGGACCGTCTTTTCGGGCAGCCAGGTCGACGAATTCCAGGTCGAGATCCTGGGCGTGCTGGATAACGTCGGCCCTAAGGAATCGCTGATCCTGGCGCGGCTCTCGGGCGGGCCGCTCGAACATACCGGGGTCATGGCGGGCATGAGCGGCAGCCCGGTCTATATCGATGGCCGGCTGGTGGGCGCGGTGGCCATGGCGTTTCCGTTCGCCAAAGATCCCATCGCCGGCATCCGGCCCATCCAGGACATGATGCGGCCCGCCACGGTATTGCCATCCGCTTCCGATCCGGTTCAGCACGCCGCCATCGCGTTGGCGGATCGGGATCTCACGCGCGTTTTGCCGAGGCCCGATCCCGGGGTGCCCTCTGGGCCTGCCGGCGAAGCACGCATGGTGGACATCGCCACTCCCATCTCCTTCGGCGGGTTCAGCCGCGCCACGCTGGAAGCGTTCGCGCCGCAACTGAGCGCGCTGGGCCTGGAGCCGCGCCAGGGCATCACCGCGGGCGGAAAAGTCGAGCCTGGCATGGGCAATCCCGCCGATCTCAAGCCCGGCTCCATGATCAGCGTCGAACTGATGGCCGGAGACCTCAGCGTGGGCGCGGATGGCACCGTCACCTACATCGACGGCAATCGCGTCTGGGCCTTCGGGCACCGGTTCCTGGCCGTCGGCGCCACCGCGCTGCCCTTTGCCCGCGCCGACGTCATCACGCTGCTGCCCAACCTCAACACGTCCTTTAAGCTGGCCTCGGCCCGGGAATGGATGGGCACCATCTCGCAGGATCACGACACCGCCATCGCCGGCGAGTTGGGAAAGCGCGCGGCCCTGGTGCCGGTCTCGATCGGCGTATCGCGAGCCGGCCGCTCCGTCGAGTCTTACAAGGTGCAGATGGTCAACGACCCGCTGCTTTCGCCGCTGCTCCTCCAGATGGCCGTCTACTCCGCCATCGACGCCACCGAGCGCACCGTAGGCGCTTCCAGCGTCCGCGTCACAGGAGAAGTCGAATTTCAGAATGCGCCCGCGCCGGTGCGGCTCGAGAACATGTACGCCGCGGATAACGGCTCCGCCATGCTGGTTTCGCTTTCCGCCGCCGTCCCAGTGGCCTACGTGATGCAAAGCGGCTTCAGCTCGCTCGGACTGAAGAAGGTGGCGATCGACGTCGAAGCTTTCGCCCAGAAGAAAGAACTGACCATCGATGGCATCTCGGTTTCGCGGCGCGAAGCGCGGCCCGGCGAAAAGGTGCTGCTGAACGTCGTGCTGGCGGGCGAGAACGGGGCCGAGACCACGCGCCAGGTGGAATACCAGGTGCCCATCGGCGCCGAACCTGGACCGCTGTACTTCACGGTCTCCGACGCCAACACCGCCAACCTCGCGGATTTCCGACAGATCCTCACCACCAGTCCCCGGAGCGCCGGCCAGTTGATCGCCACGGTGAACAATCTGCACCCCAACACCAAGGCTTACGTCCGCGTGTGGCGCGCCGACCCCGCGTTTCAACTGGAAGGCGCGGACCTGCCGAATCCACCGGCCTCCGTGGCTCTCATCCTGACGGGCTCGCAATCGAGTCTCGCCGGCATCACCCAGACCCGCAACTCAAAAGTGGTCGAGATGGAGGTGGACGCGGGCGACATGGTGGTCTCCGGCTCCAAGACCATCCAGGTGGAAATCAAGGAATGATGGTTGCCATGCGCTATTCCGCCCGCCCCGCCGCAATTGCCGCTCTATTCACAGCTGCGCTGATCCCCTACGCGCTGGCCAGCGGCACCCAGGCCTGGGAGATGAGCTCGTACAGCGATTTCGTCCGCGGCCGTTTCGATGGCATCTCGCTCAGCCGCGATGGCCGCCTTTCGCTGGCGCCGAGAATGGAGACGGTCTTCACGTCGGACCAGCCGGTGATCTGGAGCGTGGCCGAGGCCCCCGATGGAACGCTCTACGCAGGCACCGGCCACCGCGGCCGGGTTTATCGCATCGACCGCACCGGGAAAGGCTCGCTGCTGTGGACCGCCGAGCAGCCCGAGGTCTTTGCCGTCGCGGTGGATGCGAGCGGCGCGGTCTACGCCGGCACCTCACCCGATGGCAAGGTTTACCGTATCGAAGACGGCAAGGCCACGGAATACTTCGCGCCCAAGACGCGCTATATCTGGTCGCTGGCAGCGGGGTCCGACGGCGCGCTTTACGTGGGCACGGGCGACCAGGGCAAGGTCTTCCGCGTTTCCGGTCCGGGCGCCGGCGAACTATATTACGATACCGGCCAGTCGCACATCACCGGCCTGGCCGTAGATTCGCAAGGCCGGGTGCTGGCGGGCACCGAGCCCAACGGCCTTCTCTACCGCATTTCCGCCAAGGACAAGGCCTTTGTCCTCTACGATGCGAGCCTGCCGGAAATCCGCGCCATCGTTCCCATGCCGGATGGCACGGTGTACGCGGCCGCGCTGGGCGGCTCCGTGGCCAAGCGGGCGCAAAGCGCCGCGCAGGCTGCGCAGGGCATTGCCGGCGGCGCCACGGCGGCGGCCACCACTACCATCACGGTGGAAGCACAGGACACCGGCCCCGGCGAAATCAAGCCGCCCGAGCCCGCCAAGCCGCAGCCGCAACCGCCCGCACCGGTTTCCACTCCCCAGGTGAGCACTCAGTTCACGCCCGTGACGGAAATGAGCGGCGTCGACAAATCCGCCGTCTATCGCATCAACCCGGACAACACCGTCGAGACACTGTGGAGTTCCAAGGAGGAGAACGTCTACGATGTGCTGGCGCTCGAAAAGCAGATTCTCTTCTCCACCGACAACAACGGCCGCATCTACGGCCTGGCGCCGGACCGCCGCGTCACGCTGGTGGCGCAGACCAACGAAGGCGAGACCACGCGCCTGCTGCCATCGGACCATTCGGTGCTGGCCGCCACCAGCAACATGGGCCGCATCTTCCGCCTGGGCGAAACGCCGGGCGCGGGCGGCTCCTACGAAGCCCCCGTGCACGATTCCGGCACGGCGTCGCGCTGGGGCAGCCTGAACTGGCGCGCGGAGGTGCCCGCCGGTTGCTCCGTGCGCTTCCGCACGCGCTCCGGCAACTCGGCCAAGCCCGACCGCACCTGGAGCGATTGGTCCGAGCCGCTCACCGACGCATCCGCCTCCCGCATCACCAGCCCCAACGCGCGCTACATCCAATGGAAGGCGGAACTGGCGGGGGGAGCTTCGGGGGTCACTCCGGTGCTGGACAGCGTCACGCTGGCCTACCTGCCGCAGAACTCACCGCCGGTGGTGAAGAGCATCAACGTCGTCACCCAGTCCGTGGCGGCCCCGCAGACGGCCAGGCCGGCGACCAACTCGCCTTCGGCAGCTTACAGCGTCACGGTGAGCGACACCGGGGACGTTTCCAGCTCGACCCCCGCCGGCACCCCCACGCAGACGCTGCCGCGCGCCAACTCGCAGCAGATCACGGTGGCCTGGCAGGCCGAAGATCCCGATGGCGACCGCCTGGTCTATAACGTTTACTTCCGCGGCGAAGACGAGACCCAGTGGAAACTGCTGCGCGGCAACACCCACGACAATTCGGTCAGTTTCGATGCCGACGTGCTGGCCGATGGCAAGTACTTCTTCCGCGTGGTGGCCTCCGATCGTGAAGCCAACCCGCCGGCCACCGCGCGCGAAGGGCAACTGGTGAGCGCCCCGGTGATGATCGACAACACACCGCCGGTGGTGACCATCGGCGTGGTGCGCCACTCCGGCAGCGCCGCGCATATTGAATTCGAAGCCGCCGACGCCGCCTCTCCCTTGCGCCGCTGCGAGTACTCTCTGGACGCCGCAAACTGGGTGCCCGTGGCAGCCGCCGATGGGGTGATCGATTCGCTGCGCGAGAAATTCGTGCTGGACCTTACGGACCTGCCGCCCGGCGAGCACCTGCTGGTGATCCGCGCCGCCGATAGCGCCAACAACACTGGAGTGACCAAGGTGATTCTCAAATGATCGAAGCTGCCAACCGTCTGGCGCGGATACTGGGATCGGTTCCGCCCCGGCTATGCAACATTTCCGAAAGCGATGCCGCACGGGGTGCCCGCGGGCCCTCTGCGCCCGGCCGCTGGTCGAAGAAGGAAATCCTCGGCCACCTGATCGATTCCGCCGGCAACAACCACCAGCGTTTTGTTCGCGCGCAGTTTGTGCCGAGTCTGGAGTTCCCCGGCTATGAGCAGGAAGGCTGGGTGGCCGCTCAGTCCTACGCCACCGAATCCTGGCCGGACCTGGTGAATCTCTGGCTCCTGTTGAACCGCCACCTGGTGCACATCGTCGAGGCGATGCCGGAAGCGAGCCTGGCGCACGAGTGCTCGATCGGCGGCAAGGCGCCCGTCGCGCTCTCCGCCCTGATCGAAGATTACGTGGCACACCTGGAGCACCACCTGGACCAGATTTTCACGGCGGGCTGATCGTTGGAGCGGCTTGAACGGCTAGGCGGCTTTCTGAACCTTGCCGGAACGGATGCACGACGTGCAGGCGCGGATGCGGCGGCTGGCGCCGTTCACCAGCGCGTGAACCGTCTGCAAGTTCAGGTTCCAGCGCCGCTTGGTGACGTTATGAGCGTGACTGATCCGGTTGCCGAATTGAGGTCCGCGGCCGCACACTTCGCAAACTCGTGCCATAAAGACGGGAATCTCCTACTGATTTCGAAAGTACGATTATAGCAGTGCGCCGGCGCGCGTGGCAACCGCGGGTAGTGCGCTAGATGTGTGCGCTTGGGATTTTAATGGTGCGGTAGACGGTGCAACAAAATGCCTTGAATCAATTCCGGCATAAGCTGCCTACGCTCGTCCACTAGCGCGTAAAGCTCAGAACTAGGCCGATTTTCTGGGATCAAACCACCGTGCCAGAGCGTCGTTAACACGCCTTCTCGCTTTACTGACTCGATGGCCGGCATGAGATCGCTATCGCCGGTGAGGATTGCTGCATTGGTGATTTTGCCCTTTCCAGCGAGAAGCGCCATGTCTACCCCGATCATGCAATCAACACGCTTCTGTTGGAAGATTCGCTCCCCAGTTGTCTTATCAATCCCTCGGCAAACTAAGCGTCCGAGACGTACCTCGAACCTTGGGAGCAGCGACAGTTTTGTTATGAAGCGATGGCGCCCCGCATACCGCATACTCTCTTCAGCGGTTGGGGGAGTACCCTGGTATGGCATACAGTGGTAATAGTATGCCCGCAGGAGTTCGTCTGGTTGCGACATCAACCGTGTGAGCTTCTCAAGGTCGATTCTGGCGTTACTGTGGTCGCGATAGAGCACCTTATCGAGGTATCCGCCATCGATGAAAACGGCCGTTACGCCCATCGTGCCCCCACAATAAAAAAGCCTAGGCGCGTGCGCCCAGGCTTCAAAAAAATGCTTAACCCCGCGTACCCGCAGGAACTCGGGGGTTCATAATTCCAATCACAGTATGACAACCTTTGGGAACTCTTGTCAAGAGAAAACCTTTTAGTATACCCTGAAATTTAGCCCTAGCGCAAACGAAAAAGCAAAGGAAAGGCGAACTCTATCGGGGAAATCCCTGATTTTCAAAACGGCGCAAGCCCATAGAACCGTGAGGTTGTCTCCATAGTAGAGCCTGTTCATGCTGGTTAGTCTTATCACGCTGCCCTCATCGTCCACATGTGGTCTGTGATGCCGGCGGCCATGGCGGGCGTCATGCGGAGGCTCTGGTGGCGGCGCACGAAGTTGTACCAGGCGAAATGAACGCAGTAAGCGGCCCACAGGTTTTCCCACTTCTTGCTGAAGGCGTTCGTCAGCCGCGTCATGCGGCGCATCTGCATCCGAATCGTGAGGTTCTGGCGTTCAACGTGGGACGTGCAGATCTTCACGCGGTCGGGGTCACCCATGATCGGTTTTGGTAGGGCCTCCACAACGTCAGCCGGGGAGTACCGGGCTTCCCCTTCGCGCGGGCTGGCGTAAACTTTGATGAGTTGGGCGAAGTCGCAACGGTCGGAGAGCGTGGTGGTGATCGCCGAGACGTAGGGGCCGAAACCATCCGTTGTGATCTGGAACCGTTGCGGGGCCGTCGCTTGGCGCAAGCCCTCGATGAAGGCGTCCGTCGTTTTCTGGTCGCGCCGGCCAAGTGCGAAGTTCAGGATCAGCGTCGTCTTCCGATCTATCGCTACAAAGCAGTAGGCGTCGCCGACGCTGTTGTCGTCCGCTTCCCAGGGGTACTTGTGGGATTCCTTTTTTTGGACGTATCCCCAGATCTCGTCGCACTGAACGTCCGTCACGGGGACGTTGGCCACGAGCCTTCCGAATATGGCGGCGCACTTCTCGCCGACCAGAACCAGGAGCTTCAGGATGGTGGTGTGGTGAACCCCGGCCACGCGCTCAATGGTGTTGATGGAGCATCCTTCTACCAGCAGCGAGAGGATGTGTTCAGCCTTGTCCAGTGGAGTGTACATGCCTTCCAGGGGCTTCTCACGGGGTTCCTGAAAGAACTTGCGACATTGGCGGCACTGATACCGCTGGTGGCCTTTGCGGTCCTTCCCCCTGCGCTTACATTCGGTCCGGCAATTGTGGCACGTCATTGTGAATCTCCTCTTGAAGTTCACAGCCAAAAGCCGGATAATGGGGTTGAGCGTCCGTGACGGCTTCGGCTGTGCGGATTTCAGCCCCGGTTAGCGTTGATGCGCTGATCGGGGCTTTAACTCTGGGGCGATGGGAGGGATTCGAACTCTCGACCAAGGGTTTACAAAACCCGCGCTCTACCGCTGAGCTACCATCGCCAGAAGGGCAAACGGCTAGCGGGTTCGGCTTCCCAACTGAACCCCGCTGGCCGTTGTCGTTGTCCATATACTGTCATAATACAGCCAATCGTACGTCAAAGTCAAGACAAATTTCAGCCCCGATCGTGCCTATAGTACTAGTACCTAATCGTACACTTTGGTTTTGGTTTCTGTTTACTTTGCCAGAATAATGTCCGATACTTGACATGGAAACGCCGATAAGGTAGCCTAGAGGAAGCCACTATGAACACCGATTTTCCTATGATTGATCCCAGAGTCGAGTACGTCGGAGCTAGCAAACTCCGCTCGTTAAACACTGGAAATCTCGGCAAACTCAAGAAAATGCTTGTGATCCAGGACAATGACACCCCGCTAGCAGTGTTGCTGAACTATGAGCAGTATTTGATTATGCAGAACAAGTTTCAGTCCATGCTCAGGCTGATGGAGTTGATCAAAAACTCCAAAGAAACCGCGGGGCTGTTGGCTGGTTTGCGCGACGCCGCACAAGGCCAATCTGTGGACTTTGACGATATTGAAGCAAACCTAACACAGTAACCAAAGGAGGGCTTGTGCCCGATGCACTACCGGGTGAGGTTTACAGCAACAGCTCAAGATGAATACTTCAAGTTGTTAGAATTGGCCAGTAGATCGCAAGGGGCCGGCCCTCAAGAAGCGTTCGATAAAGCGTGTAGCGTAAGCCGCGCCGTTAGGGCGCTACGGACCTTGGACCCGCGTGACGATGCTGCGTTAGAGGGTTTCCTATGGTGGGTCAGCTCCCTCACCAATGGCGAGATCCAGCTTTATTACAGCCGGATTATGCAAGAACGCACGGTCATGGTGTTGTATCTGACGGACATCTCGGCTGATCCTGAGAATACCTATGCCCTATTCGCGCGCCTGGTCCTAAGCGGGCGGTTCAACTCAGTTATGTCGCCGTTTGGGGTTTCAATGCCGAACTTCCTAGACGGCAGAGCCACCATCACCCTCCAATGAAGCATACTCATGGAGGATTTGCGTGACGTTCTGGCGGCCCGCTCTGCCGAGGCCGCCACGAGGACAGGCGCACATATTTAGCGCACTACCCAACCGCGGGCCCGCGTCTACGCTCCGAACGGCCACACCCGTTCGATGGTCTTGCTGAGCATCCAGCTCTTGTCGTCGGCGTTGAGAAACTTCATGTCGTCGCGGACCAGCGTCAGCGCCTGCTCGTATGTCGCCTTCGAGTTCTCGATGATCGGCCAGTCGGTGCCCCACATCAACCGCCGCGGACCATACGCGTCGTACAGGCGCTTCACCAACTCCTGCGAATCCAGCCACGGGTACGGCTGGCGCGAAAGCGACCAGGTGTGCGAAATCTTGACGAACACATTCGGGAAGCGCTTGAGCGCGATCAGTTTTTCGAGCTCCTGCGGCTGGTTCACAGGGCAATCTGCCATGTGGTCGATCACCAGCGTCAAATCGGGCAGCTTCTCCATCAACTGGGCCACCTGCGGCATGCGCCCGATCGCGGCCAGCACCGTCATTGGCACTTTCAGGTCCAGGCAGCGCTTCCACAGCGGAGGCATCAGCGGCCCCGTCAGCCAGTCGCCGGCAGCGCCGCCTCCGGGGCTCAGGCGCACTCCGCGGAACCCCTGCTCCGTCAGTTTTGACAGGGTGTCCGGCGCCGCCGGGTCCAGCGGGTCCACGCGGCACACACCTTTGAAGGTTCCCGGATATTGCTTGAGCACGTGCGCCAGAAAGCGGTTGTCGTAGCGGTAGTGAATTACCTGGATGATGACGGTTTTCGAGACCCCGTTGGCTTTCATGTGCTCCAGCAGGGTTTCCGGCGCGGCGTCGCGCGTGGGGACATTGGCTCCCGGCGCGAACGGAAACTCGGGGTCGTGTTTCCAGGTGTGAACGTGGGAATCGATAATGCGATAGTCGGCGGCCTTGAGTGTGGTCATGGCGAGCGTGGTCCCAAGGAAGGTTCGGCGCGAAACATCAAACATAAATCGGCTCCAGCGTGTTGACCACGTAAGCTCCACAGCGTTCGTAGCTGACGCGGGGGCCTTTGCGGGCCACGTCCAGATCGACGATCAGCCAGTTCTTGAACGAAGCCGACTTCAGCACGCGATGGCAGGCCGGGAAGTCCACGTCCCCGTCGCCCAGGTCGTAGATGTTCTGGAGGAAGCCGCCGCTGCCCCGTTTGGCGTCTTTGTAGTCCGCCAGCATCAGCCGGTCCTTGTAGCGCTCCAGGATCTTGGCGGAGTCCATGCCGGCCAGGTGAAGGTGGGCGGTATCGGGCGACAGCCAGAACAGCTTGGGATCGGTCATCTGCATGCACCGCTCCAGCTCGTCTTCGTTCTGCACCATCTGGCCCATGTGGTTGTGCAAGCCCGCCTTGAAGCCCATTTCGCCGGCCAGTTCGCCCAGTTGGTTATAACACTCGCACATGGTTTTGAAAGCGTCCGGGGCCGCGCCCGCGTTGCGCCCCGGCGAGAACACCACCAGCCGCTCCGCGCCGAAATTCTTGAGGAAGGTCATGTCCGCCTTGGCGCTGTCCAGGATTTCTTTGCGTCTGGAGGGGTCCTGCGCCGGGCCGCTGAATGAAATGGTCACCACGTGCAGCCCGCGTTTGGAAACTTCCGCTTCCATTCGCTCGGTGGTGATGTCGTAGGTCTTCAGAATCGTTGGGAACTGCGTCAAGCGGAGGCCGATAAACCCGGTGTCGCGCATCACGTCGAGGATGTCGGTGAACTTCGATCCCTTGAAGGAATTCCAAAGATTCGATCCCAATCCCCACTTCACGTTCTGGTTGGCGGGAAGCCGGTCGGCCGCCCGTCCCAGGGTGGCTGCCAGGGCACCCAGGGTCCCTAACACATCGCGCCGTGTCATCATAGTGCTAATCGTACACTGGTTACGGGTCCTCATGAAGGGCGATTTCCGGCGGTCGCTGGTGGCGATCCTGGCGGGTAACATTATTTACTTCGGCGTGGAGCGGTTCCTGCCGCCTGAGGCGCAGCACCAACTCTATCAAATCGATTGGGGGCTGGCGGTGGATTTTTGCATCTGCGTGGCCTTTTACGGGCTGATACGGCTCATTCCTTGAAGCCTATTTCAGCTTTTGCAGCTTCTTGCGAATCTCGGGAGCGTTCTTGGCGTCGGAGGCGAGCGCCAGGTACCTGGTATAAGCTTCCTTGGCGGCCTTGGAATCCTTCAACTTTTCCTCAGTCTCGCCCAGCCGCAACCAGGCGTCGCTGTTGCCTTCGTTCCACTTGGTAGCTTCGGTGAACCGCATGGCGGCGGACCGGTACTTGCCCGTCTTGAAGTAGAAGTTCCCGATTTGCAGTTCCTTTTGGGCCTGGAGGGGATTGAAGGAATACTCCTTCACCGCCAGCGATGTGTCCTCTTCCGGGGGGACCTCCTGCTGGCCGGATGCGGCAGGCTGCGACCGGTCCCTTTTCAGTTGGCCGGGCTGATCCTGTGCGTGAACGAGCGCCACCAAAGCCACGAGCAGCGTCAGAATGCAGCGTGACATAATTCAATTATAGCTTCCCCTCCCATGGAACTCCGCGACAAGGCAGGCCAGCTTCCGCTCGTTCCGGGAGTGTATCTGTACAAGGACGCCGCAGGCCGCGTCATCTACGTCGGCAAGGCCAAGAGCCTGCGCAACCGTGTCCGCAGCTACTTTTCCGAGGACAAGCTGGCCGACACCAAGACCGGAACGCTGATCGCGGAAGCGCGGGACATCGATTACATCCTGGTCGATAACGAAAAAGAGGCGCTGGCGCTCGAGAACAACCTGATCAAGCAGTACCAGCCGCGCTTTAACGTCCTGCTGCGCGACGACAAGACCTACCCGTACATCAAGCTCACGCATGAACGGTACCCGCGGGTATACGTGACACGCCGGCTGCGCAAAGACGGCGCGACTTACTTCGGCCCTTACTTTCCGGCCAACCTGGCGCACCGCCTGGTGCATTTCATCCACCGGCATTTCCTGGTGCCGTCGTGCAAGGTCGACCTGACGCGCTACCACCCCAAGCCGTGCCTGCAATATCACATTCACCGCTGCCTGGGGCCTTGCGTCGAAGGCCTGACCACCGGCGATGCCTATGCCGGCGCGGTGCGCGACGTGAAGCTGTTCCTGGAGGGCCGGCACGGCGACCTGGCGCGCGGCCTTCGCGACCGCATGGAAACGGCCTCCGGCGAGATGCGCTTCGAGCAAGCCGCGTCGCTGCGCGACCTGCTGGCCACGGTGGAAGAGATCGAGGAGCGGCAGAAGATGTCCGCGGCCAAGGGCGACGATGTGGACATCTTCGCCTGCTACGCCGAGCCGCCCCTGGTGGCCCTGAACCTGTTCCACTTGCGCCACGGCCAGATCGTGGACCGCCGCGAATTTTTCTGGGAAGACCAGCCGGATTTCGACGAGCCGCAGTTCTTCTCTTCGCTGCTGAAGCAGCTCTACCTGGACCAGCAGTTCATCCCGGCCGAAATCCACGTGCCCGTGGAGTTCGAGGATTGCGAGGCCCTGGAGGAGCTGCTTTCCGAGAAACGCAACCATCGCGTGGAGATCCGCACGCCCCAGCGCGGGCAGAAGAAAGCGCTGCTCGACCTGGTCCGGAACAACGCCAAACACAGCTTCGACGCGCGCTTTCGCGTGCTGAAGCCTTCTTCTCGCGCCATCCAGGAAGCGCTTGAAGACGCCCTGAACCTGCCTGCGGCGCCGTCGCGCATAGAGTGTTTCGACGTTTCCCACATCCAGGGCACCGACAAAGTGGCCAGCATGGTGGTCTGGGAAGACGGCCGGATGAAGAAAGCCGACTACCGCAAATTCATCATCAAGACGGTGATCGGCAACGACGATTTCGCCAGCATGCGCGAGGTGGTGGCGCGCCGCTATTCGCGTCTTCTGGAAGAGAAGCGGCCCATGCCCGGCCTGGTGCTGATCGATGGCGGAATCGGGCAGTTGCACGCAGCCGCCGAAGCGCTGGAAGCGGTGGGAATCACCGACCAACCGCTGGCCTCCATCGCCAAACGCGAAGAGATCGTCTACGTCTACGGGCAGGAGGACGAGCCGGTGGTGCTGGACCGCTTCTCGCCCATCCTGCACCTGATTCAATCCATCCGCGACGAGGCGCACCGCTTCGCGGTCACGTTCCACCGGTCGCGGCGGAACGCGCGGCAGCTCTCGAGCGAGCTCGACGCCATCCGGGGCGTGGGGCAGAGGACGGTGCAAAAACTGCTGAAGGAGTTCGGCAGCTCGGAGCTGGTGCGCGCCGCCTCGGAGGACCAGTTGGCCGCCGTGGTCGGCCGCGCGGCGGCGCGACGCGTGAAAGCGCACTGGATCGCGAAGGGCATTGAAGAAGTTCCGCGCTAAAATGCTACCCATGAGCGAAAAAGTCCTCATTGTCACGGGTGATGGCGGCGACAGCTACGAAGCGCTGTACGCTTACCAACGGTTTCTGGAGGCGCAATGGGAGCCGGTATTGGCGGCGCCATCGCGGCGGCGCTTGCACCTGGTGTTCCACGACGCCGAGCCGGGGTGGGAAACTTACGTCGAGCGCCCGGGCCATTGCCTCGAGGCGGATGTGGCCATTACGGCCGTGGCGGCCAACGAGTTCGCGGCCATCATCATTCTGGGTGGCCGGGCCCCGGAGTACCTGCGCAACAACGCCAGCCTGCTCTCGCTGGTGCGTGAATTCGCGGCCCAGGACAAGTTGATCTGCGCCATTGGCCACGGCATCCAGGTGCTGACGGCGGCGGGCATCACCAAGGGCCGCACCGTCACCTGCCACGATCACGTGCGCATCGAAGTCGAGCGCAGCGGGGGCATTTACAGTTCCAAGCCCGCCGTGCGCGACGGCAAACTGGTTACCGCGCAGACCTGGCAAGCCCACCCCGAATTCTACCGGGAAGTCTTCGCGTGCCTCGAGGAACCGGCTTGAGCCCTTAATTCGCGCAGCAGATCTGCCTGGAAACCAGCGTCGCCGGCGTGATCGGCTGCGATGCCGCAAAGTAGTTCTGCTCTCCCAGGCGCCGGTACATGTCGCCGGCGATGCCCGCGGCCAGCGGACCGATGGCCGGCCGCCCTCCGGTCAACAAAACTACTACCACCAGCTTGCGCCGTCCGGCGTCGTTGAAGGAACCGAACCAGCCCAGGTGCGCGTGGTTCTCGCTGCATGTGCCGGTCTTGCCGGCAATGGGACCATCTTCCCGGGCGCGGTGCGCCGTGCCGAACTCGACCGCCCCGCGCATTCCCGGCTTGATCACCGGGATCAGGCTTCCGATCTCCAGCCTTCGCTTCATAATCGGAACCAGGTTTCCGGCCTCTACCTGGTCGCGCGGATACTGCAGGTAGTACAACGTGCCGCCGTTGGCGATGGCGCTCATCAGCGCCGCCAGTTGCAGCGGAGTCTGCGAGATCTCCTCGCCGAAGCTGCACAGCATGCCGACTCCGCCATTGCGCGGCGCCGCGGAAGGAAAGGCCCCCGGCTGTTCGCCCGGAACATTCAGCCCGGCCCTTTCTCCGTACCCGAACAGGCGGGCGTAGTGGCTGACCGTTTCGAAACCCAGTTTCTGTCCCAGCGTGGCGAAATAGTAATTATTCGAGTGGGCCAGCGCGTAAGTCAGGTCCATGCGCAGACCGCCCAGGTGAAACCGGTTGGCCGGCAGGATGGTTTTTTCGCTTAGCCCCGCCAGCGCCACTGCGACCTTGATGGTGGAACACGGCTGGAAACCCGCGCTCAGCGCCAGCTTCTGATTCACCATCGAGAGAATGCGCCCGGTGCCGGGATCGACTGCCACCACGGAACCGTTGTAAGGCCCCAGAGCCTCCACCGCCGCGCGCCGAACGGCCAGGTCTTCACCGTCCACCATGTCGCCCACCGTGGAATCGGCGAAGGTCGGCTCGGTCCACGGACCGCCCTGGATGACCACCGGCGCCGGGGCTGCCGCGGGACGCTGCGATTGCGTCGCAACCCTGACGATGGGGGCGCGCTGGGTGGTCGCCGCCGCGATGTGGCGGCGTTTACGTGGATGCTGAACGGTTCCGCCGGCCACTGGCCTCGCAAGCACACAGAATAGCAATGCGACGAGAAGACGCTTTTTCATGACGACGCGCGGTTCGCCGCGACAGCGATTAACGCCAGAGCGGATACGGAACATCCGGCCGGAGCAGCCGAAAAAACATTTTACCATTAAATAGACAGTGTTGGAAATCCCGCAAAATCTCGAAATCCTGCAAAGCGAAGTTGCAAACTGCCGCCGTTGCCCCCGATTGCGGGAACACTGCGAGCGCGTCGCCGCCGTGAAGCGGCGCGCCTTTCGCGACTGGGAGTACTGGGGAAAACCCGTGCCCTCCTTCGGCGACCCCCAGGCGCGCATTCTGATTTTGGGCCTCGCGCCCGGCGCGCACGGCTCCAACCGCACCGGCCGCATGTTCACCGGCGATCGCTCCGGCGACTGGCTCTACCGCGCCCTCCACCAGACCGGATTCGCCTCCGAGGCGGCCAGCGTCTCGCGCGACGACGGCCTGGCGCTCTGCGATGTTTACATCACCGCCGCCGCCCGCTGCGCGCCGCCCGGCAACAAACCCGCGCCCCAGGAGCTTCGCAATTGCCGCCCCTACCTGGAACGCGAGCTGGATCTGCTGACGAACGTGAAAGTAGTGGTGGCCCTGGGCAAAATCGCGTTCGATGCGTACCTGGACGTGCTGAAATCACGCGGCGCCATCCCCAGCCGCGCGCCCTTCGTCTTCGGCCACAACCGCCAGTTCAGCGTCGCGCCCGGGCATCCGCTGCTGATCGCCTGCTATCACCCCAGCCAGCAGAACACCTCCACCGGCAAGCTGACGGAAAAGATGCTGCTGGACGTGTTCCAGCGCGCCCGCAAGCTGCTGGCCTAGTCCCGCGAACCCAAAAACGGGTGAGTGAGACCCGGGTCCCGAGGCGCGGGGGTGCCCCCAAGGGCACACGTGCGCGTGGAAGCGCTGCCTGGGCCAAAAGACGCACTACTCTCGGCAGGGTGCTGTCCTCGGGGGCGTCGGTGTCGCGATACGCCGCGCTGTTTTTCTACAGAACGCGCACATCACCGGTTTTTTTGGCGCCTAACGGGTTGGATGCCAGATTGCATAACACGCCTCTCTATGCATTTGCCTACTATTGCTCGGGTGGCTCGCCGAGTGGCAGCCGCACTGCTGTTTTGGTCGATTGCTTTCGCCCAAAGCACGTCCTCGCCTCCTCAAACGGCGGGAGCCGGTGGCCGAAGTTCACCGCGCTTCGATGGCAAGTGGCTCACGAAGCTCGCCTGCCCTGCAAAAGGGAGCACCGAGGCCTACACCTGGCAGTTTGCCAGCGCCATCCAGAACAACAACTTTCGCGGAGAGCACGGCACAGCGGGGGAGCCCGGCTACCTGCTGATCGAAGGCAAGATCGCACAGGACGGCAGCGCCAAGCTGTCTGCAACAGGCATAGTCGCCTCCAGGAAATACGCCCGTGGAGTCCTCGCCCACAAGGGCGAGGAATATAGCTACAACATCAAGGCCCAGTTCCAGGATACAGAGGGCACAGGCACCCGCGACACGGGCCTCGGCATCGTAGGCCGCCCCTGCACGTTTGACTTCGCGAAGCAGTAGGCCACGAACCAGGTTGGTGGACGTGCGGCTGCCCCCGAAGCCTCACCGCGGAAACATCTCCCTCACCATCGCCAGCGCTTCTTCCCGGCTGCCCACGCGCCCTTCTAACTGCGCATCCTCCACCGCCGCCAGCATCTCGGCAAACCGCGGCCCCGGTTCGTATCCCTCGGCGATCAGGTCCGCGCCCGTAACCAGCGGCGCCGGTTTCAATTGCTCTTCCGGCAGCTCTTCCAGCTTGCGCTTCACCAGCTCGTAGCTCTCCAGATTCCGGTTGCTGGCCAGGCGATCCAGGCGGTGCAACTCCAGGTGCTCGCCGAAATCCGGCATGCGCAGAAAGCGCTTGAGAGTGCTTTCCTTCATGCGGTGCGCGTCTTTGAAACGCATGTGATTGGCGATGAGCGCCTCCACCCGCTCCATGTCGTCGCGCGAGAAGCGCAGCCGGTTCAGGATGCCGTGCGCCAGCCTGACGCCTTCCTCCGCGTGGCCGTCGAAGCGGATGCGCTCCGCCACGCGGAACGTGGGCGGCTTGCCCACGTCGTGCAGCAGCGCGCCCCAAGCCAGCGTCGCGGCGGGGTGGTCGAGCTTTTCGAGCAGCAGCAGCGTGTGCGTCCAGACATCGCCTTCGGGATGGAATTCCGGCGGCTGCTCGACGTCCTTCATGGCCGCCACCTCGGGCAGCAGATCGGCCAACATGCCGCTCGCATCCAGCAGCTCGAGGCCGCGGCGCGCGCCGCCTTCCATCAGGATGCGCTCCAGCTCATCGCGCACTCTCTCGGCCGCTACTTTGAGGATCAGCGCATGGTGGCGCACGATGGCTTCGAACGTGGCGGCGTCGATCTCGAACCCCAGGCGCGCGGCGAAACGGACGGCGCGCAGCAACCGCAGGTGATCTTCCCTGAAACGGGCATCGGGGTCGCCGATGGCGCGCACCATGTGTCTCTCCAGATCGGCGCGCCCGCCCACGTAGTCCAGCACTTTCCCCGTGTCCGCCTCCATCATGAGCCCGTTGATGGTGAAATCGCGGCGCAGCACGTCCTCGCGCGGGTCGCTCTCGAAATGCACGCTGGCGGGGCGCCGGCCGTCGGCATAATCGTGGTCGCTGCGAAATGTGGCCACCTCCACCTGCGAGCGCGCGTCGCGCACCAGCACTACGCCGAAGTGCGCGCCCACTTGTCCCGATTGGGGGAACAGCTCCATGATGCGCGCGGGGCGCGCGTCGGTCGAGACGTCGAAATCCTTGGGCTCGGCCCCCAGCAGCAGGTCGCGCACGCACCCGCCCACCAGGTACGCCTGGTGGCCCGCCCCGCGAAGCTTCGCAATCACCGCGCGCGCCAGCGCCTCGGATTCCATGGGAACCGCGCCGTCCTCCTACCCTATGCTAATATGTGCCTGAAGAACTGCACCTGTCTGTCCCCCGTCTGGCCCGCATGGTGATCGAGGAGATCTTTACGTGACAATGGCACAACGGCCGACGGTCAAGGTGGTTGTGGCCACCACCGTCATGCTGTCGTTCATTTCCTTCTGGCGCGCGGCGGCTATCGTGCTCAGCGACCTGGCTTCGTCGGCGTACTACGTGGGCGGCATCGCCGAGCAGGCCATCGGCAAAGCTGCGCCTTGGTTCATCCTGGCCATCATGTTGTTCTCCTACGCCGTGCGCGCCATCTACATCGAAAGCTGCTCCATGTTCGTGCGCGGCGGCGTGTACAAAGTGGTGCACGAGGCCATGGGCGGCACGCTGGCCAAGTTCTCCGTCTCGGCCCTCATGTTCGACTACGTGCTTACCGGCCCCATCAGCGCCGTCAGCGCGGGCCTGTACCTGGGCGGCTTGATTAATGAAACCGGCGCCAATTTCCACATCGCCGGGATGCACGTGTACCCACCCTATTTCGCCGCGGTATTCGCGGCCGTCGTGACGCTCTACTTCTGGCGCAAGAACATCATCGGAATTCATGAATCCAGCGAGAAGGCCCTGCGCATCATGCAAATCACCACCGTCATGGTGGTGATGCTGATCCTCTGGTGCATCGTCACCATCCTCAAGCACGGCTACCAGCCGGTGCCGTTGCCCGTGCCCGCCAACCTGAAGTTCAGCCCCGAAGCCCTGGGCTGGCTGAAGGGCACGCTGGCGCCCTCCATCACCGTCATCGCCGTGCTTATCGGGCTGGGCCACTCGCTGCTGGCCATGAGCGGCGAAGAGAGCCTGGCCCAGGTGAACCGCGAGATCGCCCATCCCAAGCTGAAAAACCTCGAGCGCGCCGGCTTCGTGATCTTCATCTACAGCATGATGTTCACCTCGCTGGTTTCCTTCTTCGCGGTGATGATCATCCCCGACGCCGCGCGGCAGGGCTTCCTGGACAACCTCATCGGCGGGCTCGCCATGTACCTCGTCGGGCCGGTTTCCGTGCGCCTGCTCTTTCACGGCTTCGTGGTGCTGGTGGGGACCCTGATTCTTGCCGGCGCGGTGAACACCGCCATCATCGGGTCCAACGGCGTCCTCAACCGTGTGGCGGAAGACGGCGTGCTGCCCGACTGGTTCCGGCATCCGCACAAAAAGTTCGGCACCACCTCCCGCATCATCAACGTGATCGTAGTACTGCAATTGATCACCATCCTCATCAGCCGAGGCGATGTCTACATGCTGGGCGAAGCCTATGCGTTCGGCGTGGTGTGGAGCTTCGCCATGAAGGCGCTCTCGGTGCTGGTGCTGCGCTACAAGCAGCCGGGGGGCCGCGAATGGAAGGTCCCGCTGAATTTCCACGTGCGCGGCACGGAGATTCCCCTCGGCCTCATCATGATCACCGTCACGCTCTTCGCGTTGGCCACGGTCAACGTGCTCACCAAGAAGGTGGCCACCATTTCGGGCGTGAGTTTCACCATCATATTCTTCATCGTCTTCGAGCTGTCCGATATCGGCAACCGCAAGCGCCGGATCGGGCACGCTCAAGAGATGGAAAAGTTCCGGCTGGATCCGCACCCGGACCTTTCCGCCGGCTCGGTCAGCGTGCGGCCGGGCAACGTGCTGGTGGCGGTGCGCAATCCCAATCGCCTGCAGCACCTGCAATGCATCCTCGAAAAGACGGATACGCGCAAGATGGACATCGTGGTGGTTTCCGTCCGCGTGGTGACGCAGGCGGGCTCCGGCGAGCACGGGCTCGATATCGGCCAGATCTTTTCCGAGGCTCAAACCACCGTGTTCACGCAGGTTGTCACGCTGGCGGAAAAGTCGGGCAAGCACGTCGAGCTGATGGTGGTGCCTGGCTCGGACCCGTACGAAGCCCTGGTTCAGACGGCCGCGCGCCTCGGATCCTCGCGCATTGTCATGGGGCTTTCGCCCAAGCTCACGCCTTCCGAGCAGGGCGCCCAGGTGGGCTACTACTGGGAGCAGCTTCCCGAGCCGCGGCCTTCGCTGTCTCTCGAGATCGTTCTCGAAAACCAGAAGGACACCGTGTTCTTCAACCTGGGCCCGCATCCTCCACGCCTTTGGCCGGAGGACCTCGACCTGCTGCACCGGCTCTGGCTGGAGCTGGGCGCCAAGGGTCCTGGCGCCAAACTGCACCACCGCGACATTGTCGGCGTAGCGCTGCGCCGCATGAACGCCGAGCTGCATTCGGACCTTTCAGGGGAAGTGGTGGACGACGTCCTGCGCGAGATCAACGGCAACCACCACGAGCCGTAGCTGCCATTCCCGCCCTGAACCCTACCTGCCTGTGACATAATCTCATCAGTAGCATCTCAATCTCAAGAGAGGGGAATTCTGTCACATGGGTGCAATGAGTCAGAGGGCGGTGACGCCGGAGAGGATCCAGCAGTTGGCGTGGGGTTACGCCCCGCCGCTGATCATCGAGGCCGCGCTTCACCACGGTGTTTTCGATTTGTTGGACGGAGGGTCCAAGACCGTCGAGGAGGTGGCCGCCCAGTCGGGCGCTTCGGTGCGCGGGCTGCGCGCGGTCATGAACGCCCTCGCCGGTCTCGGACTTCTGACCAAGGACGCCGAAGGAAGGTACGGGCTGACGGCGGACAGCGCGGCGTTTCTGGTCAGCACCAAACCGGGTTTTCTGGGAGGGGTGATCAAGCATACCAGCACCCAGCTTGTGCCGAAATGGCTTCGTTTGGAAGAAGTGGTGCGAACCGGCAAGCCCGCCGCCAGCGTCAACCGGGAGAAGGTGGGGGCCGAGTTCTTCCACAAGTTCGTGGAGGATATCTTTCCCATGAGTTATCCGTCGGCGCAGAGGCTGGCGGAAGCTCTGGTGATCGCTGACGCGAAAAAGCCCGTGAAAGTGCTCGACCTGGCGGCCGGCTCCGGCGTCTGGGGCATCGCGCTGGCGCAGAGGTCGCTGCGGGTTACCGTGACTGCGGTGGATTGGCCCGGCGTTCTGGACGTCACCCGCAAAGTGGCGACGCGCTTGGGCGTGGCCGGGCGGTTCTCATTTGTGGCGGGCGATCTGGCGACCGCCGATTTCGGCCGCGGGCACCACATCGCCACGCTCGGCCACATTCTGCACAGCGAGGGCGAAAGGCGCGGACGCGCGCTGCTGAAGAAGACTTTCAAGGCGCTGGCTAAGGGCGGCACCATCGCCATCGCGGAGTTCCTGGTGGACGATGCGCGAACCGGCCCGCCGGTGAGTCTGATCTTCGCCGTCAACATGCTGGTGAATACCGATGAGGGCGATACGTGGTCGTTTGACGAGATCGCCGGCTGGCTGCGCGAAGCCGGCTTTCGAGACCCGCGGACGATCGAAGCGCCGGGCCCGTCGCCGCTCATTCTGGCGACCAAGCCGTAGAGTGCTGTCCCGACTTCTGGTTTTTTGATAGACTCAGAGGAATTCCTGGGGAGGGGATACCGATGCGACTTCACCGCGCGGCGATTGCGCTGCTATCCATCGCTCTATCAGCCGGGCTGCCCATGGCGGCCCAAAGCACGGCCAGCCCGTTCTATGGCCCGATCCGCAACAACGACCTCGCGGCCCTGCGGCGGTTGGTCCAAAAGTCTGGCGCCAACGCCGGCGATGCGCGCCACACCACGCCGCTCATGTACGCCGCCGCTCTGGGCAGCCTGGATGCCGTGAAACTGCTGGTCGAGGCCGGGGCCGGCGTGAATACCGCCAACGATTTCGGCGCGACCCCGCTGATGTGGTGCGCCGGAGATCTTGCCAAAGTGCGTTACCTCCTGTCCAAGGGCGCCGATGTCGGGGCGCGCTCGAAGGTGGGACGCACGCCGCTCGCGATTGCCGCCGCCTACGACGGCTCGGCGGAAATCGCCCGCCTGATGATCGAGAAAGGCGCGGACGTCAAGGCCCAAGACGAATCCGGCATGAGCGTCCTCGAAATCGCCGCCTCGGTCGACAACCTGGAAGTGGCGCGCCTCCTGCTCGCCAAGGGCGCCGATGTCAACACCACCGATAAGGACGGTTATACCGCACTGGGCGAAGCTGTTTCCGCCGGCGGCCGCAGCGCCGAGCTGACCAGGCTTCTTCTGGACCACGGGGCCAAAGTGAACGTCGCCAGCGGCGAAACCCTCGACATTGTCAAGAACGGCAAGATCCGCATCGGCTGGATGACGCCCCTACTGCTGGCGGTGCCGCAGGCCGAATACCAGGTGGTGGAAATGCTGGTGAAGGCCGGCGCGAAAGTCAACGCTAAAGATGTTCGCGGCCTGACGCCGCTGGTGTTGGCAGTGGCCACCGATCACGCCGACCCGCGCATCGTGCGCCTCCTGCTGGAGAATGGGGCCGATCCGAAAATCGTTTCCGAAGAAGGCGAGACAGTTCTGGACTGGGCGCGCAAGTATCGCAACCCCGAGGTAATGAGCGCCTTGGGCCTGGCGCCCGATAAGTTGCCCGCGGAACCGGCGAGTGCCGCGGCTGCGCGCAGCGTTCCGGCGGCCATCCAGGCCGGTGTCGCTATGATGCAGGGCACCGGCGCCAAGTTCCTGGAGACCGGCGGATGCCTCTCCTGTCACGCGCAGCACATGACCGGCATGGCCTTGGCCGCGGCCCGGGCCAGCGGCCTCCAGGTGGATACCGCCCTCGAGGCCGAGCAGGCGCGCGCCACTGCTTTGCTGCGCGGCGGCCTGGAGCAGACCTTGTTCCAGGTGGTGGACCCTGTCGCGGGCGTCGACTCCCTGCAATTCTCCCTCATGCAGATGGCCGCGTCGGACATTCCCCCTACACTCTCCACCGACGCGCTGGTCTTTCACATCGCCGCCATGCAGCGCCAGGAGGGCGACTGGCCGAACTACGGACTGGCCCGCCCGCCGCTGGAAGATGGCGGCTTCCAGCACACCGCCAAGGGCATACGGGCGCTGGAGCTTTATACCATCCCCGGCCGCAAAGCCGAATTCGAGGAACGCATCGCGCGCGCGGTTCGATGGCTTGAGAAGGCCACCCCAAGCACCACCGAAGACCGCACCATGCAGTTGCTGGGCATCTGCTGGGCCAACCGTAAGGCGCCGCAGGATCGCGTCCAGGAGCTAATCGCCTTGCAACGCGCCGATGGCGGATGGGGTCAGACCAGCGGCCTCCCCACCGACGCCTACGCCACCGGCGAGGCGCTTTACGCGCTGCACGAGACCGGCATGCCGGCGACCGGCGCCGTCTACCGCAAGGGCGTCGAGTATCTTCTACGCACCCAGCAGCAAGATGGCTCCTGGCACGTGAAGACCCGGGCCGCGGGGTTCCAGCCTTATTTCGAGAGCGGATTCCCGCACCACCACGATCAGTGGATTTCGCAAAGCGGCACGGCTTGGGCGGTCATAGCCCTGTCATACGCCGCCCCGAAACTCGAGTCGGTGGCCGGCCTGCGGGATAGGAGATAGAGGCACCTAAAGTCGAGGCGCAGCGCCTCCAACCGTTGAAGCAGCATGCGTCCACTGCGGCTGTGTACCACCGCCCCCTGTTGCCACGTTCGCGGGATTGGCTGCCCTGGTGGCGAATCGTTGCAGGAGCGAGTCTGTTTTGGCCGCCACCTCGTACGCCAGGGGGCCCAGTTTGCGTTCGGTGAATCGAAAAGCCTGGTACAAAAGCGGGTTCGGGCAGAGGTCAAAGTATCCGGCGGAATAGCGCCACTCCGCGCCCAAGCCCCTCTTGAAGTTGTACAAACCGTACCCAGGCTCGCCCTCGTGAGGGATGTCAACCAAGGGGAGATGCAAGAGGTCGTAGACTCGGCAACCAGCATCTTTCGCTAACTGGATCGCCCGCCAATGAAGTGCTTCCATGGAGTGCAGCCGGCTAAACTCCGGGTCAAACCCGCTGAAAAGGGCGTAGCAGGTCTCGCCAAACATTGCACAAAAAAGGGCAGATACCGGGCGGTTTTCGAGGCGCGCCAGCAGGATTGCCGGCCTGCAGCCGAGGGAGAGACTCCGGAACGCTTCGGCGTAGTAATCAAGAGCGTACACATGGAAATCTCGGCGGGCGGAACTTCCCGTGAGGCAGCTATAGAATTCCTCCACACTGTTTGGGTCGCGTGAAACCTCGATGGTAATGCCGAGGCGAGACGCCCTGCCGATATGCTGACGGTGCTTCTGATGCATTTTGGATAGAAGCACTTCTTCACAGGCGGTGATGTCGAGCGCCATGGTGACTCGTCCGGGCACGCCCCAAACGCCCCACCTGTCGGCAAGTTGGCGGAGACCGGCCCTGCAGAGCGCCACCTTATACTCAGAGTCGGAGTCCAGGCGGCAGCTATCCATGCGCAGCAGAATGCCACGCCGCTCTCTTATGAAGACCCGAAGCCAGGCCACGAGTTCGGTAAGAAGGGCGTCGTCCTGGCTCGGGCATGCGATGCCTCCGGGTGCGCAGAACACGCGCAGCGGTAGGAACGGAATTCGCCGTTCGAGGATCTGGATCGCAGCCCGGACACCCTCACCGTGCTTCACGAGCACCCGGAACGGGTCCCAGCCCTGCGTTCGGCGCTTGAACTCGCCCCACGCCCAGGACTGATGAATGGAACCGCCCAGCTTCTGGATCGCCTCGTCCCATTCGACGGCGCTGTGACAGAGTTCCATGGTTGCCACGCCCTGTCCGATCCCGCATGGATAATCTCGAACTTCCAATGCGACTCCAATTGTCGAAGTCATATCGCTCTCCTAACCTGCCATTCTCCGGAGTTGTCTCGCGAGGTCACGGTAATGGCTGGCCGCTCGCAGCGTGCTGGGCGGCGTCATCGGCGACCTCACGCCGAAGTTCTGGCCCGGCGCTCGAAAGAAACTCTTTCGCCGAAACGCGTTGGAACCGCCAGGTGCCCATCCGCATCGGCGGGCTGGGGAACCCGACTCCAATGGCATAGCTGTTCGCCCCGCGCTCGGCGCAGTGCCGGACTTGCGCAAAACCCATCAGCCCGAGACTCTTTGCTTGGAGGAGAACCACCGACTCAGGCGGCAGGGGTTTGGTGGCCAGGAGCAAGGCACCGCCGCTCGTGATGTTCACTCCGCGGACTTCGCACGAACCGAATTCCCCGGAGATCTGGGCCAAGAAATGGACCTTCAATCTGGGTTCGGCACGGCGGTCGCTATACGCCAACCGCCGGTTCTCCGGTCGGCTGAGACGGGTCGCGGTCCAAAGGCAGCGCTTCAGGAGTTGGGAAGCCCAGATTGCCCAGTGATCCGCAGATAGAATAGCCTGTGTCATCGATTCGATAATGAGCGGGCCGGGGGAAAGAAAACAAGTACTGCGGGTTCCAGTCTCGGACGCTGAAAACCGGCGCTTTGATGGCGGGAATGGCGCAGTGTTGCGCTCGGGCCGGCCGCAGAATCAAGAACTTGCGGAGTTTGAAATGACATCGTATATGCCGCATTTGTTTATAAGTATTTCGGGCGCACGGAAGCTGGGGATGCAGGTGATTTCTTACATAAAATGGTACCGCAGGACCCGCATATCCGAAACTCGAGCCTGTGGCCCGCCTGCGATAATCCCGGGCTGGGTGTATACTCACATTTCACGGAGGAACTCATGCGCCGCCGCGCAACTCTGTTGTTGTGTGCTCTTCTCATGCTGGGTGCGGCCTGCACCAGCCGCAAGCCCGGGGTGGAGGTGGATTCCGCCAGGTTGGCAATGTTCAAGGCGCTGCCGCCCGTCATGGATTCGGCCGCCAACCCCATCACTGAGGAGAAAGTGGCTCTGGGCCGCATGTTGTACTACGATCCCCGCCTTTCCAAGGGCCAGGACGTCTCCTGCAACTCCTGCCATGAACTGAACCAGTACGGCGTCGACAACCAGCCGGTGTCCGACGGCCATAAGGGGCAGAAGGGCACGCGCAACGCGCCAACGGTCTACAACGCGGCGGGGCACTTCGTGCAGTTCTGGGACGGCCGCGCGGCCACCGTCGAGGAGCAGGCCAAAGGGCCGATCCTGAACCCGGTGGAAATGGCCATGCCGGACGAGAAGAGGGCGCTGGCCGTGGTGAACTCCATGCCCGAGTACGTCGAGGCGTTTAAGATGGCGTTTCCGGACGAGAAGAATCCCGTGACCTTCGACAACCTGGCCAAGGCCATTGGCGCTTTCGAGCGCAAGCTGGTCACGTTCTCTCGCTGGGACAAGTTCCTGGGCGGCGACCAGACGGCGCTCAGCGACGCGGAAAAGGCCGGGCTGAACAAGTTTCTGGATGTCGGCTGCTCGACCTGTCACAACGGCGTTTATGTGGGCGGCAGCATGTTCCAGAAACTGGGCCTGGCGAAGCCCTGGAACAACGCCAACGACCCGGGCCGTTTCGCGGTCACCAAGCAGGAAGCCGACCGCATGGTGTTCAAGGTGCCCACCTTGCGCAACATCGAGAAGACCGCACCTTACTACCACGACGGCTCGATTGCCACGCTGGAGGAGGCGGTGCGCCAAATGGCCGATCACCAGTTGGCACAGACGCTGAGCAAGGAGGAAGTCGGATCGATAGCGACCTTCCTGAAGGCGCTCACCGGCGAACTCCCCACCGGCTACATCAAAGAGCCGCCGCTGCCCAAGAGCACCGCTCAGACGCCCAAGCCGGACAAGGCGTGAAAGGCGTCAACCCCAAACGTAGAACAGGACCATCAGGTACACCCAGAGACCATCCAGGAAATGCCAGAAAATCGCGCTGATATCGATGAAGGTGCGTCTGGGCGGCCCCTGGCTCCAGCGCAGCGACTCGACGGCCACATAGATGAGCGCCGCCACGCCTCCCACCAGGTGGAAAGCGTGAGAGGCGGTCAAGACGTAAAAGAACGAGCTGCTGGGACTGGTGGCGACGTAAATGCCGAGGTCCTTCAACTGCCTCCAGGCCAGCGCCTGGCCGAGCAGGAACAGAACACCCAGCCCCGCGCCGGCGCTCCACCAGGAGTTGAACTTCGCACGGATGCCGGCTTTCAGCGCGCGGCGCGCCATCTCGAGCGCAAAGCTGGAGGCCAGCAGGACGGCCGTATTCACGAAGAGAATCGGCGGCTTGGGCATGCTGGCCCAGTCGTCGGAAAGGCCGCGCCGGAACACGAACGCGCCGGTGAACGCCCCGAACACCATAATGCAGGCGGCCAGCAGCACAAACAAGCCAATGAACGATGCGCCGCGGGACGCGCCGGGTTCGCCGGAGCCGCCGCTCTCTTCCCACGCGCTTTCCACGAGCATACCCATGTAGATGCTTGCCGCCGCCCAACGGACGCCGGGCGAATTCAGATTGCGGGGAAAACCACGCGGCAGACTCCGTAAACTGCAAAGGCTGCCAGGCCGGCCGTCCACAGGCGGCCTCGGACGCGGCCGTTCCACGGCAGCGCGAAAAGCATTGCGAAAGCCAGCGGACTCAGGCCATTGAAGCGCATAGCTTCGCGCCAACGCCCTTTCGCCAGGGCAAATAGAGCGTGAGTGAGGCCGCACAAGGGACAGGGACGGCCAGTCAGCCAGTGGAATCCACAGAGCCGGAACCCCGGTTCGGGCGGCGTGAAGTAGAACAGGGCGGCCAACACAAGGGCCGCCGCGGCGGCGCGGATGAGGATGCCGCGCGCCGCCATCAGAGCGTTTCCGCGGTCCGTGGATCGAAGCCCACCACCTCTTTGTAGGCCACGGTGATGGCGGCGATCGTCACCGGCACCGCGACCAGCAGCCCGACGATGCAGCACAGCGCCCCGAGGATGTCCACCAGCAGCATCAGCAACAGGAACATGGTGAAGCCGAAATAGTCGTTCTTCACCACCGCGTGACTGGCCTGCATGGCCGGCCAGAAGTCCATCCGCTTGTCCACGATGAACAGGTAGGTGAACTTGAACATGGCGGCCACCACCAAGCCCGGGATGATGCAGAACAGCGTTCCGCAGAAAGTGAAGATTGCGATGAGGAGCGTCGCCACCAGCGCCGGCACGAAAAAGTTGAAACCCTTGAAAAGGTCGGCGACATCGGTCCGTCGATTCAGCAGCTTTTTCATGCAGAAGATCTGGAAGCCGGCGACCAGGGGTCCTTGCAGGATCATCGGCACCACGGCATTGAGGGCCACGAAGACAATCATGAGCAGCATGAAAGTGCCGATGTCAGCCTTCACCATTTGCCATCCCTCATCCACCCAATGGCCAGGGCGGGCCTGTACGTTCACGGGAGGCGTCCAGGCGGGCGGAGGGGCGCCGCCGGACGCGCTGGGTGCCGCTCGGAGCGACTCCCCGCAGTTGGGACAGAATTGGGCATCCGTACCGACCTGGGTACCGCACTTGTGGCAGAACATGAGATCTCCTTAAGCTGGGCCGCAGCGGCGAGCCAACGGCGTACCAAGCGAGGAATGATAGCACTTGGCTGCGGGGACCGGGTAGTTAAGACATCGCAGGAAGCGTGAGCCCGGCCTTTGCCAGGGCGCGCTGCAGCATGTTGATGGCGTGGAACTCCGGCACATTTCGCGCAATGGAGATTTCCGATGCCAGCATGCGACGCGCGTGGTCCAGCATTCCCTTCTCGTGGAAGGAGAGCGGCTTGTCGATTTGAAGCTGCAAGAGGCCCTTGAAGACCTCCGCGGCTTTCAGCAGATCGCCGCTTTGCATCTTCTCGCGATTCTGCTTGGAGCGCAGCTTCCAATCGGGGCTGATGGCGCACCAGCCGTTGGAGAGAAAAGAAAGGATGCGCGAAATCTCCCGGTCCTTGGTAACTCTCCGCAGTCCGATGTTGGACGCGTTGGAGAGCGGCACCAACACAGTCATGCCGCCGTATCCCAAGCGAAGCACATAGTACTTTTCGCAAGCGGAGCCACAGGAGCGAGTGCTGATATTCTCGATGGTCCCAACACCCTGGTTGGGATATACGACTTTCTCACCGATCTGAAAAGTCATCGGAGGTCCCCCACAAACCACCGTTGTCACGTGTCGCTACGGAGTGCACATAGCAACTCTTTGAATGGTACGCGTTAGGGACGCATCTGTCAAGGGACAACCGCGGGCGTCAGATGCCTTCGGCGGCGGCGGCAATCCCCTTTTCGCTATCGGCGTTCTGGTCCTCAACGGGCAGACCGCGTTCCGCCAGCAGCAATCGCCTGAGGGAACGCAGATCGTTCAAAATCCTGCGGCTCGATGTGATGTGGAGATCCAGCTTGGCCAGATTATAGGACACCAGGAGCAGCCCCTGCTTGCGGCGGATGGCGCCTTCGCGCTCCGCGGCCGCAATTTCGGCCTCCACATCTCGCCGGGCTTCGTTCAGGGCTTCGGCGAGCATAGCCACATACTCGTGAGAACCCTCGATACTGTCAAACGGCGTCTCGGCTTCTTCGCTCACAACACGCCTTTCCGACCGCCTACCCCCGGGGGTGGTCCTGCACAAACTCAGGTATTGCCTCATTCTCGCACAAATCGGGGCGAGCGGGTCAAACGGGTAAAGATATGCTAAAAAGGACTCGAGAGGCGACTATTATGACTCCGATGCGATCCTTCCATGGCTCGATTGCCATACTTTCGCTCGCTGCGCTGTCAGCGTGCTCTCCAAGCACTACCGGCACCTCCACGGCCATTCCCCATCTTCAGAAACAGGGCACCGCCACACAGTTGATAGTCGACGGCAAGCCGTTTCTGATGTTGGCGGGAGAACTGCGCAACTCCAGTTCCTCCAGTTCCGAGTTTCTGAAGCCGATCTGGCCGCGACTCGTGGCCATGCACCTCAACACCGTTTTGTCGGCCGTCCAATGGGAGCTGCTCGAACCCCAGGAGGGCCAATTCGATTTCGCATTTGTGGATAGCCAGATCCAGGGTGCGCAAACCAACCATCTGCGGCTCGTTTTTCTATGGTTCGGAAGCTGGAAGAACGGGGTATCCAGCTACATTCCGGCCTGGGTGAAAACCAACCAGGACCGGTTTCCGCGGGTTCAGGACAAGGACGGCAAAGGTATAGAGACTCTCTCCACATTGAGCACCGCGAGCCGCGATGCCGATGCGCACGCTTTTGCCGCCCTCATGCGCCACATCAAGCAAGTGGACACCCAGCACACCGTCGTCATGATTCAGGTGGAGAACGAAGTGGGTGTCCTGGGCGACTCGCGGGATAGGTGCGAAGCGGCCAACAAAGCTTTCGCGGGACCCGTGCCAAAAGAGCTGCTGGATTATATCGGCAGCCACAAGGACATACTCCATCCGCTGCTCCGCAAGGCGTGGGAAGCGGCCGGGTCCAAGACATCCGGGACCTGGGAGCAGGTTTTCGGCAAAGCCCCGTACACCGACGAGATCTTCATGGCATGGAACTATTCGAGTTACATGAACCAGGTGGCGGCGGCGGGCAAGGCCGAATACCCGCTGCCCATGTACGTGAACACCTGGGTCTCGATGCCCGCACCGGACCGGGGGCCCGGGACGTACCCCAGCGGCGGCCCCGAGCCTCAAGTGCAGAACATCTGGAAAGTGGGTGCGCCGGCCATCGATATCCGCTCGCCTGATCTCTACTCCCCGGATTTCCCGGTCTGGGTCAACTGGTACCGGGAATCCTACGCGCCGGACGACCCGCTGTTCATCCCCGAGACGGATAGCACCAGGGGCGCCTACCACGTCTTCTACGCCTTGGGGCAGCACGATGCCATGGGTTTCGCGCCGTTTGCGATCGACGAGTTGGGCCTCGCGCCGCCTTCCCCGACGCCCACGGAGCCGGCCGACCTGCCGCTGTCGCTGAGCTACGGCATCCTTACGCAACTCATCCCTGTGATTCTCGAGAACCAGGGCAAAGGCAAAATGGCCGGAGCAGTGGTGGTCGCGGATGAGCCGCCGCAGAAGATCGCGCTGGGCAACTACGTCCTGGAGGTGAGCTACCCGCGGAACAGGATGCCGCCGGCGCCGGGATCCACACCTCCGCCTGCGCCAGTGTCTCCGGCTCACAGCGGCGCTCTCTTCATCGCCCTCGGACCGGATGAGTACCTGGCGGCGGGCAGCGGACCGGTGCAGGTGACATTCTCTCCCAACACGCCGGGGGCCCCGACGGCCGGCATCCTCTCCATCGACGAAGGCACGTACGTGGACGGCCAATGGGTTCCGGGACGCAGGCTGAACGGAGACGAGAACGGCCAGGGGAAATTCTTGCGCATCGGCGGCGGCAACAGCCGCAATGGCGGCATCCAGCGAGTGAAGCTCTATCGCTACCGCTGACGCCAAGCTTATCGATATCGGTATAACTTCACGCGCTGGATGGCGCGTTCGCCCAATATTAGGCGCACGCCGCTACCGGATTGGCCCGGGGCGGGTGGGTCGGATGAAATCACGGAATCGTCGCCCCCCAGGAAATGCGTCGCCACCCACTTGCCGTTGTTGTCGAACCGGCCCGCTTCCTGCCCGGCCAGGCCGGCAATCGGCGGTCCCGGCGTATCCGGTGTGAAAGTGATCAGCAGATTATTGCCCGCGAGCAGGTACTCGTCCGGGCCGGCCGTCATGAACACGCCATAGCCGATAGTGTCGGGAACAACACTCGGATCGCGGCGGCCGCGCGGAATCTCCACGTTCAAGATGTAGTTCCCCAATTTCACGTGTTCCTCCGGCTTATGACTGTCCAACGCCACTCCCGCAATGGTGCCGCTGCTCTGGTGCTCCAGGATCTGAGGAGCGACTTGAGAGAGAATCAAGAACGCCTGTGGAAGCGGCTGCGCTTCGTATTCGGGCGGTGGCTGCGGGAGTGGCTTGGTAGAGCCGGGCCCGCCAAACCCCACCAGCGCTTCCGGCGAACCCGTGCCCGGCGGGGAAATTACTGCCGGCAAATTCATGCCCGTCTTGGTGAACCAGTCCAGCAAGCCGCCTTCACCCATCCCGGAAAAACCGATCGCGCGCAACTGGCCGATGGAATAGAAAGCCTGCGCGGCTCCCCGGCTGTCGCTGTTGGCTTCGACAGTGAAAGGCACATTGCCGGAGCGGGCGTACCGTGTGGTCAAATCGATCATGGCATTCGCGAAGCCCTGGTAAGAGGAACCCGACACGTAAGCATCGGGGCAGAACATGTCCACCGCCGGAGCGCCCACTCGCCATATGTCTTGCACGTGGTCTTCCGCCTCGCCCCTCGGATAGCCATTGAGACCCCAGTCATTACCGAGCCACACATTCACGAACATGGGGATCGGGTATTCCTTCTTGCCGGACTCCGTGACGCGATTGACATAGCGTGAATAGTTCCAGGCCATAAAGATCTCGTCCCCTTTTGGACCCTTGCCGAATACCTCTTCCCACGTCCCGGAGGTTTTGAAACCGGCCGCTTCCCAAACTTTGCGGAACTCCGGAAGCAACGCATCTTTGTGCTTCTGGAGGTAGTCCATCAGCTCGGCCGGGACGGGCGCCGCAAATGCTTTGTTGGCCACCGGAGACCGGTCCCGAGAGTCCCCGAGAATGCCGATTTCATTCTCCACTTGAGCCATGATCACGCGGTGCGTCCGATCCACTTCGCGGATGTGGCGCATCAGGGCCGCAAACGCGCGGGCATCCGCTTCCCAGTTGTTCTGGCTCAAGGTGGAGAGGGTTTCGAGGGAAATGCCGTCCCTGATTTGTGCGCGCGGGAAACGATCCTGGTCGGCCTTCACCCAGGCCGGCGCAAAGCTGGAGAGGCCGTTTTTCCAGCTTCCGAACCACACCAGGACGATGCGCTGGTCGATCTGCCGGGCGTCCTCGATCATCGCATCCACGATCCGGAAGTCGTACTTGCCTTGCTCGGGCTCGATCCAGTTCCAGCCCACGGCAATCGCCGCGGTGTTCTGGTGCCCGGTGTTGGCCATCACCGAGAACATGTACCGCAGGTACTCGAGGTTGGATGGCGCGCTGGTCGGGGGCTCCGCGCCCAGAACGAGGAAAGGTTTCCCGTCGACGATCAACTGAGTGGCCAAGCCGCGCTTTTCCAGATGGGGCATGGCCGAATCCGCGGGTCGGGTTTGCGCATACGCCGCGGAGATTGCCAGGGCGCAGACCACGGCGCCGCCGGCTCGAATGGAAAGTATCATGATGTTCCTCTCTATTGGCATCCCGGCCGGGCATAACGCCCGCCGAAACGTCACGGAAGCCCAGACGGGCCGTAACGCCGAATGGAGCTAATTCTCCCATTATCCCCAATCCCGAACGACTCCGGCGGCTCAGGAAGCAGCGATTCCCGCCGGATCATGCCTGCCGACCCGGCGGCGGCCCGATTTGGCAGTACACGGCGGATTTTGAGGGGCCGGACCTGAGATAGAATCGCCGGGGCGGGTGGTCTTGGCTGGGAAAGGAGCGGATCGATCCGTAATCTCTTATTTCCAAAATACTCACGAAACTGTCATGCCGATTCGGCTAAAGTAAGGTTTCCCTTGATGGCAACTCGTCGGGAATAGGCGTTCCTTTCACCCACCTTGCGCCGAAAAGCCTGCGCCCGCTGGGTCGAGATGTCCCTAAGGACAGGCCCGTTTTTCAATCTACCGCTCCGGAGCAATTCATGATACGAGCAATTCGCCCACTCTCTCTTTGCCTACTGACCATCTCCCTGGTGTTTTCAGCCGCCGCGCAAAGCACCAAAGGCACTATCGCCGGACGAGTTCTGGATAGTTCCGGCGCGGTTCTTCAGAAGGCACAAATCCAGTTGCAGCCCCAGAACACAACTGTCGCATCCGATGCGGAGGGTGAGTTCACCGTTACCGATCTCGCCCCCGGCTCCTACAAAGTTCAGATCTCCTACGTGGGGATGGATCCTTTCGAGCAAGATGTCACTGTGGCCGCCGGCGAAATCGCGCGCGTGGAAGCCCGCATGCAAGTCCATTCGCAGAACGAGCAGATCCTCGTCACGGCCGAACGCCCGCGCGCCGAAGCCGAGGCCATCAACCGAACCCGCATGGCCGACAACGTCGTCCAAGTTCTCCCCGCCGAGGTCATCACCTCTCTCCCCAATGCCAACGTAGCCGACGCCTTGGGCCGCCTCCCTTCGGTCACGCTGGAGCGCAGCGAAGGAGAGGGCGAATATGTCCAGGTGCGTGGGACCGAACCCCGTCTTACCAACGTCACCATCGATGGCATTACTGTTCCTTCTCCCGAGCCGACCGTCCGGCAGGTGCGGCTCGATGTTCTCCCGGCCGACCTGGTGGAATCCGTCGAAGTCAACAAGACGCTCGCGCCGAATCTGGATGGGGACGGCATCGCTGGTTCCGTGAACATGAAGACTAAGACCGCCGGCGAGTTCCCCACCATCACCCTGTACGGAATCGGCGGCTACAATCGCATTCTCGGCGGCCGCTATAACGACCAGTTTGGAGGGACCATCGGCCACCGTTTTGGCAAAGAACGGAAACTCGGGATCCTGTTTGGCGGGACCAAGGACTACAACGGGCGCGGCATCGATAATTTCCAGCCCGCCATCGACACGGCATCCACGTTCGCCAAGCCGTTCTACGACAACAACACCATTCGCGAGTACCGTTATTACCGCAACCGGTGGGGATATGCCGGCACCGTTGATTACAAATTCGGCCCGTTCACCAGCATTTACTTGAAGGGCTTGTATTCCAACCTCCAGGATTATGGAGATAAATGGTATTACGAGCCCGTTTACAACGGCTCGCCGAAGTTCTATACCTCCAGCAAGCGTCCCGACGTCTCCATCGCCAGCTTTACTTTGGGCGGCAGGCAGCAGTTCACTTCTTCGATGCTGACTTGGGCGCTTTCCGCCTCCCGCTCTTATGAAAAGGATTCCGCCGGCAACCCGAAGGCGGACTTCTCATGGATCGGGCCGGCGCTGACTTGCGGCTATGACCCCACCGCGCAAACCAATCCGCTTGTCCCCCACTTCGGTTCGGGTTGTGACGCGGCTAACTCGCCTCTTCAAAATGCAGCTAACTGGGGATTCAAGGACATCACCATGTCCACCGGTCAATCGGCGCAACTCAACCTCACCGCATCGGCCGGGTATTCCGTCAACTATCACATCGGTTCGCATCACGGGATTCTTGAAATCGGCGGGAAGATCCGCAACGGCCACAAATACCAGAACGCCACGGAGACCGTCTATGACGGCTGGAAAGCCGCCACCCTGCCGATGACCCAGTTCCTGAGTAACTTCAGCAGCAACAATTACTTCAATGACGATTACTTCGGCGGTCATTACGGGCCGGTCTCCGACTTCAATCAAATCTCCACTTATACTCTCGCCCATCTTGCAAGCTACCTGGATGGGTACAAGACCGCTTCCGACACCTATCCCAACATATTCGATATCGTCGAGCGCATCTCGGCCGGTTACATTATGGACACCATGGATTTCGGGCGTCTGCGCGTGGTTGGTGGAGTGCGCTTTGAAGGCACCCAGATGAATACCCTGGGGTACAACGTCACCCTCTACGGGGCCGGCGCCGCGCAGTGCGCAATCAGCACTGGCTGCGGCATTCCGGTGGCCGCAAGGAACAATCCCTCGTACGTGGACGTCCTCCCCAGCGTCTCGCTCCGGTACAGCCTGGATAAGGACTCTGGTCTGCGACTTGTTTATGGCCGAGGCATCTCCCGGCCCGACGCCTACCAGTTGGTGCCCTATGTCACCGAGGATGATTCCACCAATCCTCCCACCGTGGCGATGGGCAACCCCAGCCTCAAGCCGGCACACGCCAATAACTACGACCTGCTCTACGAGCGCTACCTGAATCCAACCGGCATCATTCAGGCCGGCTTTTTCTTCAAGCAAATCACCAACACGCTGATCAGTACGTCGTACCTCGCCAGCAGCGGCCTTTACCAAGGCGACCTGACCTCGCAGTGGATCAACGCGTCCAATGCGGAACTCCACGGCTTCGAGGCTTCCTACCAGCAGCGGCTCTCCATGCTGCCTGGCCCGCTGAGAGGCCTCGGGTTGATGGCGAATTATAGCTGGACGGGTTCGCAGATCAAGAGCATTCCCGGCCGCCTTGATAGTCCGGCCCTGCAACGCCAGGCGCCCACCGCGTGGAACCTCAGCCCCACTTACGATCGCGGCCGCTTCTCGGTGCGCGCGGGCCTCTCTTATGCCGGTGCCAGCATCTATCAGTACGAGTATCAGACTTCGTCCGACCCGAGCGGCCTCGGTCCCACCGGCCCCAGCGGCGACGTGTACACCCTGGCGCACTTCCAACTGGACGCCCAGGCGAGCGTCAGGCTGGCACACGGTCTGTCGATGGTCGTCTATGGTCTCAACCTGACCGACGAGGTTTTCGGCTACTACACCGGCAGCACGGTTTTCGTCAACCAGCGGGAGTACTACAAACCGACGTACGCCATGGGCTTTCGGTATAACCTGAGCCGGGAACAGTAGCCGCTTCGCGCGCTCACTGACACGTCATCGCCAGGCGGCGCCCCAACTCGCCTTGCGGGCGGCGCGGAAGGTTTCGCGGTCACTCCGTGGGGCGTGCACCGATTCGACACCAGCCGGGGCGCAGGTCTCCAACACAATCAGTCCGGGGCGCTGTTGCGGGCGCCAAATGATGCGCGCTGCGGGCAATTCCACCGGCTCGCGCGCCACCGCGACGTAACTGAACTTTTCATCCTCGTAACCCAGCTCCGCATCCTTGATCCGGCGGTGCATGGAGGAGCGCTCGACGCGCGCCGCGAAATGGCACCAGTCGGGCGCGGCCAGCGGGCACGGCGTCGCGGCGGGGCAGGGCGCGACCATGTGCGCACCGGCTTCCAGCAATTCCTGGCGCGCCTTGAGGATCAGCGCATATCCGCGCGGCGTGCCCGGCTCGATGGCCACCAGCGCCACCCGCGCGGCCTGCCACAAACGCGCCGCCAAGGGCTCGCCGATTTCGCCCAGCGAGTAAGCCGCCATCACCAGGTCGTGCGGCGGCAGGGTGTGGATGTGCGTCACGTCCTCCAGCACGACGGCGGCCTCAGGCAGCCATTGGCGCGCGGCGGCGGCCAGCGCGGAATCGCGCTCCACCAGGGTGATGGTCCGGGTTTCGGGAAAGCACTGGCGCGCGGCCAAGGACGCGCTGCCCGCTCCCGCTCCGATATCGAGCACGCTCGAGATGGGCCGCGCGCCCAGGCGCTCCCGCAACTCGCGCAGCACGGCGTGAGCGGCGGCGAAGGTGGCCGGCATGCGGGTCACCAGGTAGGCGGCGGTGCGTGCGGGGTCCGGCAGGCGCACGGCGCGGCTTTCGCGATAGGCCGCCGAGATGGCCGACGCGGCGTTCTTGACCCCCCGAAACCCGACGGCTTCGGCCCGTTCTTCGATCATGCGCCTGACGGAATCCGGCAGTTGCACACTTCCATCATGCACCGGTCTTGAAGGAGAAGAACCCGCTCACGTTCTCCCACAGCAATTGCGGAAAGCTCTTGTCGAGGTAGGAGCGGATGGAGACGTAGCACTCGTCGCACTGGTTGCGGCTGGTGAATTCGCGGATCATGCGCCCTCGCTCTTCGAGCGGGTAGCGGTGGAACTGCATGGAGCACGGCTGCAACGCGCCGTCGGCCGTTACCACCAGGAAGCGCAGGCCGGCCTTGCAGCCGGGGGTCCCGCCATTGGCGAAGTAGCGGCGCGTGGCTTCGAGCGTGGTGGGAGCGTTGACGATCCAGTTGGTGTGGTCGCGGCGCGCCTCCACGCGGTCCAGGTGCGCATTCAATTGCACAAGCTGTTCGGGCGTGCTGAGAAAGTAGTCGCGGCAGCCGGTGCGCCGCGCCGAGTAGGCGCTGTAACACAGGTTGACGCCCCATTGACGAGCCTTGTCCGCAATGGCGCCGATCTCACCTACGTTCTCGCTGGTGATGCAACTGTTGAGCACGATGTCGTCGTACCCCAGCTTGGCCAGGCTCGGAACCAGGTCCTCGAGATGCCGGTAGAGGCCCGGATAGGCGCGGAAATCGTCATGCCGCTGGTCGGGGAAATCCAGGCTGACGGAGAACTGGTCGATGCCGGCCTGGCGCAAGGCCAGGTACTTCTCCGGAGTCATGAGCGACCAATTGGAAACCAGGATGGTGTAGGGCAGCTTGGACCCGCCCTTGATGTTGCGGACAACTTCGACCGCGTCGTCGCGCAGGAGCGGCTCGCCGCCCGAGATCTGCACCACGCAAGGGCGCAGCGCCTGCATGTAGCGGCGGTATTCGGCGGGCTTCAGATTGCGCGATTCATCGCGCGGCCCGCCGTGGTCGCAGTGCTTGCAGGAGCAGGTGCAGGCGTCCGTCACCTCGAAGGAAACCACGATGGGACGCTCGGCGATCCAGTTGAGCGACCCTCGCCCGATGATCCGCAGCGATTCGATGAGGGGGACCTTGCGCAAACCATTAGCCTCGAAGTAAAACGATGGTAACATGCCGCGCCGCGCGCTTGCGTTATTCTCGAACCATGGCGCTGCCGTTCAGGTAGTGCCGGCGGAGGGCAGGGAACACTTCGAGGACAGGACGTCCCGCACCTTGGCGGCCAGTTGCGCGGGGGAGAATGGCTTGGGCAGATAGGCCACACCCGGCTCGAGCACGCCTTCGTGCACAATCGCGTCGGCCGTGTATCCCGAGGTGTACAGCGTCTTCAGCGAAGGACGAAGCGCCACCAGCCGCATGGCCAGTTCTCTTCCGGTCATTCCGGGCATGACCACATCGGTGATGAGCAGGTGGATCGCCTCCGGGTAGTGTTCGCAGAGCGACAACGCCTCGCTTCCATTGGCGGCTTCCAGGAGCCGGTATCCCCGGCTTTCCAGCATCGCCAGCGTCAGTCTCCGCACTTCCGGCTGGTCCTCAACCACGAGCACCGTTTCCGTGCCGCGCAGAGCCTCCGCCGCCGCAACCGGGGCCCGAAGCGTCTCAGGGGCACCGCCGGCCCTGGGAAGGTAAACTTTAAACGTCGAGCCTTGGCCGGGTTCGCTATAGACCCAGATCCAGCCGCCGGCCTGTTTCACGATGCCGTAGACCGTGGAAAGACCCAGCCCGGTTCCCACTCCGACCCCTTTGGTGGTGAAGAAGGGATCAAAGATTTGTTGCAGGACCTCCTGGGTCATTCCCACTCCCGTATCGGTGATGGAGAGGAGGACGTACGGCCCGGGTTCCACGCCGGCGTGCTGCGCGGCATAGCCTTGGTCGAGGTCGGTGTTCGAGGTTTCTATGATGATCCGCCCGCCATCCGGCATGGCATCGCGGGCGTTGATCGCCAGGTTCATGAGAACCTGGCTCATCTGGCTGGGATCCGCCACCACGGAACCGAGGCCCGCATCGAAGTGCGTGACGATTTCGATATCGTCGCCGATCAGCCGGAATAGCATCTTGCCGGCCTCCGCGACCACGTCGTTGAGGCTGATGACCCGCGGCTCGGCCACCTGCTTTCTGCTGAACGCCAGGAGTCGTTGGGTAAGCGCCGCCGCCCGATTGCCCGCCAGGAGGATCTCTCCCACTGGCTCCCGCAGCAGATCGTCGGGGCGCATCTCATCCAGAAGCATGGCGCAATAGCCGTTGATCACGGTCAGATGATTGTTGAAGTCGTGGGCGACCCCGCCGGCCAGCCGCCCGACACTTTCCATCTTCTGCGCTTGCAGCAGTTGGCGCTCGAGTTGGCGCCTTTCGTCTTCCGCCCGTTTTTGCCCGGTAACGTCCTCGACGACGGCGACGAAGTGCAGAGGATCTCCCGAGGGCGAGCGAAGCAGGGACAGCAGCAGGTTGGCCCGAACCACGGCGCCGTCTTTTCGGAGATAGCGCTTTTCCACTGCGGCACTGCTCAGATCGCCGCTCATCAGTTGCGCCACGAGCTGTTCGTCTCGAGCGAGGTCGTCGGGATGGGTGATCTGGCGGAACGTAAGGCCAAGCAGTTCCTCCCGCGAGTATCCCATAATCTCGCAGAATCGCTGGTTCAACCGGATGAACCGTGCGTCCAGGGATGAATCGGCCATGCCGATGGCCGCGTTCTCGAAGATGGCGCGAAAACGGGATTCGCTTTCCTGCAGTGCCTGCGCAGCCCTCTCTTCAGTCGCCCGGCGCTCGATCTCCGCCTCGTAGCGCTCCCGGTAGAACTGGACTTGCTGGCGCCGCCACCAGAGCACAATCATGGCGCCCACCACCAGAATCAGCGAAACCGCACCCAGGCCCAGCATGAGGGAACGCCGGCGAATAGGCGCTTGCACCTGCTTCTGGTCCATCTTGGCGACCAGGTACCACGGCGTGTCGGGAACGCGCCGGGCGGCAGCGAATACCGGCACGCCCCGATAATCCAGAGCTTCGATATTGCCTTCCTTGCCGTTCAGGGCCTGCACCGCCGCAATGTCCGTCCGGCTCATGGGAATTCTGAGGTTGTTTGGGGAATTCTCACGGCCGGGAATTCGGTTCAAGTACACGGCCTCGTTGCCAACCACCCGGCGAACCAACACGGTTTCCCCGCTGGCACTGTGGGACGGCCAGGCTTCGAGGAGCGGATACAGGTAGGTAGCGGGATCTATGCCGAGCGCGAGCACCCCGAATGCCGCCGAACCGGGGGCAAGTCTCAGCGGCAGGTTCAGTCCGAGATGGACCGGTCCGGAAGGCGCATCGCGGTGAAAGTCCCGAACCAAGACATCGGCTTCCGGGAGCGTGTCCCCGGCAATTTGACGAAGATGTTCGTCGCTGCCCAACCTCTGTCCCACCAGGTGGACCAGCCTCCCATGCCGGTCGAGCAGTTGGACACTCATGTATTGCAGGTGCCTGGAGAGAGCGTCCATCCAGGTGTAAACCGCGGCCCGCTCGGACGCGCTGGCGTTTCCGGCCAGAACACGCCGGATTACAGTCAATTCCATGCGGTCCGCTAGAATGGCACGCGCTTCCCCAAGCCGCGTCGACCACCACATGGAGAGATCCCTAACCTTGATGTCGGCGACCGTAAGAAGCTGGTTGCGGATGTCCTGTTCGACGGTCGCCTTTTGTTCGAGGTGAAACCAGTACGCCGTCGCGCCGATGGCGGAGGCTAGAACGACGAAGAGGGCCAGAAGCTGATACGGTGCGCGCGGCGGAGAACCGGATCTCATGCCCTTACTCGAAGCAGGTAGTTCTTAGGGTAGCGCAAAAGTTGTTAGATTGGTATACACAGCGTCATGCGGGTTAGGATCCGGTTTGCCAGACGTACCAGGACCGCCACCAGGAGAAACCAGCGCATTGCCCTGGTGGTGGCCGCTCTGCTGACGCCCGCTGCCGCCATCGCCGCGGCGCTGGCATTGTGGCGGATTGGCGCCGACCTGAACTGGGCCAATAGTTTTGCCATCCCCTCGGGGATCTTCTCTCACTGGCAGGTATGGCTGGGCGCGGCCGCCGCGCTGCAACTTTGCTCGCGCCTTCTGAACAAATACGGGAAAGGCAGGGATCGCGTCGCCTCCTGACGGCCGAAACCGTTCTGATATTCTAGTTCTTAGAGACCCGCCATGCGATACGCCCGCTATCCGTCTGGAAGCTCCTATTTCTACGGATACTTCCCCCCTGCGGTAAAGTGGCTGCTGATCGTCAATACGGCGGTTTTTATTCTCACCGGCCTGGCGCCGCGGTCCTTCGAAGCTGATATCGCGGTGCTGGCGCTGGCGCCGGTAGCGGTGGTCTACCACCTGGCCTTCTGGCAACTGGCGACCTACCTGTTTCTGCATGGCGGCGTGTGGCACCTGCTTTTCAATATGCTGACGCTGTGGATGTTCGGCGTGCCGCTGGAGCACGATTGGGGCACGCGGAGATTCCTTAAATACTACTTCCTGTGCGGAATCGGGGCGGGCCTTTGCGATGTGGCGCTGCATGCGGCGATGGGCGACTGGGGGACCCGCACCATCGGCGCGTCGGGCGCGATTTTCGGCTTGCTGCTGGCCTTCGGCGTTCTGTATCCGAACCAGACGGTGTTGATGAACTTTCTGTTCCCCATCAAGGCCAAGTACATGGTCATGATCTACGGGGCGATCGAGCTGTGGATGACCATGGGCCCCAACACCGGAGTGAGCAGCATTGCCCACCTGGGCGGGATGGCGTTCGGGTACGTGTACCTGAAGGGCCACTGGCCGAGGTTGCGGATGCCCGACGCGCTGGGCGCGTACCGGCAGTGGAAGCTCCAGCGGGCCAAGCGGAAGTTCCAGGTTTACATGCGAAAACAGGGCGGGCGCGGGCCGTGGGTCAATTGATCCGCAACGCAAGTACCGGTGGGTGCATCTTCTGATATAGTGACACCAGAGGCACGCCTATGCGACCCTTCAGAACCCTTATGATGTGCAGCGCCGCACTGCTTGCGGCGGCCGGGTTGTCGATCGGTCAGGAGCAGGGTCCGATGCGCGACCCCAGCACCACGGTCGCCAAGCCCAAGAACGCGGACGCCGGCAACAACGCCGGCGAGACGGACCTTCCCCCGATTCCCTCGCGCTTGAAGAAAGACAAGGTGGACGTCGGCAACCTGCCCAGCTTCAAGAGCAACGTGGACATCGTCACGGTGGACGTGGCGGTGCTGGACAACAAGGGCCACTTCATTCCCGGCATTCCGCCGGCAAACTTCCGCGTGCTGGAAGACAACGTGCCCCAGCAGGTCCGCGCGGTCAATATGGGCGAGGCGCCCATGACGGTTGCCCTGGTGATCGAGTTCAGCAACCTGTTCCAGAGGTATTGGGGACCGGCCTGGTATCAGACGCTGCAGCTCGCCTGGGGTTTCGCGTCGACCCTGAAGCCGGAGGATTACGTGGCGGTGGTGGCCTATGACTTGCACACGGAAATCCTGACGGATTTCACTACCGACAGGAGCAAGGTGCAGGAAGCGCTGAGCCGGCTTCAGATTGCCGCGTTCTCCGAGTCCAACCTGTTCGATGCGATCACCGATACGGCCGATCGCATGTCGGGCATCGAGGGGCGTAAAGCCATCGTGCTGATCGCTTCGGGCATCGACACCTTCAGCAAGATGACCTTCGACCAGTGCCGCAAGTCGTTGCAGCAATCCGGTGTGCCCATCTATGGCATCGGCCTGATGCAGACGCTGCGCGACATGATGGACGCGCGCGGAGCCATGGGTTCGATGCAGCGCATGGACTTCCTCCAGGCCGATAACGAGATGCGGACTTTCGCCAAGGAGACCGGCGGCCAGGCGTTCTTCCCCCGCTTCCAGGGCGAATATCCCGCGATTTTCGGGGAAATCCACCAGGCGTTGCGCAACCAGTACGTAATCACGTACTCTTCCAGCAACAAGGCCCACGACGGCGCATTCCGCAAAATCAAAGTCGATTTGGTGAACCCCGCCACCAACGAACCGCTGCCGGTGAAGGACGAGAAGGGCAAGCCCATCAAGTACCAGATCGTCGCCAAAGCCGGCTACAAGGCGCCGCGGGAAGTGGAATAGCGGCACGACCGCGCAGGCCCGCGTTTTCGCAAACCCGGCTGTGTGGATTGCCACGGACCAACGCCCGCCGGATTTGTCAAGCGCTGAATGTGGCGATTTTACAAGGTGATGCAAGAGCGTTGACAGGTGCGTTACGCGTCTGTTACTCTCTCACGGTCGCAACATGAAGACTCCGGCTCCGCCCCACCCCAACATTTTGCTGGTGGACGACAATCAAGATGGATTGCTCGTTCGCCGAACGGTGCTTGAAGAACTGGGGTATGGTGTATCCATCGCTAAGAACGGTGAAGAGGGCCTCAAACTCTTTGACAGCGCCAGCTTCGATATGGTGGTGACGGATTACCGGATGCCCGGCATGAACGGGGCGGAACTGATCCGGCGGATTCGCAAACTCGACCCCAACGCGCGCATCATTCTGCTCTCCGCCTTCGCGGAGATGCTGGGACTGACGGCGGAGAACACCGGCGCGGATGTGGTCATCGCCAAGAACTCGAACGAGCCGGCGTACCTGACGCGATCGGTCAAGCGCCTGCTGAACCGCGCTGCGCGCAAGCCCCCCGCCAGTCTGAAGCGCTCTCCCGCGCTAGCCAAGGCGGCGAGCGGCTGAATTCTGGCACACTGAGAGCGTGCTCCGTCCTTTTTACCTGGTTGTAGTGTGTTTGTCGATGACCCTGGCGGCCGTGCCCGCGTCCCGCCGCCTTCCGACCCCGCCGAAACCGTCCCCCGCGGTCAAAGCGTCGTCCACTGTCCGCCGCTGGATGAGGGGCATGAGCTTGCGCGATGAGGTGGCGCAGTTGATCTTCATCCCGTTCCACGGCGCGCCGCCCAATTCGCGGTCGCGCGAGTACCGGAACTTCGCGCGGCTGATCCGGGAGACCAAGGTCGGCGGGTTGATACTGATCAATGCGTCGAACGGCCGGGTGGTGCGGAGGGCCGAGCCGTACGCGCTGGCGGCGTTCCTGAACCGCGTGCAGCGGATGGCCCGAGTGCCGCTGCTGGTGGGCGCGGATTTCGAGCGCGGCGCCTCGATGCGCGTGGAAGGAACCACCGTCTTTCCTCATGCCATGGCGTTTGGGGCCACGGGTGACCCGTCCTTTTCGCGCTTCGAGGGTGAAGTCGCGGCGCGGGAAGCGCGGGCGCTGGGCGTTCACTGGGTCTACTACCCGGTGGCCGACGTCAACAACAATCCCGACAACCCCATCCTCAACATCCGCTCGTTTGGCGAAGACCCTGGGGAAGTGTCGGCGCACGTGAAGGCCTTCATCGAAGGCGCGCATTCCGACAAGCGCAATTTGGTGCTGGCCACCGCCAAACATTTTCCGGGCCACGGCGACACGGACGTCGATTCGCACATAAACCTGGCCACCAATAACGCCGACCGCGCGCGCCTGGATCGCCTGGAACTGCCGCCGTTCCGCGCGGCCATCGAAGCGGGCGTGGATGCCATCATGACCGCGCACATCGCCGTGCCCGCGCTGGCGCCGCCCGATTTGCCGGCCACGCTCTCCCCGGCCATCCTCACCGGCCTGCTGCGCCACGAGATGGGCTTCAAAGGCCTGGTGGTGACGGACGCGCTGGACATGGGCGGCATCGCCCAGGGGTTTAGCGGGGCCGAGGCAGCCGTGCGCGCGCTCGAAGCCGGGGCCGACGTCCTGCTCATGCCGGCGGATCCCGAGGCCGCCCTGAAAGCCGTCGTGGCCGCGGTGGAAAGAGGGCGGCTCACCCGGCGGCGCATCCAGGAGAGCGTGGTCGCGATTCTGTCGGCCAAGGAGCGTGTGGGCCTGGAACGGAAGCGCTTCGTGGACCTGGAGGCCATCGGCGATGTCGTCGATTCTCCGGAAGCGTCCGAGCGCGCGCAGGAGATTGCCGCCCGGGCCGTCACCCTGGTGCGCAACGGCGGCAATCTCATTCCGCTGGCCACGCCGGAGCGCGCCTGCTACGCCGTGATGGTGGAAAACCGGTACTCGTCCGACGGGCAGGTCTTTACACAAGAGGTTCGCAAGCGCGCGCCCCGGGCGGCGATAGCCTCCCTCGACGCGTCGATGTCGCGCGATGCGCTGGAAGATGCCATCCACGGACTGCCCGCGTGCCAGAGCTACGTGGTGGCCGCGTTCGCCACGGTGAGCGCCTACCGCGGCTCGGTGGGACTGGCGGGCGAGTTGCCGCACGCCATGGAAACCCTGATCGCCTCGGGCCAGCCGGTGGCGCTGGTGGCGCTCGGCAATCCGTACCTGTTGCGCAATTTCCCCGGCGTGACCGCGTACCTGGCCACCTTCAGCAGCGTGCCCCCGTCGGAGATAGCGGCGATCGAAGCGCTGTTCGGCGAAATCGACATCCGCGGCCATCTGCCGGTTTCCATCCCTGGGCTGGCGAACTACGGGGAAGGGATTCAGGTGCCGGCGACGCGGGCCGCCCAGGCTGCCGGCCCGGCGCAGTAGTCGCGTTATACTTGTGGGTCCATGGCGTTCTCTCTTCCGCCGCCGGGAGTGGAAGCGGTCCTGCTTGCGCTGGTGCTCGGCGCCGCGGTCTACGATGTGCGTTACCGGCGTATCCCCAACTGGCTGACGGTTGCGGGCGTTCTCGTGGGGCTGGCGCTGAACGCGTTTCTGGACCAGGGCCGGTCCGGGCTGTTCACTTCGTCGCTGCTGGGGCTGGCGATCGCCTTCGTGGTGTATTTCATTTTGTACGCGCTGCGCGCCATGAGCGCGGGCGACGTCAAGCTGATGGCGGCCGTCGGGGCGATTGTGGGCTGGCCCAACTGGTTCGGCATTTTTATCATCACCGCGATTATCGGCGGCATCATGGCGTTGATACTGATTGCCGCGCGCGGGCGGGTGAAGAAGACCTTCTGGAACGTCGGATTCATCTTGAGCGAGCTGAAACGCGGCCGGCCCGCCTACATGCGCAGGGAAGAGCTGGACGTGAAGAGTCCCAAGGCGCTGGGGTTGCCGCACGGCGCGGTCATCGCCGTGGGGACGCTCTTCTTTCTGGCCGTGGCCGCGCATTTTACGAGGTGACACGCAATGGTCGACTTATTCAGTCTCAAAGGTAAGAACGCTCTTGTAACCGGCTCGCAGACCGGTCTGGGGGCGGGCATGGCGGTGGGGCTGGCGCAGGCCGGCGCCAACGTCGTGGTGCACGGGATCGATACCAAGGGGATCGCCGAGGTTTGCGAAGCTGTGCGCGCGGCGGGCTCGAGACCGGTCGAAGCCGTGGCCGACGTTGCCGACGCCAAAGCCTGCGCGGACCTGGTGGAGTTCACGGTGAAGGAACTCGGCTCCATCGACATTCTCATCAATAATGCGGGGATCATCCGGCGCGCGCCCGCGGCCGAGTTTTCGGAAAAGGACTGGGCGGACGTCATCGAGATCAATCTCACCGCGGTGTTCCGGTTGTGCCAGTTGGCGGGACGCCGAATGCTGGCGCAGGGGAGCGGGAAGATCATCAACATTTCCTCGCTGCTGGCGTTCCAGGGCGGCATTTTAGTGCCGGCGTACGCCGCGGCGAAGGGCGGCGTGGCGCAGTTCACCAAGACGCTGGCCAACGAATGGGCGTCCAAGGGCATCAATGTGAACGCCATTGCGCCCGGATACATGGCCACCGACAACACCGCGCCCTTGCGCGCCGACGCGGTGCGCAGCCGCCAGATCCTGGAGCGTATTCCGGCCGGCCGTTGGGGAACTCCGCAGGACCTGGCCGGAGTCGCTGTCTTCCTGGCGTCGCCCGCATCGGACTACATCCACGGGACGGTGCTCACCGTGGATGGCGGCTGGATGGCGCGATAGGGTACAGCCCAAGAGGGAGCCGGTACTGTGCGCGTGGTCGTGAATGCATCGCTGCTCTCGCTTCTGCTCCTGAATAATGCGGTTTACGCATTGGCCGCTCCCGATGACCCGGCGGTCCAGCAGTACCGAGCGGTGGGTGTGAATCTCTGGTGCAGGGAAGACAACCCAGTTGCGTGTTATGACGACAATCAGCCCGCGCCCAGGGCAGTTGAGGAGAATACAACCCGGCTCCGCGACCTCATCACGAGTGCAATCGCAAGGCTCTTGACGTCACCCGAGGCGTCGGGACAGACGATCGCCCAACGGATCGAGAGCATCCAACGCGGCGATAAGAACACAAGCGAAATACTGGGTGAGGAGCCGCCATTCGCGGAATTCCGGGGGCGCTGGCGGCATTCGCATACTGGTCGTCGGCTTCACGATTTATAGAGACGGGCTCGCGATACCCGATACCCGTCCCTACGTGCAGTTCTACGCGCAAGAATCCGGAAACTGGATATTAAAGGGTGAGGTTGGGCTTGAGCTGCGCGGCTGTTTCTGGAGCCACGTCAAGGTCGAAGGCCGTGGGAATTCGAAGCTGCGATATTGGCTTTCCGGCAGAAGATACGGCGACACAGGCAGCAACTTGCGTGTACAACTTTTCGAGTACGATGGTTCGGAAGTGCGACGCCTCTGGCATCGCGAGGGTTTCACTCGGGGACGGTTGACCGTCGCTGGCGAGCGATTCTCAATCGAGTATGATCGATGCCCTCCGGGACAGAACTGGGGTTGTTCGCGCGCCCTTGAGTCGTGGATCGTAGATGAGGTTGGCCAAGTTCTGAGGCTCTCGGATGCAAGCCCTCGGAAGAAATGATTCTGCATCACAACAGATAGGAGAATGGTTCTGGCACATACTATATTGAATATGTGCTACATTTTGGTATGTGGCAGATCGAAGAGCACCGCCGGGTGGAGAAACATCTTGATGCTGCGCCTCGTGAAATCCAGAAGCGATACGAGAAGTGGAAGGATGTCGCAATGATTTCCGGCCCGCCTGGGTTGCGACTGATCAGGGGATTCCATGATGAAGCTCTTCGTGGGGAGTGGTTGGGGTATCGGTCGTCCCGCCTCGGGTTACAGTACCGGGTGATTTATCGTGCGATCCCTAAGCGGTCGTTGTTCCAGGTGGTTCAGATTACGCCCCATGACTATTAGGAGAAGAGGATGAAGACATTTCGTCCGGCGAGAAAGCGCATCGACGTATCGGTGGGTGAGTCGGTGCGCATCATTCGAGAGTTGCAGGGGTATAGCCAGAATGAATTAGCCAGGCTGAGCGGCATTCCCCAAGCAACGCTCTCCGCCATCGAGAACGATCGCGTGCGGCTCGGTGTCGAGCGCGCCAAGATTCTCGGGCGAGCCTTGCGGTGCCATCCGGCCGTTCTGGTTTTCCCGGGGTGGGAAGTTGTCCGCGATTCGGCGGCCTGACCTGGTGCGGCCCGGTCTCACAGGCCTCCGTACCACCCCAGCATCTTCTGCCCCGCGATGGCTGCCAGCAGCGCGGCTGCGCCCAGAAACGTGCCGAAGGGCAGCTCGTAGGTGGAAGCGTCCTTGCCGGTGGCCTTGATGTAACCGTAGCCTAGAACCGAGCCGCAGACCGAGCCCAGAATCAGCGTCAGCAGGGCCCCGCGCAGGCCCAGAAAACTGCCTACCATGGCGATCAGCTTCACGTCGCCGAAACCCAGTCCTTCGCGGTGGCGCACCTTGTAGTAAAGCCAGCCGCCGCCCCACAGAACCAGCGCCGGCAGCAGCGCTCCGCAAACTGATTCAGTCAGGGATTGCAGCGTGCCACCCAAGTCCACGCCGAAGGCCCAGAGCAGGGCGCTCGCAGTTCTGTCCGGCACGGGCACGAAGAGCGCCAGCACAAATCCGATGAGCGCGCCGCCTACCGTCAGCTCGTCGGGCAGGATGCGCTTCTCCAGGTCGCAAAAGACGATCGCCACCAGTATGGCGGTGAAGATGCACATCTTGACCGCGGCAGCCGTCGTCCCAAGCGTGAACACGAAATAGAAAAACAACAGCCCGGTGACCAGCTCCACCAGCGGATATCGTAATGAAATGCGCTTGCCGCAATGGCGGCAGCGGCCTTTCAGCACGGCATAACTCACCAGCGGAACGTTGTCGTACCACGCGATGATCTTGCGGCAGCGGACGCAGTGCGAGCGCGGCTTCACCACCGAACGGCCGCGCGGCCAGCGGTGAATGCACACATTCAGAAAGCTCCCGGCCAGCAAGCCGAAGAGGAACGCGAGAAGGGCTTCCATCATGAGAGCACCTGACGGTAAACTTCCATGGTACGGCGAACCATCTGCTCCACGGTGAAACGCTCCATCACGGTGCGGCGCGCCGCATCGCCGATGCGCCGTGCGAAGGCGGTGTCTCCCAGCAGTTTTCCAATGGCCGCGGCGATGGCTGGGGGCGTATTGTACACCAGCAGGCCGTTATCGCCGTGGCGGATGATCTCGCGCAGGCCGCCCACGTTGCTCGCTACCACGGGCACGCCCGCCGACATGGCCAGCAGCGCGCCCGAGCCGAGGCCTTCGCTGTGCGTGATGTAGACGAAGACTGCGGCGTGGCGTAGGTCGCGTATAAGATCGGTGGCAAGCTTCAGCTCGATGCCCGCGAGCCTGGCGGCTTCCACGGCCAGCGGAGCGCCCTTGCGGGGATCATCGGCATTGGCCGGGGCCAGCACGCTCGAGCCGCGCGCGGGCTCGAGCAGCGGGACGCCGTCGTAAACCACCGCGATCTTTTCTTCCGGCACGCCTCCGGCCACCAGGACCGACTTCACGAACTCCGACACCGCCAGGTAGCGCCGGGCGCGCCTGTACTTCCAAGGGGAGCCCACTGGGAACGCCACGCGCCGCGAGACGACCAGCCGCCCGGTCCTCACCATAACCCCGAGCGTGTGGCTGCGCGCGTCGTGGGCGTGAATGAGGTCATGCCTGCGGGCCAGCAGCATGGCGCGCACCAGACCCAGAGGCTCGACGCGCCAGCCCCGCCGGCGCGCGGCCTCGAAGAGCGGCCCGCCGCGGCGCGCCAGCAGCGTGGATTCCACGCCCGCCGCGGCCAGCCCTTCTATCAGCCGGAGCGCCTGCCACTGGCCGCCGCGCATTTCCTTTCCGGCATCGAGGTGCAGGATGCGCATCAGCTCATGTTTCTCGCTTTGGAGTACTTCAGGAAGGTGTAGAAAGCCGCCATCTGGGCGATGGCCAGACCCTCCGGTCCATCCAGAAAGCCGCGCTGGAGGATGTAGGTTTTTGCAAACGTCCAGGCGGGGTCCACAATAAGACGCGAGAGCGGGACCTTCACTTTGCGCGCGGCCAGCTCCTGCGCGGCCAGCGTGGTGTAGCGGTCCATGGTCTTGAGGTGCTCGGAAAGCGACTCGCAGGTGAAGTGCAGGATGTTGCTCTCCAGGTGGCCGACGCGGCCGCGGGGCTGGACGCTCTCGTGGACGAAATCGCCGGCCCATTCCGCCTGGTGGCGGTCGTAGAGCCGCACTTTGCGGTCGGGGTACCAGCCCGAGTGGAGGATCCAGCGGCCCAGGTAGCGCGCCAGGCGAGGCATGGTATAGGCGTCGTATTGCGGGCCGCTCTTCTTGAGGTTCCAGATTTCGGCTTCGAGCGCTTCGCTGAGCGCCTCATCGGCGTCGAGCGAGAGAATCCAATCGTGGGCCGCTTGCTCCGCCGCCCTGTTCTTCTGCGCCGCGAATCCGAGCCAGCCGGCTTCGATCACGCGCGCGCCCAGCTTCTCGGCCAGCTCCACGGTCCGGTCCACCGATCCGCTGTCCACGATCAGGATTTCATCGCAACAGCGCAGGCTCTCGATGGCGCGCGCGATATTCCGCTCTTCGTTGAAAGTGATGATGGTGGCTGTTATCTTCATGGCGGTCTACAAGCCGCCGTCGCCGATCGGCACGAAGGTGAAACAGAGAATGAAGACCGCCAGGGCGATCCATGCCAGTTTGCGCCGGCCGGCGCCCAGATCAGTGGCATCGTAGATGGCCGGATGCCGCCGCCCCAGCCACAACAGCAGCATCGCCCAGATCAGCCATCCAAGCCAGAATCTTCCCAGCGGCAGCAGAAGCACGCACAGCACCGTCGAGATGGTCCGGTGACGCCGCGGAAAGAACGAGTACAGAATGTGTCCGCCGTCGAGCTGCCCGATGGGAAGCAGGTTCAAAGCGGTGGCGAACATTCCCACCCACGCGGCGCGCGCCACCGGATGCAGATAGATACCGCTCGAAGCCACCCCCGGGAAAATCAGGCGTTCCAGCAGCCACTCGAAGCCGGGGACGCCAAAATGCAGGCTGCCCTGGTGCTCGATGCCGGGGATCACTTTGGAAAATGCCAGCCCCACGGAAAGAGCGGGCAGCAGGAACACGAAGCCGGCCAGAGGGCCGGAGACTCCGATATCGAACAGCGCCCGCTTGGAATAAATCGGGGAGCGCACGCGGATGAAGGCCCCGAACGTGCCCAGGAACGGCGACGGCAAAAAGTACGGCAGGCTCGCATCCACCCCGTGGTACGACGCGGCGAAGTAGTGTCCGAACTCGTGCGCCAGCAGGATGGCCAACAGGGTGAGGGAGAAGGGCAGGCCTTGGAGCAGACCGGCGGGATGCCTCCAGAACGCGGAGTACAACGAGAAACTGCTCTCGATATCGAGCGGCAGATTGCTCTCGAAATCATGCTGCATGGCCGCGCCTACCACGGTGCTGGTCGCGAGCGTCAGCGCCAACAGCAGAGCATGAAGCCAATAGTGCTGGCGCACGGAAGCCTCGGGGACGGCGCAGGCTTCGCCGTTACCGTCTTCGGCGTAGAGGGGGTACGAGGCAGGAGAGAAATCCTGAGAGGACACGATGAACCGCCGCGTGCAGCGGCCTACTGCAGCGTCTGTAACTCCTTGCCGGGCTTGAATCGCACGGCTTTCCCGGGCGGGATGGAAACCTCCGCGCCAGTGCGCGGGTTGCGTCCGATCCCCGTCTTGCGGGGCTTCACGTTGAAGACGCCAAAGCCGCGCAGCTCAATGCGGTCGCCCTGTTCGAGCGCCTTCTTCATCGATTCGAAGACGGTTTCGACCGCCATTTCGGCTTTGGTCTTGGTAATGCCGGTCCGGTTTACGACCTCGTTGATGATGTCCAGCTTGATCAAAACTCAGCCTCCTTCTCCAGGCACGGGGCGACATTCCTTCCCGCATCAGTCAACTCCATGATAGGATTGAATTTATACTCATGTCAAGCGAGGCGTCGTGGGGATGCGGCGGGCGCGTCGCCAGTGCCGAATTCCGGCGCGCCTGCGGGCGCTTCGCCACTGGTGTCACCATCGCCAGTGTTCTGGACGCGCAGGGAACGCCGCACGGGTTGACGGTAAGCTCCTTCACATCGGTGTCGCTGGATCCTCCGCTGATCCTGATCTGCCTGGGCCACCGGGTGAGCGTGATCGAAGCCTTCCGCGCGTCGGCGCACTTCGGAATCAACGTGTTAGCCGAGGACCAGCGCGATCTTGCGGAGCGCTTCGCGCGTAAGGGGCAGGACCGCTTCGACGGATTGAAGTGGCAGCGCGGCAAGACCGGTGTGCCCATACTCGCGGGTGTGCTGGCAGCCATGGAATGCGCCGTGCGCCAGCGCTTCACGGCCGGCGACCACGACATTTTCGTGGGTGAAATGGTAGGCGCGCGCCTGGCCGACGGTGCGCCGCTGATCCACTTCGCCAGCCACTACCGGCGCCTGGATCGAAGTCGCTGATTATACTGAAGACAAGGATGAGAGCGCGAGGCACAGCCGCGGCGGTTCTGTTCTGCGTGTTCACGCGCGGCGCGCTGGCGCTCGATCCGCAGAAGAGTCTGACTCAGTATTCGCGAACCGTGTGGACCCAGGAACACGGGCTGCCGCAGGATACCATCCGCGCCATCGCGCAGACCACGGATGGGTATCTCTGGCTGGGCACCGATGAAGGGCTGGCGCGGTTCGACGGATACGAATTCGTGGTCTTCAACAAGGACAGCGGCGATGTGCCGGGGAATTCGATTACGGCGCTGGCGGCGGCCCGCGACGGGTCGTTGTGGATCGGGACATCCAACGGCCTGACGTGTTATCGCGACAAACGATTCCGCACCTACACGACCAAAGAAGGGCTGCCGGATAACGCCATCACCGCGCTCGTGGCGGACCACGCGGGGACGCTGTGGATTTTAGCGGGCGTGTATCTCGGCCGGTATCGGGACGGGAAGTTCACGAACCTGGCGCCCGGGCCGGACCTGCCCGTGACCGCGGTGCGCGCGATCCTCGAAGACTGGCATGGCGATTTGTGGGTCGGGGGTTTCGGCGGCGTGGGCAAGCTGGCGGGCGGGAGATTCTTGCCGGTGGTGGGCGCCGCGGGCCTGGGTGGCGACATTGTCACGAGCATGCTGGTGGACCGGCACGACAATCTCTGGCTGGGCGGCTCGTTGGGGCTGATCGAGCGATCGCCGGCGGGCAAAATCCGAAGGTACACCGAGCGCGATGGCTTGCCCAACGCGGTGGTTCGGGCGCTGTGGGAAGATCGCGACGGCAACATTTGGGTGGGCACCAACGCCGGATTGGCACGGCTGGAAAAAGGGCGCCTGGCGACCACGAGCGGCGAAGGCGGATTGCCTCACGAGATGGTGCGGTGCGTGTTCGAAGACCGCGAGGGCGACCTCTGGGTGAGCATGAATAGCGGGCTCAACCGTTTCCGGGACGATGTGTTTACGGTCTACGGCAAGAGCGAAGGGCTGCCCAGCGACGAGCCCAACGCCATCTTCCAGGACCGCGGCGGCCGGATCTGGGTGGGATTCCACGAAGGCGGGCTGCTGCTGTTCGCGGGTGAAAAGCCCAGGCTGTTTACCATGCGCGACGGGTTGCCGGACGACGATGTGTTTTCGATTCGGGAGAGCCGTTCAGGCGACCTGCTCATCGGCACGCGCGGAGGACTGGCGCGGATGCACGGCGAACATTTCGACAACTACACGCCTCCCGATCCCCTGGGCCGGCGCAATGTATTCGAAGCCCTGGAGGATTCGCGGGGGCGGCTCTGGCTGGCGAAGCCGGGAGGATTGAGCGAGCTTCACGGAGACCAAGTTCGCCAGGTTGCTCACGGCGAGCCTTTGCTGGTGGACGCGGTGGTGACGCTGTGCGAAGGGCGCGACGGGGCGTTGTGGGCAGGGACTTACGGGAAAGGGCTTTGGCGCATTCAAGGCGAAGACGCGCGGCTGTTCACGGTGGCGGATGGGCTGTCGAACGACCAGATCCGCGGGTTGTACCAGGACCCGGACGGCACGCTGTGGATCGGAACGTTCGGCGGGGGCCTGAATGCGCTGCGGGACGGCCGGTTCCAGGCGTTTAGAGCGAAAGACGGGCTGTTGAGCGACAACGTGGCCAGCCTGACGGACGACGGCGAATCGCTGTGGCTGAGCACGACGCGGGGCATCTGCCGGATTGCCAAGCGGCAACTGCGCGAGTTCGCGGAGCACCGGAGGAAGATGCTGGAACCGGCCAATTACGGCGTGGAAGACGGCCTGCGCAGCGCGCAATGCTCGCCCAGTTATCCGATCGGCGGGGGAGGGAACCGGACGTCCGACGGGCGCGTGTGGTTCACGACAGCCAGGGGGCTGGCGGCGCTCGATCCGCGCGGGCTGAAACAGGCCGGGCCGGCGCCGGTGGTGCACCTGGTGGAGATGACGGCGGACGGACGGCCGGTGGACCTCGGGCGCGCGGCGCAACTGGCGCCGGACAGCCAGCGCATCCAGGTGCGCTACACCGCGATCCATCTCAGTGCCCCGGAGCGGGTGCAGTATTCCTACAAGTTGGAAGGGCTGGACGCGCAGTGGGTGTGGGCCGGGAGCCGGCGGGTGATCGACTACAACAGCCTGCGGCACGGCCGCTACCGGTTTACGGTGAGAGCCAATCTGCCGGGCGGGCCGGCCAGCGAAGCATCGTACTCCTTCGAATTGCTGCCGCAGTTCTACGAGACGGCATGGTTCCGCTCGCTGTGCGCGGCGTTGGTGCTGGCCGGCGCATGGGCGGTGTTTCGGCTGCGTGTGCGGCAGATCCGCTACCGGTTCGCGCTGGTGCTGGATGAGCGGGCCAGGCTGGCGCGCGAGATTCACGACACGCTGGCGCAGGGATTCGTGGGCATTTCTTCGCAGCTCGACGCGGTAGCCATGTGCCTGCCGGACGAGAGCGGCGTTCGGTGATGGACCTGCGGGCTTCGGTTCTGGAAGGGCAGGACCTGGCGGCGGCTCTGGAATCGAGCACGCGGCAGTGGACGGCGGGGTCGGGGGTTGACGTGGACGTGGTTGTCAGCGGGCCACGGACCGCGCTGACGGAAGAGGCGGAGCAGCAGTTGCTGCGGATCGCGCAGGAGGCCGTGACCAACGTTCTGAAACACGCCGGAGCCAGCAAGATCTGGGTCAAACTCCACATGGAAGCGCGCCGGCTCTTTCTGCGGATTGTGGACAACGGGCGCGGCTTCGAGCAGCAGGACGTGTTTTCGTCGCAAGGTGGGCATTTCGGACTGATCGGGATGCGCGAGCGCGCGGAGCGGCTGGGCGGCGAACTGCGCCTGGCGAGCCAACCCGGAGGGGGGACCGAGGTGGAAGTGAAGGTGCCGTTGCCATGAGCGATAAGATTCGAATTCTGGTTGCCGAAGACCATCTGGTGGCGCGGGTGGGGGTGAGTACGATCGTCAACATGCAGCCCGATATGACCGTGGTAGCGGAGGCCTCCAACGGGCAGCAGGCCGTAGAGTTGTTCCGCAAGCACCGGCCGGATGTGACGCTGTTGGATTTGCGCATGCCGGGGATGGGAGGAGTGGAAGCGGCTACGGCGATCCGGGCGGAGTTCCCCGCCGCCAGGATGATTGCGCTGACGACTTACGGCGGCGACGAAGACATCCGCCGCGCGTTGGCGGCGGGGGTGCTGGCGTACCTGACGAAGGACGTCCTGCACGATGAGTTGCTGAAGGCGATTCGCGCCGTCAATGAGGGGCTGACGTACTTGCCGGCGGGGGTGGCGGCAGCGCTGGCGGCGCAACTGCCGAGGCCCGATCTGAGCGCGCGGGAGGTCCAGGTCTTGGAGCTGATCGTGCGGGGCCTGGCGAACAAGCAGATCGCCTACACGCTGAACATTGCCGAGCACACGGTCAAGAACCACGTAAAGAACATCCTGAGCAAGCTAGGGGCACAGGACCGAACGCAGGCCGCGACGGCGGCGATTCAGCGCGGGATCATCCACCTGTAAGACAACCCGGGGCAAACAGAACCTGATGTTTCGCCGCTTGTTGCTATCGTAAAAGAATGCGGGCGCTGGTGAAGAGCAGGCGGGAGCCGGGCCTCTGGCTGGGGGAAGTGGACGTTCCCACGATCGGCATCAACGACGTGCTGATCAAGGTCCTGCGCACGGGCATCTGCGGCACCGACGTGCACATCTACCGGTGGGACGAGTGGGCGCAAGAAACCATCCCCGTGCCCATGGCGATCGGGCATGAATTCGTCGGAAGGATCGTCGAGACCGGGTCCAACGTGGCGGACTTTTTCCCCGGCGACCTGGTCAGCGGGGAAGGGCACGTGGTCTGCGGCCGGTGCCGCAACTGCCTCGCCGGGCGCCGCCACCTGTGCGCTCATACCCTGGGCGTGGGAGTGAACCGTCCGGGCGCGTTCGCCGAATACATCGCGCTGCCCATGACCAACATCTGGCGCCATCACGAATCGGTTTCGCTGGACGTCGCCGCCATCTTCGACCCCTTCGGCAATGCCGTCCACACCGCGCTTTCCTTCCCCGTGCTGGGCGAGGACGTGCTGGTCACCGGCGCCGGCCCCATCGGGATCATGGCGGCGGCCGTGGCGCGGCACGCCGGCGCGCGCTACACCGTGATTACCGATGTCAATCCCTACCGCCTGGACCTGGCGCGCAAGTTGGGCGTAACGCTCGCCGTGGACGTGCGCGAAACCAGTCTCCGGGACGTGCAGAAGCAACTCGGGATGACCGAGGGCTTCGACGTGGGGCTGGAGATGTCCGGCAACCCCGCTGCCTTCCGCGACATGATCGCCAACATGAGCCACGGCGCCAGGATCGCGATGCTGGGAATCCCGTCGGAAGAAATGTCCATCGACTGGCACACCGTGATCTTCAACATGCTCACCATTAAGGGCATCTACGGCCGCGAAATGTACGAGACCTGGTACAAGATGACGGTCATGCTGCAATCGGGCCTGGACATTACACCGGTAATCACGCACCGCTTCCGCTACACCGAGTTCGAGAGAGGCTTCGAGGCGATGCTTTCGGGGAATTCGGGCAAGGTGGTTCTTAGCTGGGAGTAGGTTCCTCAGTTCCCCGAAGCCACCGTGATGACCACCGGAGCGCTGTCCTGCGCGGTCGCCAGCGAGCGCACCTGCACCACCTGCGTTCCGGGCAGCATGGTGACGGGCACCAGGGGCTTGCCGCGACAAGTACCCCGATCTCGTGTTATAGTCTTCAAACTTGAAGGTATTAGTGCGTAACCAGACCCGCAACACGGTCCTGGCTCACGCTGCCGAGGTGGCTGATACCAGCGCCAAGCGGCGTACCGGCTTGCTGAAGCACGAACGGTTGGAGCCAGGCGAGGGCTTGTGGATCACGCCTTGCGAATCCGTGCACACGTTTTTCATGAAGTTTCCGATCGACCTGGTGTACCTGGACAAAGGCCACAAGGTTCGGAAGGCGAGGAGCGCGGTGCGGCCGTGGAGGCTCTCGGCCTGCCTGCTGGCTCATTCCGTGCTCGAGCTTCCAGCCGGGACGGTGGAGCAAAGCGGCACCCAAGCCGGCGACGAGCTGACGTTCGATAAGACGGCTTGAGCTCATGACACGACGACTCTGGCTGGCGGCGCTGGGATGCCGGACGTAGCCCTGGAGATCTGCCGTCTGGCAGCGGCGCGCTTCCCGGAATCGGGGGAGTCGCAACTGGCTCTGGTGCGCGCCCTGTGCGACATGAACCGCGCGGGTGTGGTCAGCCTTTACGAGAACATCACAGGCGACCTGGCGAGCCTTCGCAAGACTAATTGTTGGCGCTGACCGGCAAGATGCCGCAAGGTCGGTCGGTTATGAGCAGCCACGCCGCGTTCCTAATTGCATGGGGATTTTGCGCGAGCCATGCCCACCAAATGCCGCGGCGTTTTCGGCGGGCGACGGTTAGGTGTGAGTCGCGCTTTGAACTACGCGCGGCTGACGCCAATTAGCGAACGCTTACAGTAAGATTATTCTGGCTGGCCGAATTGCCAATCGTGACGATGACGGGAACCGTATCGCCAGGGGTGACGCCGGCCGGCACGCTCACGTTGATCTGCAATACTCCGGCCACTTCGAACGGAGCCGCACCTGCGTATTCCACCACCTGGGCGTCAAGCCCCCCGATCGTCACGGTCACCGCCGCGCTCGGTTTCGGGAACACTGCCGTTGCAATCAACCCGTCTACTCCTGGCGGCGACGTTTGCCCCTCTCCCGTGCCGAAAAGAACGATGATCGAACCTACCGCGGCAGGGTTCGCCGGAGTGTTTAGAGATCCGTCCTGGTTCAGGATCGCGCCCGCGCCCGCGCCCGATGCGCTCTGCGAGAATATTCCAGGTGCGGTCGCTGCCACCGGCACCTGTATCGGGTCCGATTTCACCAAGTTGTACTCCACTTGCGCCGTAACAGAGGAGTTGCCGGCTACCGAGTACGGTACTATCGCCGCCAGTTGGCCAGCGCTGGTGTAAATCATCGGCGCGGGTACGCCATCGAAAAGCACGCGAGTCCCTGAAATGGACTTGCTGATATCGGTAGCGTCGACCGTGTAAAGCGGCGTGAGGTGAGCTGGTCCCAAATTTGAGCCGAAAATCGTAATCATCTCTCCCGGCGCGATACTCCCAGACTGAAAACTTGCCGCGTTGGTAATGCTTCCGGCTGTGAAAACGGGCTTGGGCCAGCCAGGCCCGGGCACTTGTGCCGGCAGAATGGGCTTCAGGTTCCTGGCGAAGCCATAGTTCCCCCCGCCGAAGTCGAAGAATAGATCGATCTTGCCGTCTCCGGCGAAATCACCGGCTAGAACCTGGGTATATAGCTCTCCAGCCGGCAGCGCCGCGGTGGCATCTAGAAACTGCCCGCTGCCTTGATTAATGAACAGGTGAGGGCTCAGATTGGTGCCGCCCACGGCGACGAAGTCGATCCAGCCATCGCCATTGATGTCGCACGGCACTACCCATTGAACCCACGATCCATTCAACTGCCCGTTCGATGCGGGCACAACCGGCCAATTCTGTGGGATCTGAGAGCTGGCATCTCGAAAGGTGCCATCCCCATTGTTCAAGAGCAATTGAAGCGTGCTGTGGCCTTGGTAGTTATCCGTCATGACGAGGATCAGGTCCGTGTAGCCGTCGCCATCATAGTCCGCCGGCGAAATCGCAACCGTGGCCCACCCGAGGCCGCCAAATTTAGCGGGAAGAATATTGGGCGCGGAAGTGAAGTTTCCGTGGCCGTCGTTGAGTAACACAACATTGCTATCGCTAGACTGATCACTGCCGAGGACAAGATCGGGGAAGCCGTCGTTATTGACATCGAGGAAACGGGCACTCGGAAAAACCTGCTGCCGGTTCACCACGAAATCAGGCAAACCGGTTGTACTGGGTGTGAAGTTCCCGGACCCGTCGTTAATGTACAGTTGCGGTCCCGTGGTGCCACCATTGATGTTCCCAAGATACAAGTCGATGTCCCCGTCTCCATCAATGTCGGCTGCGGCAGCGGTGTGAGTAAAATTGCTGATCGTCGGAATTCGGCTGCTGGTTTCGTCCACCAGTTGACCGTTTGCGGACTGAATGAAGATGTGGCTCTGTCCTCCCGGAAAAGGGGCCTCGTCCAGTCCGTGAGAGGCCAGGAAGGCGTCCAGCCTTCCGTCACCGTTGAAGTCCGCTACGGCCCAGTCGCGCGGTGATAAAACGTTGATTTCGGGATTGGGAAGCGCCGTCGATGTGACGTCCGCAAACCCATTTGGTGTCCACCGAAATGCTTTGGCCTGCCCTGGAATCGTGACGCTTTGCTGATAAGCAGTCAGCGCCGTCAGGCCATTTCCGTCCATGTCCACGACCGTCCCCGTCCCACCTCCCAGGCTAGAGGCTTGGAACGTTTGATAGTCCCAGTAGGGCCCCGCGTCATACCACGCCGTCTGTTCCCAGATTGGCGATCCGGCTAGCGTCAGCGCTAGGTGCTGAGGGCCCACATCACGGGGGGAGCCTAACCCGTCATCGAGTGGCCAATCCGCGAGAAGCCCCGGCTCGCTTCCGGTGAGCGTCTGACTCGCGTAGGTTTGAAGCTCGGTGGCGGACAATGCGCGTGACCAGGCGCGGGCCTGTCGGAGAGCGCCGTTGAAAAAGCAGCACAGGTTCTGGCCGTCCGGAATTGCTCCCCCGAGTGCAAAGGGAACGGCTGCAGCGACTGAAGGCGGGCCGGGGCTCCGCGCCGAGGCGACAAGCTGACCATTGACGTATAGGTTCATCGTGCCGGAGTCAAGAACCGCAGCCACGTGTGTCCAGGTGTGAAGGGGAACCATGGACGGCGCGGTAACCTGAGTGAACGTTCCAGCTTGCCCCGTGGTCTGAACGAAGATGAAACTGGTCCCAAGCTGATCGAGGCCGATAATGTAGTTCATGAACGGATCGGTGCCGCGGGGATTACTCGGCTTGCCCATAATGACATCGTAAGGAGACGCGGCATCGAGAGACACCCAACATTCCATGGTGAAACTAGTCCCCAAGCTAACAGACGTCGTGTAGGCAGCGCCAGTCTGCGCGAAGTTAAGAACGAATGCCTGAGCCGGCGGAGACAGACTCTGCGCGCCGACGCGAAGAGCTACTAGACCCAAGGTTATGCGAGCAAGGTCCGTAAGCCCTATTCTGACCAATCTACGACCTCCGCTTTCTGTTTCCTATCGCCCAATGAGCTGAGCTCCCCTACCTCAAGTTGGCGGCCAAAATTGTCCTCCTATTGAGCGGCGGAAACAGATCATTATACCTCCGGCCTGGTCGTGTAGCTTTATCGGATTTCTGGCGCTGACGGCCCTTCCGTCCAACAGTCAGAGCGGTGCCGTGAAACGCCCGTCACGGCGACTTCGAGAGAGAGGGATTTGGCGCATCAGCCATCTACGTAGCCTGTACCTGTGGGGTTGCGCCCTTCGGTTTGGGAGGATTTCAAGAGCGTGGCTTCAGAACCATAGGCCGCGCCGTCGAAAGCGCACTGGGATAGCTCCCGCGGCACACCGTTACAATAGCCCGCACCAGGCACGTCTGTGGCATCGGAATCTGAAGGTCGGTGCAGATCTTGCGGGCCAGAAAGTCATTCACCTCGCGAGGTCGACTCGCTTCATGCTGCGGGCAGCACAAAGGTCTCGCGGATCACGGTGGCATCTTCAAGGGACTGCTCTGCCAAGGCACGGTTTGCTTCCAGGACCAGGGCGACGGCCTCGTTGAGATTCTCGCGAGCCTTGTCGAGAGTTTCGCCCTGGGTATTCGCACCGGGCAGTTCCTCTATGAAGGCCACGTAACCCTCTTGCACCTTCATGTACACTGCAGTCAGCTCCATCTTCATTGTTGCCATTATCCCACGCGCGGCCGAGAACCGGGGTGGCATCAGCCACCTTCGTAGCCCGCACTTGTGTCGAGCCGCCCGTTGGCCAGAAACCGTCCAACCAGTTCCACCACCGCGGGAATCGCCGCTTGCACGTCGGGGTGAATGGGGCCTCCGACGGTGGTGCAATCCGAGGCCTCTACCGCGATCACAATGGTCTCTCTGGGCACATCCAGATCGAGCTTGCGGCCCACCGCCAGCACCTCGAAGAGTCCCAGAAAGTGAGGCGAGCCGCCGGACGTCGGCTGCACCCGGTCGGCGGTGAAAACGGAGATCGCACCGGGCTTGGCGCGGCCGGTAAGGATGGTATCCACCACCAACAGGCGGGACGCCCCCAGGAAGTGGTCCATCAGGTCGAAACCGGCGGCCGAAGAATGCACGACCTCGATTTGTCCCGGGAAGCGGCGTTCGACCTCTCGCGCGGCCAGGATACCAAAAGCATCGTCGGCCAGGATCTCGTTCCCCAGGCCAAGCAAACGAACTACGCCGGGATCATTCTCCGCCGAACTCATTCCCGGTGGATGCTGCCATCGGAGTCGCGCCTCAAGACGGCCAGCGGTGCTCCGCGCGGGTCGCGCACGTGAACCACCAGGGGCATACTGCCGGGAAGCGAGTGGGTGGCGCATCCCAGGCAGGGATCGTAGGCGCGAAAGGCCATCTCCACCATGTTCAGGAGACCCTCCGGAACCTCGCCGCCGGTGATCAGCTTTTTGGCGGCCTTCTCCACGCTCATGGCGATGCGCGCGGCATTGTTCTGCGTGGCGACGATCAGGTTGGCGCCGGTAATGATTCCTCGCTCGTCGGTCTTGTAATGGTGGAACAGGGTTCCGCGCGGCGCTTCCACCACGCCGACTCCTTCGCGCGGGATGGCCGTCGGCAGGGTGCGCACGTCGGGACTGATCAGCTCGGGATCGTGGGCCAGCTCCTGCATCCGCTCGGCGGCGTACAGCAGCTCCACCAGCCTGGCCCAATGATTGGCGAGAGTGTGATGGACCGGCCTGCCGCCCAGCGTGGCGTGGTACTTCAGGTATGCCTCGTGGGCCTGCGGGGTGGCCATGCCGTCGGCGACATTCAAGCGCGCCAGCGGCGCCACGCAGTATACGCCGCTGTCGTCTCCCTCGGAGAAGCCTTTCCAGCCAAGCCCTTTCAGGTAGCAGAATTTCATGTAGCTCCAGGGCTCGGCGCGCTCGCCGATGTAATCGAGGTACTGAGCGGGACGGAACTTGGCCCACTCGTGTCCATCGGGCGCCACCACGCGGAGCATGCCGTCGTAGAAGTTGACCTGGTTCTTCTCGTCCACCAAGCCCATGTAATAAGTGCGATGGGTGTACGCGTCGGAGAGGATCACGTCGACATAGCCGGAGTTCTGGAGCACGATCTTCTCGAAAACCCCCAGCGTGAAGCAGGCGAAATCCACGGCTTCGTTCGCCACCTCGCGGAAGCGCACCGCGTCTTCGGCGGTGAGCGGCTTGGCGACGCCGCCGGGCAAGCCGAACACGGGGTGGGCGGCCTTGCCCGCAGCCAGCACCATCAGCTCGCGCAGCCGGCGCCGCATGGCAATCACTTTCTGCCCGGTCTCGATGCCCACTTTGGCGATGACGCCCAGCACGTTGCGTTCGGCGGCCGGGGCCTGCGGCCCAACCACGAAATCCGGGCCTCCCAGGAAGTAGAAGTGGAGCGCGTGGTCTTCCACGTAGAACGTGGAGTAAACCAGCTCGCGTATCTTGCGGGCCGCGGGCGGCGGCGTCACCTGGTAGAGCGCATCCAGCGCTTTGGTGGAGGCCAGGTGATGGGCCGTGGGGCAAACGCCGCAAATGCGCGAGGTGATCTGGGGCATGTCCTCCGCCGGGCGGCCCTGCGCGAACTTTTCAAATCCGCGCAGCTCCGGCACCTGGAAAAAGGCGCGCTCCACCTGTCCCTGCCCGTCCACGAAGATTTCGATCTTGCCGTGGCCTTCGAGCCGGGTAATGGGTTCGATGGTGATCCTGCGACTGTCCATAACAGTTACTCCATCCGCCGCCGGCCCAGTAAAGAGGACGGCAGGCTATATCGATAAAGAGTTCCGACGGGGTCCGGCAAGGCTTCCAGTATCCGTGCGATCTCGGCTTCATCTTGGCTGTCGACTACGGAGGCGATGGCGGAAAGAGCCTTGGCGCCGAAATCCCGCACCCGGCTGGTGGGGCCGAAGCAACCGGTGCAGGGCATGTTGCCGCAGACGCACTTGGCCTCGCACCCGGCGCGCGTGGCGGGCCCCAGGCAGGCGAGGCCCTGCGCCAGCAGACAGGTCTTCTGGTCGGGCACCACCTGGTGCACGCGCTTGAACTCCTTGACGAGCAGCTTTTCGGGACGCGTGTCCCGGCGCGGGCACTCGTCGCAGAGGGCATGGTCCGGCGCCAGCACGGTTCCCTTGGGCGGCAGGTCCGATCCCAGGAGCGCGCCCACGGCGGCGCCAATAATGTTCGGTGTGGGCGGGCAGCCGGGCACGTAGTAGTCCACGTCGATTACGCGGTCGAGCGCCAGAACGGTGTCGTAGAATTCCGGCAGAGAGAGCGAGTATCCGTTCTCCTGGTGGAGCATCTGCGGCGTGACGCCGTCCCCGTATACCTGTTGAAAGATGCCCTTCTTGTCCGACAAATTGGCCAGGCCCGGAATGCCTCCCAGTTGGGCGCAAACCCCGAATGCCACCACCACCTGCGACTTGGCTCGCAGCAGTTTCGCCATCTTCACCTGGTCGCTGTTGCGGATGGCGCCGTTGATGAAACTGGCCAGGATGGAGCCATCCGGCATGGCTTCGACGTCGTGCTCCTTGAAATCCAGGGCCACCGGCCAGAACACGATGTCCACCGCGTTCACCACGTCCAGGATCTTCTCGTCCAGATCCACCACGGCTTCCTCGCATCCGCCGCAGGAAGCGCACCAGTAAAAAGCCACCTTGGGTTTCATGCGACCACCTCTTGACGGGCCAGGGCCAGCGGCCCCAGCGCCCGCACCTGCTCGGTGAACTCCAGGGATACGGCGGCGAATCTCTCGCCTTCGGCAGCCGATATCCATTCCAGCCGCAGGCGGCGTTCGTCGATGCCGAAGTCGCGCAGCATGCGCTTCAGCAGCACCACGCGCCGCAGCGCCTTGGCGTTGCCCTCCTGGTAGTGGCAATCTCCCAGGTGGCAGCCCGCCACCAGGACGCCGTCCGCGCCCAACTGGAAGGCGCGCAGAATGAACGACGGATCGACCCGGCCGCTGCACATGACCCGGATGATGCGCAGGTTAGGCGCCGACTTCATGCGGCTCACTCCCGCCAGGTCGGCGCCGGAATAGGAGCACCAGTTGCACAGAAAGCCAACGATGCGGGGTTCAAAACCATGGCCGTTCCTCGACATGCTTGTCACCTCCCGACTTTCATACCGCCAACACGCCTTCCAGCTCGGCATTGATCTGGCGGTCCGTAAATCCATGGCCCGTCATCGCGCCCGAGGGGCAGGCCGCCACACAGGTGCCGCAGCCCTTGCACAGTGCCGAGTTCACCTGGGACACTTTCTTCTCCACCACATAGCTGATGGCGCTGTAAGGGCACAGCGCGCTGCAGACCCGGCAGCCGCTGCAATACTCCTCCATTACCTCGGCCCGCACCGGCTCGATTTCCACCTCGCCCTTGGAGATGGTAGCCAGCATCCGCGCGGCGGCGGCGCTGGCCTGCGCCACCACGTCGGGGATGTCCTTGGGCCCTTGCGCGCAGCCGGCCACGAATATGCCATCCGTCATGGTAGCCACGGGGTCCAGCTTGGGATGGCGCTCCAGGAAGAACCCGTCGGGGCTGCGGCTGAGGCCGAACAGGCGCCCCACCTGCTCCGCGTCGCGTCGCGGCTCAATGGCATTGCAGAGAATCACCATGTCCACCGGGATCTCCCGGAAGCGCCCGATCAGGGTGTCCTCACAGCGCAGCAGCAGAGCGCCTTCCTCCTGCTTCGACCATCCGGCCTGCACCACTTCGGCCACCTTGCCGCGAATCACGTTGGCGCCTTCATGCAGCACGCGGGAATAAAATTCCTCATAGCCTTTCCCGAAGGCCCGCATGTCGATGTAGAAGTTGTAGATCTCCGCCGCGCTGCGCTCTTTCACCAGGTGCGCGAACTTCAACGCATACATGCAGCAGACCCGCGAGCAATAACGGTGGTAGTTCTCGTCGCGCGAGCCGACGCAGTGGATGATGCCCACGGCCCGCGGCGCCTTCCCGTTCTTGAGCAGCACGCGGCCCCCGGTGGGCCCGGTGGAGTTCAACATGCGCTCCAGCTCCAGGCCGGTGTAAACGTTGTCGAGCCGCCCATAAGCGTACTGGGCCATGGGCGTGGGATCGAAGGTGTCGTAACCGATCGCCACCAGCACCTGCCCGACCTCCACTTCGATTTCTTCGTCCACCATCTGGTGGTTGACGGCCCCCGGCTCGCAGACTTCAACGCACTTCTGGCAGCCGCCGGTCTGGAAGTGAATGCAGCTATCGCGATCGATGACCGGCACCTTGGGCACCGCCTGGGCCGTAGGCATGTAAATGGCGGTGTTCGGATCCAGGAGGAGTTCCGGGGGCTTGCCTTTGTGATCCTCCGCTTCGAACTTGATGTACCCGGTGGGACACACGTGGGCGCAGGCGCCGCACGTAATGCACGATTCCGATTCCAGGTTGAAGGGCGTGGAAACGTGCCGCCCGATGCCCCGCTCGGCAAAACTGATGGCGCTGGCGCCGACCACTTCGTCGCACGCCCGCACGCACAGGCCGCACAAGACGCAGGCATCTTCCCGTTCGTCGCGCAGCGGGCTTGAGAACCGCGCTTTCTCCAGCCCCAGCGCGGCGGCGTACTTGCGCAGGATAGGCACGTTGGGCCAGCGCGCCAGCATCAGCTCCAGAACCATCCGCCGCGCCGACAGAACGTGGGGCGAGTCGGTGAAGACCTGCATGCCTTCCTGGCAGGTGGCATGGCAGGAAGGGACCAGCTCCATGCCCCAGCTCCTCTTCACCTCCACCACGCACAGCCGGCAGGCCGCGAACGGCTTGATCAGGGGGTGGTAGCAGAGCGTTGGAATCTTGATGTCCAGGAACCGGGCCGCGTGCAGCAGGGTGGTCCCTTTCTCGACTTCCGTCGTCTTTCCGTCGATAGTCAGCCTGATCATGTCCTGCCTCTCATTCCACGATCACTGCATTGAAGTGGCACAAATCCACGCACGTCCCGCACTTGGAGCACAGGCTCGAGTCGACCCGGTGCGCCTGGTTCTTTTCGCCGAAGATGGCCTTTTCCGGGCACTCGCGCCGGCAGACCCCGCAGCCGTGCCCGCGCTCGGCGCAGATCGCCGGGTCGATGCGGTACGTATTCAGTTGCCGGCAGACATGCGCGGGACACTTGTGCGCCTGAATGTGCGCCAGGTACTCGTCCCGGAAATAGCGCATGGTGGTCAGGACCGGGTTGGGCGCCGACGTTCCCAGCCCGCACAGGGACGCCTCCGCGACCACTTTGGCCACTTCTTCCAGCGCCTCCAGGTCGTCCATGGTTCCGTGGCCTTCGGTGATCCGCGTCAGAATGTCCAGCATGAGCTGGGTGCCCTCGCGGCAGGGAGTGCATTTGCCGCAGGACTCATCCTGGGTAAAGGTGAGGAAGTAGCGGGCCACGTCCACCATGCAGGTGTCTTCGTCCATGATGACCATGCCGCCCGAGCCCATCATGGAACCGGCCTCGGCTAGACTCTCAAAGTCGATCGGCAGATCGATCAGCTCGTTGGGTATGCATCCTCCGGAAGGGCCGCCGGTCTGCACGGCTTTGAACTTTTTCCCGCCCGGAACCCCGCCGCCGATGTCGTAGATGATCTCGCGCAGTGTAATGCCCATGGGGACTTCGACCAAGCCGGTATTGTTGATCTTCCCCACCAGAGAAAACACCTTGGTGCCTTTGCTCTTCTCCGTGCCGATCTGGGCGTACCACGCGCCGCCGTTGTTGATGATGGGAGGGACGTTGGCCCACGTCTCGACGTTGTTGAGGCAGGTGGGTTTGTTCCACAGCCCGTGTTGCGCCAGGCGGGGAGGCCTGGCCCTCGGCTCTCCGGGACGGCCTTCCACGGCGGACACCAGCGCGGTGGCCTCGCCGCACACGAATGCGCCGGCCCCTCGCGACACCGAGATATCGAAATCGAAGCCGGTACCCAGGATGTCATCCCCCAGCAGCCCGTATTCGCGGGCCTGCTCGAGGGCGATCATGAGCCGCTGCACCGCCAGCGGATACTCGTTGCGGATGTAGACCACGCCCCAGCGTGCTCCAATGGCCCGTGCTCCGATGAGCATGCCTTCAATCACCGAATGGGGATCCGATTCGACGATGCTGCGGTCCATGAACGCGCCCGGATCGCCTTCGTCGCCGTTGCAAATGACGTACTTTGGCTCCCCCTCGGCCCTTATTACGTGCTCCCACTTGGTGCCGGTGGGGAATCCCGCGCCGCCCCTTCCGCGCAGACCGGAAGTCTTGACTTCTTCCAGGATCTGCTGGGGAGTCATCTGGCTCAATGCTTTGGCCAGGGCCGTGTATCCGTCGCGGGCGATATATTCCTCGATCTTCTCCGGGTCGATCAAACCGCGGTTGCGCAGCGCGATCAGCCGTTGACGGGAGAAGAAGGGAATATCCATCATCTTGGGAAGCGGCGTGCGCGCCTCGGGCGGCACATACATCAGCTTCTCGACCGGCCGGCCCTTCAGAAAGTGCTCTTCCACCAGGTGCGGAACGTCTTTAAGGCTGATCTGCTGGTAGAAGATGCCGTCCGGCTGAACCACCATCAGAGGCCCGGCGCCGCAGAAACCGTTGCAGCCGGTGGTAACCACCTGGACCTCATCCTGCAACCCGCGCTTGGCGATTTCCGCCACCAGCGCGTCCCGCACCTCCGGAGAACGATTGGCGACACAGCCCGTCCCGGCGCAAACCATCAAGTGAATTCGATGTGGCATGTTCGATCTCCCGCCTCGCAGCCTCAGTAAGTCCGTTCGCTCCCTATGGCCAGCGCGTATTGCTCCGCGATCCTGCCTTCCACAATGTGCTCTTTGAAGACCGCCTTAATTTTGGTCTCCGTCAGATCCACGTACTTCACCGGAGCCTCGCCCACTACTTCCACCGTGGCCATCGGCTCCCGGCTGCACAGCCCGGCGCAACCCGACGTGGTCACCATGACATCGCGGAGATCTCCGTCCTCCACTTCCCGCAAGGCGGCCTCCACGATTTTGCGCGCGCCCGCGGCGATCCCGCAGGTGCCCATGTGTACCGTCATTTTGACCCGCGCGGCTCCCTCACGGAGCAACGTCGCCTTCCTGGCTTTGTCGCGGACGCCCGCCAGGTCCTCCAGCTTAAGTTTTGGCATTTTGGGCTCCTTTTTTCTGGTACTGCTTGACGATTTGATCCACCTTGGGGAGCAACACCTTGCCGTACAGGTCCGGACCAACGGTAACCACCGGGGCCAGCCCGCAGCAGCCCAGGCAGCGCACCTCCTCCAGGCCGAAATTCAGGTCTGGGGTGGTCTGCCCGGTCTTGATATTGAGCGTGCGCTCAAACTTCTCCAGAATCTTTACGGCGGCCTTGACGTGGCACGCCGTGCCCATGCACACCGCGATAGGGTACCGGCCTTTCGGCTTCAGGCTGAAAGCCCGGTAAAAGGTGGCCAGGCTGTAGGCACGGCTCAGCGGCACGTCGATGGTGCGGGACAGGTAAACCAGAGCCTCCTGGGGCAAATAGGTGAACTCGCTCTGCACATCCTGTAACATCGCGATGAGCGCGGTTTTGTCCGCGTGGTGTCGGTGGATGATCCGGTCAACGGTTTCCAACTGCATGTGTGACTCCCTCTCTCAGTTTTTCCAGGCTTTTCCTGACGGCCGCGATCCCCGCGGGCGAGTGGACTGGCGAGCCCCAGAACTCCGCCTCGATCTCCGCCGTGTCGAAAAAAACGTCCGTATCGTCGGTCTGGCGCCGGCAAATGAACTCCATCCCCGGGTTTCCGACCACCAGGGTCAGCAGCGTTTGGGCGATGTCTCCCAGGGGCTGCCGGTCCACGTGGCTGTCTCGAAACACGGCGGTGACAATGGTTCCGGACCCGGGACGCGACACGACCCGGCACTGGCCGCCCGCCGCTCTGGCGGCCTGCTCGAGAAGCGGCAGGCCCAGCCCGACCCGGCGCGTGGTGCGGGTGGTGAAAAACGGGTCCGTGGCCCTCTCGACCATGTCGGGCTTCATTCCGCTTCCGTCGTCGGCAATCTCGATGGAGAGCAGATCCTCCCGCCGGCTCTCCCGGATGCGGATATCCACACGCCTGGCTCCCGCGGCGATGGAGTTCTCCGCAATGTCGAGGATGTGCAGGGAAAGATCTTCCATGGGTCTACCCGTCCTCCCCCACTACCCGCCTGCCATCTTCGCCGTGCAGGGCCTTCCGGATTTCCCGGGTGGTGGGCTCGCTCAACAGGAGCGATGTCCAGGTTTTGCCGATATCCGCCACGAAATGCGCGTCGGAGGAACGGACAAAGGCCCAACCGGCATACTGCGGAAAACGGCGCCGGGCTTCGGCGGGGGTGGAGTTCGCGGACAACTCCAAAGCATCCAGCCGCAATTCCGCGGGAATGAATCCCAACTGCCCGATGATGCCGAACGCCTCTCGATCCACGTGCGCGGCGATGGCCAGGCCCTCCAGATCGCAAATGTGCTCTACCACCTGCTCCACCGAAAGCTCGGTAGCGCCCGCCAGCAACCGGCGGTTGAAGCCCATCACGTCGTGGTCTTCATTGACCACCACCTGAAGCCCGAACGAATCCTCATCGTTTTCCCCGGGCAGGTGCCGGTACACGATCTCCTGTAACCGGAGCGCCATGTCGGGGCTGTCGAAGACCGCCAGGATATGCACTTCCTCGCGGGAGGTCACTTCCATTCCGGGCAAGACCTTCAGAGCGGTGTCCCGCGCCGCCCCGATCACCGCCGGCGCGTTCTCCGAAGAGTTGTGATCGGAAATGCCAATCACATCCAGACCACTTCTCGAGGCCTTGTCCACGATCGTTCTGGGTCCCATGGACAGGTCGGCGCAGGGCGACAGGCAGGTGTGAATGTGCAGATCGGCTTTGAAGGTCCGCAGCATCACACCACCCCCCGGATACCCATCTGGTATAACTGGCCGATGAGCTCAAAGGCGGGGAGCCGGCTGCTCAGTACGACCGCTTTTTCCTCGCGGGCTTTCAGCAGCGTGTCCGCATCCGGCGTTCTGCCGCTCACCAGGACGATGGCGGCCAGCTCCTTCAACGTCGCCACCGCGATGATGTTGCGGTGCGTCTGCAAGGTGATCCAGACGTTGCCGGCCTGGCTGTGGGCGATCACGTCGCTTAACAGGTCGCTGGCATAGCCTCCCGTAATCTCCCGTTCAAGCCCCTGGCCTTCCGTCAGGAGTTCGAGTCCCAGGCCGATGGCAACCTCGCGCACCGTCATGCCGCGTGATCCTTTCCGGAGCCGGCCTCGTTGGGGACCTGCCTCGCCATGAGAACCACACACTCCTCGATCGCGGCCTGGTCCAGGACTACGTCTTCCGCAAAGCTCAGGCAGGTGGGTGCGCCGCAGGCTCCGCAATTGATTTGCGGAAGCACTCTACAGATCTCCTGAGCGCGTCTCCTCTTCTCGATCGCCTTCCCAATGTCCTGGTCCAGGGGCGCCAGAGGCCTGGAGGAAATCTTGCCCGGCAGCGAGAAGTAGTTCTTCTGATAGAGTTCCCGTACCGTTTCCCGGTCCCGGCAAGGCGTCCCGCCGAACCGGGCCAGCAAGCTCAAGATCTTGCCCCGGGTTACATAAGGGTTATCCACGGTGAGGGAGCCGCCGCAGCACCCCTGCGAGCAGGCGTGGCATTCCACGTATTGGATGTCACCCAGCTTTCCATTCTCGATGTCCTGCAGAATTCTCTCCACATCGTCCAGCCCGCCCACCGCCAGGCTGCGTTCCGCACGCAACGATGAGACCTGCCCGCCCACCACCGGCCAGCCCAGGCCGCTGCCCATTACGGGTGGTCCGTCCTGGCACGCATTACCGCTCATGTCGCCGGTGGCCGCCAGGAGGGGGTGGTAGATATCGGAAATGGCGATGGCGCCGTCGATATGGGATTTCTTTTTGCGCGGGGGGTACTTGATGGCGACCATCTTGGCCGGGCAAGGCGTCAGATAGATCACCCCGATTTCCTCGCGGCGCAGCCCCAGCTCCTTCATCTTCTTCTGGCGGATGTCGCGGGCCGCGATTTCCATGGGAGAATCGATGGGAATGAGCAGGTCGATCAGGTCGGGATAGCGCGCCTGAATAAGGCGGACGATGGTGGGGCAAAACGGCGACAGCAGCGGCAGCGGACCGCGATAACCGGCCAGGTACTCGTCCACCGCGGTGCTGACCGCCTCGCTGGCGCAGGCCACGTCACAAGCTTCGTCAAAGCCGATCTTGCGCAGGGCGGCCACAATGGTCCTCGGCAGAACGTCCTTGCGGAGCTGCCCGTACAGAACCGGGGAGATCAGCGCAACGGTGTACTGGAAGCGGGCGAAATCGGTGAAAGAACTGGTTTGTGGGACGATCGCGCCGCGGGCACACCTTCGGGCGCACTCGCCACAGTCGATGCAGCGGTCTTCCAGCATAACCGCCTTCCCCCGCCGCACCCGGATGGCTTCTGTGGGACAGACCTTCAGGCAGGCCATATTTCCCGTGCATCGTTCCGGCGCGATCTTTACCGAATGGAAATACCCGTCCATGTTACAGTCCGATGGCCATTTCGAGCGTAGTCCCCTGGCCCACCACGGAGTGGATCTGCAAGGTATCGGCGTTGTTCTTGATGTTGGGCAACCCCATGCCGGCGCCGAAGCCCATTTCCCGGATCTCGTCGGAGGCCGTCGAATACCCCGGCTGCATGGCCCGCCCCACATCGGGGATGCCGTCGCCTTCGTCCTCGACCTGTATGCGGATCTCCTGGGGAGTGACGCGCAGTTCCATAATGGCTTTCCGGGCATACAAAACCACGTTCATTTCCGCCTCATAACAGGCGATGGCCGCCCGCCGGATCACCGCCGGCCGGATTCCGATCTCGCGCAGGATCGCCTTGATCGTCGTGGAGGCTTTCCCGGCATTGATAAAATCCTTTCCGCTGATCTCAAAGCGTTGACAGAAGAGCGGCTCGATGGACATCGCTCAAGCCTTCCGCGCACTCGCTGCCGCCCGCCAGACCGCGCGCATAAAGCCTGCCGCACGACTCGTACAATGGCAGGTTCGTCGCCAGCAACACGATCCCTTCTTCCAGCGCCAACTCGACAGCGTCCTGGTCGGGGAACTTACCCCGCACATATACGATGGCCCTGACTTCCGCCACGTTGGCGGTGCGCACCGATTGCACGTTGGTCAGGCCGGTTAGCAGCAGCGCGTTGGGCTTGATGAACGCCAGCACGTCGCTCATCAGGTCCGCCCCGCAGCCCACTTCGATTTCCTGGTCCAGCTTGTCGCCGCCGCCGATCACCCGGCAATCCAGAATTTCCCGTACCGCTTCCAATTTCATCAGGACACCTGCTTGACGACCTGGTCTCCCAGCCGGATGGTCCGCTGCCTCGGGACCCGCGTGGCGGGACAGATGTTCCAGCATTGCCCGCACCCCGTGCACTTCGACACGTCCACGAACCTGGCTTTCTTGCGCACCTTGACTTTAAAGTTCCCGATGTATCCGGAAACTCCGACCACTTCGCTCATGGTCAACAGCTTGATCTTTTCCCGATGTCCCACCGAGACCATCTTGGGCGTCAGGATACAGGCCGCGCAGTCCAGCGTGGGGAAGGTCTTGTCGAACTGTCCCATCCGGCCGCCCACGGTGGGCTCCCGCTCCACCAGGTACACGGTGTTGCCGGCTTCGACGATTTCCAGCGCGGCTTGAATGCCGGCGATTCCGCCGCCCACCACCAGCACGTTGGGATTCACCGGAGCGCGCATCGGCTCCAGAGGCTGGTGCAGCGCCACCCTGCGCACGGCCGCCAAAACCAGGGCCCTGGCCTTTTCCGTGGCCATGCCCACGTCGTCGTGGATCCAGGAGCAGTGTTCGCGAATGTTGGCGATCTGCACCAGGTACCGGTTCAAGCCGGCCTTGCGCGCCGTGTTCCGGAAGGTGAGCTCGTGCATGAGCGGCGAGCAGGCCGCCACGACCACCCGGTTGAGCTGGAGCTGCTGGATATCGTCCTGGATCAGCGCCTGCCCCGGATCGGAACACATGAACCTGTAGTCCCTGGCCACTATCACGCCGGGCGCGTGGGAGATGAACTCGCGCACTTCACTCACGTTCACGGTTCCGGCAATGTTGAGTCCGCAGTGGCAGATGTAAACGCCAATGCGCGCATGCCCGTTTTGCTCCATCGACCTTCTCCTTCTAGGCCACCGCCGCCGCAAGCGGCGCCTTAAATGTAGTCAGGTTCCGTTGCATCCCAAGCTCGGTCTCCGAGCAGCCCAGCGCCAGGCCCAGCAACTGCGTGAAGTACAGCACCGGAATGTCGTAAGACTTGCCGAATTTCTTGCTCGCGCGCTTCTGGTAGGCTTCCAGGTTCACCTGGCACAGCGGGCAGGTGGTGATTATGCACTGCGCTCCGTTCTCCGTGGCGCAGTCCAGAAGCTCGTTGACCAGGTTCAGCGCCACGTCCGGAAACTTGGTCATGAGCATGCCGCCGCAACAGCGCGTCTTCAGCGGAAAATAGACGCTGGTTGCGCCCAGCCGCTCAAACATCCGGTCCATGGTCATGGGGAACTCGCGGTCGTCGAAGCCGCGCTCCGGGCGCACGATCTGGCAGCCGTAGTAGGGCGCGAAGCACACCCCGGCCAGGCTGCGTTTGGCCGCCCGCGCGATGGTCTCCCCACCAACGTCGTTGACCAGCACATCCAAAGGGTGCCGCACCTGCACCGTCAGGTTATAGCTCAGCCCGCCCTGGGCCAGCAAATGGTCGACCTTGGACTTCAGCTCGGGACTGTCCTTCAGGAAGCGGTTGGTCTTCAGCAGCACCGTATAACAGGCGCTGCACGGCGCGATGAGCCCGCGGCACCCGTTCTGCTCCGCCAGCGCCAGGTTCCGGGCGCTGATGGCCAGCGAGATGGCCTCGTCCACGCTCATGTACATGGTGGCGCCGCAGCAGTTCCAGTCTTTCAGTGTCTTGAGCTCGATGCCCAACACCCGGAATACGGCCCTCAAACTCTCGTCGTAAGGCTTCCCGGAAGTCTCCAGGCTGCATCCGGGGTAGTAAAGATATTCCATTGGTGCCTCTCTCATGGAGCCTCTCCTGGTCCGCGCTTAGCCCACTGCGCGGTATCCCACCGTGCCTTCCACATAGGGGACCTCTTCCTTCTCCCGCGGCATCTCCAGGGCCTTGGAAGCCGCCAGCATCTGGCGAATCGTCTGGATGCCCTCGATCTTCGCGGGGAACAACGAAATCCGCCCTCTCTTCCACATCGCAAACCCCAGCGGCAAAAGGCGGAAAAGCGCCAGCGGATTGCGCCGGAGGTAGTAGAGCAGCAGCAGCAGCATTTCGTGGTTGCGCCCGTACCGGTTCACGACGCGAACGAAGTTCTTCGACAACGCATAGACGGGCAGCCGGTCCGGATACAGGCCAGTGCCCATGGCAGTCCGCTTCAGGGCGTACAGCAGATCGGTGATCTTGATGCCCTGAGGACAACGCGTCGTGCACATATAGCAGGAGGCGCAGATCCAGATGGTGCGGCTGCGCAGAATTTCCTCAATTTGCCCGGCACGGAACAAGGCGATCACCATGCGCGGAGAAATGTCCATGGCATAGCTCACTGGACAGCTTCCCGTGCAGGTGCCGCACTGCAAGCAGCGCGAAATGCGATCGCCCCCGGGAACGAGTTGGGATTCTTCCAGAAACTTCTTCCGTAGCGCCTGCTCGGTTGCCGGCAGTGCGCCGGGAATGCGGGACTGCTCCAGGCGGGGCTCCAGGCCGACCCTCGCGCTCGCCATCTCTTATCCCCCTTTCTTCAGGTCGCCGCCTTAGGGCGACGACGTGGGCTCGGCCCCCTTACGGGCCTTGTGCCGCTGGTAAAAACAGGTGCGCTGGACGTATTCCCGCAACGGGCACTTTTCGCGAAAATAGATGCCGCATTGCAGGCAGATCTCTTCCGGTTTGGCGGTGTGGTCCACGATATTGGCGGCCAGGCGATCCAGCAGCTCCGACGTCACCCGCAACTGTTCCAGGGAACACTCGCCGAAAATCTCCTGAAGCTTCTGGTTCCGGGCCGTCTCGTACGCCGCCAGCGCCTCGCGCCCCGGCGTGGTCAGCGAAAGCTGGCTGGCGCGCCGGTCGGCCCCTTCGGTGCGCCGCAGCAACATGCGCCACACCAGTTTGTCCACTGCCTGGCCGGCGGCGGCGCTGCTTATCCCCAGAAAGGCCGCCACGTCGCCGATGGTGTGAGCGTCGCTCAGCGACACCAGTTTCAGCAGTTTCAACTGCGAGAAGGTCAGGCGGCCGCTGGCGGTTTCGCCCAGCAGCCTCCGCTCCAACACGTCGCTCACCGCGGATGCGAAGACATGCGCGCTCCCCAAAAACGCTTGGATCGGCTCTGCTACGTTGGCATCTTCCATGCGCGCCATCTCTTCGAAGAGACCACCGAAATTGGTAAATCAAGTATAATATAAATCTGCTTTACTAATTGTGCAAGTACAATTTCACTTTATTTACAGTAAAAAATTGGGATCTGGTTTCAACGAAATCCTCAGTATGTTGTACTTCTCTACATATAAGTCGACTTGCGACAAACAATAGCCACCGCTACCCCATGGCTTGTTCCACCAACTCCGAAAGCTCTTTCACCTCGAGCCTGCCCTCCAGTCCCGCGGTCTTGATCGCCTCTTGGAACATCACCAGGTCTTTGGGACAAACAACCACCAGGGTCTGAACGCCCTTGAGCGCCGCCGCCTCGCTCACCCGAGCCACGGCCGGGCGCTCCGGGAATGCCGGCGGGTTTTCCATCCAGATACGGCCTCGGCCCGCGCCGCAGCAATATGCATACGTGCGGCTTAGCGGCATCTCGATCAGTTGCAACCCCAGGGCGGCCATCACCCGGCGGGGAGCGCAGAAAATGGCGTTGTACCGGCCCAGGTAACAGGGATCGTGATATGTAACCGTCATCCGCAGCCTGTTCCGCAACGGCAGAGCTCCGTTGCGGATCAAATCGCTGAAGAGCTGCGTGTGATGCAAAACCGACCGCGCACCGTTAGTGGCGGGGTAGTCGTGCGTCAACGCGTGGAAGCTGTGAGGGTCGGTCGTGATGATTGCGTCGAAATGCGCCTTGGCAAACGAGTTGCGATTCTTGTCCCGCAGAGTTTCAAACAGCCTCATATCGCCTGTCAGGCGGACATCGTTTCCGGAGTTGCACTCGCCCCCGTACAGGATTCCGAAGTCGAGACAGGCCTTGTGAAACACGCGCGCCGCCGCGCAAGTCGCCGCCGCCACGCGCGGATCGTACGAGGCATAATCGCCCACGAACCACAGGTAATGGACCGGCTCCTTGCGGGCATCCTTGATCGGGAACTCCAGTTGCCGGGTCCATTGCGGCCGGGTCTGGGCCGGGGCCCCGAAGGAGTTTCCATAGCGGGTCAGGTTCGTCAGCGCGGCCTGAAGAGAGCTGTCCATGTCACCTTTCCCGTTAGGGATAATAACACCTCATTATCTCTTAATCAACATATTCCGCGCACACGGCTGTCGCGACAGTTTCCGGCCGCGGATAATGGTGCGATTTGCAACAGCCTGAGGATTTCGCGGCGGCAGATACTACAGCGCGCCATGAAACAGCGGCGCCAACACCGACGGTCAGCCGAGCTTAGGCGCCATCACGTCCACGAGCTCTTTGACCGCGGCCGCACTCTTATGCAACGCCGCGAGCTCATCTTCAGTCAGTTTGGCTTCGAAGATCTGCTCGATGCCCTGCGCGCCGAGCTTGACGGGCACGCCGACGAACAGATTTTGGATTCCGTACTCGCCTTGCAGGTAGGCGGAGCAAGGCAGAACCCGCTTGCGGTCCAGGAGTATGGCTTCCACCATCTGGGCCACGGCTGCGGACGGGGCATAGTAGGCGCTGCCGCTCTTGAGATACTTGACGATCTCGGCGCCGCCATTCCGCGTGCGCACCACGATCTTCTGGAGAGTTTCGGCGTCCATCAGGTCGGCCAGCGGGATGCCCGCCACGTTGCTGTAGCGCACCAAGGGCACCATGGTGTCGCCGTGGCCGCCCATTACGAAGGCCACCACGTCCGAGGCGGAGACATTCAGGGCCTGCGCCACGAAGGCGCGGAAGCGGGCCGTGTCCAAGATGCCGGCCATGCCCACCACGCGGTGCTTGGGGAAGCCGCTGATGCGGTGCGCCACGTGGCACATGGCATCCAGCGGGTTGGTGACCACCATCAGGATGCAGTCCGGAGAATACTTCACCGCCTGCTCCACGCTGGCCTTGACGATATCGTAGTTGGCCCACAGCAGGTCGTCGCGGCTCATTCCGGGCTTGCGGGGGAAGCCGGCGGTGACCACTACGATGTCGGAGTTCGCCGTGGGCGCGTAATCGTTGGCGCCGGTTAGCTGAACGTCGACTCCCCCCACCGGGCAAGCCTGGAGAAGGTCCAGGGCCTTGCCCATTGGGATACCTTCGAGAATATCTACCACGACAATGTCGGCCAGAGCTTTATCGGCCAGGCGGACCGCGCAACTGGCGCCGACATTTCCTGCTCCTACAACTGTGACCTTCCTTCGCATTTTGGCTCCCTTCAGGCTGCCACCACGGGCGCCTTCATGTTGCCGACAATGGCAGCGGCAAACTCACTGGTTTTTAGCTTTACGGCGCCTTCCATCTGGCGATGCAGATCGTAGGTGACGCGCTTTTGCCTCATGGTTTCGGTGATGCCCTGCTCGATGAGCTGCGAAACCTCTTTCCAGCCCATGTGTTGGAACATCATCGAGCCGGCCAGGATGACGCTCGAGGGATTGATGACATCCAGGTTGGCGTACTTGGGGGCCGTGCCGTGGGTGGCTTCGAAGACCGCATACTCGTCGCCGATATTGCCGCCCGGCGCCATCCCCAACCCGCCCACTTGGGCCGCGCAGGCGTCCGACAGGTAGTCGCCGTTGAGGTTGGGAGTAGCCAGCACGTCGTATTCATCGGGCCGTAGCAGAGCCTGCTGGAACATGGAGTCGGCGATGCGATCTTTGACCAGGAGTTTTCCCGGCGGGACGCTGGCGCCCACTTCCGCCTCCGTGACGCAGACATCCGAGAACTCCTCCTTGACCAGTTCATATCCCCAGTCGCGGAAGGCGCCCTCGGTGAACTTCATGATGTTCCCCTTGTGTACCAGCGTCACGCTGCGGCGCCCGGTTTCGATGGCGTATTGAATGGCGCGCCGGATCAGCCGCTTCGAACCGAACACGCTCATGGGTTTGATCCCGATGCCGGAATCCAGGCGGATCTTCCTGCCCATCTCCCGGTTCAGGAACTCGATGACCTTCTGGGCCTCGGGCGTCCCCTCGCGCCACTCGATGCCGGCATAGACGTCCTCGGTGTTTTCGCGGACAATCACCACGTTCAGCAATTCAGGATGCTTCATGGGCGAAGGAACACCCGGAAAGTAGCGGACCGGCCGCAGACACACGTAAAGATCGAGCAACTGCCGCAAGGTGACGTTCAAACTGCGGATACCGCCGCCGACCGGAGTGGTTAGCGGCCCTTTGATGGCGATATGAAACTTCCGGATGGCGTCGAGCGTGCCTTGGGGCAGCCAATCGTTGAACTGCCGGTAGGCCTTCTCGCCGGCAAACACCTCGTACCAGGCTACGCGGCGCCGGCCGCCGTAGGCCTCCTGGACCGCCGCGTCGAACACCGTGCGGGCGGCCCGCCAGATATCGGGTCCGGTGCCATCGCCTTCAATGAAGGGGATGATCGGGTTATCGGGAATGCTGAACTTGTTATCTCGAACTTGGATGGCGTCTCCATCCACGGGGATCGGAACCTCGTTGTAGCTCTCCATACGGCCTCCGGAGCCCTCGATTCGCGGCGGGACGGCGCCCGGCCGCAATTATTGCCCATCGGACTCCAAACTATGATTCGGGATCAACTATAGCAGTTCCGACCAACGGGGAGCAATGTCCCCGTAATCCCGCGAAATTTTTGTGCGCCCCGCGCCATTCGGGAGTAAACTAGCCGGGGGACAAAGTCGCCACGGTATTTCCACGTACAGAAAGGAGCATGGCTCGATGCCGACCTACATTACGCTCATGAAGTTCACGGAACAGGGGGCCAAGGACCTGAAGGGCGCGCCCCGCCGAATCGAATCCGCCAGCAAAGCCTGGGAATTGATGGGCGGCAAGCTGCTGGGCGCATACTTCGTCATGGGGGAATACGATTACATCGCCATCACCGAGAGCCCCAGTGATGAGATTGCCGTCGCCGCCAGCCTGGCGGTATGTGCCCGCGAGCATGTCAAGACAACCACGCTTCGGGCCTTCACCATCGACCAGTTCGCCCAGTTGGTGGACAGGCTGCCCTGAACGCCTGGGGCGGCCGTGAGGAAAAACAGATACGAATAGGCCTTACCAAGCCCCGCTATTTGAATTATGATGGATTTGATGAGTGCCACGCCCACGGGGTGGCACTCGCGGCCAAGGAGCTTTCATCGGTGATGCGGCGCCGGCGGTTAAGGGGGCCGTTCACACGGTATTGATTGGGGTTTGAGCCGCTCTCGTGGGGTTTCCACGACGAGCGGCGCCATTGTGCGGGAGAGCACATTGGTCGGATGGCATCGGACGCCGCCGATCCCCGCGAAGCTAAGTGGGGGCGGCGTTCCGAACATCAGGGTTTTTGGGAGAACATTATGGGAAACGAAGCTTTAAGCATTCTTGATAAGCGCACCCAGGCCACGTATGAAATCCCTATCAACAAGGGAACCATTCGGGCCATGGACTTGCGGAAAATCAAAACCGGGCCCGACGATTTCGGGCTCATGACCTACGATCCCGCTTTCATGAATACAGCCTCATGCCAAAGCGCGGTCACATTCATCGACGGCGACAAGGGCATCCTGCGTTATCGCGGCTACCCCATCGACCAACTGGCGGAGAAGTGTACTTTCCTGGAGGTCGCCTACCTGGTTCTTTTCGGGGAGCTGCCCACCGAAGCCCAACTGAAAGAGTGGGTGACCGGTATCACCCTCCACACCATGCTTCACGAGAGCACCAAGAAATTCCTGGAGGGGTTCCGTTATGACGCCCATCCCATGGGGATGCTGGTCAGCACGGTGGCGGCCCTCTCCACGGTTTACCCCGAGGCAAAGAATGTCCACGATCCGCAAAATCGCAAGTTGCAGATCATGCGCCTGATCGGAAAGATGCCCACCATTGCGGCGTACACCTACCGACACAGCTTAGGCTACCCCTACGTTTACCCGGACAACGACTTGAGCTACGCCGAGAACTTCATGAACATGCTCTGGAAGATGGTGGAGCCCAAGTACCAGGCTAATCCCGCCTTGGCACGCGCTCTCGACATCCTGTTCATCCTGCATGCCGATCACGAGCAGAACTGCAGCGCCAACGCCATGCGCGCGGTGGGCAGCTCGTTTGCCGATCCGTACCTCTCCACGGCTGCCGCGGCGGCCGCCCTGTCCGGCCCCTTGCACGGCGGCGCCAACGAAGAAGTTCTCAAAATGCTGGATGTGATCGGCTCCAAGGACAATATTCCGGCCTATATCGAGAAGGTCAAGGCCGGCCAGTTCAAGCTGATGGGATTCGGACACCGGGTTTACAAGAACTACGACCCGCGAGCCAGCATTATTAAGTGGGCCGCGGACAGCGTATTCGCGGTCACCGGCAGGAATCCCAAGCTCGAGATCGCGCTGGAGCTGGAGCGCATCGCCCTAGAAGACGAATACTTCGTCAAGCGCAAGCTCTACCCCAACGTGGATTTCTATTCCGGCATCATCTACCAGGCCATGGGCTTCAAACCGGAGATCTTTACGGTGCTGTTCGCCATTCCGCGCACGGCGGGCTGGCTGGCCCAGTGGCAGGAACTGCTGGAAGACCCCGAGCAGAAGATCGCGCGCCCGCGCCAGATCTATACCGGCTACGTGGTGAGGGATGTAGTCGCCATCGAGAAGCGGGGCGTTCCAGCAGCCGCCGCCACAGCGTAGTACCAGTCGCCGCAGTATAAGCCGCCCTTGCGGGCCGCAAGTCCCGCAAAGGCGGCTCCCTTTCTTTTACCCGCTGTTGGGTAGTGGTTCAATTTGAAAGGGAATTATGAAGATCTTGATCTATGCTGCGGGGCTTGCCCTAGCAATTGGGGCGCAACCCCCGAATATTTCCGTCCGCGAACTTCCGCCGGGGCCGATTCCGCGAGGTAGCTGTACGGAATCCCATTCTGGCTATTTGGGCATCGAGGAATACTCCAAAAAACCGCTTTGAACTCTCCAGGGAAGAAATCGGGGAATACATTTTGTCGCGTACCGGTCAGGGGTACAGTCTATCGCTGTACCCCCAGGCGAACGGGCGCATTTTTGTAATCGCGCGATGTGAATCTGCGGATGCTATAGCTCCTCGCCGAGTACGGTAATAGTGATCTGCGGCCGAGTAAAGGTCCGAGGGTTGCGAATATGGAAGGGCGGCAGATGAAGCTGTTGGCCGTTTACATAGCCTATCGTCGTGCCCGTGTCTGTTTGTGCATTGACGGAAAGGAAGTAGTCACCGGTCATCACCTCGGGGGTCACCTCAAAACCGGCCAGTTGGGGTCACTTCAAAACCGGCCAGTGAGCCGCACCCAGGACAACCTTTCTTTTACCTTACCTGTGGCGGTTGGGGCAAGGTGTTTTGGATAG
>JBEKTU010000012.1:0-144735 GCA_049515735.1 Bryobacteraceae bacterium
GAAAAATAAGCGGGCTTGCCGCAAAAAGTGTGTCACCACAAATTCTCTAAAACGACAACTCGCTCTTGTGTTTTCAGTCACTTGCGGACGCTGAGGCTCGAAAACCCGCAAACATGCGCTATGCGCTGCGCGGACATCAGGTTGAGACCGCCTACGAAAGAGGCTGGGCGGAACTGCAAAACGGGGACCTGATCGCGGAAACGGAATCGGCCGGCTTCGATCTGCTGATCACCACCGACCAGGGAATTCGGTATCAGCAGAACTGGGCGGTTCGATCCCTTGCGCTCTTGGTTCTGAACACAAACGACTGGACTCACCTTCGCCGGTTCAAAGAACGAATCCTTGAGGCGGTTGACTCGATCCAGCCCTCGGAGTGCGTCGAACTCGATGTCCCCCGCAGAGAGTAGCGCTGGTGCTCCGTCAGAAGAACACCTTCCACTCTACATCGTTGCCGGTGGACGTCGTGTAGTCCACCATTAGCAGATGCTCGTCGGTCGCCATCTTCGCCGTCAAACCGCCGGATAACTCCACGCGCTTTGCCGTGAATCCATCCGGAACGTAGATCCGCAACTGGTACGGATCGCCTGCCACCGCGCGGGAGACGCCCCGCAGCACCCGTTGCTGGCCGTCGTAGGCGAGGTCCTTGATGTCAAACGCCATCTGCCGGATATGCCGGCTGGTGGAGATCAGCACCGGACGGTCCTGCTTCTCTACGATGCTGTAGATATCGCAATCATACGGGTTGAGCGGACGCGTCACGAAGGTTCCCTTGAAGGTCCCGATGAGTTTCTTGCTCCAGAACTCATAAACGATGTACTCTTTGTCGGGATCGAGGCGGAGGTCCTTCGCCGCATCCAGCTCGGCGGTGAACTTAAGCTCTTCCTGCCGAGTCCCAGTGGTTGTGTAAGTCACCCATTCGATGGGCGTTTTGCTGGTGTAATTGAAAACGCTGAGGACATTCCACTTTCCAAAGGGCCGCTCGACCGGCATGTTCCAGATCTGTGCCGGCTTCCGAATGAATAAGTCTACGGGATAGGACACATCCGGAGTCGGCGGACTGATCCGTTTCAACAGTTCAATCCGGTCCTCGGGATATGGCTCATTGAAGGCTTCTTCCAGAAAAAGCGTGCTTCCGGCCATGGCGTGAAAATTCGAACTGACTTTTGCCTGGCCATAGTTGAAGCGCCCGCCCGATTCATCAATCGGCTGGGACTTGTAGACATGGAAACCGTCGCCGTCGTTCCAAAACACGCGGCCATTGTAAAAGGCCCGGATCGACGAGCCCAGCAGAGAGTCGGTGAGCCAGTGACGCCAGCCGTCTCCCATTTCATAACCGTGATCGGCGTCGTCCGAGACCCGGCAGATGTCGACAATTCCGTATGAATGATCCACTACGTTCATGTTGGAGCGGATTACCCTTCGCGGCGCCTTTTGATCTATCACCTCGCGCCAGGGCGTGCCCGCCGCGCGATAGGTCTCGAGCGCGCTCATATAGGGGTCGTACTGTCCAGGCCACTTGTCCCACCAGTCCGCAAAATCCATCTCCGCCCGGCCGGTTTCATTCTCATGACCGACTACCCATTGAAACGCACGCTCGCGCTCCAGCTTGATGGTCAGCGGATTCGAAAAATCGATGACCCTTGTCCCCATTGCCATTCCATAGTATCGGGCGTGTATGGGGAGATAGCATTCGTCGGGGTAACTGGTCCGGCCGGGCCCCCCGAGAGTTGACTGAGCGCCCGCTGGCCGCTGTGCCCCCGCTGTTGGCTGGCGCCTGCCCGGATTCTGAGAAGGAGCGTCAGGCGGTTGCCGGTCGCCCCCGTGACCATACAACCCAAAGCTCCCTTGTCTGCCGGGTCCTCCAAGTCCCCAGTAAAAATCATTCAAGCCATGCGCCTTAAAAAACTTGTCGGCATTGGCCTCGCTGCCGCCGGACAGGTATCCGTGGAAACGGCTATAGTTGTTCGAAACCAGCTCCCGGTCGTTGAGATCTATCGGCCGCCGCTGTTTGAGGCGTATGTCATACACAATGGCGATCAGGTCCGCCTGGTGCTCCATGGCGCGGAGCGCATCGGTATTAAAGTCGATGAGCAACTTCTCTCCCGCAAAGCTCTTGCCCGAAGGCATGGTGACTTTATAGCTGCAGTATCCCCTGACCTTCATTCGGTCGGATGTCTTTCCCTGCCAGCCCGAGGCAACCTCAAACCTAGACGCTCCCTTCCAGTTCGACACATGTCCCATCAACAAACTGTTGCCCGTGTCCATGTCGTTGATCACGCCATTCACTTCGTACATTTTAGGCGTGATGAAACTAATCACCGGGGCCAGGTCGTAATACTCGCGGTTCTGGGACATTGCTCCCAGACTGGTCCATCTTTCGGTCGAACCGCCCAGCCGCGCATCGTCCGACACAAAGTAGTCCATGTCCACCACGTCCACAGCTTTGCCGGTGTTGTTGGAACGGCCCAGGCTGACGAGGATGTCGTTGTTGGTCTTACTAACCGAGATCTGGTACTCGAAATCGAGTTGCCCGGGCTTCGTCCCGCGCAGCGTCACAGTGACAAACGAGCCCAGGCTGTTGGTGTCGTTCCGGTTGACGGTGCTTACCACTGTCCAACCGGAAGGGTCGTCACCGGGGAGAAAGTGGACATCGTTCAGCCGCATCGGCGTCCCTTTGACTTCCGCCGACCAGCGGCACGCGGCTGGGTCGACGGAAACCAGCAGGTTCTGAGTGTCGACTCCGATTGGTGTTTCCGCTCCGGTCGCGGCGTCCTGAAAAGCGATTCGTACGTCGGAATTGTCCGGATTGCCTTTCCCGTCGCGTTCAAACATGACAATCCAGATCAGGTTCTTGGCCGGGTCGGCCCAGCTCTGGGTGCTGAATGCTCCGCCGTGGCCGAACGAATTGGGCGACAGGACGCTGTTGGCGGCCATCTTTGCCGGATCTTCCACCACGCAGAATCCCAACCCCCAGGGCATCCCGGGCCGGGCATCGAGCGCGCCGGTCTGCTTGCGCGTCATTTCCGCGACGGTCTCGGGCTTGAGGATGCGCTTGCCGTTGAGAGATCCCTGGTTGAGCATCATCTGATAGAATCTGGCGACGTCCTCGGCCGTTGAAAACAGTCCGGCCCCACCAAGCGGCGGACGCTGGCGGTCCGTCACGGCTGTCTTGTAGAGATACGAGATGGTGGTCTCTTCAAGCTTGTTAGTCTGCGCGTTCCAGCGATAGGGGTGCGCCCAACGCAATTCTTTCTCCGGCGCAATCCAGAAGCTCGTGTCCTTCATTCCCAGCGGATCGAGCACGCGCCTCTGCAGGAACTGGTCGAACGGCATCCCGCTTGCCACCTCAACCACGCGCCCGAGCACGTCCATGCCCGCTGTCGAGTACGCCCAACGGCTTCCCGGCTGGAAGCGCAGCGGCTGCTGCGACAGTCTCTTGCTGGTTTCAGCCAGCGTCAGGTGAGGCTCGCGATTCGTCATCTCCCCGATCCCGCTAGTGTGCGTCATCACGTTTCGCAGGGTGACCGGGCGGGACGGCTTGGCGGTCTGACCGTTCTGGCTGACCATCAGACCGGCAAACTCCGGCAGATACTTCGCCAGCGGGTCGTCAAAGCTCAGCTTGCCGTCATCCGCCAGGATCGCGATGCACACAGCCGTGATTGGTTTACTCATCGAGGCGATCCAGAAGATGTCATCCGTCCGCATCTTCCGATCCTTGGCCAGGTCCGTCTTGCCGACCGCGTTTAGGTGGATGATCCGATCCTTGGTGGCGATGAGCGTCACCACGCCGGCCACCTCACCTTTATCGACAAACTCCTGCATACGCGGCGCGACGGCCGCAAAGCGATCCGCTTGCTGCGCGCGCAGCAAGCCCGGTATGACGACGATGGCTAGCAACGTTGCCAGCGCCGAAACGGCAATCATGCGTTTGTGTAGTCTCATGCTAATGCTCTAGACGCTCAGTATAGTCCGGCAAACCGCGTGCGCACCGCGTACACAGAGGAGTGCGTGAGAATGAAGAGGCTGTGGCGATCCTTGCCGCCGAAGACCAGTTGGAGCGGACGCTCGGGCACCGGGATCGTATCGATCGGCTTTCCCGATGAGTTGTACACGAACACCTGCCCGGCGGCAAGATAGACATTCCCTTCGCTATCCTGAGTGAGGCTCTCTCCACCTTGCTCCGCGAATAGCCGCAGGCCGGCAAGGGTCCCATCTGCATTCACGCTGCCACTGTAAGTCCTCTGTTCCGATTCGTTAGTGACGTAGAACGGCTTTCCCGGAACGGCTTTCATCAAGCCGAACGAATTAAGAATATACGCGAACTTATATCCAAAGTATGGCGGTCCCTGAATAAAGGCTTCTTCCGCTGGGATAAACACCGTGCGATCCGGAGAAACGTATTGATAGGGCTTCCGTGTGGTTACCACTTTGGAAAACATCTGATCCAGAGAGACATATTCATAAGTCTCAGTCGAGAGCGTATTGGTGAAATCGCCGTTCACCCAGTAGTTCAGGGGAAGGATGGCTGTCATGCCCGGACGCTCCGCCGAAGGTTCCGGCTCGAGCACGGCGACCTGATCCTCCGGTCCATCCGGGCGGAAGGAATAGACGGTCAAGCCTTTCCCGCCGGACGAAACAACTATGAGATTGCCTGCCTTGTCGAAAGCGAGATTCACCGGATCCAGCGGATTGTCGCGGATGACGCTGAGATCCTCCTCCTCCGGCGACCACCGGTAAATGCGCTGAAAGTGAGCATCCACGAAATACAGTTGGCCGGCTGCGTCTACCGCGGCGCCAGAGATGTTGTAGAAACCGGAAGACAGCTTCTGCACTGTGGCTCCCGGTTCGAGCACGGCGGACGGCCCTCGAGGCTTGGAGGGAGCGGATTTGCCGGAGGCGTCCAGCCATGCGAACTCGCGGTCCCTCACCTGGGCGTGAAGCGTCTCATCGAAAATGCAGTTATCGAACGAAACTTTACTCGACCTTGTGTACTGGCGGCAGCCCGATTCGTCGCATTGAGTCATGGCGCTGTTACTATCCACATGGATATTGCGGAAGTGGATATCACTCGAGTCATACATGTGAATCGCGTATGGAAGAGGGTGATAGCTTCTGACCACCCGGTAGCCGTGATAGTTGGCAATGGTAATGTTCTTGGACCGGTCGATCTCGAGTGAGAGCGCAGATGCGCTTTCCTCCCTCTCTCCCTCGGTCTGCAAGGCGTAGAGCTCCCAGTTAGCGACCTGGTCGAGCTTGATCTCGTTGCGAACATGATGCTCGCTGGACAGCTCGTAGACATGGCCAGGGGTGGTGGTATCGGAAATATAGAGGCCCGCCTGAGCGAACGTGTCAGGCGTCCAGATATTGGCGAAGGTGCCACCGCCGCCATGCGTGATCCACAGACTGGGATACTGCCCGTCCCAGCGCCGATGAGGATCCGGATCGGAGAACAGATTGGCGCTATAAGGGTTTACCCTCCGGCCGTCGGGGCCGTTGGTTCCGTGGCCCCCGAGAAAGCGCACGTCATCCATGAGGGAATCCTTGCCGGCCATCCACATGGCGCCCACGGCACGGCTGTTGATACCACCCGCGTAAAGACCAATGCCGGTCACAATGTTGTCGCCCCCGCGCGGAGCTTCGAGGAGCGGCCGGGGCGCGCCCGGTCCTTGAAACCCTGGGGTTGAATCGAGAATATCGAACTGAGTCTGGTCCGGATGGACCCCGATGAGCACGCTGTCGGGACGAAGCCTGAGGGTGTCACTGACGACGTAGCGGCCGGAAGGAACGTAAAGGACAGGATGCTCGGCGATGGCCTTCTGAATGACAGCAGTCTCATCGGTTACTCCATCGCCTTTCGCACCGAGGGTTCGCAGATTGACCCATGTGGCGATGGGGGGAAGGCCCCTGATGGCGTTGGGCGTGGAGGGCGGCAGGGTTTTCAGCGGCGCGGCAACATAGTTGGTCTTGATTTCTCCGGTTGTGCCCAGCGCCGGGAGAGTCAGTCCATGCGAGAGGACTTTCACCTGGTATATCTCCCCGGCCGCGGCAAGCTCGCGGCCGCTCTCGCGGAATCGGGCAAAAACAGGCACCTGACGGCAGAGGATGTCTTCGAGATTGATCTGGGTCATCCGGTTGTTCTCATTGCCGATCAGGATGGCAGGGCCGCTGATGTTCTCGAAGCGCGCGTCTTTCACCCAAAGCTGGTCGGAATAATGAGGGTCAATCGAGATGGCGGTGGGAACATTCCGGAACTCATCGTGGACCAGCGTCAGTCCGGCTTCATTCTCCCGGATAGCCGCCTCCCGCTGGCCGTCGAAGGTGGAGTCGATGAGCGTGAATTGCCAGGCAGGCGAGGTCTTGCGCGTGAGAATGCCATATCGGCCGCCGTGAAAGTGCAAGTCTTCCGCCTCGTTCCCAATATCATTGAGAGCCGCGAGGCCGGAGCCAATCTGGAAATCCATGTGGGCCAGATACCCGTGCTGGGCGACGTGAAAACGAATTCCGATGGCCGCCGCGTTACCGCTGCCGATCTCGAAATCGATATTGCTCATGGCGGAGTAGAAGGTGCCGGCGCCCGCATCGCCAATCGTCTGATTGGGAGGAACAGTTCCGGGGTGCGCCTGCGGCCGAAAAGCCCGTCCCGGCGGCGCCGCGCCGGCCGCCCTTTGGTTCGGCCGGCCTCCAGCGAAAAAGAACATGTAACCGATCCCTTGCTGGAACCCCGGTGTGTTATCCGCCAGGACGAATACCGGACGTTTTTCGCCATAGCCGATCACGCGCACGCCCTGCCAGACATAGATGGTTCGTGTGACGCGATAGCGGCCCTCCGGAATGAAGAGGATGCCCTCGCCGGTGGTCTCCTGGACTCTGTCAATAGCGGCCTGAATCGCCGCACTATCGTCGGCATTGCCGTCGCCGCGCACGGAAAACCGATCTTGGGTCAGGTAAACGGCGTTGGGATCGTCGAGCCGCGCCGGGTAAAAGGATGCCCCACGGGAAGGAAAAGCGATGCCCAACAAAAGACTTCCGAGCACTATGAGTTCTCTCATCGATCACTCCAGAACCACCGTTGTTGTTTCAGCCTCATTCTAATTCACGGCAGGCCCTGCGAGGACCGGTTTCGGACATCTCTTCCCATAAGCGGACAGCCAGCGCGTCGAAATCCCGCGTGCCTGCAAGCATTTGCGATTGGAATATGAGTTGCAAGTGCTAATGTCGCTATGCCCACCGTCATGAAGGACGTCAGGTTCGGATTGCGGATTCTGCGCCGCAGCCCTTGGTTCACGGCCGTCGCTGTCCTCACGCTCGGCCTGGGGATTGCGGTGAACACGACGGTGTTCAGTTGGATCGATTCCGTGCTGCTCAACCCCTTTCCCGGCGTCGGCGATCCGCAGGAACTCGCCCTCATTGAAACCGTCACCCCCACCGACGAGTATCTGGTCGCCACATCCTACCTCGACTACCGCGACTACCGGGACAATCTGAAGCTGGTCTCCGGAGTCGCCCTCGGGCGATTCACTCCCCTTAGCGTGGGCGCCGACGGAAAAACGGCGCGCGCCTGGGCGGAACTGGTTTCGGCAAACTACTTCGATCTCCTGAAGGTCAAGCCCGTGCTGGGCCGCACGTTTCGGCCCGAAGAGGGACGCGAGCAGGAAGGCGGCGCACCGGTTGCCGTCATCAGCTATGGCATGTGGCACACCCGGTTCGGCGGCGACCCAAAGGTGCTCGGCAAGACCATCCGCTTGAACCGGCACGACTTGACCATCATCGGCGTGGCGCCCCGGGAGTTTCACGGCACCACCGCCGGTGTGGTCTATGACGTTTGGATTCCGGTCACGATGGCCACGGCGATGGGCGCCGGAAACGGCACTTTGCACTACCGCGCAACGCGGGACGAGACGTCCACGATTGTGCGGCTGAAGCCCGGCGTCACCATCGGGCAGGCGCGCGCGGAAGCCGCCACGCTGGGCAAACGGCTGGCGGCGCTATACCCGGCCACCAACCGCGGGGTCGACCTCACGGTTACGCCACTCTGGAAGGGCCATCTCGGCGCGCAGGGCATGCTGCTCCAACCGCTGCGGATTCTGATGGCGCTCTCCCTGCTCCTCCTGTTGATTGTCTGCGCCAACGTCGCCAACCTGCTGCTGGCCCGCGCGGTGTCGCGCCAGAGGGAGTTCGGTATCCGGCTGGCGATGGGTGCCCGGCGCTCCCGCCTTGCGACACAGCTTCTGATCGAGACCCTAATGCTCGCCGCCGGCGGCGCGGTGGTCGGGGTCACGCTGGTTTTGTGGATGGGGCAGTCACTGCTGTTCCTGCTTCCCATCGTCGACATTCCGCTGGATCTCGGTGGCGGATTGAACCTGCCGACCCTCGGCTTTACGTTGCTGATCGCGGTGGTCGCGACGTTGCTATCCGGCACGGTGCCGGCCCTGTTCATTGCCCGCTCCAGCCTGAATGAAACCCTCAAAGAGGGCGGCCGCAGCGGAGGCTCCGGCTCCGGCTCGCACCGCCTGCGCGGTCTGCTGGTGATCTCCGAAATGGCCCTGGCCATGGTGGCGCTGATAGGCGCCGGCCTGTTCTACCGGAGCTTCCGGAACGCCAGCGGCATCCAGCCGGGGTTCGACCGGAACAATATGTCCGTGTCGCAGTTCTATCTCTCGTACGCGGGCTACTCGGCCGAGGAGCAGCGGGACTTCTGCCGGGTCCTCCGCGAGCGGTTGGAGTCGAAGCCGGGCGTGGTGGGCGTGACCTACTCCGATGTAGTTCCGATGTCGACGGTCTCCGGGTCCGGCTCTACGCCCTGGCACCAGGTTGACGTAGACGGATATGCACCCGCGCCTAATGAGGAGATGATGATCCATCGCGCCACCGTTCCGCCGGGCTACTTTAACCTGCTCGGCATCCGGATGCTCGAAGGCCGCGACTTCACCGAACGCGACGCGGCCGGGGCGCCCAGGGTGATTATCGTCAATGAGACCTTCGCCAAGCGCTTCTTCAACGGCCGGAGCGCGATCGGCCGTAAGGTCTCGTATGCGGGCCAGCCGGCAACCGTGGTGGGGCTGGTCAAAGACAGCAAGTACCACACTCCGATGGAAGGCCCCACTCCGTTCTTCTACATACCGTTCCGCCAATGGTTCGCGCCCGGTCTAAACTTCTCGGTTTTCATCAAGACCACTGGCGACCCGCTGCGGATGACCCCCGTCCTGCGCCGGGAGGCCCTGGCGCTCAACCAGGATGCGGTGTTCAGCACCAGGTTGCTCGCCGACGCCACCACCGGGTCGCTATTCGCGCAGCGCGTAGCGGCCAGCCTGTTGGGAGTGGTCGGCGGGATTTCGCTGCTGCTGGCAGCCATCGGTTTGTACAGCGTCATGAGCTACGCCGTGAGCCAGCGAACGCAGGAGATGGGAATCCGGATGGCGCTGGGCGCACAGCCAGGCGACGTGCTCGGACTGGTGCTGAAGGAAGGCCTTAGATTATTCGCTCCGGGCCTCGTGGCCGGAAGCGTGATTGCCCTGGCGGCGGCGCGCATCGTCGGCGGAATGCTGGTGAATGTGGGCGCCTCCGATCCGCTCACGTTCGCGTCCGCGGCGGCGTTCCTCGGGTCGGTAGCCGCGCTCGCGAGCTACCTGCCGGCGCTGCGGGCCATGCGCGTGGAACCCATGGTTGCGCTGCGGAACGAGTAGCGGCGCAAGCCGGCGCGCATTGAAAAATCAGATCGGCGTCATAAATTAAATCGGCTTCCCTTTCCTCTCGCCGTTGCGCCAGTATGGTAGATACCCCCCGTGCAATTCTCGTGCTACGATACGCAAGGTTTTTGCGACGAGATGTTTGACGGCACCGGCAGCCCCCGGCCCCACGCCCGCCTCCTGCTCGAAACCGTCGAATCCCTCTCCGACGGGCAGTTGCTGCGCTACAAACACGCGGCCGAGCGCTTGCTGCTGCAAATGGGCATCACCTTCAATGTCTATGGCGATTCCGCCGGCACCGAGCGGATTTTCCCCTTCGACCTCATCCCGCGCATCGTGCCCGCCGGCGAGTGGGACCATATCGAGCGAGGACTCAAGCAACGCGTTCACGCCCTGAACGCGTTCATCGACGACATCTATCACGACCAGAAGATCCTTCGCGACGGCGTCATTCCTCGCGAAGTGATCCTGTCGGCGGTCTCCTACCGGAAACAGTGTCATGGTTTGAATCCGCCATGGCGCGTGTGGTGCCATATCGCGGGAATCGACCTGGTTCGCGATCGCGACGGCGTGTATTACGTGCTGGAGGACAACCTCCGCGTGCCTTCCGGCGTGTCCTACGTGCTGGAGAATCGGGAGGTGCTGAAGACCATTTTTCCTGCGGTCTTCGAGGGGCTTTCGGTCCGGCCGGTCAACGACTACCCCAGCCATCTGCTGGAAATGCTGGAATCCATCGCGCCCGGCGCTCCGGCCAGCCCGCGAGTTGTGCTGCTCACGCCCGGCATCTACAATTCCGCCTATTTCGAGCATAGTTTTCTAGCGCAGCAAATGGGCGTGCAACTGGTGGAAGGCCGGGACCTGGTGGTGGAGGGCGGCCGCGTCTTTATGCGCACCACCAAAGGCCTGGAGCGGGTGGATGTGATCTACCGGCGCATCGACGACGACTTTCTCGACCCCGAAGCGTTCCGGCCGGACTCGCTGCTGGGCGTGCCCGGCCTCATGGCCGCCTATGCGAGCGGACGAGTGGCGCTGGCCAACGCTCCCGGAAATGGCGTGGCCGACGATAAAGTGATCTATGCCTACGTCCCCGAAATCATCCGCTACTACGAGGATGCCGATCCGATTCTTCAGAACGTCCCCACTTACCTCTGCTGGCGGCCCGAAGATCGCGCTTATGTGCTGGAACATCTGGACGAGCTTGTCGTGAAATCGGCCAATGAATCCGGCGGCTATGGAATGCTCGTGGGCCCGCATTCCACCACGGGACAACAGGAGGAGTTTGCGGAAAAGATCAAGGCCAACCCGCGCAATTACATTGCCCAGCCGACGCTGGCCCTCTCGCGCGTTCCCACCATCGTGGGCGAGCATTTTGAAGGCAGGCATGTGGATTTGCGGCCTTACGTGCTTTGCGGGAAAGAGATCTACGTGATGCCCGGCGGCCTGACGCGCGTGGCCATGACCAAGGGCTCGCTGGTGGTGAATTCGTCGCAGGGAGGCGGAAGCAAGGACACCTGGGTGCTGGCCCCGGCGCCGCAACCTCAGCAAGGGCAGCGGCAATCATGACGCCGTCGCGGCCCAGGCCCCTTCTCAGCCGCGTTGCCGATGCGGTCTACTGGATGGGGCGATATACGGAGCGCGCCGAAAACGTGGCCCGCTTCATTGGCGTGAACCAAAACCTGATGCTCGACTTGCCGCGCGGGTATGGAGACCAGTGGCAGCCCATCGTCGACACCACCGGCGACCGCGCCGCTTTCGTGGAACGTCACGGCGAGGCCACCGAGGAAAACGTAGTCCGCTTCCTGGCGTTCGATGCGGAGAATCCCAACTCCATCTACTCCTGCGTGCTGGCCGCCCGTGAGAATGCGCGCTCCGTCCGTGAGACCATCTCCAGCGAAATGTGGGAGCAGATCAATACGCTTTACCTCTTGATCTCGGAGGAGAGCCGCAAACCACTGCCGGCGGTGCTGCCGGAATTCTGCCACCAGGTGCGCTTTGCCTGCCATTTGTTCCAGGGCATCACCCATGCCACCATGACCCACAATGAAGCCTGGCACTTCATCCGGCTGGGCGGCATGTTGGAGCGCGCCGACAAAACCACCCGCATGCTGGATGTGAAGTACTTCATCCTGCTGCCTTCCCTGAGCGACGTTGGCACGCCCTACGACGACATCCAATGGGCCGCGGTGCTCAAGTCGGTCAGCGGGTTTGAGATGTACCGGAAGCGGTTTGGCCGCATTTCACCCGACCGGATCGTGGAGTTCCTGCTGCTCGACGCCGAGTTTCCCCGCGCCGTGCGCTACTGCATAGGGCTGGCGGACCAGTCGCTGCACTCCATCACCGGGACGCGCCCGGGGGCGTTCTCGTGCGCCTCCGAGCAGCGCATTGGATTGTTGCGCTCGGAACTGGACTATGCGCAGGTGGAGTCCATTCTGAAATCGGGACTGCACGAGTTTTTCGACGCGTTAGAGACAAAAATGAATACAATCGATGAATGCATCCTCGGCGACTTCTTTGCCCATCGGCCCCAGACGGCGAGCGCCGCGGATAACATCCCGAAGCTATGACTTTCTGCCTGGGAATCACCGTTGACCAAGGCCTCGTTGCCATCGCGGATACGTGCGTGGTAGCCGGCAATGAAACCCTCGTCGCCCGAAAGACGGCCAGTTACCAAGGCCCTGGATTCGCGTTTTTCGTGATGAATTCCGGCCTGCGTTCTCTGCGCGACAAGATTCTTTTGAATTTTGAGGAGGCCTTTGCACGCGACACGCAGGCGCGCAACCGGCTCTTCAAAGTGGTGGATCTGTACACCCAACAGGTTCGCCGGGTGGCGGAGGAAGACCGAGCGGCGCTGGAACATGCCGAGCTCAAGTTCAACGCACATTCGTTGATCGGCGGCCAGATGGCGGGTGATTCGGCCCACCGGCTGTTTCTGGTTTACCCCGAAGGAAACTGGGTCGAGGTGGGACCCGACACGCCCTACCAGATTATCGGTGCGTCGGGATTCGGAAAGCCCATCCTGGAGCGCTCGCTGACCCGGTCGGACTCGCTGCTGTACGCATTCAAGGTTGGCTTGCTGGCCTTCGACGCTACGCGGCTATGCGCGGCCGACGTGAATTTCCCCATGGACGTGATTCTCTATTCGCGGGGAGCTTTTACGCTGGTGGAACAGCGCTACGAAATGGACGACCTGCGCGACATTTCCGCCTGGTGGCAGGATCGCATGCGGCGCGCCGTGCATGATCTGCCCTCGGAATGGATTGAGGCGGCCTTCACCAAGCTCACGCACGGCGAAGTAATCTACTGAGTGTGAGCCCGGCATGAGGATAACGGTGGCGCATTCTACGGTCTACCGGTACCAGAAGCCGGTTCACCCGGAGCCGCATACCTTCCGCTTCCGGCCGCGCGAAGATGCCGCGCAGCACTTGGTGCGATTCGCGCTGGAGATCTCGCCCTCACCCGCGGGCATGAGCGAATGCCTGGATCAGGACGGCAACGTCGTCACGGAGGCATGGTTCAATGGTCCGCTGACAGAGCTGGCGGCGCACAGTTCTTTCGAGGTCGAAACACGGCGCGAGAACCCGTTCGACTTTCTGCCGCACGGCCCGGCCGCGCCATATCCGGAACCGCTGCGCTCGGCGCTGGCCCCGTACCTCGAAGCCGGGAACCCCGCCGGGCCTGTAAGCGGGTTTGCCCATGCGATTGCGGAACGAGAGAGCCGGGATACGCTGCCTTTTCTGACCGCGCTCAACCAGCGCTTATTCGAAACTTTTGACCATGTGACCCGCGATGACGGGCCGGCGCACCCGCCGGAAATCACACTGGTCGAGCGCCAAGGAACCTGCCGGGATCTGGCCGTGTTGTTCTGCTCGGCTTGTCGAAGCATGGGTATTGCGGCGCGTTTCGTGAGTGGTTACGAGCGCGAGGCTGCCTCGCAGGAGCGGGCCGACATGCACGCCTGGGCGGAGGTGTATTTGCAAGGCGGAGGCTGGCGGGGCTACGATCCGTCGCAAGGACTGGCGGTCGCGACCGCTCACGTGGCCGTAGCGGCGGCCGCCGATCCGCGTCTCGCGGCCCCCATTTCGGGATTGTATCGTGGAGATGCGCGGTCCGAGATGCAGTTCACGATTTCGATGGAGGTCGAGGAAAGCCGATGAAGCCCGGAGGCCTGTGCCTCAGCCGTTACCCTCAATTCACGGATTGCAGCAGCGCGTCGATCTTAGCGATATATTTCTTGGCGCGGTCGGATTCCGCCATGTCGGGGTTGAGGCTGATGGTGTCGGAGAAATGCTTGCGGGCCGGCACCAGCGGTTCCACCGCGCCCGATGCCTGCGCCTTGCTGGTGTAACTCAGCGCCAGCGCGAAATGCGCGTAGGGGTCCGATGGATCGTAGGTCAGCGCCTTCTGGCAGTAGCCGATGGCGGTGTCGAAATTGTTCAACAGCCGCTGGCTGTCGCATAGCCCGAAATACGCCAGGCTGCGCAGGTCTTGCCAGACATCGCGCTGCGCCGCGCGTTTCTTGCGGCCGAATCCAACCAGAAATCCAAGCACGTAGTAATTCATCTTGCCGGCCAGTTTGCTGTCGAAATCGCTCAGTCTCAGGTACTGCTGGTAGGCATCGGAGGCGTCCCGATACTTGCCGCTGAGGCGCAGACTCTCCGCCAGCCAGAAATTCGCTTCGGCATTGGTGGGCGCGAGCGCGATGGCTTTGCGCGCGGCCTCGATCGAATCCGGGTAGAGCTCCTTCATGCGCAGCGCCTCCGCCAGAAGGTACCATGCCAGCGCGTGCTTGGGGTCGCGCTGCACCACCGCGTTCAACTGGCGGATGGATTCGTCGAGCGCTCCCTTATCCAACAGCATGCCTCCCAGGGTGGCGCGCGCCTCGAGATAATCCGGATCGATCTCGATGGCCCGCCGCATCCACTTTTCGGCGTCCTGGTCCTGGAAGAGATCGCGGTACACGCGGCCCAGATAGAGGGCCGCCTGGCTGTAGTTGGGGTCCGCCTGGATCGCCGCCTGAAAGCTCTCGACGGCTTTACGGTAGTTCTCGGGCGTTCCTTTGTTGTAGAGTTCCAGTCCCTTGTCGAACTGCTCCACGGCCGCGCGCGGGCGGCGGCGCGCGATCAGAATCTTCAGCGTGACGGTGACCTCCTGCCCCGGATAAACCATCTCCTCGCGCGGGCCGTCGGGCTCATAGCCCATGTGGACCCCCATGACCGTGTGCGCGCCGGGGCGCAATCCCGGCAGGCGCAGCGGCGTCCCCTTGTTCACCACTCCCACCGACGTGCCGTCCACCGAGACCTCGACTCCATCCATGTTGGTTTCGAAAATCAGAGTGCCGTCTTTGGGCGGCGGAGGGGCTTCCGGGCTGGCGCCGTTGGGCAGGTATGCCAGCAGCATATTGGGGTCGAAACTGCCGCGCTCGGAGGTGGGGTTCTGCTGCGCGTTGGTGGCCTCGCGAACGTTGCGGCGGACATACTCGGCAAGCTCGTCGGCGGTCACAATGCCGTCGCGCGACTCGTCCGCGGCGCCCTCCAGCCCTTTGACCACGTAGTAGGTGAAGATGCCGTGGCCGCCGCCCCAATCGGCGCTCTCGAAGGAACGCTCGCGGTCGCGGCTGGCGGTCAGCGAGAACATCGAGCTGCTCAGATCCAGCAGCGCGCGGCTCACCGCGGCGCGGTCCGCTTCCGGCGTGATCGCTCCGCTGTGGCAGGCGTCGGTCAGCAGCACTTTCCATTTCGCCTTGATGCGCGTGCCCATCACCTGGCCGAGCGTCTCCATGGGGTATCCCGTCCCCGCGATATTGCCGGGGTCCAGATCGTAGGGCGCCAGGTACGCCCGTCCGCTGGAGACGAAGCCATGGCCGGCGAAGTAGACCAGTACCCGGTCGTCGTCGCGAGCCGCCGCCGGCAGCCACTCCTCTAGCTCGTGGCGGAGGTTGGCCAGCGTGGCTCTCGCTCCCACCAGCTTGTGGACGTTCTCGGCGTGGAAGTTGCCGCCTTCCGGGCTGATGAGAATCGAATAGATGGATTCGGCGTCGCGCTCGGGGAACTGCAATTGATCCTTGGCTTGCAGGTTCTTGTAAGTGGCAATCCCCACCACCAACGCGTAGGAGCGCGGAATGGTGACGGCCACGGGGACGGTAGGCTTGGCCTCGGGCGCGCCGCCCTCGTACTTCAGATCGCGTTCCTGCTTCGGTGGCGGCGGCTGCTGCGCCGGGAGCTGCGCCGTCATCAAACCAGCCGCGAGTGTCAATATCGCCAATGTTCGAAAGCGCATCGCTGTCACCTGTGGGCCACGCGGAACTCGTAAATCACCGGCCCGCCGATGGGCGCCGGAGACGCCACCACGGAGGAATTCTGTTCGCGGATGAACATCAGCTCGCGCGAGGCGGCCCCGGGCACCCCGCTCAAGTTCTCCGGCAGTTTCTCGGCCGGCTTAACGCCCTTGGGCCCCGCCGAGCTGTCCACGCACTCCCCGCGAGCTTTGAAGATGGTGTCGTCGCAGCGCGGCGTCAGGCGAGGAGGAACCGGGCCGTTCTTGGGGGCCGGCGGCAGCGGCTGATACTTGGGCTGCGCGCCCAGCGAGAGCGGCGTCACCAGCCAGTAGAGAACGTCGTAGCCCGGAGGCCCGGTGATCCGGAACCAGCCCTGAGTGGCCGGAACCACGTACTCCTTGCCGGCCTCGATGCGGTTCTGCTCCCCGGTATCCTCGCGCGGGAACAGCGTTTCGTAGTTCCCCGAGGTGCCTTGATTCATCACGTAGAGATAGCCATCGAAGTTAGCGCGGAAACGAAAGCGCACGCGGTCGCCGGTGTCGAACACCAGGCCCGGATCGACGGCCCGCCAGTTTCGGCTCTCCTGCCGCTCGAGCGTGAGCTCGATCCGGTTCGGCCCCTGCGCCAGGCTCTTGGTCTGGCCGGCGGCGGCCGTGGCCAGCATCGCGAAGGCGGCTATTGCCGCCAATCTACGCTTCATCGAGCGGCTCCCTCCCAAAAAGCTCTCAGCCATCAGCGCTCAGCTATCAGCTAAACCAGCGTTGGCGAAAGCTGAAAGCTGAAAGCTGACAGCTTGTTGCTACTGGTGTTTCAGGGTGACATCGGCCACCAGCCGCGACTCGGGGCTGCCCGTGGGATTCACCACGTAGACAGCCTTCTCCTTTTTGTCTCCCGGCGTGGAATCGTCCACTTTCTCGAACACCAGGTCGCGCGCATATACCTGGTTGCGCAGGCGGCCCACCAGCGCGTCGTCCACCGGCGCCATTTGGGCCGTCAGCAAGTGCTTGGGCGGTTCGTTGGCTTCGGCGGGCTGACCCGCAGGCCCGGGGCTGCCGGGCCCGGAGGGCACCCCCAGCGAGTAGATCAGTTGTTCCAGGCTCGGCTCGGGATGGCGCGACAGCACAATGAACAGGCGCTCCTCTCCGGCTTGCTCGTCGAAAGCGAAGCGGCCCGGCGGCGGCGGTATCAGGTACTGCCGGCCGCTGGTCACACGATTAGATCCCTCCGCAATCTCGGCGCTGGGGAACAGCACTCTCCACGATCCGCTGGTGCCTTTCATGACGATATACAAGTACCCTTCGTCGTTCGACTGCGCAGCCACGCGTATGCGGTCGCCGGAGTGGAAGACCGTATCGGGGTCGACTTCCCGGTATTCGTCCCCGGCGTTGCGCAGAAAGCTGTACCGCAGCCCCAGCGGCTTTTCCGCGGAAGGAGAATAAGCCACCGGAACGATAGCCGTGCGCGCCGGTGTGCCCGAAGCGCCGCCGCTGGCTTTGGCGGGAACGGCCGGTGGCGGACTGGCCTGGGGTGCCGGCGTGGCCGCTTCCGCCGCCACGGCCGGCTGGGCGGGTGCGGCGGCCTTTGCCGCCGACTTCCTCACGGGCTTGGCTTCCGCGCCCTTGGCGGGCGCCGGAGGCGCGGTCTCCGCATAGAACAATTCCCGCGCGGAAAGCTTTTTGGCGTCCTGGGGCGCCGTCTGTGCCATGACGGCGGCCGCCACCAGGAAGAACCCACAAGCCCATCTTCCGGTCTGCATACTTATTCTCCCGGGCATGGTAGTCCTGCCCTATAATAATTATGCTTCCAATTCCGTTCACTTGCGACTAGCATTCGATTCAGGCAAGGAGGATGCCTAATGAGAACCCGCCGTCGAGTACCGCGAGCGTCACGCTTATTATGCACGATGCTCGCGGAGGTTATCGCCATCACATACGCCGCACCGCCAGTACGCGCGCAAGCGCCTGAGCCCCAACAATTAACCATCTCGATTCTGGAGGGCGAAGGCGCCATCAACAACATCCGCCAGCGCACGGCCAGAGAAGCCATCGTGCAGGTGCAGGATGAAAACCATAAGCCGGTAGCAGGCGTGGCGGTCACGTTCTTCCTTGCCGACCACGGCGCCAGCGGAGTTTTCTCCAACGGCAGCCGGAGCCTGACTGTAATGACCGATACCAATGGCCAGGCCGCCATGCGCGGCATGGTGCCGAATAACATGGCGGGGAAAATGGAGATTCGCGTTTCCGCCAGACTCGGGAACTTGAATGCCGACGCCGTGATCAACCAGACCAACGTCGCTGGTGCGGCGGCGGCCGGCGGCGCGGCCATCTCCGGCAAGGTCATCGCTCTGATCGTAGTCATCGCCGCCGGAGCGGCGGTCGGCGCCATCGTGGCCACCCGCAGCGGCGGATCGTCGTCTTCCTCCACCACAATTCCCACAGGTCCCACGCCCCCTGCCGTGATCACCATCACCCCGGGGACGCCCTCGGTGGGGCATCCCTAACCAGCGCTACTGGAAATCGGAGGTATCGAACATGAGACAAAATTGGTTGCTTCAGATCGTAATAGCGGTTTTTCTGGCGGGCGTCGCCGCCGGCCAGACCGGGACGGCTCTGAGCGGTCCCACCTTAGGCCTGGTCTTCGACTCGTCTCAATCGGCCCTGCGGCCCATCCGAGGAATCCCCGGCGCGGCGAGCCTGGGCGATCCCGTGAATGCCGGATTTTCACTTGCCTCGGCGACGGTCTCGCCGCAGCAGGGTTACGCGATCGCATTGAAAGCGGACGATTCCTCTGTGGTGCTGGTGCGCGCCGGCGGCGCGTCCGCTGCCATCCCTGGTGCTCGGCCCGCGCCCGCGCTGGTGGTCTTCAGCCCGGCGGGCACCGCCGCCGCGTTGTATGACTCCGGAGCCGGCCGCGTGCAGATACTGACCGGCCTGCCGGACGCCGCCGCGGTTCAAAGCGACGTCGATATTTCGGCCCTGGCCGGCCCGGTGGCCGCCCTGGCGGTGGACGACGCGGGATCTTCGCTTTTTCTGGCGGTGGGCCCAGCGGAAACGGTTTCCCTCTACCGCATTGCCGCGGATGGCGCCTCGCAATTCCTGGCCCCCTTCCGCAGCGTTGCGGCGTTGCGCCTGTCGGGTAACGGGCGCGAGGCTCTGCTGGCGGACTCCGCCGCCGGCGCGGTGTATATCGTTCGCGATCTGCGGGGCGCCGGCCGCATTGAGATGATTGCGTCCGGGAACGACGGCCTGGGCACACCCATCGCCGTCGAGTCCGATTCCGCGGGACGCATCTTCGTGGCGGATCAAGCGGGCAATCTGACCATTCTCGACCGCAGCCACGGCTCCGTCTTGTCCCTCCCTTGCGGGTGTGCGCCGGCAGGGTTGTTCCGGCTCTCCGGAACCGCGACCTTCCGGCTCACGGAACCGTCCGGCGCGCCCATGTGGGTGCTGGATGCCTCCGGCGCCGATCCGCGCGTGGTGGCCATTCCGCCCGCCACGCCGCCAGCCGCGCCGGCGGCAGATAGCGGAGGCGGCCAATGAAACGCCTCGCTTGGCTGCTCCTGCTGCCGCTCGCCAGCGGCGTTCTGTTCGGTGCCTCGGCCCCTTTCATCCTTCCGGCGCCGCCGCTGACGAACGGCACTGTCGGCGCCCCATACGCGACGACCTTTTCCTTATCCATCGGCACGGTTCTGGCGTCTTGGTCTTACAGCGGGTCGCTCCCTCCCGGCTTAACCCTGCCCTCCGGGACCGGCACTAGCGCGAGTATCAGCGGCACGCCCACTGCCGCCGGGCCCTATTCCTTCACGGTCCAGGCCGTTATCGGCGGCACCACTAATGCCCCGACCACTGTGACGCAAGCTTACACCCTCACCATCTCCTTGCCTACACTGTCTCTCACATCCGGGAGTCTGCCCGGCGGAGTGGTTGGCGCGGTTTATTCCCAGGCTGTAACGGCAACGGGTGGGTACGGCCCCGGAACGTACACGTTTGCGTTGGTTACGGGATCCCTCCCTCCGGGCCTCTTACTGAACTCCACCAGCGGCGTGATCTACAGCACACCTACGACCGTGGGATCGTACAGCTTCTCATTGCAGGTCACCAGCCAGTCCGGCACGTATCCCCCACTGACGGCGTTCGGCACATTTTCCATCAACATCAGCCCTCCACCGCTGACCATAACGACCACCAGCCTGCCCGCCGGGACGGTCGGCGCAGCTTACTCGCAGGCTCTAGCCGCCACCGGAGGAACGCCGCCGTACACCTGGCGATTGACGCCAGGCAACAGTTTGCCCGGCGGATTGACCCTTGCCTCCTCCGGAACTATCTCCGGCACGCCGACCGCCGCCGGCTCCTTCACGTTCCAGGTCACAGTCAGCGATTCCCAGACCCAGCCGGCCAGTGCCGCCGGCGGTTTCACCATTCAGATCAATCCCGCCGCGCTCGTCATCACGACGACTTCGCTTCCTGGCGGGACTGTGGGCACCGCCTACACAGCTACCACCCTCGCCGCGACCGGCGGAACTTCGCCGTACACCTGGTCCGTGGCCTCGGGCGCTCTTCCGAGTGGCCTTTCGCTCAGCGCCGCCGGCGTCATAACCGGCACGCCTAACGCCGCCGGAACCTTCTCCGTCACCCTGAAAGTGACCGATTCGGCGCTGCCGTTGCCGGCGACGGCCACACAGACCTTTAGCGTCATCGTGGTTGCTGTCCCGCCGCTATCCATTACCACCCAGACTCCGCTCCCGGGCGGCGAAGTCGGCGTGGCCTACACGCAGGCATTTGCCGCCACGGGCGGAACTTCGCCGTACACCTGGTCCATCTCTGCCGGCGCTGCGACAACTGGTCTCACGCTGAGTGCCGCGGGCAGCCTGACGGGAACGCCCACGGCGGCCGGGCCATTCAACTTCACAGTGCAGGTTACCGATTCGGCTGGGCGCACCGCGACCGCGCCATTCGCCATCACTGTGGCTGCTGCATTGGCCATCACCACAGCCACGCTGCCCAACGGCACGGTTGGCACTCCTTATAGCCAGGCGCTGGCTGCGACTGGTGGAACCGCGCCGTTCACCTGGTCCGTTTCCACGGGAGCGCTGCCCACTGGTCTCACCCTGAGTGCCGCGGGCAGCCTGACGGGAACGCCCACGGCGGCCGGGAAATTCAGCTTCACCATCCAGGTTGTGGATGCGGCCAAGGCCACAGCCAGCCAATCATTCACCATCACTATCACTGCCGCGTTGACCATCACCACGGCCACGCTGCCCAACGGGATCGTGGGGACCGCTTACACACCTACCACTCTCGTTGCGACTGGCGGGACCTCGCCGTACACCTGGTCGTCTTCCGGTGCGCTTCCGACTGGTCTCACCCTGAGTGCCGCGGGCAGCCTCACGGGAACGCCCATTGCCGCCGGGACGTTCAACTTCACCATCCAGGCTGCGGATGCGGCCAAGGCCACAGCCACCCAGTCGTTCACCATCACTATCGCTGCCGCGTTGACCATCACCACGGCCACGCTGCCCAACGGCACGGTGGGCACTGCCTATAGCCCACCAACTCTGACCGCGGCCAACGTAAACGGTACGTTGACGTGGTCGATTTCCACGGGAGCGCTGCCGGGTGGAATCACGCTGAATTCGTCCGCCGGATCCCTCAGTGGGACTCCCACCGCACCGGGCACATTCACCTTCACGGTGAGTGTGACGGGCGGAGGCCAGACTGCCACGCAGTCGTTCACCATTACGGTGGGAGTGCCGCCTGGGCCGTCTGCCACCATCACAGGGTTGCCGGCTACGGCCACGCCGGCCATGCAACCGCCTCTGGTGGCGATCAGTATACCGAGCGAATATCCGCTCGCTATCACCGGGACGGTCACCTTGACCTTCGCCTCCGATGCCCCTTCTACGGACGACCCGGAGGTGGTGTTTATCAACGGCGGCCGCACCGCCAGTTTCACCGTGGCGGCCAATACCACCCAGGTGGTCTTTCCCGGTGGCACACCCAGCGTGCAGATCGGTACCGTTTCCGGAACCATTACTCTCACCCTGGACTTGGTTGCCGCAGGCATCGATATCACGCCTTCGCCGGCGCCATCGACTAATACGGTCATCCCCAAGAGCGCGCCGGTGATCAACTCGGGGGGAGTGACGGTCACCGGCGTCACCAGCAGCGGCTTCAATATCGTCGTGGTGGGCTACGCCACGTCGCGCGACATGGTCTCGGCCACCGTCACGTTCACCGCGGCTAGCGGCGTGACCCTGTCAAGCAGCTCAGCCAGCGTTCCGCTGACGTCGGCTTTCACAACCTGGTATCAAAGCTCCGCTTCGGCGCAATACGGAAGCAACTTCTCGCTGACCATGCCCTTCACCATCACGAATGGCACCAGCACTAACCCGCTGACCTCCGTCTCGGTGCAACTTACCAACTCGCAGGGCAACTCGACGACAATGAGCACCCCTTATTGACGACTCACTTGCGCGATCTTTACGACGAGGTCCCATATCCGAGTCTGCCGCGCCCTCAGTCTCACCCCGCGCGCATAGCGGCGCTGGCGGCAATCGCGGGAATGACGCCGCCGCCGGTCAGCCGATGGCGCGTGCTCGAAATCGGTTGCGGCGACGCGTCGAACCTGCTGCCGCTGGCGTTCGAATACCCGGAAGGCCGCTTCACGGGCGTGGACCGGGCCGCCGCTCCGCTGGCGCGGGGGCGGGACATCGCCGCGAAACTCGGCCTCGCCAACCTGGAGTTGTGCCACGCCGACCTGCTCGGCTGGAAGCCCCATGGCGAATTTGACTACATCATTGCCCACGGCTTCTATTCGTGGGTGCCTTTCGAGATTCGCGACCGACTGCTCGCGCTCTGCGCCGCGGCGCTCTCCTCCGGCGGCCTCGCCTACGTCAGCTACAACGTTCTGCCGGGAGGCCACCTGCGGCGCTACGTATGGGATCTTCTAAAATTCCACACCCGCCGCGCGGCGTCGCCGCAGATACGCATCGAAAAGGCGCACGAGCTGGCGCGACTGATGGCCGCGCGTCCCGCCGATGATCCCGGCCGCGCCGCCATCCGCAAAGAGATGGAGAATGTGATCGAGAGAGGCGCCGAAGCCATATTTCACGACGATTTGTCGGAGACCAACGATCCGGTCTACTTGATGGATTTCATCGGGCACGCCGCCCGCCATGGGTTGCAGTACCTGGGAGATGCCGAGCCGGTGCGCGACGATGTCCGCGACCTTCCGCTGCCGGCTGAGGATTGGTTCGAGGCCCGGCAGTACGGCGATTTCCTGAACTGCCGGAAGTTCCGGGAGAGTCTCCTCTGCCGGAAAGACATCCCGCTCGACCGCGCCCTTTCGTTGGACCGTTTCCAGCCGCTCGCCGCCGCCTCTCGGGTGAAACCGGCCGAGCCGCAAGCGGACGGCGCGCAGAAATTCGAGATTTCACAGGGCCGAAGCCTGACCACCAACCATCCCCTGGTCAAAGATGTGCTGTGCTTCCTGGCTTCCCGCTGGCCGGGCTCGGTTCCGGTAGCGGGCCTTCCGCTCGGCGGGTACCCGCCGCAGGACGCGGCCGATATGCTGATGCGCCTGGTGGAGGCCGAGGCGATCGAGCTATGGCAGCAGTCTCCTCGGGTGGCCACGGCCATCGGCGAGCGGCCGGTGGCGAGTCCGTTGGCTCGCTGCCAGCTTTCCCTCGGCCTGACCATGGTCACCAACCAGCGGCATCAGAGCATCGACCTGCCCGACCAGAGCGGCCGCGCCCTGGTTTCGCTGCTCGATGGCACCCGCGACCGGGAGGCGCTGGCCGCCGCCATGGGCCGAATTGCGCCGGGCCCGGAAGGCGCCCCGGCCGACGCGGCTGCTATCGAGAGGTCTCTCGATGTCAGTCTTCAGGAACTGCTCCGGTTGTGCTTACTGGTGGGGTAGGCGCGCAGCGGCGTATAATCGAGACAACCGGGGAGGCATCCATGAATTACGATATCGGTTCCCGCGTTGGCGACTACGAGGTTCTCGAAGTCCTCGGGGCCGGCGGAATGGGGCGTGTCTACAAGGTCCGGAACGTCATTTCCGACCGCGTTGAGGCCATGAAGGTCCTGCTGCCCGACCTGCAAGGCGATGCCGAGCTCGCGGACCGGTTCATGCGCGAGATCAAGGTCCAGGCGAGCCTCGATCATCCCAACATCGCCGCGCTGCACACCGCGTTGCGGCTGGACAACCAGTTGCTCATGTTGATGGAGTACGTCGAAGGTGTCACCATCGAAGCGGTTCTGCGCTCCGGCCGCATTCCCATCGATAAGGCCATCGATTACACCGCCCAGGTGCTCTCGGCGCTTTCTTACGCGCACGCCCGGGGCGTGGTCCACCGCGACCTAAAACCCGCCAACATGATCATCACCGCGAGCGGCGTGGTCAAGCTGATGGATTTCGGAATCGCCAAAATGGCGGCCGACCGGAAACTCACGCAGACCGGGCGCACCGTCGGGTCGCTGTACTATATGTCTCCGGAGCAGATCAAAGGCGCGGCCGATCTGGACCCGCGCTCGGATCTTTACTCGCTGGGCATCTCGCTCTATGAGATGGTCACCGGCTCGCGTCCGTTCCAGGGCGATAGCGAGTATTCCATAATGGCGGCGCACTTGCAAACCAATCCGCCGCCGCCCATTCAGGTCGATCCGAACCTGCCTCCCGCGGTCAGCGACATCATTCTCATGTCCCTGGAGAAGGACCCGGCGCAACGCTTCCAGACCGCGGACGCGTTTCGAGCGGCCCTGCTGAGCGTGCGAGGGTCCGCGCCGACCGCTGCCCAACCGGCGGTTCCCATGGCGACATTGGCAGCGGCGGCGGTTGTTGCGCCGCCTCCTCCGGCCGCGCGCAGCCACCGCGGACTATACATCGCCCTGGGGTCGCTCGCCACCATCGCGGTAATCATTGCCGCGGCAACGCAGATCCCCAAGTTCCGCCGTACCGCCGCGGAAAGCGCGCCGGCTGCCGTTGCCTCGGCGCCAGCCCAACTGGCGCCGGCCGAACCTCCTCCGGCCGCGACGCCTTCCCCGGCGCCCGCGCCGGCTGAGACGCCACCGGCCAGCCAGCCGCCGGTGTCGCTGGCGCCCGCGGCCAAAGCTGCGGCGCAACCGGTTCGCCGCGCGCCGGCCGCGGCCGCGGCTCCGGCGCCGGCGCCGGTCCAGCAACCCGTCGCGCAGCAGCCGGTTTCGCCGCCCCCGCAAGCGCCTCCGCAGCAGGCTCCGCCGGCGCCCGCGGTTTCCGCCGCGGATGCCGCCAAAGCGGAACAGTTGGAGAAACTCCGCGACCAGGGGTCGCTGCTCAGCATCCGGGCTGGGGCTGTCAGGTCCAGCCTGGACTCTCTGCGCAAAGCACAGGCCCGCTCGGGGCTCGGGCTGCGCGCCGACATGGCTGCCTCGGAGCAGCGGATGGACTACCTTCTAAACCAAGCCGACACCGCCTTGCAGCGGGGCGACGCCGCGGCCGGGCAGAAGTATCTCGACCAGGCGGAGACTGAAGTTTCGAAACTGGAGAAGTTTCTGGGCCATTAGGGAGGTCCACCATGGACGATTTCCGCGTGGAATCCATTTCTCCCTACGATCCGGACCGGCGCCCAGCGGACTCCGGCCCGGCGAAACGCAGGAGAGAGAAGCGCGCAGAGGACCAGGAGTTGGAGCCGGACGATATCGTCACGGTCTCGACCGAGTCCGAAGCCGAAGCCGGCGAGGAGCCGGTTGAGGACTACTACCAGCCTTCCAGCCCGGCCGAAGAATCGGAGTGAAGGCCAAAACTGCGGTCTATCGCGCCGAAAAGCGGTAAATCGTAGTGGTGTGGTAGGTGGTCCCTGGCTTCAGTACCGTGGACGGAAAGCTCGGCTTATTGGGCGAATCGGGATAGTGCTGGGTCTCCATGCAGAACGCGCTGCGGATCGGATACACTTTTCCGCCTTTGCCGGGCACCGAACCGCTCAGGGAGTTGCCGGTGTAGAACTGCATGGCCGGCTCGGTGGTCCACACCTCCAACACGCGCCCGGTCTTCGGCTCGTAGACCTCGGCTGCCTTGGTCAGTCCGCCCTGGCCCTTGTTCAGCACCCAGTTGTGGTCGTAGCCGTTGCCGAACTTTAACTGCTGGTCGCTCTGGCCGATGCGCGCGCCAATAGCGGTCGCAGTGGTGAAATCGAAGGGCGTACCCTTCACGGCGCGAAGCTCGCCGGTGGGGATCAGGCCGGCGTCCACCGGCGTAAAGCGGCCGGCGTCAATCGTCACCTGGTGGCCGAGAACGTCGCCTTCGCCCTGTCCGGCCAGGTTGAAGTACGAATGATTCGTCAGGTTCACCACCGTGTCCTTATCGGTGGTAGCGGTGTAATCGATCTTCAGCTCGTTGCGGGTGGTCAGGGTGTAGACCACTCTTACCGAAAGGGTTCCCGGGAAACCCTCCTCGCCGTCCTTGCTCACGTAAGTGAGCTCGAGGCTCTGTCCCTCCGCGGCGCCGGCCGGGGTGGCTTTCCACACGCGTTTGTCGAAACCCTGGGGGCCTCCGTGCAAGGTGTTGTCGCCATCATTCTTCGGCAAGTTGTACTGCTTGCCGTCGAGCTTGAAGGTGGCGTGGCCGATGCGGTTGCCGTAGCGGCCGATGATGGCGCCGAAGTAGTTGGTCTGCTTGAGGTAACCCTCGAGGCTGTCCGCTCCCAGCACTACGTCCGCGAACTTGCCGTTACGGTCCGGAGCCGTCAGCGACACGACGGTTCCGCCATAGGTCATGATGCCCGCTTGGAACCCGTTGGGATTGGAGAGCGTGTAAAGTTCGATGGAGGTGCCGTCCGGCAACTTCCCGAAAGCCTGTTTCTTCACGGCGGATGTTCCTTTCTTCGAGGGGGCCTGCGCCCAGCAGGCGAATGTCAGGGCGCCCAGCGCTACGCCGGCGATCCAGTGGCAGTGTCTCATGAACATCATGGTAAGCCAGTAGGGCATGCTTTAGCTTGCCGATTATTTTTTGAAGGGCGGCGTCTTCTGGGGAAGGCCGGGCAGGTCGAGCTTCTGGTCGCAGCCGCAGTTCTCGCCGGCGTTTTTGGCCGTCTTCTGATACTCGATTTCGTAATCGATCACGCCGCGCAGGTTCGGCCAGTCGATTACCTGGGGGATCCGGCGTCCGTTCACGAACAGGGTGGGAGTGGCAGTGATGTCGAGCGCGCGGCCCTCGGCGAGGTTCTTGTCCACCTCGGCTTCGGTAGCCTTGGTGTCCATGCACTGGCCAAGCTGCAAACCATCGATGTCTTTCTGCCCCTTGGCCCACTCCATTACCTTGTCCTTGAAGTTCGCGGCACTGATGTCGTCCTGGTGGGCAAAGATCCAGTCGTAGTAGCTCCAGAACGAACTGGCGTTCTGCCGGAAGACGCAGCGGCCGGCAATGGCGGCGGGCTTGGCCCAGGGATGGATGGACTCGATCGGAAAGTCCTTGAAATAGAACCGCACCTGGGTGGGATAGGCGGAAAGCAGGTTCTGCCGCAGCATGGTGGCCTCATCCTTGCAGTGGGGGCACTCGTAATCGGCGAATGTCACCAGCACCACGGGTGCGCCCGGCGTCCCAAAGCTGGGCTGGAATTCGGTCTTCAGCTTGTCCAGATCGGGCTTGAAGGGGTTGGAATTCACGTCGTAGATGTTGGCCTGCAAAATCTTCGACCCGTCCTTGGAGATCAGGAAAGGGAAATCCTGGGAGGCAGTTCCCATGGAGGCATGCACCACCACGTCGAAGAAACCCGGCAATTGCGAGGGCTTGGGATCGGACACCTGCACGGTGACCTGCGAGGTCATCACGAAAAGATGGCGGACATAGGCTTCCAACACGGCCTTGTCGAGGGCCGACTTCTTCGGGGCGTCCTGCGAGGGACCAGCCGCGGCAAACAAAAGCGCGGCCGTGATGGAAAGCAGCAGCGGTCTGGACATGCTCTATCCATTGTAGGACAGGAGCGATGGACGGGTAGAATAATACAGACTATGCGGCGCTGGCTCACCAGGCGAATGCCGATTCCGGTTCTGTCGCTCATTGCCACCTGGGCGTTCTTTTGCGAGTATGTGCCCCCTTTCAAGCGGGTCCACCTGTTTTCCGATATAGAGGTCTACCATTACCCTCTTCAGCGCTACGCGTTCCAGGCACTGAAGGAAGGACGATTTCCGCAGTGGGACCCTTCGATGTATTGCGGCATTTCGTTCGCCGGCAACATTCAGGCGGCCGTTTTCTACCCTCCCATGTGGCTGGTCTACGCGGCCAACTGGCATCGCCAGGTCTTGCCGTTCAAGGCGCTGGAGTATTTTGCTTTTGCGCACGTCTGGCTGGCATTCATGCTGTGCTACGGGTGGCTCCGTGCCCGCCGCCTGGGCAGGTTCGTCAGCGTGATGGGTGGAGGCGTCTTCGCATTTGGCGGCTATATGCTGTGGCAGATCGTGCACCTGGGAGTTGCCACCGCGATGCCCTGGATGCCCCTGGCGTTCTGGGGTATTGACGAAGCGGTGGAACGGCGCGACTGGCATCCGCTCTGGAAAACGGCGCTGGCTTCGGCCCTGTGGTTCCTGGCGGGCTACCCTCCGTCCTGGCTGGCGTTCTGCGCCACGATTCTGGTTTACGCACTGGCCAGCCGCGCACGCTGGCGTGCGGTGGCGGGGGTGACGGTGGCAGTGGCGGCATCGCTGCTCCTGAGCATGGTGCAGTTCCTGCCTATGCTCGAAGCGCAATCGTCCGCGTTCTCCGAACCGAGGTATGTCGGTGAAACGCGCTGGGCAATCATTCCGCTGTTGGTGGCGAACTGGTTGGATTTCAGCCGCGGGTCCTCCATGTACTATCTCAACTGCATGTACCTCTACTGGGGCCTCGCGGCGATCTTTGCCGTCATTTGGGGCGCGGGCCGGCGCGACCTGCGTCCCTACCGGCAGCCTGTGGTGGTGATGGCTGTTGGCCTGTTCCTGGTTCTGGACCCGCACGCGGTGGTCTACTACACCGTCATGCAGATTCCGGGCCTCGAGAGCGCGGCCCAGTCTTACAACTTTTATGAAGGCGTGGCGGCCATGGCGGCGCTGGTTACGGCGATTGGCATTTCCGATTTCCTGGAGAAGGGTCCGCGGAGAGCGGCGCCGCGGTGGCTGATGCCGGTTGCGGTGGTGGCGATGGCGGCATGGTCCGTCCGCCAGCTTCGGATCTGGGCGCAGGGCGGCGCCTTCGCAACCGGCGGACGCGCCGTAGCGGAGACCGCCATCGCACTGGCCCTGTTCGCCATTGCCCTGTGGACGCTTCGCACGGAATCGGGCGCTCGCCGCGCGTGGGTAGCGGCCGCGGTGATGCTCTTCGCTCTCTGCGATTACAAGGTCTACGGAACCAACCGGCTGTTCAACACGAGGGACGGCGACGTGGACAACACGTATAATGTGCAGGGAATTCGCGGCGTCAACGACACGGCCTATCAGGCATTGTGGACCAATCGCGACTATCGTGTCACATCCGATGGCTCGCCCGGCTCAGTGGATTTCCGGACGTGGGGCCTGGCCACACCACAGGGGTTGGATCCGTTCCTGCCGAAGCGTTACCGGGCGATGATCGTGCGATGGGGAGCGCATTTTCAGACCCACCGTGTCTTTCTGATGGACTATCGAAACGAACAGATGCTTCAGACGCTCGGGGTACGCTATGCGATCACCTACCGTGGGGCCGCCGCCGCGCCGTTCCTGGCGGCAAGCCCGAACTTTCGACTGCTCGGCCAGGACGATTCCTTTTACCGCGTTTACGAATACCTGCACGCCCGGCCACCATTCGGGTGGGACGGTACCCCGGGAGATGCACGACCAACCGGGTGGATGCCCGAGCGTCGCGCCTTTCAGGTGCGCTCGGAGCGAGGCGGCCGATTCGGGCTGGTGGAGCAGTTTTTTCCTGGTTGGAAGGCGACCGTGGATGGCAGTCCAGTCACCATCGAGCGCTGGCGCGAAGCGTTCCAGTCCATTCAAGTTGGGCCGGGAGAGCACACCGTCATGTTCGAATACCACTCGCGCTGGCTGCTGTTGGGCGCGGCGATCAGTTTGGCTTCGCTCGCCGGGCTGGTTTGGGTGATCCGTTCTACATGACCGGGCCGATCCGCCACGGCACAAATTCCCGATGTCCCAGCCGCTCGGCGCAAGTCCGCCGGCCGGAAGCTACTTCGAGCACAAAATCGAAAATCTCTCGGCCCACTTGCGCCACGGTCTTTTCGCCATCGGCGATCGCTCCGGCGTTGATGTCCATGTTGTCCGTCATGCGCCGGTACATATTGGTGTTGCTCGAGATCTTGATCACCGGGACCGTGGGGAATCCAATGGCGCTGCCACGGCCGGTTGTGAACGCCAGCAGGTTGCAGCCGCCCGCTGCCAGACCGGTGATGGACACCGGGTCGTAGCCGGGCGTATTCATGAACACGAAACCCGGGGAGGCGACGCGTTCGGCAAAGTCGTAGACCTCGATCAGCGGCGAGGTGCCGCCTTTGGCCACTGCGCCCAGCGATTTCTCGAGGATGTTGCTCAGCCCACCCTGCTTGTTGCCGGGCGACGGGTTATCGTCGAAGGTGCACGCAAACCGATCCAGGTATTGCTTGTACTCCCGAATATAAGTCAATAATTTTTCAGCCACTCGTCTATTGCGTGCCCGCTTGACGAGCAAGTGTTCGGCGCCGAAGATTTCGGGTGTCTCGGCCAGTACCGCGGTGGCGCCTATTTCCGCCAGCAGGTCCGAGCAGTAGCCCAAAGCTGGGTTGGCGGTGATGCCGGAGAAGGAATCCGACCCGCCGCAGTTCAGTCCCAACACCAGCTTCGAAGCCGGGGCTTCGGTGCGCTTTTCCGACGCCGCCCGGTCCAGGAACCTCGAAATCTCCCGGCGCACGGCTTCCACTGCGCCGCGCGTGCCGCCGCTCGATTGCAGCGTCACCCCAGCCAGTGGCGCGGACCTCCCGGCCTCGCCCGATAGGTAGTGGTCGATCTGGTTCACTTCGCAGCCCAGCCCGAGGATGATTCCGGCCGACACGTTGGGGTGGGCCAACACCCCGCCGATGGTGCGGCGGAGCTGGTCGACGTCGGGACCGAAGACGTGGCCGCAACCGTCGCCGTGCGGAAACGCCACCACGCCATCCACGTTGGGCGGCAGGGTTTGGCCCTCGAAGCCGCGGGCGACCATTTCGGCGGTGTGCGCCGCGCAGTTGCTGGCCGCCGCCACGGCGATGTAATTGCGCGTCCCCACGCGTCCGTCCGCGCGCTGGTACCCGAGAAAAGTGGGGGCATCTTTCTTGGGCCGCGGCACGGGCGTCTCGGTGGTTGGGAACTCGTAATCGAATTGCAGCTCTTCGAACGAGAGATTGTGAGTGTGCACGTGACGCCCGGCTTCGATCAACTGTCTGGCGCGCCCGATGGCCTGCCCGTAGCGCTCCACCAGCTCGCCCGGCCGGATGGCTCCGAGCGCGATCTTGTGGCCCGCGGGAATGGCCTCGCGCGTTACGAGCTGAAGGCCCTCGACCGACAGCTCAGTCCCCGCTGGAATGGGCACGCGCGCCACCGCGACGTTGTCGGTGGGATGGAGGCGAATGGCCGAATTCGCGGCTGTCGGCAGCTTGGCGATGTCGAACAGCATCCGCTTCCCCTAGCGTTCGAGCATGAACTCCGCGGCCTGGTCTCCCAGGTGCGCGTGCAGCTTGTTTCCCACGGGGTGGACCCAGATCCCCGTTCCATCGCGCGGGACGGGTATATCGGCCGGGGAGTCCACCAGCACGAAGCTATCGTTTTCCACGCCAGCCAGCAGCTTGCCGATGTGGATATGGGCGTGGCACTGCGTGCGGCGCTCGAATCCGTTCATGGCGAGCCCCCACTGGCCGCCCCACAGTTCGCGAGCCTTGCCGATGGCCGCAGTCCAGTAGGCGGTGCGCTCGCTGGCGGACATACCCGCCAGGTCTTGCAGGCCGGCGCCATGAAACCGCGGCAGCGCCAGCCAGCGATTGGGCTTGGTGGGATTGGCGTCCTTGATGAAGAAGAATTGCGGCTCCGCGGGCTGGGCCTCGGCCTGGCGGCACAACGAGCACTCCCCCGCCGCCATGGTTTCGGGTTTGGAAACGTCGCAGGCGCAGCCGCCCACGTCGGCGCGCCCCAGCGGCAGGAGCAAGAGAACGGTTGCGGCCAGAATCCGAAAGAAGTGCATTTTGATTTGATTATAGCGATACTATGATGGTTCCTGTCGCGGCCGGCATGGGATGTTCGCTTACCTGATCCTGGGGATGACTTACGCTTTCGCTGCCGCCGTGCAGCCCGGACCCCTGCAGAGCTACCTCATCTCGCAGACTCTGAGCCATGGCTGGCGCCGCACCCTTCCCGCCGCTTTCTCTCCGCTGATCAGCGATGGACCGGTGATCGCCCTGGCGCTGCTGGTGTTGAGCCGCGTGCCTGCCTGGCTGGCGCAAGGTCTGCGGCTGGCGGGCGGAGTATTTGTGCTGTACCTGGCCTGGGGCGCCGTGAAGACATGGCGCGGATACGACGCCAAGGACATGACGCCGGCACCCTCGAAGCGGCAAAGTGTGCTGAGTGCGGCGCTGGTGAATCTGCTGAACCCCAACCCCTACATTAGTTGGACCCTGGTGCTGGGGCCGCTGCTGCTGAAGGGCTGGCGCGAGGCGCCCGCGCACGGCGTGGCTTTACTGGCGGGGTTCTACGGCGTCATGGTTCTCAGCCTGGCGGGCACCATCGCGCTGTTTGCCGCAGCTCGGAACCTGGGGCCGCGGGTGAATCGGGTGCTCATTGGCCTCGCGTCGGTGGCGCTGGCGGGTTTTGGCTGCTATCTGCTGTGGTCGGGGATCGGGGGGTTGCCGGCGGATTGAACCGTTCGCCCGCTGGTGCCATTATTAGTGGACGGGGCGCGCATGGACTTCTACCAGAAATACGAACTATTGGATCTGTTGAAGGATGAGGGTGTCAAGGTGTTCAACGCCCGTGAGATCTCGACGGGGCGGCGAATCACCGTGTTTCTGTTCGTGGGCGAGCAGGCCCGGCTGCAAGCGGACCTTCTGGTGCAACTTCGTGCATCGCAGCGGCCCGGCCAAACCGATCTGCTCGAAGTTGGAGATAACCAGGGGACTCCGTACGTGGCCACCGAGCCGCTCGGCGGATTGGCGGACCTGAAACGGAAAGTTGCGGTCTCGCCAGCGCCGCCGATAGCGGCCCAGGAGGGACGTCCGCCGGACGCCTTTACCAGGGTAGGCGTATGGCACGTACCGGCCCCAGCGCCACCCGCCGCGACTACGCCACCCGCGCCGTCCGCGCCCGGCGAGTTCACACGGCTGTTCCAGGCTTCCGCGCCACCCCAGCCCATGGGCGAAGCCGCTCCGCCGCCACCCGCACCTGCGTCGCCGGCCACACCGTCCGCGCCGGGCGAGTTCACGCGGCTGTTCCAGGCTTCTGCGCCACCACGACCCATGGGTGAGACCGCTCCCTCGCCACCACCCACACCTGCGTCGCCGCCCACGCCGTCTGCACCGGGCGAGTTCACGCGGCTGTTCCAGGCTTCGGCGCCGCCGCCGCTGCCACCGACTCGCGCTCCGCTACCCTCCCCTGCCGCGCCACCCGCCCAGCCCGGAGCCGGCGAGTTCACGCGGTTCTTTCAGTCTCCGCTCTCGCAGGCGCCGGCATCTGAACCGGTTTTCCCGCCACCGCCGGCAGGCGCGCCGCAGAAACCGGCGCCACCGGCAGCGCCGCCGCCGGCATCCTCCGCTCCGGGAGAGTTCACGCGGATCTTCGGAAAAGGGGACATGCCCACAGCTCCAGCGGCTCCTCCCGCGGGAGGCAGCGCCACGCTGAGTTTTCGCGTGCGGCCCGAAGTCACACCGCCCGCCACGCCGGCGCCTTCCGCCGGACCGGGGGAATACACGCGGATGTTCGGGGCTCAGCCGGTCCTGCAGCCGCAGACGCAGGCGCCGGCTCCAGCGCCCACTGCGGCCAGGAAGGTGCCCTGGGTGATGCTCGCGCTTGTCGTCACGGTGGTCGTGCTGCTTGCGGTGGTCGCGATCATGGCCTTCGCTCTGAGAAAGTGAGATGCAGATCGACAGTTTGGGACGAAGCGGAAAGTTCGACGAGTTGCGCGAGTTTCTCCGGTCCGCGGGTTACACCGAGGAGTTCCTCTGCGCGCGTTTCCAGCTTGAACGCGCGGAACAGTTCGAGCTGGATTGCGGCAAGCGCGCGCCCCTGCCTGAGGCGGCGTCCGCAGCGGATGTTTTGACGGCGCTGTTCTTGGCCGGAGAGTTTGTCTCCGTGGAGAAGGCCCAGCGCCTCATAGGCCGCGACAATATAGGCTTGCTTAGCGGCATGGGCCTCCTGGCGGTCGACGCCGCCGCCGGCCGGTGCCACGGAACCGTGGCGCTGTACCCGCTGGAAGATCTCCATATAGCCTCGGACCGCTGGAGCAACCCCGACGACACCCCCTTCGAAGCTCCCAACGACACGGTCTACCCGGCGTTTATCCCCACCACCCGCCTCTTTCTCGAGCATGTCCCGCCTGGTGAATGCGGCAGTTTCCTGGATCTCTGCGCCGGCACGGGAGTCGCCGCGATCATGGCGGCGAGACAGGGTGCCCGCGAGGCTTGGGCGGGCGACATCACCGAACGATGCACCCGCTTTGCCGAATTCAATGGCTTGCTGAACAGCGTCGCCAACTTTCACCCCGTGACCAGCGACCTGTATGGAAACTTGAGCCGGGAGGCGTTTGACCGGATCGTCGCGCATCCGCCGTACGTTCCGGCACTCCAGCCGAAGTGGATCTTCTTCAGCGGCGGCGAAGACGGCGAGGAGATCACGCGCCGCATTGTCGAAGGCCTGCCGGCGCACCTCAACGACCACGGTGTGTTCCTGGCATTGACTATGGGAACCGACCGGACGGATGCCCCGTTTGAATCCCGCATCCGCGAATGGCTCGGGGAGGGCGGCCGGGACTTCGACATTGCGCTGATCGTGCGAAAAACCCTTGAGCCACACGAGTTCGCCGCGCGCAATCGCGAGGAATCCGGGGCCTGGAAGAAGCTGTTTGCGCGGCTCGGCGTGGAATCGCTGGTCTACGGCTTCGTCGTAATCCAGCGGAGAACCGGCGTTCGCCACACGTTCACCGTGCGGCGGCAATCGAGCCCGGGCTCCCGCCGCGCGCCTTGGGAGTGGCTGCTGGCCTGGGAGAGCGCGGCCACAGAGGATCTGACGCGGCTGATCCTCGAGAGACCGCTTCACCGCGGCTGCGACGCCGATTTTCTGGTGCGGCACCGGCTTGACGGCAGCGCCTGGGTACCGCAATCGTACACCCTGCGAACGGAGTGGCCGTTCCGTGCGGAGTGCGACGCTCACCCCTGGATGGCCAACCTGATCTCGCTATGCGATGGGCGCGCCACGGGACGCGATCAGCTTCGCGTGCTGGTGGAGAACGAAGTAGTGCCTCGGAACGTTTCTGAAGAGGAGTTCGCCCGCGCGGCGACCGCCCTGGTTTCCGGCGGGTTCATCGAAGTGGAAGGATTCAGGCCGCCTCGGGCAGGAGGATGATCAGCTCCAATTGCGGAGCCGGGAAATCGCCGGGCACATAAACAGCGAGGTTGCGCGCCCTTCCGATGGCCTCCCATGCGACGCCCGACTGGCTCAGGCTGAAGTATTGGTAGTTCAGCTTCACCGGAATCGAACCGGGCGGCTTGGGCACGTGCGTCAACCCAACACCGGGTAATGCCTGCCGGACAAGGTGCTCGATGTGGCTGGCGGAACACACCTTCAGCAGGTAGGGCGCCCTGGAGATCAGGTCAGCCTGGTTCATTTCCGCCCCAACCGCCAGGTACAGGCGGGTCCCGGTGAGATACTTGTCATCCGCCAGCGCGGTGGCATAAATGGAGGGCTGCACCAGCTTGAGCGGGAGGGAAACGAAATTGGCCGGCACCACCGTTTCGAGCAGCGTGCGGACAATTTCGTCAAGCGTTTCGAAACAGCTTGTCAGATCGTCGTGCCGATACACCGGAAGGTCCCGGGGATGGACCTTGGTCGAGAAAGTGGTCAGACAGCCGGCGAGGGAAAGCATGGCTTCGAACAGCCGTTCGGGATGCCCGTGGCGCGTCTCAAAGAGGTGCCGGAATTCCGGGAAATGGAAGTTGATGGTATAGAGCAGCCAAAAACTGGCGATGTCCGCCGTCCCGAACTCGGCCAGGCTGAGGTTCTTCTGACGCCGAACGCCGGCGAGCATGCTGCTCTTGGTGGCCAGGATCTCAACCAAGCGCCGCGCGATGGCGGCAAGGTAATCGCTGGCGGCGAAGTCTAGCAGCGGCGGCACAAAATGGGGGTCCAGGTCGAGAGCCCCGGAACCGGTTCGCCGGACGCGGGCCACCGGCAAGGAGGAGCATTCCTGGCGGGAATCGCCTTCCGTCAGCAGGCGATAGTTCTTGCGAGCCACTTGCACCGGCTTTTCAGCCAGCCCCGAGTTTTCATCGCGCACGGTCACCACTTCGGCCAGGTAACGTGTGTCGGCGCGCTGGTGGGGGATGGAAACGTTGAGCCCCGAATGGCGATAATTGGGAATCGTCAGGTATACATCGAGGGTATTCCGGTCCGGCGCAAAAGAGCCGGCCAAGGGTATGGACGGCGGCGCCGGCTCGGAAGCCGGGAAGTCGAACAACAGCCCATCCGGGAAAATCCCGGAAGCTTCCGATATCCGGAACTCCCCCGCCGCAAGCGCCTCCTGACTGATCTGGAGCGTGACGAAGCCCCAGGGATTGCCGGTGAGGGACTCCATCCGGAACTCCAGAGAACTCTCGACGAAACGATCCTGAGCCTGGAGGTGCTGCGGGCTCAAGAAGGTACCCTTCATCCAGATTACGGGCTGGAGTCGCTTCATCGGATATCAAGTTAGCAGAACCGCGCGAGATTGGCAAAGGTGGATTTCTTAGTACCTGTTCCCCTGGTTTTCTCCGCACGTTGCTTGACTCCCCCCACGGTCGCGGGTATACTCAAACTCGTATTACGCGGAGGTTCGGACGATCGGAGGAAGTTCGAGCCGGTCATCCCAACACATCCCGCGCCGGAATCATGGGGAGTCTGGTTTCCTAAAAGGGGATGGCAATGGCAAAACAAAGCACACAACATAAACTCGACCGGGTGCGCCCGCCTCGCGTGCACGTCACCTACGACGTGGAAGTGGGCGACGCGATCGAGCTCAAGGAACTCCCATTCGTGATGGGGGTTCTAGGTGATTTCACGGGTCAGCCCGAAGGTCCGCTGCCCAAGCTGAAGGACCGGAAATTCGTGGAAGTCAATCCGGACAACTTCGACAGCGTGCTCGAAGGCATGAAACCTCACCTGGCGTTTTCGGTGGAGAACAAGCTCAGCGAAGATCCCGAGGCCGGCCAGATAAAGGTGGACCTCCGCTTCAAGAGCCTGGAGGATTTCGAGCCTGAACAGGTGGCCCGCCAGGTGAAACCGCTGAAGGAGATGCTGGACCTTCGCACCAAGCTGTCGGACTTGCGCGGGTCTCTGCAAGGCAACGACAAGCTCGAGGAATTGTTGCTCGACGCAGTTGGCAATACCGAGAAACTGGACAAGCTGAAGGCTGAGCTTGCCAAGAGTGAAGGAGGCTCCAAATGAGCGATCCGCAAACTGCAGCGCAGAAAGCTCCTGTGGAGCAGGTAGTCGAAAAGGGGCTGTTGGACACTATCGTCGAAGAAGGCCGGCTTGCCAAGGACGTCTCCGCCCGGGAGCGCGGCAAGGACCTGGTGAAGGAGTTCGTGGCCCAGGTGCTCGACGGGTCGATGACCGTTTCCAAGGATGCGGAAGCCATGATCAACGCCCGCATCGCGCAGATCGATCATCTGCTCTCGATCCAGCTCAACGAGGTCCTGCACCACCCCTCGTTCCAAAAACTGGAATCGACGTGGCGCGGGCTGAAGTACCTGATGGACCAGAGCGAGACCAGCGATCACCTGAAGATCAAGATCATCAACGCCTCGAAGAGGGAGCTGCTGCGCGACTTGCAGCGGGCGCCCGAGTTCGACCAGAGCGCGCTCTTCAAGAAGGTGTACGAGGAGGAGTTCGGGATCTTCGGCGGAGCGCCGTTCGCCGGGCTGGTGGGCGATTACGAGTTTGGCCGCGGGCCCGAAGATATCGAGCTGTTGGAGAAGATCTCGAACGTGGCTGCCGCCGCGCACGCGCCTTTCCTCTCGGCGGCTTCGCCGGAGATGTTCAATCTCGACAGCTTCACGCAACTGGATGCCCCGCGCGACATGGGCAAGATATTCGACACCACCGAATACGCCAAGTGGAAATCGTTCCGCCAGTCGGAAGACTCGCGCTACGTGGCGCTCACTTGCCCGCGCATCCTGATGCGCCTGCCCTACGGCAAGGAGACCAAGCAGGTGGAGGGATTCGGGTTCGAGGAGCACGTGGACGGCTCGGATCACAACAAGTACCTGTGGGGCAACTCGGCCTTTGCCCTGGCCGCGCGGATGAGCCAGGCCTTCGCCTTGTATGGCTGGTGCGCGGCGATTCGCGGGGTGGAGGGCGGCGGCCTGGTGGAAGGCCTGCCGGTGCACAACTTCTACACCGATGAGGGGGACGTGGCCATGAAGTGCCCGACCGAATCCCCCATCACGGATCGTCGCGAAAAAGAGCTGGCGGACCTCGGTTTCGCCCCGCTGGTGCACTGCAAGGGAACCGATTTCGCGGCGTTTTTCAGCGTGCAGTCCTGCCAGAAGCCGAAGCTCTACGATAGCGACGCGGCCAACTCCAACGCGCGGCTGTCGGCGCAGTTGCCGTACATCCTGGCGGTGGCGCGGTTTGCGCACTATCTGAAGGCGATGATGCGCGACAAGATCGGCAGTTTCACATCCCGTTCGGAATGCGAGCGCTGGCTGAATAAATGGATCACCAATTACGTGACCCCGGACGATACCGCGTCGGCGGCCACCAAGGCGCAGTATCCGCTGCGCGATGCCCGGATCGAAGTGGTGGAAATCCCCGGTAAGCCGGGGGCCTATCGCGCGGTGGCGTTCCTGCGGCCGCACTTCCAGTTGGATGAGTTGTCGGTATCGCTCCGCCTGGTGGCGGATTTGCCGGCATCGACACGCAAGTAGAATGCTGGGGGCGGCCCGGCCACGGGGCGGGCCGCCAGTTGTTCCAGCAATGTTGACCCGTAGACGTGGAGAGGAGAACTAAAGATGGCGGCAGTCGATTATTTTCTGAAACTTACAGGCATTGACGGCGAGAGCCAAGACAAGAATCACAAGGGCTGGATCGATATCTACGGCTTTTCCCATGGAGCAGTCAATAAGGGGACGTCCCATGCGGGCGGAGGCTCGGGCGCCGGCAAGGTGCAGATGGGGGACTTTCACTTCCAGATGTATGTAAACAAAGCTTCTCCGAAGCTGCTGCTGGCGTGCGCCAATGGAGAGCCCTTCAAGCAGGCGATCTTGGTCTGCCGAAAGGCGGGGAAAGACCAGCAGGAGTACCTGAAGTACACTTTCTCGGATCTGCTGATTTCGCATTTTCAGACCGGGGCCGGGACCCTCGCAACCCCGGAAATGACGGCAGAAGCCACCGCGAAGCGCGGCGCCGAGGCCGTCAACGTCGTGCCGATGGACGATATCGCGTTTAACTATTCCAAGATCGAGTACGAGTACAAAGAGCAGAAACCAGACGGGACCCTCGGCGGCGCCGTGAAGTGCACGATCGACGTCAAAGCCATGACGTTCAGCTAAGGCCGGGGCACAGCTATTCATGAACTCCCGAGAACTGTACCAGGCGGGGAAACTCGACGAGGCGGTGCAGGCGCTGGGTTCCGAATTGCGGAACGATCCCACGGACACCAGGCGCCGCACCTTCCTCTTCGAACTCCTGTGCTTTACGGGAGAGTACGATCGCGCCGAAAAGCAGCTCGACATACTCGCCGACCTGGGGAAAGAGGCGGCCATGGGGACGCTGCTGTATCGTTCCGCGTTGCAGGCCGCCCGCACCCGGCGGGATATGTTCGAAAAGAAAACCTTCCCCCTGGGCACCGGGCCGCCCGAGGCCATGCCCGCCGGCACTCTGAACGGGCAAGCGTTCGAAACCATCGAGGATGCCGACCCGCGCATCGGCGCGCGCCTCGAAGTGTTCGCGGCGGGAGCGTACTTGTGGCTGCCGTTCGAGCACATCGCATCGGTGCGGATGGAGCCGCCCAAGCGCCTGCGGGACACGATCTGGATTCCCGCCATCCTTCAGACCGGACCGAAATGCAAGGGGCTGGATCTGGGCGAAGTGCTCTTGCCGGCCCTCACCCCGCTGGTTTCGAAGCATCCGCAAAACAGCGTGCGTCTGGGCCGGGAGACGGTCTGGGAGGAAGCTGACGGCGAGACTGTGCCCGCCGGCCAGAAGATGTTTCTGGTGGACGGAGAGGAAATCCCCATACTGGAGGTGCGGAACCTGTTGTTCGCGGCATCTTCCGCGGCCGCGGAATAGGGCCGCTATCAACCCCGCATGCCCCTGCGCGACGATCTGCTGAATCCCATCCCCGGCCAGAACCCCAGCGGTGAGAGCCTGCGCTACGCCCCGGTCTTCGACAAAATCAAGGAAGCCCGCCGCGCGGACGACGACGCGCCACAAGGCGAGTGGCAGTATGAGCGCAAGACTGCCGACTATGCCCTGGCGATCAAACTGGCCGGCGAGTCGCTGGCTACCAAGAGCAAAGATCTTCAGGTGGCCGCGTGGCTGACCGAGGCGATTCTCAGGAAGGAGGGTTTCCAGGGCCTGAAGGACGGCCTTGAGCTGATCAGGAGCCTGATCGAGAACTTCTGGGACACTCTCTACCCGGAACTCGACGACGGCGACGCCGAGTTGCGGGCGGCCCCGTTGGAGTGGCTGGGCACGCGCATGGAGCCGGCGCTGCGCAGCGTCCCGCTTACGACGAAGGGCGCGAACTGGTTCCAGTTCAAGGAATCGCGCGTGGTGGGTTACGAAGCCGCCGCGGACACCGAGGCCAAGGCGGAGGCGCGCAACGCCGCCATCGCCGAAGGCAAGATGAGCGGTGAGGAGTGGGACTCGGCCGTGGCCGCCACGCCCAAGGCGTTTTACGCCGGGATGGAGGAGACCCTCGACGGTATTCTGGAGGTCATCGAGAGTCTCTCGGCAATCAACGAGGAGAAGTTCGGCGACGTCGCGCCATCGTTCGGTCCCATGCGGACCACCGTCGAGGAGATCCGGCACACGGTTCACGGCCTGCTGCAGAAGAAGCGGGAGGTTGAACCGGACGAAGGGGCGGAAGCGCCGGCCACCGCGGAATTGGCGGAGGCCCCCGCGCCGGAGCCATCGTGGCAGGAACCGGCGCCCGGCGCGCCGCCCGCGAAACCCAAGCCGCGCGGGGGTCCGATCGCTGCGGAGCCAGTCGATCGGGACGATGCGTTTCAGAGGGTGACGGCGGTGGCGGCCTATCTGCGCCGGAGCGATCCGTCGAGCCCCCTGCCCTACCTGCTGTTGCGGGGACTGCGCTGGGGCGAGTTGCGCGCAGCCGGCACGGATGTGGATGCCAGCCTGCTCGAAGCGCCGCCCACGAGCACCCGCCAGGCGCTCAAGAAAGCCGCCAACGACTCCGACTGGCAGCAAGTGCTGGAACTGGGCGAATCCGCCATGGGCCTGCCCTGCGGCCGAGGCTGGCTGGACCTGCAACGCTATGTTTTCCGCGCCGCCAACGATCTCGGGTACTACCAGATTGCTTCCGCCATCCGGGCGGAGGTGAATGGATTGCTGGCGGATTATCCGGCCCTGCGGCAGGCGGGCCTGCTGGACGACACGCCGGCCGCCAACCCCGAAACCCAGGCCTGGTTGGACGAGATTGCGCCCGCGCATGTCCCTGCCGAACCGGCTTACGCGCCGCCCGCCATGGAAGACGCGACGGAAGCGTCGTGGTCCGCGCCGGATGGCGGGCCGGAAATCGTCGATGCGAACGAGGTGGCTCTCCAGGCGGCCAAGTCTGGAAGACCGCAGGAGGCCATCGAGATTCTTGCGCGCGAAGCCACGGTGGAAAAATCGGGCCGCGGGCGGTTTCAGCGCCGGCTGCAACTGGCGCAAGTGTGCATGACCGTGGGCTACGAACGGATCGCCCAGCCGATTCTGGAACAACTCGCCGCCGAAATCGATAGCCGGGAGCTGGAAAGTTGGGAAGCCCCGTCCACCGTCGCCCAGCCGCTGGCCTTGCTCTACCGCTGCCTGGAAAAACTGAACACGGCACCGGATCTGAAGCAGAAGGTCTACGACCGCATCTGCCGGCTGGATCCTTTGCAGGCCCTGGCCTGCGGGAGGTAAATGATGGCCAAAGCGGACCCCGACGTGGCCGTCACTCCGGCGCTGCTGGACCGGCTCATCGATCTGGAACCGAAGGTGGCGGCCGATCCCCCGGCCAGTCGCTCGCAGTCGGTGCGGCAGTTGAAAGCCTCGCTCCGGCGCGACCTGGAGTGGCTGCTGAACACGCGGCGGATTCCCGATGAGGCCCCGGAGACCTACCGGGAACTGCACCGGTCGCTCTATAACTTCGGCCTGCCCGACGTGACCTCGATGAGTCTGAACTCGCCCAGAGACCGCCAGAGGCTTCTGCGCCTGGTGGAGCAGACCGTCGCGATATTCGAGCCGCGTCTCACCGCCGTGCGGGTGCGCACCATCGACACGACGGCTTCGGGGCCGCGAGTGCTGCGGTTTCAGATCGAGGCGCTTCTCAGAATGGACCCCGCGCCGGAACAGGTCCTGTTCGATACCTTGCTGCAACTGAACAGCGGGGAGTACCAGGTGAAGGGCGAATAGCGTGCGACAAGTACCCGAAAATCGCCTCGCGCCTGAGCCTGGAGCCGGACAAGTGCGAGGACCCGCACGTGGAACGGCTGCTCGAAGCCTTCGCGTTTCTGGCCGCGCGCGTGCACCTGAAGATCGACGACGAGTTCCCCGAGATCACCGAGGCGCTGCTCAGCATCATCTACCCGCATTTCATCCGGCCCGTGCCGTCCATGACGATCGCCGACTTTCGCGTCAACCCCGAGCAAGGGCAGATCGGCGGGGGGCTGAAGATTCCGCGCGGATCGGTGCTGTCGTCGCGGCCGGTGGGAGGCGTCCCCTGCAGATTCCGCACCTGCTACGACGCGTACCTGTGGCCGATGAGCGTGGCGGCGGCGGAGTGGAAGACACCGGACCGGCTTCAGCCAGCCATCAAGGCCCCGGAAGCCGCGGCGGCGCTGCGCGTCGAACTGAAGTGCTGGCCGGACATTACCTTCGAGAAGCTGCACCCCGAGCCGTTGCGTCTTTTCCTCAACGGCGAGAGCGGCCTGATCCACACGCTCTACGAACTCCTGTGCAGCCGGTGCACCCAGATCCTGGTGCGCGACCCGACTCCGGGCTCGCGCGTGAGGCCGGTCGAGCTCCGCCCGGATGCGCTCCGCCCGGTGGGGTTCGCCGAGGATGAGGGCATGCTGCCGTACCCACGCCGCTCCTTCACCGGCTACCGCCTGCTGCACGAGTACTTCACGTTTCCGGATAAGTTCTTCTTTGTGGACCTAACGGGACTCGAAGCGGCCCTGGCGGGCGGGTTCAAAGACCGGGCCGAACTGATCTTTCTGATCGCGCCGTTTGAATTAGCGGACCGGCGCCAGGCCCTCGAGCTGGGTGTCACCGAGAAGACTTTTCGAACCGCCTGCGCGCCCGCGGTGAACCTGTTTGAGCAGACCGCGGAGCCCATCCTGCTCACCGAGCGGCGCTTCGATTACCCCATCGTCCCCGACATTCGCCGGCCCAACGCCACCGAGATTTTTTCCGTGGACGAAGTGGTCAGCGTACGGCCGGGCACGCAGGAGCCGGTTCGCTTTGAGCCTTTCTATTCCTTCCGCCACGGCTTGGCGGGCGGCCGCGGGCAGGTCTTCTGGATGGCTTCCCGCCGGGCTTCGGGCCGCCGGGACGATGAAGGCACGGAGATGTTCCTCTCGCTGGTGGATCTGGAGCAGCGGCCGGTGGCCCCGGACGTGGACAGCCTCACGGTGCGGCTCACGTGCAGCAACCGGGATCTTCCCTCGCGCCTGCCGTTCGGGATGGAGTCCGGCGACTTCGAATTGGAGAGCGGAGCGCCGGTCCACTCCATCATGGCGCTCAGGAAACCGACGCCGGCCCTTCGCCCTCCCACCGGGAAGTCGTCGCTGTGGCGCCTGGTTTCGCACCTGTCGCTCAATTATCTGTCCCTGGTCTCGGAGGGGCGCGAGGCGCTTCAGGAAGTCCTGAAACTGTACAACTTCACCAACTCTTCGTATTCCGTGAAGCAGATCGAAGGCATCACGGAGCTGAAGAGCCGGCCGCAGTTCGCGCGGATCGTATCGGAAAACGGCATCACCTTCGCGCGCGGCACGCGCGTGGACCTGGAACTCGACGAAGAGAACTTTGTGGGCGGCGGCGCGTATCTTTTCGCCAGCGTCATCGAACATTTTCTGGGGATGTATGTGACGCTGGCGAGCTTCAGCCAACTGAGCGCCTCGACGCGGCAGCGAAAGGAGGTTCTGAAACTGTGGCCACCCCGGGCCGGCTCCAGGATCCTCCTGTAGAGAACCAGCGGGAGCGATTTGCGGAACTCGAGCGGGTGCTTCGCCAGCAGCCGTTCGGTTTCGATTTCTTCCAGGCCGTCCGCCTGCTGGGACGGATTCTCTCGGACCGGCAGCCCGTCGGGCAGTTCTCCAACCCGCGCACGGAAGTAGTGCGTTTCGGGACGGGCGCGGATTTCGGGTTTCCCCCCAGCCAGATCGCCGCGCTCGACTGGCCGCGGGACGGGCAGCCGCTGATGCGCGTGAATTTCATGGGCTTGACCGGACCCCACGGCGTGCTGCCGCTATACTACTCGGCGCTGGTGCGGGAACGGCTGCGCGCGCGGGACGCGGCGCTGCGCGAGTTTCTGGACATCTTCAACCACCGGATTCTCTCGCTGTTCTACCAGGCGTGGGAGAAGTTCCGTTTCACCGTGGCTTACGAGCGGGGCGACGACGACCGGCTCTCGCCTCACCTGATGGATTTGCTGGGCCTGGGAACCGCGGGCCTGCCCGACCGCCAGCAGGTCGCCGATGAAGCGCTGGTCTTTCGTTGCGGACTTTTGGCGGCCCAGACGCGTTCCGCGGCGGCGCTGCGGCTGCTGCTGATGGACTACTTCGAAATCCCCGTGGAGATTGAGCAGTTCGTGGGCGCATGGCACCCGCTGGAGGAAGACACGCAGTGCCGGTTCAGCGAAACCGGGTCGTATTCCGAGCAATTGGGAATGGGCGCGGTGGTGGGAGACGAGGTATGGGACCAGCAATCCACGGTGCGAATTCGCCTGGGTCCGCTGACCCTGGAGCAGTACCGGGATTTTCTCCCGGACGGCAGCGCGCACGCCCCATTGCGGGCGCTGGTCCGCTTTTTCGCCGGAAACGAATTGGATTTCGAGGTGCAGTTAGTCTTGCGCAAAGAAGAGACGCCCGCCTGCGAGTTAGGCGCCGAAGGCGCCGCCGGCCCCCGTTTAGGCTGGCTGACCTGGGCCAAGACCGCCCCGCTGGCGGAGAATCCCGATGACGGCATCCTGCGCATATGACCAGACTGGAAGAACAATGTTCACCGCAGAGACGCGGAGACGCAGAGAAGAAAAAAAAAGAAAAAAGGTTTTCTCTGCGCTCTCTGCCATCTCCGCGTTCTCAGTTTTTCGTTTTTTCTTTATTTCTTCTTGTCTTTCTCTGTGTCTCTGCGTCTCTGCGGTGATTATTAGCTCTTAGCATTTGAATAGATTGAGGAGCCTGGAATGAGCGTAAATCTGAAGTCACTGATCGGAAAACTGAACGGCCCGACACGGAGCACGCTGGAAGCGGCGGCCGGGTTGTGCCTCTCACGCACACACTACAACATCGAGATCGAGCATTACCTCATGAAGCTGATGGAGTCGAGCGATACCGATGCGGCCCGCATCTTCCGTCACTTCGAAGTCAACCAGTCCAGGCTCGCCGCGGAGTTGACGCGCAGCCTGGATAAACTGAAATCCGGCAACGCGCGCACGCCCGCCATCAGCCCCACGGTGCTCCGCATGTTAACGCAGGCGTGGACCACCGGGTCGATCGATTACGGCGCCTGGCAGGTGCGCAGCGGCTTTACGCTGCTCGCGCTGGTCTCCGACGAGGAACTCGGCAGGATCGTGCGCGAGGTCAGCAAAGAACTTCAGAAGATCGAGCCGGAGGCCCTGAAGAAAGATTTCATCGCCCTGGTGCACGGCTCCCACGAAGACGAGGTGACGGAGGAAGCGCCCGAAGCGGCGGGCGAAGGCGGCGCCCCGCGCCCCGCCGGCGGCAAGACGGCCAACCTGGATCAGTTCACCGTCAACCTGACGGCCAACGCCAAGAGCGGCAAGCTCGACCCGGTGCTGGGCCGCGACACGGAAATCCGCCAGGTGATCGATATCCTGATGCGGCGCCGCCAGAACAACCCCATACTCACCGGCGAAGCGGGCGTCGGCAAGACCGCCGTGGTGGAGGGTTTCGCGCTGCGCATCGCGCAGGGCGACGTGCCGCCGGCCTTGAAGAACGTCACCTTGCGCACGCTAGACCTGGCCCTTTTGCAGGCTGGGGCGGGCATCAAGGGCGAGTTCGAGAACCGCCTCAAGGGGCTGATCGAAGAGGTGAAATCGTCTCCCACTCCCATCATCCTGTTCATCGACGAGGCCCACACCATGATCGGCGCCGGAGGCCAGGCCGGCCAGGGTGACGCGGCCAACCTGTTGAAACCGGCGCTGGCGCGCGGAGAACTCCGCACCATCGCCGCCACTACGTGGTCGGAATATAAGAAGTACTTCGAGAAAGACCCGGCGCTGGCCCGGCGCTTCCAGGTGGTGAAGGTGGAGGAGCCGGAGGAAAAGCAGTGCATGACCATGCTGCGGGGCATCGCATCCTCGCTCGAAAAGCATCACAAGGTCCGCATTCTGGACGAAGGAGTCTCGGCGGCGGTGCGGCTCTCCCACCGGTTTTTGGCGGGCCGGCAATTGCCCGATAAAGCCGTCAGCGTGCTCGATACGGCTTGCGCGCGCCTGGCCCTGGGGCAGAACGCCACGCCTCCGGCCATCGAGGACGCCACCCGGCAGATCGACGACTTCGACGTGCAGGAGCGTGTGCTCTCGCGCGAATCGGCGGCCGGCGCGGACCACGCCGAGCGGCTGGTCGAGATCCGGACAGACCGGGCCCAGGTGGCCGCCAGGCTGGCCGAATTGAAGGAACGCTATGAGAAGGAAGCCGCGCTGGTGAACCGGGTTCGCGAGATCCGCGGCCAACTGGAAGAGGGCACGGGAGAGCAGGAACCCCTGCGCGCGGAACTGGAAAAACTGAACGCCGAACTGGCGGCGCTGCAAGGCGAGACGCCGTTGATGCGCGTCTGCGTGGACGGCCAGATCGTGGGCGAAGTCATCTCCGCCTGGACCGGCATCCCCACCGGCAAAATGGTGAAGGACGAAGTGCAAACCGTGCTCAAGCTGGAGACTCACTTGGGCGGCCGCGTGATCGGGCAGGGCCATGCTCTGGAAGGCATCGCCCAGCGCATCCGCACCTCGCGCGCCGGCCTCGAAGATCCCAAAAAGCCCATCGGCGTGTTCCTGCTGGTCGGCCCCAGCGGCGTGGGCAAGACCGAAACGGCCCTGGCACTGGCGGACCTGATGTACGGCGGCGAGCGCAATCTCATCACCATTAACATGTCGGAGTTCCAGGAGGCCCACACGGTATCCACTCTGAAGGGGTCGCCCCCGGGATACGTGGGTTATGGCGAGGGCGGAGTGCTCACCGAAGCCGTGCGGCGCCATCCCTACTCCGTGGTTCTGCTCGACGAGGTTGAGAAGGCCCACCCCGATGTCCTCGAACTTTTCTTCCAGGTGTTCGACAAGGGCAGCATGGAAGACGGCGAGGGCCGCGAGATCGATTTCAAGAACACCATCATCCTGCTCACTTCGAACGCCGCCACCGATACCATGATGAAGCTCTGCGCCGACCCCGAAACCATGCCCACTCCGGAGGGCATCGTGAAGGCCATCAGACCGGAGTTGAACAAGATTTTCAAACCGGCGTTTCTGGGGCGCCTGGTGGTGATCCCCTATTACCCGGTGCGCGACGAGGCGCTCAAGAAGATCATCATCTTGAAGCTCGCCAAGATTCAGAAGCGCATCCATGAGAACCATAAGATCCAGCTTGTGTGCGACGGCGCGCTGATCGACGAAATCGCGCGGCGCTGCACGGAGGTGGAAAGCGGCGCCCGCAATGTGGACAACATTCTCACCAACACATTGCTGCCGGAGATCTCGCGCCAGTTATTGAGCCGGATCGCGGAAGGGCAGAAGCTGGAATCCATCCGGGTGGACATCGGCGCCGACGGAAATTTCGTGTATTCCTGAGTGATCGATTGAGCTGACGGGAGGGGGCCGCACATGGCGGACAGGTATCTTGAAGAGAATCGTTTTCTTTACATCAATTCGAGCCTGGGTGCGGATGAACTGCTGCTCGAGTCGTTCACCGGGGAGGAGGCCATCTCGCACCTGTTTTCGTTCCAGCTCGAGCTGTGGTCCGAAAACGCCGGGATCAAATTCGAGGACATCCTGGGCCAGGGCATCTCCTTCGGTGTGAACGGGCCGGAGGGCGGCGAGCCCCGGCACATCAACGGCATTGTGACTTCATTCACACAACTGCCCGGAACTTTTCGCCTGTCGCGCTACCGCGCCACCGTGGCGCCCAAAATCTGGGTGCTCACGCGCAAGCATAATTTGCGGATCTTCCAGGACCAGGATGTGCCCGATATTCTGAAAAAGGTCTTGCAAGGCTTCGATGTCGCGTGGGAGTTGCACAAATCGTACCCCCAGCGGGAGTACTGCGTTCAGTATCGCGAAACGGATTTCAATTTCATCTCGCGCCTGATGGAGGAAGAAGGCATCTTCTATTTCTTCCGCCATACCGCCAGCGGGCACAAGCTGGTGATTGCCGACGATCCCGTATCGCACCAGGATATCCCCGGCGATGCCACTCTCATCTACGACGAAGTGGCCGGCGGCACGCGCGACGACTTGCGCATCACGGGGTGGATGAAGACCCAGGAGCTGGGCTCCGGCAAGAACACGTTGCAGGACTACAACTACGGCAAACCCATGCTCGACATGATGGTGACTCAGCCCATTATGGACAGCGTTCAGGTCGGCAAAGTCACCCACAAGCTGAAGGTGGGCGGAAACGATCAGTTCGAGATTTACGACTACCCGGGCAACTACGGCATACGGTTCCAGGCGGTGGGAGACAAGTCTGCCGGCGCCGGTTTAGCCAAGACCGGCATGGAGGAAATGGAGATCTCGCAGTTTCTGATTGGCGGTCAAAGCAACGTGCACTGCCTGATTCCCGGCTATCGTTTGACGCTTAGCAGGCACCCCAACGCCGACGGAACCTATGTACTCGGCTCGGTGACCCATTCCGCAGTGGAAGGCGACTTTCACTCCGGCGACAAGACGGTCGAGAGCCACTACAGCAATACCTTCACCTGTTTTCCAGTGGCGTTGCACTACCACCCGGCGCGCACCACCGTAAAGGCCCATGTTTGGGGCTGCCAGACAGCGATGGTGGTGGGCCCGGCGGGCGAAGAGATTTACACCGACGACAAAGCGCGCGTGAAAGTGCAGTTTCATTGGGACCGGGAAGGCCAGAACGATGCCGCCAGTTCCTGCTGGATTCGCGTGGCCAGTTTCTGGGCTGGACAGGGGTGGGGCGCCATCCACATCCCCAGAATCGGTCAGGAAGTGGTGGTCGATTTTCTGGAAGGCGATCCCGACTGCCCGATTATCGTGGGAAGCATATATAACGCCGTCAAGACGCCGCCTTACAGCCTGCCCGCCAACAGGACCCAGAGCGGCATCCGGTCGCGCAGCTCGATGGGTGGCGGCGCCGCCAATTACAACGAAATCCGCTTCGAGGACAAAAAGGGCAGCGAAGAAATCCTGATCCATGCGGAAAAGGACCTGACCACCGAAGTGGAGCACAACGAAACTCGCACCGTGGGGAACGACCGCAGCGTAACGGTTGGCAACAACGAGACGAAGACGGTGGGCGCCAACCAGACAATCACCATCAGTTCCTCGAAAACGGAGGAGGTCGGCTCCGATAAGAGTCTTACCGTCGGCGGCTCCGAGACCCGCAACATCGCGAGCAACAGGAGTGTCACGATTGGAAGCGCCGACTCCCTGACCGCGATGAGAATCACGATTACGGCAACCTCCGTGACCATCACGGCGCCGGATATCTCCATCACCGGCAATGTCACCATTGCTGGCACGCTGCTGTGTCCCGCAATCACGACTACCAACCTGACCTCGGCCAGTGTGGTCTCCGCCACCTATTCACCAGGCGTAGGGAACATGCTGTGATGCCGGACCCGGAACAGATCCCGCGACAGTTGCGGGCCGCGGAGAAGCACCATCGGCTCGCGGCCTTGGGGCAATTGATGGCCGCTGACGCGGATCCATCGCCTTACCTGGCGGATATCGCGGCGAGCCTGGACCATCCGGAAGTATCCGTGCGCCAAGTGGCGGCTGTGGTGCTGGGCAGAATCGGCGCGCCCGCGGTGGAGCACCTGGCCCGCGCTCTGGACCCGGCGCAGCCGGGCACGATCCGAATGGTCGTGGCGGGAGTGCTGGCCAACATCGGTGCGCCGGCGGCGCCCGCCGTGCGGCCCTTGTGCCGCTGCCTCACGGCCTCCGAAAACGACCTGCGGGCCATCGCCTCTTTCGCGCTTGCCCGGATCGGGCCGGCATCCGTGCCCGCGCTGCGGCTCATGCTGCAGTTCTCCGACCCGGGGACGGTGACCGGCGCGATCGGCGCCCTCTCCCAAATCGGTCCGGGTGCTGGGGAGTCCCTGGCGGACCTGGAAGCCATGGCGCCGCGCGCTCCACTGGCCGTGCAGATGGCCTGTGCCGCGGCGGCGGCCCGCATCAGCGGCGACGGGTCGCGCGGGCTTCCGCTCCTGCTGCGGGCGCTCGACCATCCGGACCCATCGGTACGCAAGCAGTCGCTGGAGCGCATCACCGAACTAGGGCCTGCGGCGCATCCCGCGATTCCCAGGATTCTCGAATGCGCCGCCGACCCCGCGCCCGAAGTGAGGGCGGCCGGCGCGCTGACCTTGGGCCGGATTCGCGCGCCGGCCTCCGAAGTGGTCCCACCCATGGTGCGCCTTCTGGACGATGCCGCTCCGGAAGTCCGGATGAACGCCATGATCGTTCTGGCAAGCTACGGCAACGTAGCCAGCCCGGCGCTACCGGCGCTTCGCAAATGGACCGGGCACACCGATGAGAAGACCTGTGCCGCCGCCAACGCGGCCATCGAGAGAATCTCCGGGAATGCTCAAGCCACGGACGAGCCGTCCCATTGATGCTCGGCGTCCGGGTAGAACGTCACGCTGGCGCCCCCCAGAACCACCAACCATCCGCCCGGCACCTTGGCCCGCAGGAAAGCATAGTGGCTCGAATCCAATGGCTCCCATTGCAGCTTTGCCTCGCCAGGGACGGCGACAGGTTCGGCGGGAGCGGCGGGCGCTTGCGGCCCAATCGCGCCGGCATTCACCGCGGATACGAAGACTTCGTGGCTGCACGAATACAGCTCTCGGAGGTAGTGGAACTTCTCCCTATCGCGGTCGCTTTCGACGTGCTCGATGATGGCGCCGTAGGGAATCGTCACCTCGGGACCGGTCACTGGCAGCCCGGTGCGCTCATTGAGTTTCCGGGCTTCGATCGACTTGTTCAACGATATCTTGGCCAATTTGCGTCCACCATCCTCAGGTTGTTGAAAGTATACACCAGAATGCACCGCGGGCCGTGGGTCGGCTCACAACAGGTCAGGTAACGACCTGGTGTGCGACTACTTGTTCGAACAGACGAGTCAAGGCATCGTATTCGTAGCTGTCGGCTAACCGCTGCAACACTCGCGCTGCCCGCGTGTCCTTGTCCGCAACCCTGCGCACCAGTTCGTTCAAACGTTCCTTGTCGCCCATCAGGACCGCACCCTTCAATTTGTCAATCAATTCTCCCGGGAGTTCCGTTAGAAACTCGGGTCCCAAGGCCGGCGGCTGCGCGGCGTGCGGCGCCTCCAAGCCGGAGGTATCCTGGTCCGCGTACACATACTCGATCTTCAGGTGCGCTCGAATCTTCTCCAGCAGATCGGCTTCCCCGCACGGCTTGGACAGAACATCGTCGATTCCACTTTGCAGGATGGCTTGCCGATCCGCGTGCCTCGCGCTGGCGGTGAGCGCAATCACTACGGGTTGCTCTCCGTTTGAACTGGCCCGGATGGCGCGGGTTGTCTCCAGGCCGTCCATGCCTGGCATGCGGATGTCCATCAGTATCAGTTGCGGCTTCCATTCCTGCCACAGCCGCAGGGCCGCCGGGCCGCTATCCGCTTCGCAGACCGCCAGGCCAATGGAAGTCAGCAGCGCACTCAGCCAGCCTCGATTGTGCTGTTGGTCGTCCACAATCAAGACACGAGGCGCGGGTCCTGCGGGCACCAGGCCGATCACCCGGCGATCCACCGGCTGTAACGGGATGGAATCTTCGCTGCCGGCCTGAACGGGGATTTCAAAGCGAAACGTGGATCCCTTGCCCGCCTCGCTCTTGACGGTGATCTTTCCCCCCATCATGCGGACGAATTCCTTGCTGATGGCAAGCCCCAGGCCGGTTCCGGACCGCAACTCGACGCCGCTCTGGGTCTGGACAAACGGCCGGAAGAGCTCGGTTTGCTCCTCCGGCGCGATCCCGGTTCCGGTGTCCTCCACTTCGGCCGAGAGCCAGAGCTGGTTATCCTTTCGCCGGCCGACGGATACGCGGGCCTGGATCGATCCCCGTTTGGTGAATTTGACCGCGTTCCCCAATAGGTTAATCAACACCTGGCGCACCTTACCCTGATCGGCCACGACGTGCTTGGCCCATTCTCCGTCCACGTTGATCCCGAGTTGCAGCCCCTTGGCCTCCGCCCGCAGGCGGAACATAGCTGCCAGACCCTCCAGCAGATCGGCAGCATCGAATTGCACCGCGTTAAGCTCCATACGGCCGGCTTCGATCTTGGATAAGTCCAGAATGCCGTTGATGAGCGCCAGCAAGTGCTCGCCGCTGCGATTGATGATGTTCAGCTTGTCTGTCGCGGCCCGCCCCAGGGATGGATCGCGCATCATCAGTTGGGAATAACCTAGGATCGCGTTCAAGGGAGTGCGAATTTCGTGGCTCATGTTCGCCAGGAAGGCGGACTTGGCCCGGGAGCCTGCCAGCGCCGCGTCTCGCGCTTCGGCCAGCGTGTTCTGAAGCTGCTTGTGCTCGGTGATATCTAGGTGTGTACCGGCAACACGAGTGGGGGAGCCATCGGCCGCCCGCGCCACCACCTTGCCCCGCGCCTGTATCCACCGCCAGCCGCCTTCTTTGGTCCGCAACCGGAACTCGGCCTGGTAACGGTCGGAGAGGCCGGCTACGTGGGCCGCCAGCTTTTGGGTGGCGATTAGCTTGTCTTCCGGATGTATCAGGCGCTCCCAGATCTCCACGGAGTCGCCAACCTCCTCGGGGGAGAGGCCCAGCATTCGCGCCCAGCCCTCGCTGTAATACGTCCGGTTTTCTATGACGTTCCAATCCCAAAGCGCTACGTTGGCCCCGTCCAGTGCGAGTTGCAGGCGTTCCAGGCTTCGTTCGAGCGCGCGACTGGCCGCTTCGGCCGCTTCCTGAGCCCGGCGCATTTCCTCCTCAGCCTGCTTGAGCCTGGTGATGTCGACGACGGTCCCCTCGATTACCCCTGGGTTGCCCTCCACACTGTCGGTCAGGTGCACATTCATGATCAGCCAGACAAGGCTGCCGTCCTTGCGCCGAGCCCGCATCTCGAAGCTGGTCAGTTGCTTCTCCGCCTGGAGGCGCCCGAGGAAGGTTATACGGTCGGCAGCCGTCGCGTATAAATCTGTAACTGCGGTGGTGTTGGCCTCCCGCGGCGATCCGTAACCAAAAATCCGGGCGGCGGCCTGGTTGCAATTCAGGACGCGGCCATCCAAGCTGGTGCTGAAGACACCCGCCAGGTTGCGTTCAAACAGGAGCCGGTAACGCGCTTCCGACGCACGCAGCGAGTCCGCTACGCGCCGGCGTTGGTTCAGCGCAACATACGCCGCGACGGTGGCAGTGATGCCGAAGACGGCAATGGTGATGGAATGAGACTGCCAGATTGTGATATGGGGGAATGCGATTTGCTTGGCGCATTCGAATGCGGCTCCGAAGGCGGCTACGGCGAGGAACGTCTTGATCAGTGTGCGCTTCATTCCGCCCCGCCTCCCTCCTCATACGCGGATTTCAAAGACACCGTCAGTTGCATACCGGAAGAATCCCGGTTCCTCACGGCCACCGAGCCACCGAACAGCGACAGGATGCGATGCGCCACGGCAGGTCCAATTCCGAAATCGCCATCTGGGGTAATGGCTTCACGGATGGATAGCAAATCGAAGAACTTGGGGATGGCGGACGCGGGAATCGTGCGCCCGCCGCCATCGATCGACACCTGGGTCCCATGGCACGCCACACGCACCGCCGTGCCGGGGTCCGAGAACCTCACCGCGGTCTCCACCAGCGACTGTAAGGCCTTAACCAGCAGGTCCTGCCTGCCTTGAACCAGGGTGGGCGCGCAGGGCGGTGCTTCCAGCGTGACGTGCCGCGACTTGGCGAACGCGGCTGCCCGAGTGATGGCGCCATCCAGCACCGAACTTACCGCAACGCACTCACTCGCGAGTTTCTCCTGGGCGAATTCAATCTCCGAGAGCACCGCAGCATCCTCGAGAAGGCATAGAATCCGGCGGCGTGACTGTTCAAACATGTCGCGGAGTTCGCCATCCGCACCGCACTCCTCTAGCAACAGCTCGCCGACTCCCAGAAGGCCGCCCAGAGGCGTGCGGAACTCGTGTGAGATGAGAGTCAGGAAATCGGTCTTGGCCTGGTCGAGGATCTTCAGCCGCGCGTGCGCCTCCCCCAGTTCGCGTGTGCGCAGGCCGACGATCTCTTCCAGCCGGTCATTATGCTGCTGTAAGGACCTTTGCAAGTGGTGCAACTGGACGTGAGTGTCGACGCGGGCTTGCACTTCTTCGAACTGGAAGGGTTTACTGATGTAATCGACGCCGCCCGATTGAAACGCCTTCAGCTTGTCGCTGACCTCACTTAACGCGCTCAGGAAGATGACGGGAATCGCTTTCAGCTTCGCGTTCGCCTTGAGTCGGTCGCACACCTCGTAGCCATTCATCTCAGGCATATTGATATCCAACAGAATCAGGTCCGGCGGGTTCTGGGCGGCTGCCGCGAGGGCCAGCCGGCCACGCGGGAACGAATGCACACGGTAGCCACGGTTCCGCAACAGGTCCTCGAGCAACTTCAGGTTGGCGGGCTGGTCGTCCACCACCATGACATGCCCTCTTGGTTGACAGTCCGTCACCGCCTCGACAGGGATTGGGCTTAGAGCAGGATTATCCTCGCAGTCCACACCCTTCTTATCGGCTGCCCGGTGGTTCTTCTACAGACGCGGCAACCCGTCTCGGCGGCGGCGCTGCTCGCGCAGGCGCCTCGCAAGCCCTGCGAATGGCCGCTACGAGCTATACTAATTTCAGACTGCAAGGTTCAAAATACACCATGAAGTGCCCGGCTTTCGCTGCCATACCGACCCTCGTGGGAAGCTTTCCGCATACCGAGCCGCAACGCCTCCTGGACCGTATCTTCAGCCTTCTCCCGGAGATGCCCGCCTGGCCCCAACTGCCCGCTCGGGACTGGCTGGAGAGCATGTATGTTCAATACGCGGAGCGGTTGCCGGGGGCCGTGGTCGATCGCCATGCGCAAACCATTTACTTCCGCGGCGATGAGGCGCTGGCGGGCGAGTTGGAGGCGTTCTATCAGGCGCTGGTCGATGAGGATGTCGAGCGCTTCGCGATTTCTCCCGAGTACGCGCTGGGCTTGCACCTCTTCCTGGAGAGCGTCCCGCGCCTCGACGGACAGCGGCCGAAATGGGTCAAAGGACAGGTTACCGGACCCTTCAGCTTCGCCATGACCGTTACCGATGAGAACAAGCGGTCGCTGGCCTATAACCCCGAACTGTACGAAGTGGCCGTCCAAGGAATGGCGATGAAGGCCCGCTGGGTGGCCCGAAAACTGCGTGAGGTGGCGGAAGGCGTGCTGGTGGTGCTCGATGAGCCTTACCTGTGTGCCTTCGGTTCCGCATTCGTCAACGTGCCGCGAAGTGACGTGATTGCGGCCATCGACGCGGGCGTGGCGGCCATCCACAAGGAAGGGGCGCTGGCCGGGTTGCACTGCTGTGGCAACACCGACTGGTCTCTGGTGTTCAGCACCGATCTGGACGTGGTCAATTTCGACGCCTACGAGTACTTTCAGGGGCTGTCGCTCTATCCCGCGGAGATGAGCTCGTTTCTGCGGAAGGGAGGCGTTCTGAGCTGGGGTATCGTCCCTGCCTCTCGCGCCAACGGCAACCTCACTCCGCATACTTTGCTGGCCGCGCTGGACGAGCGCGTGGAACAGCTTGCCGCCAAGGGCATGGACCGCGGCACACTCTACCGGCAGGCGCTCCTCACGCCTTCCTGCGGTCTCGGGACGGAGAGCGTGGAAAGCGCAGACCGCCTGATGGACACCCTGGCCGAGCTATCCAGCCTGGTGCGAGAACGGGAAACCCGCCGGTGATCCTCGCGGTCATCGGAAAGGGTGGTGTGGGGAAGACCACGGTCGCGTCCCTGATCCTGCGTCGGCTCGTGGAATCGGGCGAGACTCCCGTATTGGCCATCGACGCCGATCCTTCGAGCTGCCTAGGCAGCGCGCTCGGCGTCGCGGTCGCACACACGCTGGCCGACATGCGCGAAGAGCTGCGGGAGAACCAGCGGCCACCCTCCATGTCTTCCGCCGAATGGCTGGCGCTCCGCGCGGAAGATGCGCTGGTCGAGAATCCGGGCTTCGACTTGCTGACCATGGGACGCCCCGAAGGCAAGGGCTGCTACTGCTACGTGAACAACCTGATTCGCGATCACCTGGACCGCCTGGCCCGCGGGTACCGTCATGTCTTGCTGGACTGCGAAGCGGGGCTCGAGCACCTTTCCCGCCGCACCAGCGGCCGTCCGGACGCGCTCATCTGCGTCGTGAATCGCTCCCGCATGTCTGCCGAGACCATCCGCCGATCGCTCGACCTGTTTGTGAGTCTTCACGGCGAGCTTCCACGGCGTGTCCACCTGGTGCTCAACCAATTCGATGAGGGAGAGCCTCTGGCAGCCCAGATGACCGCGCTGGCCGGCGGTCCCTTCACCGGCATCGTCGCCATCCCCCGGGACCCGCAGGTGGCCGCGCTCGAATCGGCGGGAGAATCCCTGCTGGCGCTCGGTCCCACCAGCCCCGCCATGGCCGCGATCGGCCGATGGGAGGTCGGACTATGAAGGTCGCCGTAGCGGGAAAAGGCGGCGTCGGCAAGACCACCGTCTCCGCGTTTCTGGCGCGTTGCTGGCGGGATCTGGGTTACGAAGTGGTGGCCGTGGACGCGGACCCGGACGCCAACCTGGCCGGAACGCTCGGCTATCGCGGCCCCGACATCACTCCCCTGGTCAAACTGAAGTCGCTGATCGAGGAGCGGGTGGGCGGCGGCGAGGGCTGGGGCGGCTTCCTGAAGATGAATCCGCGCGTGGATGACATTCCCGGCGAGTTCGGCGTCGTCATCGATGGCGTTCGCGTGCTGGTCATGGGCACCATCGAGCGCGGCCGGCGCGGCTGCGCGTGTCCCGAGAACATTCTGCTCCGGGAGGTGCTGAACCACCTCATGCTGCGGAGCCGGGAACACGTGGTGGTAGACATGGAAGCGGGCGTGGAACACCTGGGCCGCGGCACCGCCGAGGGCGTCGACACCATGCTGGTGGTGGTCGAGCCGGGTTGGGCCAGCCTCCAAACTGCCGCTCGTGTGGCCGAGTTGGCCCGCGACCTGGGCATAAGGCAGGTTCACGCTATCGCCAACAAGATCTCCGGAGACGCCGACCTGGCTTTCGTGCGGGCGAATCTCGCCGGTCCGCCGCTCGTCGGGGTCCTCCCGCTCGACCGCGAACTGGAACCGGAGGCGCGAGCGGGCAGCGTATCCCGCGAACGTCCCTTTTATAAAGAAATGCTGCGAATCGCCATGGAGACCCTATGAGTTTCGACAACCGCTCTGTTGACCCTGCCGCGCAGGAAATGCTGGTGCATGCGCGCGATCTCGGCGCGAAAACCGTGTGGGACCGCCACGACGACATGCAGCCTCTCTGCGGATTCGGAGACCTGGGCCTGTGCTGCGATGTCTGTTTCATGGGGCCTTGCCGCATCGATCCTTTTGGTGAGCGGTCCCAGGTGGGAGCCTGCGGCGCGGATGCCCACCTGATTGTGGCCCGCAACCTGGCACGATCCGTGGCCTGCGGCGCAGCCGCGCACAGCGACCACGGGCGCGAGGTGGTCGAGGTTCTGCGAAGCGCGACTGCCATCGCCAACCCCGAGAAGCTCAAGACGCTGGCGGCCGAATGGGGAGTCGCCGCGGACCCGCGCTCCCTAGCCGACCGCATGGCATCCCAGTTTGGCTCCCAGGAAGGCCCGCTCATCCCGTTGCTGCGCGCCCCCGAGGAGCAGCGCCGGCGATGGGAGAAGATGGGCATCACCCCGCGCGGAATCGACCGCGAGATCGTCGAGCTGCTGCACCGCACCCACCACGGCGTGGAATCCGACCCCGTGGCCCTGTTGCGAGCGGCCATGCGCGCCGCGCTGGCCGACGGCTGGGGCGGCTCGATGATCGCCACCGACGTGCAGGATGTGCTCTTCGGCGGTCCGCAGGCGATTCGTTCGCAAGCCAACCTGGGAGTGCTCGAAGAGCGCCAGGTCAACATCCTGGTGCATGGCCACGAGCCGGTTCTAAGCGAGATGATCGTGGCCGCCAGCCGCGATGAGGACCTGCTCGCCCTGGCGCGGCAGGCGGGCGCGGAAGGCATCAACATCGCCGGGATTTGTTGCACCGCCAACGAGATCCTGATGCGCCAGGGCATGCCGGTTGCCGGCAACTATCTCCACCAGGAGCTGGCCCTGCTCACCGGCGCCGTGGACCTGATGGTGGTGGACGTGCAATGCGTCATGCCTTCCCTTCCTCAGGTCGCCGCATGTCATCACACCAAGATCGTGACTACTTCTTCCAAGGCCCACATGCCGGCCGCGGAGCAAATGGTGCTCGACGCGCACAACCCCAAGCAGACCGCGCGCGCCATTGTGAAGAGCGCGGTAGCGGCGTTCTCCCGGCGTGATCCCGCGCGCGTGCAGATTCCGCGCCACAAGATGGACCTGGTAGCCGGTTTCACCAACGAGAACCTGCCGCTCTACCTGGGCGGCCGTTTCCGCGCCGGTTACCGGCCGCTGATCGACGCGGTGGCGGCCGGCCGCATCCGCGGCATTGTGGGCGTGGTGGGTTGCAACACTCCGCGCGTCGCGCAGGATAGCCACCACCTGGCCCTGGTCCGCAATCTGCTGGCGCAGGACGTGTTGGTGGTGCAGACCGGATGCAGCGCCATCGCCTCCGCCAAGTTTGGCCTGCTGCGGCCGGAGGCGGCGCTGGAATACGCCGGGCCGGGCCTTCGGGAAGTCTGCGAGGCGGTGGGAATTCCGCCGGTCTTGCACGTAGGAAGCTGCGTCGACAACTCGCGCATTCTCTCGGTGTGCGTGGCCCTGGTCGCCGAGGGCGGGATTGGCGCAGACCTTTCGGAGCTGCCCATCGCCGCCGCCGCGCCTGAGGCCATGAGCGAGAAAGCCATCACCATTGGCCTCTACGCCGTGGCTTCCGGAATCTTCACCGCCTTTACGCCGGCGCCGCGCATTGCGGGAAGCAGTGTGGTCCGCCAGTATCTGGAGCAGGACGTCGAGAAGGAAACCGGCGGCAAGTTTCTGTTCGCCAGCGACATGGACGAAGCGGCCAAGGGAACCCTCGCGCACCTCGATGCCAAGCGCAAGGCGCTCAAGCTGGCGCACCGCGGAGGTCCGCTGTGTCCGCAATCCTGATCTTCAATCGCGAACGCTGTCTGGCCTGCCGGGCCTGCGAGCTGGCCTGCTCGGTGGCCCATTCCCGCAGCGGGCAACTGGAAACCGCCATCGCCGAAGCTCTTCCGCCGAAACGCCGCGTTACCATCGCCGCCGGGAAGAACGGAGTCGACGCGCTTCGCTGCGAGCAGTGCGCCGAGCCGTTGTGCGCCTTCAGTTGCAAGAGCGGCGCGCTCCACCGCGACCCCATCAGCGGCTGGATCGCCCTGGAAGAAAGCCGCTGCGTAGGATGTTTCATGTGCCTGATGGTCTGTCCGCACGGCATTCGTCCCGATCCGGCGACGGACCGCGTGGTTCGCTGCGACGTCTGCCGCGATCGCGAGATTCCCGCTTGTGTAGCGGCTTGTCCCACCGGCGCGCTCGCAGCCGCCGCGCCGCCAGCCCGCCCGGCGCCCGGCCAATTCAAGGGACACGTGGTGGTGGTAGGCTCCTCCGCCGCCGGGATTGCCGCCTGCGAGTCCGCGCGCGAGTACGCTCCGGAGTGCTCCATCACGCTGGTTACGGCGGACGCCTCTCCGCAATATTCCCGCCCGCTTCTCTCCTATGTTCTCGCCGGCCGTATCGGCCGCCCCCAGATCGAATGGCGCGCCAATGGCTACCTCGAAAACGATCTCAATGTCCGCGTGTTGCACAAGGTGGGGCATGCTTTAGCTTGCCAATCTTTGCTTTTCGATGATGGAACCGCGCTCACCTTCGACCGCCTCATCCTGGCCACCGGCGCGCGCGCAGCCACGCTTTCCATCCCCGGCGCGGCCCTCGCGGGCCTCCACGACCTCCGCAATCTCGAAGACCTCGACCAAATCGAAAGGGAGGCCGGCCCTGGCCGCCGCGCGGTAGTTTTAGGTGGCGGCAACGTTGGTCTCCAGACCTGCGAAGCCCTCCTCACCCGCGGGGTAGCCGTGACAGTGGTTGTGACCTCCCCGCACCTTCTCTCGCAAATGGTGGATGCCGAAGCCGGCCGCCGCATCGCCGATCTGTTCATGCGCCACGGCTTGAACGTGCGCACCGGCCGCGACGCCGTCGAGATCGTAGGTAACGGCCATGTCGAAGCCGTGCGCCTGGATGACGGCGAGCTGATTGGCGCAGATCTCGTCATTGTGGGCAAGGGCATCAGCCCCAACGTCGAGTGGCTGCGCGGCAGCGGGGTGCGCGTGGGCCGCGGAATCGTCGTAGACCTCTGCGGCCGCACCAGCGTGCCCGGAATTTTCGCCGCCGGGGATTGCGCCGAAACCATCGACCCGTTGACCGGCCGCTCGGCGGTCAGCGGCATCTGGCCCGTGGCCTACGAACTGGGCCGTGCCGCCGGCGCCGCTGCCGTCGGAGTGGAGCGCCCGTCCGCCGGCGCGCTCCGCATGAACGCCTCGCGATTTTTCGGCGAGCCAATCATTTCCATCGGCGAGGTGTGCCCGGAGCGATTGGAAGGCGCATCGGCCGAGGTACTGGCCAACCGCGACGGAGTGTACCGCAAGTTGGTCCACCACCAGGGCCGCCTAGCCGGCGCGCTGCTCTACGGCGACATCTCCGGCGCGGGAACGTTCTATCGGCGGTACAGAGAGGGCACTCATATACCATGAGAATCGCTGCCAGCAGCTTGTCAGTGACGCTATCATCAGTGGAGGTTCATGGCTCGTTTTGAAATCCATTTCCTTGACGACCGTTCTGATGAATCATTGCTGAACGAGGTGCGCCGCGTCGCCGCAGGCTACTCGGGCAGCAATTTGACTCTCTCTGAGTTTGCAAAGCTGTCATCCAAGGTCTCAGGGCAGACCCTGCGGAAACGTTTCGGAACTTGGGGTAATGCTCTGGAGAGAGCGGGCTTGGCGCACCTGTATGCTGCCCCAAGGCGCTACACGGAAGCAACCACTACGCCTGAAGGTGATACGCTCTTGGACGAATCCGGCCCGGTCGGGATCGTCCGGAGTGAAGCGGATCGCCGGGAAGTACGCCCTGCGACCCACCTGAACGTAGAACTGCACGCCGATCACATCGTCTCTGTGCACGACGGCGGGAAGACGACCCTTCAAAACCTCCAGACCCAATGCTCCGTCGAGAGTGTGTTCCACTCAGTAGGGCAGACCATCGTTTTTCGTGGTCTGCCAAGCGGCAGACGACAGAAACCGATCGTCTGCCCCGCGGTGACTCAGAATGTGTGTCAACAGGATGCTGAAGAAGGCCATCTGGCCTCCGCTCCATTACTGTCGCGGCTCGGATCGGAGCCGCGAACGTAAGAGAGCGGAGGGTCCATTTGAGGAAGTGAGTTAGCTAATGTCCAAGATCATCGCAGAAGCGGCCATCCGCGGCGCTTACGCTTGTATGAACCGGGCGGAGAGCATGTTGTCGGAGGCCATTCACCGTCATGGCCGCTCGAAGAGCATCGCCTTTCCCGACACCGCTTATGCCTTGCCCGTGATCCTGGCGCTGGTGGGTAAAAGGGTCGAAAAACTAGGCGACCTTGAGGAGGCCTTGCAGGTGGCGCGCACCTGGCTGCCGGCGCCGCCCACCGAAAAGCTTTGGCTCCCCTATCTCGGCGCCACGCTCGACGCCGGAGCGGCCACCCTGGTGGCGCATGAGGCCGTCGAAGCCATGAAGCCGTTGCGCGGCGGTTCCCTGGCGTTCGATTTCTGGCTGGGACCCACGCCCGACAGCATCCTCCGCGAACAAGGCATCAAACTGGTAGATGGGCGCATGCCCGGCTTCGCGGCCTGCGTCGGCGCCGCGCCCAACGATGAGACGGCCGAGCAACTGGCTCGCGATCTCCAAGAGCGCAACATCCTGGTCTTCATGGGCGCCAACACCGGCGGCGAGACCATGGCTGCGCAACTGAACCGCCGCGGCGTCGAAATGAACTGGGAGACTTTCCTGGTTCCCTATGGACCCGATACGTCATCCATCGTTCACGCCCTGGGTTTCGCCTGCCGCGCCGCATTCACTTTCGGCGGGCTGCGGCCGGGCGGTCTCAAGGAGACGCGCGAGATTCTTCTCTACAACAAGCGCCGCGTGATGGCCTTTGTCCTGGCGCTCGGCGAAGTGGACGACGAGAAGTTCGCCACCGCCGCGGGCGCCATCAATTTCGGCTTCCCGGTCATCGCCGACACCGATATTCCCGAGATTCTGCCGAGCGGCATCTGCACCTACGAGCACGTCGTGGCCAACGTCCCGCACCGCGACATGCCGTCCCGCGCGGTCGAGGTGCGCGGCGTGAAGATCCGCACCGTCGAGATCCCCATCCCGGTCAGGCACGGTCCCGCTTTCGAAGGAGAGCGCGTCCGCAAAGAGGATGTCGCCGTCGAGTTCGGTGGCAAGTACACGCGCTGTTTCGAGTATCTCGCCAGCCGTCCCATGGACCGCCTGCAGGATGGCCTCATCCGCGTGGTGGGTCCCGAGATCGTGGACGTGCCGGAGGGCGCGCGCCTGCCGCTGGCCATCTTCGTCGAGGTGGCCGGCCGCAAGATGCAGCCCGAGTTCGAATCCATCCTCGAGCGGCACATTCATTCGTTCCTCTCCGAACCGATGGGCGTAATGCATCTCGGCCAGCGCGACTCGGTCTGGCTCCGCATCTCGAAGAAAGCGCGCGATGCCGGGTTCCGCATCGAGCACCTGGGAACCGTCCTGCTGCACAAGTTCAGAAACGACTTCCCGGCCATCGTCGACAAGGTACAGGTAACTCTGTTCACCAGTTCCGACGAGGTCGAGAAACTCTACCCGCAGGCCGCCGCTGCCTACCAGCAGCGCGACGAGCGCATGGGCGCGCTCACCGATGAGAGCGTGGATATCTTCTATTCCTGCGCCCTTTGCCAGAGCTACGCGCCCAATCACGTGTGCATCATCACGCCCGAACGCCTGGGTCTGTGCGGGGCCTACAACTGGCTCGACGGGAAAGCGGCATACGAAATCAATCCGCATGGAGGAAACCTTCCGGTTAAGAAAGTGGAAGTGGTTGACCCCGTGCTCGGCCAGTGGAAAGGGATTAACGACTTCATCCAGAACGCTTCCAACGGCGCGTTTCTCAAATTCTCGGCTTACTCCATGATTAACGACCCCATGACCTCGTGCGGTTGCTTCGAGTGCATCGCCTGCGTTCTTCCGGGCACCGGCGGCATCATGATCGTCGACCGGGAATTCTCGGGGCAGACCCCGGTCGGGATGACCTTCTCCTCTTTGGCCGAGATGACCGGAGGCGGCCAACAGACTCCGGGCTTCATCGGCATCGGCACCCTCTACATTCTGTCCAAGAAGTTCATCAGCGCCGATGGTGGCCTGGCGCGGCTGGTCTGGACCACTACTCGCGTGAAGCAGAAGCTGGGCGACAAGCTGCGGCAGCGGTGCCAAGAAATCGGGCAGCCGGAACTCTACGGCAAGATCGCCGATGAGACCATCTGCACCGAACTCGAGCCGCTCATCGAGCACCTGGCGGCCGTCGAGCATCCTGCGTTGGCGCTGGGTGAGATGATCTGAAGAAGGTCCCGCATGAGTTTGGAACTGAAACCGAAGAGATGGCCCGGCGCCATTCGCACCGTGACGCTCGGGTCGGGCAGCCGCCGGCCTCTGACCGTCGGCGGCGGCAACGGTCTGCCGCTCCACACCTTCGAAGCCAGCTTCCCTCACCGCCCGGCCCTCGCGCTGGAAATCACCGATGTTGCGCCGCCGCGATGGATCGACACGGTGCGCCAGCCCTGGAATGGAGTGCTGGGCCAGCCGGCTGCTGCCGCGCTCCGCGCCGTGGACGAATTCGGCGCGGACCTGGTGATGCTCCATCTGGTGGGCACGCACCCCGACAGGGGGAATCGCTCGCCGCAGGATGCCGCGGCCGACGTCCGTGCGGTTCTCGATAGCGTGCCGGTTCCGCTGATCGTCAAGGGGCCGGGCGCCGGTCCCAAGCAGAACGACGTGCTGGCGCGCGTGGCGGAGGAGTGCCAGGGCGAGGGACTCGCGCTCCACTCGGCTTGCCAGGAAGAGTACAAGACCCTGGCCGCTGTCGCCGTAGCCTATGGCCATGTCCTGGTGGCCGAGAGCCCCATCGACATGAACATCGCCAAGCAGCTCAACATCCTGCTGGCGGATGCCAGCGTGGACTTGCGCCACACTCTCATTGACCCGCTCACCGGGGGCCTTGGCTACGGGCTGGAGTACACCTACTCCGTCATGGAGCGGATCAGGCTGGCGGCTCTGGGAGGCGATGCCATGCTGAACTCTCCTATGATCTGCCTGGTGGGCGAGGAAGCCTGGAAGGCCAAAGAGGTCAAAGTGAGCGGCGGCGTGCATTGGGAGTTGGCCACCGCACTCGCGCTCATCGAGGCCGGCGCGGAGGTCCTCGTCCTGCGCCACCCCGAGTCGCTCGCCCGCTTGCACCGGCAACTGGATTGCTGTTTTGTGGGAACTGCGCCCGGAGGTGACCCATGCCGCTGACCGGCCTGCAAGTCTTCAAGCTCCTTCCCAATACCAATTGCCGCGAGTGCGGTTATCCCACCTGCCTGGCGTTCGCCATGAAGCTGGCGGCGGGAAAGGAATCGCTCGCGAAATGCCCGTATGCCTCTCCGGAGGCCTGCGCCGCTCTCGGCGCAGCTTCCGCGCCTCCCATCCGCGGGGTGACCATCGGCCGTGGCCCGCGCGCCATCACCGTGGGTGAAGAGACGGTTTTCTTCCGCCACGAGAAGACTTTCGTCCGCCGCCCCGGCCTCTTCCGCGTGTTGAACCCCGCCCCCGATCGGGATGCCCTGCTGGACAGTTGGCGCGGTCTCCGCCTCGAGCGCGCTGGAGAAGTGTTTCAAGTGGATGGCGTGGCTATTCCGGAATCTCCCGCTTCGCCCGGCCTCGCCGCCGCTGCCGCCGAGCGCGGTTTCCCAGTGGCGATCCTGGCCGCCACCCCCGATGGCGCCTCAGCCACAGCCGAACGCATCAAGGACCATCGCCCGCTGCTGGTGCCGCCGCCTGGCGCGGACCTGGGCGCTTACGCCAGCCTCGCCGCGCGCCTCAAGATCCCGCTGGTGGTTTCAGGAAGCGATTTGAACGCTCTCGCCACCGCGGCCATGGATGCCACTCGCGCCGGTGTCGCCGACATTCTGCTGGAGCCTCCAGGCGCGGATCTGCGCGGGTTCCATCACAGCCTGAGCGCCATCCGCAGAGGCGCGCTGGACCGCATCCACCCCGGTCTGGGCCACCCGGTCTTTCTGCGCATCGCCGCCGGCGAGTTCGAAAAAGCCGTGCTCGGCATCACCAAGTTCGCATCGCTCCTGGCCATCGAGGACCACTGCGGTGAGGCCTGGCTCCCTCTCTGGACGCTGCGCCAGAACATCTACACAGACCCTCAGAAGCCCCTGCAAATGCAACCGGGCGTCTACTCCATCGGGGAGCCCAATGCCACTTCTCCGCTGCTGGTCACCACTAACTTCTCGCTCACTTACTTCATTGTCTCGACGGAGCTCGAAGCCACCGGCCTGGCTTGCCATCTGGCGGTGGTGGACGCCGAGGGCTTGAGTGTGCTCACCGCCTGGTCCGCCGGGAAATTCGCCGGCGACCGCGTAGCCAAGGCGCTCCGCACGATGCAGGCCACCGAGCGGGTAAGTCATCGGACGGCCATTATTCCCGGCTACGTGTCAGTGATATCAGGCGAGTTAGAGGACGCTCTGGGCGACGGCTGGCGGGTCTTGGTCGGCCCGCAAGAGGCATCTGACCTCGGCCCGTTTTTTCGAGATGTGTGGCAGCCCGCACAATGAGTCCTCACCAGGTTACTTTCTCTCCATCCGGCCGATCCACGGTCGTTGCCGACGGCGCCACCATACTCCAGGCGGCCGAACTTGCCGCCGAGCCGATCAGCGCCGAGTGCGGCGGCCGCGGCGCTTGCGGCCGGTGCATGGTGCGAATCCTGGGCGGCGAGGTGCCCGAATACCGCATTCTTCAGAGGGAAGCCGGGTTCCCCCACGTGCTCGCGTGCCTCACGCCGGTCCACGGTCCGCTCACGGTCTTGCCGCTCGGCGAGGCGCAGCTTCCGAAGCTTATCTCCAGGGATCGCAACACCGGGTTGGCGCCGCTCGAGGCCTGGGCGCCCTGGCCTCTGAAACTCGACCCCATCGTGGGATTCAATGGCGAAGAGGACCTGGGCGTCGCGCTCGATATCGGCACCACCACTCTGCGCCTTTTGCTGATCCGGCTTTCCGACGGTCTCATTACCGGTGAAGCCGGCGCTTACAATCCGCAGATCCCCAGAGGCGCGGACGTCATTTCCCGCATCGTCGCGGCCGAGAAAGGCTTGCTGGGAGAACTGGCCGCGTCCGTTCGCAGCGCAATCGGTTCCATGATCGCCGAAGGGGCCGGCCAAGCTGACGTCGGCCGAATCCGCGGCTACGTGGTGGCGGGTAATGTGACCATGATCCACCTTCTCCTGGCGGCCGATCCTTCGGGGATTCGCCGTGTCCCCTCCGAGCCGCGCGCGCTGGCTTTCCCGCCCGTTGACGCTTCGGAACTCGGCTGGCCGGGCGGGGATGGCACGCCCGTGTACAGCGTGCCTGCCGCCGGCGGCTGGGTCGGCGGCGACATCGTGGCCGGCGCGGTGCGCGCTGGCTTCTCGCGTTCCCCGGATACCATGTCCCTCTATGTGGACCTGGGAACCAACGGCGAAATCGTTCTGGGCGGAGCAGACTTCGCGCTGGCCTGCGCTTGTAGCGCCGGACCGGCTTTCGAAGGCGGCGGAATCCGCTGCGGCATGCGCGCGGACCGCGGTGCAGCGGACGGCGCATCGATCAATGCCGAGACCGGCGCGGTTCAACTCTCCGTTATAGGCGGAGGCCGGGTTCGCGGTGTGTGCGGCTCTGGGCTGATCGCGTTGACGGACGCATTGTTCCGCGCGGGTTGGATTGACCGCAGCGGCCAGTTCACTAATCGCCTGCCGGCCGGCCGGCGCGTGGAAGGCAAGTGGGGAACGGCCCTGGCCCTCTCCGAAGACGGAAAAGTGGCGCTGTGGGAGAGAGACCTGGCCAGCCTGATTCGGGCGAAAGCCGCGGTCTTCGCCGGCATACGCTCGCTGCTCGGAGCGCTGGGCCCTGGCCCGCACGCCATCGAGCGGGCCATCGTCTCCGGCAATTTCGGCCGCTTCCTCAATCTGCCGGCGGCGCTCGGCATCGGGCTGCTGCCCTCCCTGCCGCTGGGCCGTTACGGCTACGTGGACAACGGTTCCCTCGAAGGCGCCGCCCTCGGCTTGCTCTCTCGCCAATTCTTCGCGGAGATCGCCGGCTATCTGAGCAAAATCACCTACGTCGATCTCGCCGACCTGCCCTGCTACATGGATGAGTTCGTCGGCGCCAGCTTTCTCCCCCACACCAGCCCCGAGTTGCTGCGCGTGGGACTACCTCTCTACGTAGACGAGCGAGATTCGACGTAGGCTCGGAGGACCGCATTGATGCGCGTCTGGTAGCCTCGTCCTCGGGACCTGAACCACTTCACGATGTCTTCGTCGAGCCGCATGGAGACCGGCGTTTTGGGCTGGGGCTCGAGCAGTTTCGCCCTCCGGAACCATTCGGACGACGCGACCGGGGCCGCATCCGGATCGGCCTTCGCCGCTCTGCGGATCTCCGCGTCGCCCAAACGCTCCAGCCGGTTCCAATCCGTCTTCCCCCTGCGGGTCCTAGGTATCGCCATAGACAATCTCCCAATACATCTTTGTTTCGGAGCGCGTCGCCTTCTCGAAGTGGCCAACTTCCACAGAAACCAGTATATACAATTGTCTAGATAGATGGGAACGGCTCTCACCCGACCACCGGCCCGACGCCACTATCAGATCAGCCGCTTGGCCGCGAAATTGGCTTTGTTTCGTCAATTCCATCAGACCCGTCCCCTCCGACGCCCCTTCCCCCACATTGGGTCATTTACCCCATACTCACGAACCGACCACTATCATGAACCGTCGCAAATCCCCACAAAAGCCCTTAAATACTTCATTTTCGGATATACAGGCCGTTTGGTCCTTATGTTGCACACGCCTATGGAAAGGAGATGGGTTTGCGCCGCATTTTCACAGATTCGGGACACCTCGTCCGCCCTGCGGTTGTGCTTGTCGCCGGGCTCGGTATCTTCCTCATCATACGTGCTTTAGTTATCCCCAAGGCCTTCGGCCAATACGGCCACTTCCGCCCCGCCGCGCTGGAAGAAATCCGCCGGCTCCCCATTGCTTACGCCGGCCAGGACCAGTGCGTTCTGTGCCACGATGACGAAGCCAAAGCGCGCGCCGCCGGCAAGCACGCGCACGTCGCCTGCGAAACCTGCCACGGTCCCCTGGCGCAACACGCCGGCGACCCCGCCGCCAACGTCCCCAAGCTGCCCGCTGTCGCCAACCTCTGCCGCCGGTGTCACGAAAAGGACGCGGCCAAGCCCCCGGGCTTTCCGCAGGTGGTCACCGCCGAGCACTCCGGCGGCATGCTCTGCAATTCGTGCCATCAACCGCACAACCCGCACCTCTGAGGTAAGGAACAATCGCATGGAGATCAGTCGGAGAGACTTATTCACAGCAGGCGGCAAGCTCCTGGTCCTGGCATCCGTGGGGGCCACCCTGGAGCAGATCACCGGAGCCGAGCCTGCCCCCGAAGCTTACAAAATGGCGGATCACTGGTGGGGCATGATCATCGATATCGACAAGTGCATCGGCTGCGGCAACTGCGTGCGCGCCTGTTCCAACGAGAACCATGTGCCGAGCGGCTACTTCCGCACCTGGGTCGAGCGCTACCAGGTCGGAGAAGATCAACAGCCCCGGGTGGATTCGCCTAACGGTGCCATCGACGGTTTCCCGCCCTCCACCCGCACCGGCGTGAAGAGCTTTTTCGTACCCAAGCTCTGCAACCAGTGCGCCCATTCGCCCTGCGTGCAGGTCTGCCCCGTGGGCGCCACCTTCGTCAGCCCCGACGGCGCGGTGCTGGTGGATGCGAGCTACTGCCTGGGCTGCCGCTACTGCGTGCAGGCCTGCCCTTACGGCTGCCGCTACCTGCATCCGGACACGAGAACGGTGGACAAGTGCACGCTCTGTTACCACCGCATCACCCAGGGGCTCACCACCGCCTGCTGCGAAAACTGCCCCACCGGCGCCCGCCAGTTGGTGGATTTCAAGAATCCCAAGGACCCCGTGCACGAATTCCTGCGCCACAACAAGGTGCAGATCTTGAAGCCGTACATGGCAACCGGAGCGAAGGTCTATTACAAGGACCTCGACGGCTCGGTGAGATAAGGAGCGAACGATGATACCCGGCGTCGATGGTTTCATGTACCCCAACGAAATCGAGCTGCAATGGGGCCTCCTCATTGTGCTCTACCCCTACATCACCGGCCTGGTGGCGGGCGCATTCATCCTGGCCTCGCTCGAGCGCGTGTTCAAGGTGGAAGCCGTGCGCCCCACTTACCGGCTGGCGCTGCTCACCGCCCTGGCGTTCCTGCTGGTAGCGCCCCTGCCTTTGCAGCTCCACCTGGGCCACCCCGAGCGTTCCATGGAGATGTACCTCACGCCTCACACCTCTTCGGCCATGGCCATGTTCGGCTTCGTTTACCTGTGGTATCTCACGGTGGTCCTGCTGCTCGAAATCTGGCTGGATTACCGCGCCGATATCGTTCGCATGGCGCAATCCACCACCGGCTTCATGCGCCTGGTCTACAAGGCGCTCACTCTGGGCTCGGAGAACGTCAGCCCCGCCGCGCGCCGCATTGACGACAAGGTGGGTTACACCGTAACGGTTATCGGCATCCCCTCCGCCTTTCTGCTGCACGGCTACGTCGGATTCATTTTCGGCTCGATCAAGGCCAACCCCTGGTGGTCCACCCCGCTCATGCCCATCGTCTTTCTGTTCTCGGCCATGACCTCCGGAATCGCGGCGGTGCTGCTCCTCTACATGGCGTCCACGAAGGTGAAGAAGATAGCCATCGACATGCGATGCCTCGACACCATCGGCAAGTATCTTTTCTACACCTTCCTGATCGACTTCACGCTCGAGATGCTGGACCTGGTGCATCGCACCTACGAAGCCGACGAGTCTTTCCGCAGCCTGGATTTCATGGTGCACACGCGCCTGATGTTCTCGCAGATCATCTTGCAGATCCTCGTGGGGACGTTGGTCCCGCTGGCCCTCTTGGCGGCCAACCAGTTGTGGACGTTTTCCGAGGCCAAGCGGCGGGCCATGTACCTCACCGCGGGCCTGCTGACCCTGGTCGGCATCTTCGCCATGCGCTGGAACGTGGTGATCGGCGGCCAGTTGTTCTCGAAAAGTTTTCTGGGATACACCACCTACAAGGTGTCCTTCGCGGCGCGCGAGGGCTTGTTCACGGCCGTGGGGCTGATGATTCTTCCGTTTGTGATTTTCGTCGTGCTGGTAATACTCCTGCCGCCCTGGCCGGAGCGCAGCGAAACCTGAGGAGGTTTCCATGCCGGACGATCTCGAACGCGAGGTCCGCGACCTCGCGCGGCGTGTCGCCTACCTCGAGCACCTGATAAATGTGGGCCAGGTGGGGCAGGCGGTTCCGCCTGCCAACAGCGTGGCTCACGCGCTTCCGCCTGCCAACTCAGACCTTCTCCCCGAGACCACCGCGCTCCTCCCCGTTCTTGGCCGCGCCTTGCTCGGTCTCGCGGGCGCCTACCTTCTTCGTGCCCTCACCGAATCGGGAACGTTCGCACCCAAGGCCGGGGTCGCCATCGGCCTCCTTTACGCCCTCCTCTGGCTGGTGTGGGCCGCGCGCACGCCCGCCGCGCGCCGCATCGAAACCGCGCTGCGCGCCCTGACCTCCGTGCTGGTGCTCTCGCCTTTGCTGTGGGAGGCCACCTTGCGCTTTCACGCCATCTCCACCTGGACGGCCGGAGCCATCCTGCTGCTCTTCATCGTCTTCGGCCTGGGGGTCTCCTGGCGCAAGGACCTGCTCGTGGTGGCCACCATCACCACCCTGGCGGGACTCGGCACGGCCGCGGGCCTGCTCATGGCCACGCACGACGTCCTGCCTTTCACTCTCGTGTTTCTGGCGACGGCCGCCGCCGTCGAAGCCTCCGCCTGCCTCGACCACTGGCTGAGTGAGCGCTGGCTGGCCGCCACCGCCGCCGATCTCTCGGTTTTGCTGGCGACCTGGCTGGTCACCAACGCGCGCGGCCTGCCGGAGGCCTACGCGCCCATTCCGCACTCGTGGCTGCTGGCTTCCCAGGTGTTGCTGCTGGTGATTTACCTCTCCAGCACCATTATCCGGACCCTGTTGCGCGGTTTCACGTTCACGGCTTTTGAAACCGCGCAGTGCGCGCTGGCTTTTCTGATCGGCGTGGGCGGCGGGCTGCGTCTCTCGAACCAGTCAACCGCCGTCGGCGCCATAGCCCTGGCCTGCGCCGCAGCCTGCTACGTGGTATCGTTTGCGCTGCTCGACCGCGATGGCTCGCACAGCCGCAATTTCTACACCTACTCGACGTTCGGCATTCTGCTGGCGCTGGCCGGCAGTCGCATTTTGCTTTCCGGCGCCGCCGCCTCGGGCGCGTGGCTGGCCCTGGCGATCGGCTGCATCTGGGCCGGAGGCTTCTTCGGCCGTTTGACGCTCCAGGTGCATGGCGGTGTCTATCTTCTGCTGGCGCTGGCCTGGTCGGGCGCGCTCGAACAGGCCGGGCACTTTCTGCTGGGCGAAGCCACGTGGTCCGGCGAGAATCCGGCCGCGATTGGCGCGGGCGCGCTGGCGGCCGCAGTCTGCTACCTGCTGGCGGTCCGCCAGGCGCAAGCGGAACGCGGCACGCGGAGCTTGCAGACTTTTCGCGTAGTCGTGGCCGCCGCGCTGATATGGCTCGTGGCCGGGATCGCGGCCGGCGCGCTCACCACCGCGTATCATGCTCTGTTCGGCGCGGGCGCCAGCCACGCCTACTGCGCCACTATGCACACGGGCGTGCTGGCCGCCGCCGCTCTCTTGCTGGCCTGGGCCGGGTCGCGCTGGAACCGGCTGGAGCTTTCCCGCTTGATCTACCCGGTGATGATCGCCGGCGCGTACCGCCTGGTGGTGGAAGACCTTCACCAGGACCGCAAGGCCGCGCTATTCCTCTCCCTGCTGCTATATGGCGCCGCGTTGATGGCACTCCCGCGCTGGCACCATGCAGGGGGCTCCAAACCAGTTTAAACTAGTTGATGAGAAACCATGGAGACAGTAGGCGCATTCGAAGCAAAAACCCATCTGGCATCTTTGCTGGAACGGGTGTCAAAGGGCGAGAGGATCACCATCACCAGACATGGGGTCCCTTCCGCCATGCTGGTACCAATCGGCGCCGCCCAGCCAAAGCTGACCCACAAGGAAGTTGTAGAGGGCCTGCGGGCGTTACGCAAGCGCGTGAAGCCCGGCAAGATGAGTGTGCGTGAAATGGTGGCTGAAGGCCGGCGGTTTTGACGGGGGTAGTGGTCGATGCCTCGGTAGCACTTGCATGGTGCTTTCCGGATGAAGCCAGCGACTACGCAGACGCTGTCCTGGTAGCGCTGGAAGGACAGACGATTCTCGTTCCGGCCATATGGGGGTCGGAAATTGCTAATGCGGTCTTGGCCGGCGAGAGGAGCAAACGTCTGCGCCAGCCGGAAATCCGCCGTTTCGCAACGTTGCTGGGAAGCCTCTCACTAGTTCAGGACACCCAGCCGGTCTGCGATCACGTGAGCAATGTTCTGCCCCTGGCGCGCGAATACGGCCTTTCGGCGTACGGCGCGGCTTATCTGGAACTCTCGATCAGGCACGGTGCGCCCCTCGCCACACTCGACGGGAAATTACGGAAGGCAGCGCAAAAAGCTGGGATTAGGACCTTCGGCGAAAAATTCGCCTAACGCAGCAGCAGCTACTTCGATAGAAAGATGACCAGCCCGCCGCTGACAATCAGCAACCCGCCAACCAGGACTGGGCGCGGCAGAGTTTCCTTGAGCACGAAATACGATACCGCCTGCGCGGCCAGAAAAAAGAAGACAACATATAGTCCAAGCAATTCACCGAACTTCCAAGGCGGCCTATTCACTGTCCATCCGTAGGCGAAAAGAACCGCGGCCCCCACCACGTAATACAACCCACGCTGCCACGAGGAGGTGCGCATTCCGACGCGCACGATCCCGTCTCCGACAGCCTCAATGAGGGCCGCTCCAAGCAAGAGCGACACAGACACATATCTGGACATTTCTACCTGCTCAACCGCCGGATCTTGAGGTTGCGGAACCACGCTTCGGTGTCGTGGTTCTGGAGCGAGATCTGGCAGATCTTGCGCGCGTGCTTCACCAGCATCTCGTACACCGGCGAGCCCGCGCTCCAGCGCGCGCCCGTGCCCCGCTCCACCTCCGGCGCATCCAGCCTGCCATCCACCACCTTCACGCCGTTGAGCCAGTGCTCGACGTGCTCGCCCCCGGCCACCAGCCGCGAATGGTTCCACTCGCCCACCGGGCGCGTCGAGTCTTGAGACGGCGGAAACATGTCGTACAGGGCGCCCGCCTGGTGGCTCGGGCCAACGCGCCCATCGGGGTTCCGGGCATTGTCCAGCAACTGGTATTCGAACCCGATCACGTATTCCTGCCCGCGCTCCAGCCGCCCCTTGGGACGGTTTTTCAGGGTCAGGTTCACCAGGTCCTCGAACTTCATGCCCGGACGGCTGAGCAGAAACACGCGGTCTTGAATCCGGTATTTGACGCCGCTGTTGCCGCCGGGTGAAATCTTCCAGTCGAAATCCAATTCGAAATCGCTGTAGGTATCTCTCGCAAAAAGGTCTTCCACGATCTGCGGATGCGCCACCGCCTTCAGGCATCCGTCTTCGATGACGAACGAATCCCCCGGCGGAGATTTCCTGGCGGGATCTTCCCACCCGGCGAACGACTTGCCGTCGAACAGGAGTTGCCAGCCGGCGGCCTTCTCCCTGGCGGTCAGTTGATTGTCAGCCGCACGCACGCCGCCGGCAGCCATCACCGCGCCAGCCAGCGCGCCCATCCGGATCGCGTTCCACATGCGATCATTGTGCCACGCCGGGGTCTCTCGCCGCGCGGAAGTTCTACACGGCCTCACCGGAGAATACGCAGCCGGACGCCGGACGAACTATTGTTCAGAGACTGTAATGGGGCCTCGGGGGAGGCGAGGAACAAAGTCCTACAACCACCGCGATTTTGCGCCTTTCGACCGCGCCCATTTTTGCTGTATCGCCAACCCGGCGATACAGGTGGCCAAAAGCAGAAGTGCGCTGGGTTCCGGAACGGGGGAGGAATTGTAGTCGCCGGGAGAGTTATTAGCAGGGTTGCTCAAGCCTGTGCCGAGCATCCCGCTTAGCCCGCTTAACTCTGTGGCCTGAGCAGTGGTCCACCCAGTAACATATGTGCAGGCGCTTGAAATGACATTGGTATCCAGGGTCACTGCCGCGTTTTCGGCCAGGGCGCGGCCGCACGGGATTATTGCGCCGGTATCGAGAGTAATACTCTGGTTGGCCAGGATGTTCCCCTCGAACGTTGTGTCGGCATAGAGAGTCGCAGATGTGCCGACCTGCCAAAACACGCCGTCATCCGGCCCGCCGTTAATCACTTGAACATTTGCGGTGCTCACGCTCCCCGCGATTAGCGTGGAACCGATCTGGAAAACCCACAATGCATCGTTGCTGCCCTGGGCGTTGAGCGTGAGTGTCCCGTCCAAGAAAGCCGAGCTGTCAAAATGATAGACGCCAGGCAAAAGCGTTAGCCCGCCCAGATTCTGACCGGTCAAGTCTGTAGTGTATGGCAGGCCAAACAGCGTACTGTATGCGGTGGTGACATCACTCTGGGCCGTGTCCGGGACGCCACCGGCGTGGTATATGGTTCCTGTCACGGTTCCTGGAGGGAAGCCACTGATCGCGGTACCGGGGAACACGCCCAGGTTTCCGGTGATGGTGGTCGGGCCAGTATTGGTGACGGCCGAGCCGGCCAAGACTGCAAAGCTATCCGCAGTTCCCAGGATGTCGGCGCGGGCACTGGACACTAACAGGGGTAAAAGCAACGCAAACAGGTCGTAGCGTCTCATAATATTTCTGCCTCGGGCGCGTCATGAACGTCTGTATCGCCCATCGCGCCGTGCTGTTCAATAAGCAACTTAAGCGGCTATAGCTCAGCCACTTGTCCTCAATCTCTTCCGCTTCCAGGCACAATTGGCCCGCGATTGTGGTCTGTTGGTGGAAGAAGCACTTTTCATGCCAAAGCTAAGTATTTTGTTTACTTTCACATACGTTTCTATGTTGGGCAAAGAATTGGGAACTAATCCCAATTTTTCGCCTTGCGCACAAGGCCTGCCGAACACGCCTGAGGCTCTTAGCGATCACGATCCACTATCAGTAGTGCTCAGCCGGCACGGGTCGAACTGTAGAGGTTTGCAACAAAGAATTTCACCCATTTGGGGCCGTTTAGGGCATAGAAAAGCGGCTTTTCACCCAATCTTTGTCCTACTTGTCCGAATAATCAGGCCGTTCGAATGTGGCACTTAGAGTGCATGATGAAATGGTTTATGCAACTGACAAGAGCCGCTGACTATGCCGTACGGGTGATGATTCACCTGGCCGGGCTACCGCCGGGCGCGCGCGCCAGCCGGGCGGAGCTGGCCCGGGAGGCCGAATGTCCCGAGCAGTTCCTTTCGAAAGTGCTGCAAAGCCTGACCCGCGCCGGGTTGGTGATTTCGCACCGCGGTAACACCGGGGGTTTCGAGCTCCAGGAAGCCCACACCGGCGTGTCGATCCTGAATGTGGTGCAGGCCATCGAGGGTCCCGTGCGCCTCAACCTCTGTCTCACTTCAGACCACGCTTGCAGCCGCCAGGAGGCGTGTCCGGCCCATGGCATCTGGGCCCAAGCGCAAGAGGCCATGCTGGGCGTTTTGCAGAGCGCCTCCATCGGCCACCTGGCAAAGAAAGTGGCTACCCGAGATGGAAACGGCGCGGTCGCCGACGCTCCAGAATAGAACCGGCGTCGGTATTCAGAGCGAATGAACCGACGTAGAGAACCACAAAGCACATCCCCCAGGCCAGGAATGAGGTCCATAGAACGATCCGGTACGGGGCAGCGCGCAGGATCACGGCGCCTCTCCGCATCGCTCCTCGTCCTCGATTCTGGTCTTCTGGCATTTCGGTCCCCCGATTCAGGTTTCAGTCCCTTTGGCAGCCGAAACGGCTACAGGCGTGCCGGCCGGAGGTCCACTCGACGTGAGCTTTCGCCCCGCCTTCCACCACAGCCACGCGGCGGCCAGCGCCACCATCGACAGCATCACCAGGAGCGCCGCCAGCACGGTTTGCGGAATCGTCAGCGCGCGTTTGAGCGGCTTCGCCAGGTCCCCGTAAACCAGCATCACGTGTACCCAGTAGACCATCAGCGAAGTCTTCCCGAAGCAGAGCATCCAGCTCCACCCTGTTCCCATGCCGAACTCCGTCCAGAGGTACGCCCCTGCCATCATCAGCAGCATGATGCCCACGCGGATCAGGATGAGCGCCGGGCTGTCTCTCCAGAAGTCGGACTTGGGGTAGACGGAGTAGGGGATGTTGGAAAAATACTGCGCCGTGAAGACCAGCGCCAATCCGATCAGCACGGACCACTGCATGAGCCGGTCCATCCGGTCCGCGGCCGTGCGCTTGACGATGGCGCCGGCGGCCAGGCCGAACCCCACGTAGGACGCGCACGGGAAAAACGGGAATCGTCCGCGGCCGGGACCGGGCACGAGGTACTCCCGGAAGAGCGCTGGCGTTCCGCCCCACGGGAGGTTGGTCATGATGGGCGCCGCCGCGGCGATGGCCAGCCCCGCCAGAACGGCGAAGCGCACGCGCCCCTTGAACTCGAACAACGCCGCCAGAGAGACCGCCGCCATCCCCACGCCCATGCAGTTCAGGATGTCCACCTTGGTGATCTCGCCCACGTCGGCATGGGGCAGGCTGGCCACCCAGTTGGTGAAACGGAACAGGAATGCGATGCCCAGGATATAGGCCGCGCGCCGCAGGGAAATGCGCCAGCGCCGCCACCGGTTCCGCTCGCGGCGCTCGAGGCTCTCCAACTGGAAAGCGAACGTCATGCCCGCCATGAAGAGGAACAACGGCGCGGCCATTCCGCCGACGAATTGCGAGAGCACGTACGGGCCGCCCTCCCGCAGGTCCATGCGCGCGAAGGAATTGAATACGTGGCACTGAATCATGATGACCACGGCCAGCCCGCGCATCCAGTCGAGAAAAGGAAATCGCTTCACAAACAATCCGCCGCCGAAACAGGGTAACATGCGGCGTGTCCGGCGGCCGCGCCAACGGCCGTGATGTCCTTCCCGGCCGGTTGCTACGCACTGCGAAACATCGCGTTTCGGGGCGGTCGCCCGCAAGAGAACGGACGGACCCACGCAATCGCATCATAGCAAAGCACTTCCGGTGCCACAGCGCATCGGATGACGTTTCATAGCTCATAACCTCTTCAAGTCCGAAGAACGTGCTTGCATGAATCCCGCTCTCGCGAGAGAATAATCGCACGGGGTTCTTAGGAACGTCAAAACGACAATTACGGAGGATAACGATGCGAGTCTTGTGTTGCATATTGGCAGCGCTCCTGGCAGTTGCGGCGGCGACTGCGCAAGTGGGCGGTAGTGGAACGATTCAAGGAACGGTCACGGATCCTTCGGGAGCCGTGGTGGCCGGCGCTTCGGTAACAGCCACGAATGTGGCCACGGGGGTCCAAACCACCCGCTCCACCACGGAGGCCGGAGTTTTTGTGCTCTCTCTGCTCCCTGCCGGCGAGTATACCGTTACGGTCAAGGCCACCGGTTTTGAAACTGTGACTCAAACCCATGTAGTTTTGGAAGCGCTGGCAAACGTGGCCGTGAATCCCACATTGCAGGTCGGTGCGGCCACTCAGTCGATCACCGTGGAAGCCGCGCCTTCCGTGCTGAAGACAGACGATGTCGCGCTTGGCTCCTCCATGCAGAACAACGTCTACGACGCCCTACCGCTGGCGATGAATGCGGCCGGGTCTCCCCGCGATCCCTCGGCGTTTGCCGGCCTCGCCGTAGGCGTCGACAACTACAGCACGCAGGCGGCCGGTCCATCTACGGGTTCGTTCAACGGCGGCCAGACCTATCAGAACGAGGTCTACATCGAGGGTCTGCCGCTGACCAGCGCCGGAACCGAGGCCGACACGCGCAACCTGGCATTCGGGGTTTCGGTGGAGGCCGTGGAGCAGTTTCAGGTAGAGACGGCCGGCGCCAAGGCCATGTACGAAGGACAGGGCGTGGAGAATTATGTCCTCAAGTCGGGCGGCAACTCGTTCCACGGCGGCGTCTACGAATACTTCCGGAACACCGATTTCGACGCCCGAGGTTTCTTCGCGGCGGTCTTGCCGGTTGACCATCAGAACGAATTCGGAGTCAGCGTCAGCGGCCCCATCAAGAAGAACAAGTTGTTCTTCTTCGCTAACTACGATGGATACCGTCTCGTATCGGCCACGACTCCTATCGGCTACCAGAGCATACCGACCACGGCCGAGCGGACGGGAGACTTCAGCGCGTTCCCGCAAGTGATTTACGATCCCACCAGCGCGACCGGGACCGCGGCGCGGACACCGTTCCCCGGCAACCTCATCCCCACCAGCCGCATCTCAAAGGCTTCCCAGTCTTTTCAGTCTTATCTTCCACCCCCCACCAACGGCAACATTACCAACAATTACCTGGCCGTGTTGCCCAGCACGGTCAATAACGACAGCACCACGGATAAGGTGGACTACAACCTGAGCGACAAACACCGGCTCTTCGCCCTGTACACCACGGGCAAGTATGCCTGGCCGACCGTCGGCAGCCTGACACCGGTCAGCACGTCGACGCTGCCCACGCCTTACACGGACGGAAGAGACGTGATCGAGTACTCGACCGTGTCACAGCTTCACGATTCTTACGTCATCTCACCGACCCTGGTCAACCAGGCCAGCTTGTCTTTGAGCCGTCTGTGGATCCCGCTGACGGACCCCACCATCAACGGCAACTATCCCGGGAAGGCGGGCCTCACCGGTCTGCCGGCCGGATTCGCCAGCACGGCGTTTCCGGATATCAGCTTTAGCGGCCAAAACGCTCCCGTGAGCTGGGACGGAACCAACGCTCATGTGTACAACGAAGCGCAGAACACAGTTGACGCCCAAGATAATCTTCTGTGGACCAAAGGAAGGCACAACCTTACGTTCGGTTTCCAGTGGCAGACGCTCCAGGACAACGAGACCTTTGCCTTGGATGCCGCCTTCACGTTCAGCAACAATGAGACGGCCCAATTTGTCAACGGAGCACTGAGCGGCACCACCGGTCTGGGGTATGCGGGCTATCTGTTGGGAATGGTGGATAGCAGCACCAACACGCAGGATTCGGTCACCGAAACCGGCGGACGATACAAGACATATGCCTGGTACGTTCAGGACGATTTCAAAGTCAACTCGCGCCTGAGCCTGAATCTGGGTCTCCGCTGGGACATATGGAGTCCGTTCACGGAAGTGGTCAACCGGATGTCCTTCTTCAATCCAACTCTGGCTAACCCGGTCGCGGGGGGCATTCCGGGAGCGCTGCAATTTGCCGGCAACAGTACCGACAGTTGCAATTGCAGTACTCCGGTCCAGCAGCACAACATCAACCCCGGGCCTCGCGTCGGGCTCGCCTACCGCTTGGGCCAGAAGACCGTCGTCCGGGCGGGCTACAGCATATTCTACGCGCACGCCGGCGGTGTGGGTGGGCGCGCCAACGGACGCCAGGGGCTGAGCCAGGTTGGTTTTAACGGCACCAACGCCCAGTCCTCGGTTGTCACCGGGCAGCCGGCATACATTTGGGATAACGGCGTCCCGGGTATCGCTTATCCCCCGCCGTATATCAACCCCAGCTACGGTATCGGCTCTATCACCGCGGCGGCTGCGCTGGCGGCTGGGGCGCCGTGGGCCGGCCCCTCCACGGCTGTCGGGATGACTTACGGCGATCCCAATTTCGGCGGAAAAGCCCCCTACTACGAGGATTGGCACATCAACGTCCAGCACTCGATTACGCAGAACCTGATGCTGAGCGTTTCTTATAGCGCCAGTGCGGGCCACTGGCTGCCTGGCGCCGCCGTCGCCGGACCCTTTACCAACCAGATTCCGGTGACGTATCTTCCGCTGCAAGGGACTCTGAGCTCGACCCTGAACGCGACCTCTCTGGCAACGGTTCAGGCCATGTTCCCCAGTTTCAAAACACCGTTTCCGAACTTCTCGGGAACCGTAGCCCAGGCACTGAAGCCCTTCCCGCAATATGGCAGCATCTCCGATCCCTGGCTGGATGTTGGAAATTCGACTTATAACTCGCTCCAGATCTCGCTCAACCAACGGCTAGGTCACGGCTTGACGTTCATGTTCAATTACGCCTACAGCAAGGAACTGGACGATTTGGTCGGGGTGCGCGATCCGAACAAGGACTTCCTCGAAAAAGGACCGGGCACCATCGATCACCCGACCGTGGTTAGCGCCACATTTGTCTACCAGTTGCCATTCGGCACTGGCAAGCTGAAGAGCAATCTCCAGCCGCTGAACGCAGTGATCGGCCACTGGCAGTTCGCCGGAATCTTCACGTATGCCGGCGGTGCGCCTATGTCGATCACCGGCACGTGCACAGGCGGCGGCATTATCGACGCCTCCTGCTATCCGAATTTTGCACCAGGCTTTTCGGGAAGCGTGTGGCAGAATGGCACGCCCGGCACCGGAAATATCACCACCACGTCCTACCTCAATAAGGCGGCTTTCGTCGATGCGCCGGCTTACACGGTGGGCGACATTCCGCGCGCGGCTCCGTACGGGCTGTTTGCACCGCACAACGCGGATATGGATATTACGGTGCGCCGGGAGTTCCCGATCCGCGAGAAGATCCGGCTGGCATTCCAGGCGGACGCGTTTAACGTCAACAACGCGGTTCATTTCGCGGCTCCGGGATTGGGTATCGATTCCGCCACCTTCGGCATTTTCAACGCGATGGCCAACTCGCCGCGCAAGCTGCAGTTCAGCGCCAGACTCTCGTTCTGATATCCGCGCCGGGAGGACGCCAGACCGCTATCGGACGGGCTTCAATAGTCCTTCCAAGCCGAGCCAGTCGTGGAATCGGTCGATCCAGGTGTCCGTCGGCAGACCCAGTTTCTTCATGCCGAATCCGTGTCCGGCTTTCAGGTAGATGTGCATTTCGGCGGGGATGTTGGCTTTCTTCCACGCGGTGTAAAGCCGGACGGTGTTATCCACGGTTGAGAGGCTTGCGTCGTCGTCGGCCTGCGCCAGGAAGAGCGGCGGCGCGTCCGCCGGGACGGTGATGTCGGCGGGCACGGCCGGATAGATCGGCGCCGCGAAGTTGGGCCGGCTGGCGGCATCGTGGTGCAATGCGACGGCCGCAGCCACGTACCCGCCGGCCGAGAAGCCGATGATGCCGATTCGGTCCGGCACAATGCCCCACTCCGCGGCGTGGGAACGCACCATGCGCACCGCCTGTTGCCCGTCGGCCAAGCCGAAGGCCATGGCGGTCTTGCGGCGGTCCTGTGCCGTGGCGGGGTCTTTCTCGCCATCGTCTCCGGTGCGCGCGACGCGGTACTTGAGGACTAACGCAGCCACGCCGTTCGCATTCAGCCAGCGCGCAACGTCGGTTCCCTCGTAATCGATGGCCAGGTATCGAAACCCGCCGCCCGGACAGACGATCCAGACCGTCCCCGTAACTTTGGCGCTTTCGGGAAGATACTCAAGCAGTACCGGGTGCGTGATGTTGCTGATGCGCCGTATGTGGTCCTGCGGCCCGATGGTCTCCTGTTCCGCGTAAGTAGCGTTCTCCGACCCTGGAGCGGCGCCGGGATACAGAGGAATCTCCTTGGGATCGGCCGCGAAAGCCGCGGCAGCCAGCAGAATGCCGATAAGGGTTTTCATGCCCAGGAGTGTAGCACGGAGTCAGTCCATTACCAGGCCCCCGTTCACGTGCAGCGTCGCGCCGGTGATGTAGCCCGCCGCATGGGAGGCCAGGAAGACAATGGCGCCGGCAATCTCCTCAGGCTCGCCGAAGCGCCGCAAGGGCGTCTGCCCCATCCACTCCGCTTCGCGGCCGGAGGAACGCTCCAGCAGCATGCCGGTCCGGATGCGCCCGGGCGCCACCAGGTTCACCGTGATTCCGTGCTCGCCAACCTCTTTGGCAAGCGAAAATGTAAAGCCCAGGAGACCCGCCTTGGCAGCCGCATAGTGCGCGTGATTCTTCGATCCGGTGTAGATCGCCTGCGTGGAAACGTTTACGATACGTCCCCACCGGCGCATTTTCATCATCGGGATCACCGCCCTCGAGCAGCGGAACGTGGCGGTCAGGTGCAGCGACAGCGCCGCCTCCCAGATTTCATCGAGCATGGCTTCGACTGCCACATCCGTCATCTCCCCCGCGTTGTTGACGAGGATGTCGATGGGGCCGAGTGCCGTGACGGCCTCGGCGATCACGCGCCCAGGAGCATCGGCCTCCCGCAGATCGCCCCGAATGGCGACCGCTCGACCGCCGCCGCGGCGGATCTCTTCCACCACCTCGGCAGCTTGCGCCTGGCTGGCGGAGTAATGCACGCCGACCGCCGCGCCGTGGGCCGCCAGCGCCAGGCAGGTCGCACGCCCGATGCCTCTCGATCCTCCGGTGACAACGGCGGTGTGGCCTCGCAGGTTCAGGTCGACAAGATTCGGATTCGGGCTCACGGCCCCCGCTCCAATTTCTGAACCCGCTCCGCCAACGGGGGGTGGGACGAAAAGTAATCCGTCAATCCGGGATATCCGCTCGATACCCGCGCCAACCGGCGCAGTGCGCGCGCCGCGGCGCCGGGATCGAAACCCGCGGCTGCTGCGAGCCGGGCCCCTTCGCGATCCGCCTCCAGTTCCAGTTCCCTCGAATACCCTTGATTGAGCAGTTGCCGAAGCATCAGGCCCGCACCCGCGAGCCGCGCCGTCACTGCCTGCAGGAGCGTGCGGGCCGTGAGCTGGCTCCTCGCATGGCCGCGCAAGACGTGCCCCATTTCGTGCCCCAGGAGAAAGGCCAGCTCGTCCCGGTCCTGCGCATACAGATCGAGCAGCGGCTCCGTGATGAAGACGAAGCCTCCCGGCAGCGCATAGGCGTTCGATAAGCCGGCGCAAACCAGGCTGAAGTGAAACTCGTGGCGCCGGTCCTTCACGGCATCCGCCAGTTTGGACCCGACCGCCGCCACCAGTTCCTGCTTCTCGCGCGGAGCTTTGCCTGAGAACTGCGCCGCGAACTGCCGGGCACATTCACGCCCGTATTCGTACTCGGCCTGAATAGCTTCGGCTTCGGTTCCGGCCAACCAGCTCCACATCCACTTCGCCTGCCGGAAGGGCTTCCTGGACTGGCCGCCGAGCCATCCGCCCAAACCAGGCAGAAGTTTCCCAGCAAACAACAGGAGCAGTCCGGCGATTAGCAGCAGCCTCAGCAATCCCCATCTCCGTCGCGTACGGCTTCATCGTACCGCAGCCGGCAGCCGCGGCGTCCCGGCCTTAACGATCGATGCGGACCATGATCTTGTCGAGCGCATCGCGGTCGATCGGATAACCCAGTCCCGGCTCGGCCGGCGCGTTGACGTAGCCGTCCTTATCCACTCGGAACTTGTCCTTGTGGTACACGCGGTCGGCGTATTCCATCGGCCACGGCATCTCGAACCAGTAGTTGGTGCTGGCGGCCAGTTCTAGCTGGAAATGCACCGCCAGGTCCATCTCGTTGCCCCAGTTGTGCGGCTGGCATTCCAATCCGAAAGCCGCGGCCAGTTGGGACACTCGCAACCCGCCGGTGATCCCGCCGATGTTGTCCGCAATGAAGCGCACGATATCGAGCGCGTCCCGCTTGATGTAGACGGCGAAGGTGTGCAGGTCCATGATGAACTCGCCTATGTTGAGCGGAACATCCAACTCCCGGGCGAGTAGGATCAGGCCTTCAACATCGGGCGTGGGGATTGGGTCTTCGTACCAGAGGTAGCCCAGCTCGTCCAGCAGCCGTCCGACTTTCAGCGCCGAGTAGACGTTGCCGCCGCCGTCGAACATGAGCGGGTAATCGTCGCCGGCTGCCTTGCGGACCTGCCGGATCTCCTCCATATAACCCACGTAGCTGGCGCGCAGCGGGGCGTTCGCCGACTGCCCTCCGCCGGGGTGGATCTTGTAACCCCTGATACCTGCCGCTTTAGCCCTCAGAACGTCGGGGGCGTAATCTTCGACATAGGGCAGGTGCTGCGAACTGGCATAGGCCATTACGCGCGTCTTGGTGCCGCCCAGAAGCTGGTAGATGGGCCGGTTCACAGCCTTGCCGAGGATGTCCCACAGACAGACGTCGATGATGGAATCGTGCAGGTAAGTCAGCCCGACCCCGGGGCCGCCGTAGCCACCACCCATGCTGCCGCGCCCGCCGCCGGGAAGGGGAGCGGTAGCGGCGGGAACCGCGCCGGACGGAACCGTGACCGCCGGGCCGCGTCCACCACCCACTCGGAAAACCCCTCCGGGCGGAGAACCCCCGCGGCCGGCAGTCAGCGCTCCATAGGCGCTGAAACGGCTGGTGTTGGGAACGGGGGTGATGGAAGTTACGTCGAGAGCGCTCTTGCCGAGCAGCCGGCCCTTGGCATATTCGAGGAAGCGCGGCTCGCCCGATGGGCTTGCGCGGTTGCCGATGCTCATGTTGCCTTCGATCCCGCTGTTGGTAACGATGGAGACAATCTCGCCGGTCTCCGTATTGTTGAGGTGGCGGACATTGCCGAGCTCGGCGACGTAGACCTTGACTTCCTTGATGGTGAGGTCGGGTAGATCGGCCTTCTTGACTCCCACTGCCTGGGCTGCCGCCTGGCCGGGATCCGCTAGAGCCGCTGTCGCGGAAGCGGCAAACAAACTGCGACGCGATAATTCTCGTTTTGCCATCATGCCGGCCTCGATTATACATCCAACCGCTGCCGCGTGATATGTTTCGGAGTGGCTGCCTGCTGCCTTATGTCCCGCTTGAAATTCACCATCGCCGTTCTCGTCTTCATCGCGGCTGCGCACGCCCAGACCGTCGCGGGCGTCGTCAGAGGCGTGATTGCGGACCCCAGCGGCGGGCAAGTGCCGGGAGCCACGGTTACCTTGACCAGCCAGGAAACTGGCGCGCGCAGGAGCGCGACCAGCGATGCTCGGGGAGAGTTCACCATTGCCGCCGTCCCACCCGGCGAATATCGTCTGGAAGCGGAGCACCAGGGCTTTCTCAAGTACGCCCAGACGTTGATGATGGAGGTCGACCAGGATCGGGATGTACGAGTGGAGATGGGCCTGGCCACAGCGAGCACCCAAACCATCGAAGTGGCCGGAATCGCACCGCTGGTGCGGACGGAATCGTCGACCATGGGCGGCGTCATCGACAACCGCCAGATTCTCGGCCTGCCTCTCGATGGGCGCAATTTTTACCAGCTCAGCCTGCTGCTGCCAGGGGTCGTGCCGCCGGCCGAAGGCTCTGCCGGATCGGTTCGCGGTGCCTTCTCCATCAGCGTCAACGGGGCCCGCGAGGATGCCAACAACTTCCTGCTCGACGGCGCCTACAATGGCGATCCCAAGCTGAACGGAGTCGGCGTGACGCCGCCCGTGGACGCCATCCGCGAATTCGAAGTCGCGACTTCCACCTACGACGCAAGTTTCGGCAGAAACGCGGGCGGCCAGATCAGCGTAGTCACACGCTCCGGTGGCAACCAGTTCCACGGCACCGCTTACGAGTTCTTCCGCAACGGCGCGCTCGATGGAAACAACTTTTTCGCGCCTTCCGATCAGCCGGCGCCAAAGTACCAGCGCGACCAGTTCGGCGGCTCGCTGGGCGGGCCGCTGGTCCGCAACCGGACGTTTTTCTTCGCCGATTACGAGGGCACGCGCATGGCAGCCGGGCAGACGCTCGTCACCAATGTGCCAACTCTGGCCGAGCGCACCGGCGATTTTTCACAAAGCAGCCTGGTGGCCATCGACCCGACTACCGGGCAGCCCATCCCCGGCGGCAAAATTCCGCAGTATTATTTGAACCCCATCGGGCTGGCGATTGCCGCGCTCTATCCTCAACCCGACCGCAACGTGCCGGGAGCGAATTTCGTATCCTCGCCGTCGCTCACCGACAATATGAACCAGTTCGACCTTCGGCTGGATCACTCTTTCAGGCGATCCGACGATCTCTTCGCGCGTTACAGCTTCGTGGATGACAGCTTGTTCGAGCCGTTCGCCGGCTCGTCGGGAGACGCCTCTGTGCCGGGTTACGGACTCCAGATTCCGAGCCGCTCGCAAAACGCCGCTCTGGGCGAGACGCACATCTTTACGCCGGCGCTGGTCAGTGAATTGCGCCTCACCTTCAATCGAGTCTCGAACGGCGACTATCCGCAGGGCCAGGGAACCAGCATCAATCACCAGCTTGGTCTTCCCGAGCTTTCCACGAATCCGCGCGACTGGGGATTGACGCTGATCTCAGTGAATGGCTTCTCGCCGGTCGGGGATGAGCCTACCAGTCCCGAGCACGGAACCACGAACACCTACAAGATTGCCGACAATGCCACCTGGACGCGCGGCCGGCACCTGGCGAAGTTTGGATTCGACTTCCGCCTTCTGCAACAGAACGCTTACCGCGATATCGAATCCCGCGGATTTTTCAATTTCACGGGCCTCCTGCTGGGCAACCCGCTGGAGGAGTTGTTGCTCGGCGCTCCCACGGAGACCGGCGGAGCCACGGAAAATAATCCGCAGCACCTGCGCAGCCGCAGCTATGACTTCTTCGTGAATGACACCTGGCGCGTCCGCCCGGACCTCGCGCTTACGCTGGGATTGCGCTACGAGTACAACTCCCCGGCGGTCGATGCCGCCAATCGCGCCGATGTGTACAATCCGGCCACCGGCTCCCTCGTCCAACTGGGCCAGAGCGGATTTCCGAGGGGCGGCTACAATCCGGATTACCACAACCTTGCTCCGCGGATCGGTTTGGCGTGGTCGCCGGGCGGGCGCAACACAACTGCATTCCGGGCGGCGTATGGGATTCACTACGACCAATCCTCGCTCGCGCCCGGTGAAGGCCTCTACTTTAGCGCACCTTACTACAATTTCAATCTGTATTACCCCGTTCAGGGCCTGGTAAACCTGTCGCTAACCAATCCATTCCCGAGTAACTTCCCGTTCCCGTATCCAGGATCGGCGATCGCCTTCCAACGCGACCTACACACTCCTTATATCCAGCAGTGGAATTTCGGCGTTCAGCGGCAGCTTGGCCAATCGCGGGTGTTTGAGATTGCCTACGTGGGATCGAAGGGCACGCATTTGATCGATTCGCGCAATATCAACCAGCCGCCACCTTCCGTCAATCAACAGAACCCTGGTCCGAACCCGAGTTTCTCCGAAATCGACATCATCGAGTCGCAGGCCAACTCGACTTATCACAGCCTGCAATTGCGGCTCCAGCAGCGCCTTTGGCAAGGATTGTCTTTGCTGGCGTCTTACACCTTCGCTAAGTCCATCGACGATGCCTCCGGGTTCTTCAACACCACCGGAGATCCCAACTTTCCCCAGAACAGTTACGACCTGAGCGCGGAACGCGGCCGCTCCGATTTCGATATCCGCCAGCGCTTCACGCTCAGCTACGCGTACGATCTGCCGCTCTTCAAGGGCCATCGCTGGATGGGCGGTTGGCAGAGTTTCGGCGTGCTGACGTTTCAGACGGGCCAGCCGTTCACCGTGGCGCTGCTGCCGGATGACGACAACACCAACACCGGCATCTCGCAATTGGGTTTCGGCGCCAACGACCGGCCGAATGTGGTTGGCAATCCGCGGCTTTCCAATCCCACGCCACAGGAGTGGTTCAACACCGCGGCGTTCGCCATCCCGCCCTATGGGCAGTTTGGCAATGCCGGCCGCGACATTCTCGGCGGCCCAGGCCTCGAGACGGTGAACTTCTCGATTGTCAAGAACAATGCCGTCACCGAGCGGCTCAACCTTCAGTTCCGCACGGAATTCTTTAATCTCTTGAATCATACGAACTTCAATCTTCCCGATAACTTCGTCGGATCGCCCACTTTTGGGCAGGTGGTATCGGCCGAGGACCCACGGCGGATTCAGTTTGCATTGAAGGTTCTGTTCTAACCGCCCAGCGAGCACGCGTCGCATGATCGAGCCGTGCGCAATGCCAGCGCGCCGGTGGGGCACGCCTCGGCACATTGTCGCGCTACTTTGCGCAACCCGCTCGAGAGCGGTTCACCGAACGGCACTGCCATGGCCACATCGAAGCCGCGGCCGATCATCGCGAGGCCAGGCTTTTCGCCCGCGGCGGCGGCAATGCGCACGCACGCGTCGCAACAAATGCACTTGCCCGGCTCGTAGATCACCTCCGGATGGGAAAGATCCTGCGAGAAGCGCCGGCGCGCGCCTGCAAAACGATACACGTCCACGCCATATTCGGTGGCGAGCGTTCGCACCAGGCAGCAGTCCGCTTTGCGGCAGCCGCAAGTCAGGCAACGGCGAGCCTCGCGGACGGCATCCTCGTCCGGCAGCCGGCCTTCCACTTCGTCGAAGCTCGCCAGGCGCCGCTCCATGGGGATCTCGGGCGCACCGACGCGCGCGGCTCGCTCGATGGCGCGAAACATCGCGGCCCGCTCGGCGTCGTCCACGGGGCGCATGGCGATGGCAGTCATCGCCTGCTCACCGGTGACGGCTTGGCCCGACAGGAACTGATGAATTGCGCCCGCGGCCATTCTCCCCGCGGCCACCGCGCGCACCGCCAGATCCGCGCCCAACACCCCGTCGCCCCCGGCGAAAACTCCGGGCAGGTTTGTCGCGAGCGTCCGTTCATCGGCGGCGATGCCCCAGGCGGTCACCTCCAGTCCTTCCTGCTCGGCCAGCGATCGATCCACCGATTGCCCGATGGCCGCGATTACCGTGGAGCACTCCATCGTGAAATCGGAGCCATCCACCGCTACCGGCCGGCGGCGGCCCGAGGCGTCCGGTTCGCCGAGCGTCATCCGCCGGCAGGTCAACAACAATCTTCCGCCGTTTCGTTCCAGCCGCACCGGCGCAACAAGCAGCTCGATGTGCACTCCTTCGGCTTCCGCAGCTTCCACTTCCTCCATCAGACACGGCATCTCCTGCCGGCTGCGGCGATAGAGGACCCGCACGTTCCGGGCACCCAGCCGGACTGCGGAGCGCGCGCAGTCCATGGCGGTATTGCCGCCGCCGACCACCACGACATGGTTGCCCAACAGCGACGGATTCCCGCTGGCCACTTGCTCCAGAAACTCAATTCCCGCGACGGCGTGTTCCTCGCCTTCGCAGCCGATCCCCTGGGCGCGCTGCGCTCCGATAGCCACGAACACCGCGTCGTGCCGCTGGCGCAAACCGGCGAGCGTGAAGTCTTCACCCCACCGCTGGCCCATCCGGAACCGCGCGCCGAGCCGCCGGATGGCGTCGATCTCCGCATCCAGCGCATCCTTAGGCAAGCGGTTGGCGGGAATTCCGTAGCGCAACATACCTCCAGGGAGCGCGTGCGCGTCAAACAGCGTGCAGTCATGGCCGTTTCTCGTGAGATAGTAAGCCGCGGCCAAGCCCGCCGGCCCCGCACCCACGATGGCTACCGATTTCCCGGTGAATGGCGCGCGCGGCGGCGCGTAATGTGCCAGGTCGGCCACGTAGCGGTGCAGAGCGCCAATTGCGAGGCCCTGGTCGAGGTCCGAGCGCCGGCATTGCCGCTCGCACAAACGCGGGCATATGCGCCCTAGGGAACCGGGCAGCGCCAGCCGCTCCGCAATGACCTCCATTGCGCGGCCATGGTCCCCCATGGCGATACCATACACGAACCCCGGAATGTCGAGCCCCGCCGGGCACTGGGCCGCGCACGGCGCGACGCACTCTCCGGCGTGATCCGAGAGCAGAAGTTCCAGAGCCATCTTGCGCGCCGCGCGGATGTCCTCGCTCCCGGTGACGACAGCCATGCCCTCCGCGACGGGCATGCCGCAGGCGGGCGAGAGCGTGCGCCGGCCTTCGATCTGCACCGCGCAGAGGAAGCACCCCGTTCCCGGCTCAATCCCCGGCACGTGGCACATGGTCGGGATGCGTATGCCGAGCCACTTGGCGGCGTCCAACACCGTGCTCCCCGGCTCTACGCTGATCCGCCGGCCGTCGATGGTCAAGCTCACCATTGCCCGCCTATAGCACCTCGATGGCGTCGTCCTGGCATGCCCGGCGGCACATGTCGCAACGCGTGCAGAGCTGGTCGTCCACCTCGTGCTTCTCGTAAGGGCGATAGGCGATGGCGCCCACCGGGCAGGCTTGCGCGCATAGCGTGCAGCCGATGCAATTCGCCGTCACGCGATACCGGATCAGCGCCGGGCAGCGGCCGGCCGGGCAGCGGCGCTCGTGAAGGTGCGCTTCATACTCATCGCGGAAGTAGCGGAGGGTGGTCAGCACCGGGTTGGGCGCAGTCTGGCCCAGCCCGCACAGGCTGGCGCGGCCCACATAATCGGCCAACGTTTCGAGCTTTTCCAGGTCGTCCGGCCGGCCTTTTCCCTCGCACAGGCGCTCCAGAATCTCGAGCATGCGCTTGGTGCCAATTCGGCAGAAGGTGCACTTGCCGCAGGATTCGGCCTGCGTGAACTTCAGGAAGAAGCGGGCAATATCCACCATGCAATCGCGGTCGTCGAGCACCACCAGCCCGCCCGAGCCCATGATGGCGCCGGTCTCGGCCAGGGCATCGTAGTCAATCGGCGTATCGGCCAGCCGCGCCGGAATGCAACCCCCGGACGGTCCCCCAAGCTGCACGGCTTTGAACCGCCGCCCGTTGCGGATGCCGCCGCCGATACCCTCCACCACTTCGCGTATGGTGATCCCCATGGGCACTTCGATCAGCCCGCCCCGGTTGACCTTCCCGGCCAGCGCGAAGACCTTGGTGCCCCGGCTGCTCTTCGTACCCAGCGCCGCGAACGCCCCGGCGCCGTGGCGGATGATCCATGGCACCGAGGCCAGCGTCTCGACGTTGTTGATGAGGGTCGGTTGTCCGCGAAAGCCGCGTTCCACGGGGTATGGAGGCCGCAGCTTGGGCACGCCGCGCTTGCCCTCGAGCGACTGGATCAACGCCGTTTCCTCGCCGCAGACAAATGCGCCGGCGCCCTCGCGGACCTCGAGGTGCAGCCGCCCCAGGAGGCCGCGCCCGGTAGCCTGCCGGATGGCCGCCCGCGTGTGCCGCACGGCCAGCGGATACTCCGCGCGAATATACAGGTAGCCCTCGGCCGCGCCTATGGCGTACGCCGCGATGGCCAGCCCCTCCAGTACGCGGTGCGGGTCGGATTCCAGCACCAAGCGGTCCATGAATGCGCCCGGATCGCCTTCATCGCCATTGCAGATGACATACTTGATAGCGCCCGGCTGCGCGCGCGCGAGCGCCCACTTCCGTCCCGTGGGAAAACCCGCGCCGCCGCGCCCGCGCAGCCCCGATTCGGTAATCGCCGCGATCACCTCGTCCGGCGAAAGCCCCTTCGCCAGAGCGCGGTAGCCGTCGCGGGCCAGATAGTCGTCGATATTCAGCGGGTCGATGATTCCGCAGTTCTCCAGGACGATCCGCCGTTTTGGTGGGGCAGGCGCTTCCGCCTGCCAGCGCCACCCCGCCCGAATATGCCTGCGAACGATGCTCCGGGCCATCTCCGGAGTCACGTTTCCATACGTCGCAACCCGCCCGTCCGCATCCACCACTTCCACCAAAGGCTCGCGATAGCACATCCCGTTGCAGCCAACCGTCTTGACGGTCGCGCCCGCCCTCACAAGCGCATCGCGCACCGCTTCGCCGCCGCTGGCGATGCCGCACGAACCCAGGCCGATACGGATTTCGACCGCGCCGCGCTTCATGCCGTCACCTTCAGCGCCTCGCACGCCGTGGCGGGCGTCAGCTTGCCGGCCGTGTGGCCATCCACCATGAGCACCGGCGCCAGGCTGCAGCAACCCAGGCAGGCGACCTCATCCAGCGTGAACATGCGCGCGGCATCGGTATCTTCGCCGTCGGGGATGGCCAGATAGCGGCGCAGCTCTTCGCTGATCTGGCGCGCCCCGGAGACGTGGCAAGCCGTCCCGTGGCACACGCGGACGATGTGCTCGCCCACCGGCGAGCGGCGGAACTGGCCATAGAACGACGACGTGCCGGCGATCTCGGCGGGTGTGATTTCGGTCAGCTCGCAGATGCGGTGCAGGGCGTCGTCGGGCAGGTAGCGGTAGTGAGTCTGAATGGCTTGCAGCAGCGGGATGGCCGCCTCTTTGCCGCGCCCGATCTTCGCCACCAGATGGTCAACGAAGGTGAGATCGAGCTCGGGAGGCGTGGCCGCTGGCGCTCTCCGAGGTGGGCCAGGCGCTTTCGCCTGGCGACGGTCGCCAGGCGCCGATGGCTTCTCTTGCCGTACCACCCCCTTGGCGAACATGAGGAAAGCCGCCGCCGCCGCGATCAATCCCCACGCGACCACACCGTCCCGCGTCTTCCGCGCGAGGCGCGCATCGGTTACTTTTTTTTGCTCGGCGGCCGGCCTGGCGGCGAATGGCTGCCGGGGCGCCAGTGCGTAGTCAGTGGCCAGAATCGCCACACACACCACCACCAGCGAGCCTGCAATAAGGCTACCGGTTCGCGCGCCGGTCATGATGACGCGGCTCCCGTCACCTGGACCAATCTCGCCTTGGCGTGCGCCAGTTCGCCGTCGCGCGGGCAAGACGCGTAGCATCGGGCGCAGTACAGACAGTTCCGCCGGACGGCCCGCATCTCTTCGATGGCGCCATAGGGGCAGGCCTCGCTGCAGAGGCCGCAATCCAGCTCCTTGTTCGGCGTAATGGTCACGCCGCGGCGGGCCAGTCGCGTGCACCAGGCGAGCAGGCCGCCATAGGGGCACAGGTAGCGGCAATAAGGCCGGCCGACGAACATACCCACCACCAGAAAGCCCCCGCCTAAGATGAGCATGTACGGCGCGCCGGTTCGCCGGAAGAACCCCACAAACGGGTCGAACCGGCAGATCAAGAAGTCGCGCGCCAGCGCCGGCTTCACCGCGAACAGGATGGCCAGCCCCAGATACACGTACTTCAACAGGCCCAGCGCCCGGTCCAGCCGCCGCGGCACCTGGACCGGCTTCAGCACCACCAGTTCCTGAATCGCGCCCAGCGCGCACACGCCCCCGCAGAAGGCGCGGCCGAAAAATAGCGCCACCACCAGCGGCAAGACGAAGGTCGCCGTCACTACCATGGGGATGGAATACTTGGGGTCCGCCAGCGCCACCACCACGTTCTGGAGCGAGCCTATGGGGCAGATGCAGCCCTCGCGGTAGAAGCCGAAATACGCCAGGCAACCGATGGTCAGCGCCGTCAGCCATCTTCGGCTGCGCCGCCTGAGAACCAGCCAAACCGAGACCCCCATGGCCGCGGCCAGCGCCACCACATCCAGCACCTGCAGCCAATAGTCCCGCGGCAAAGGCTTCTGCACCGGGGGCACTTTGTAGCCGCCGCCGATGGAATCCGCCTGAGGGGCCGTGTCAACGGGACGCTGGTACGGTATGGCCTGGGCCGGCGCGCTTCGCACGAGCAGCGCCAAAATCGCACACGCTCGACCGACGACCTGTGGGAGGCCGCTCATGCTATCCCGGCCGCTTGGCTTCGGCCGGCTGGAGGGCCTCGCCGATCGGCAGTTGCACCAGTGCGTTCTTCGGACACGCCCTCAAGATCGCGCACTCGTTGCAGTTCACGCACCGGTCGTAGCGGATGCGCAGAGTGATCGACCCCAGGCCCAGCGGCTCCTTGCACTTGATGACGCACTTCCCGCAGCCGTCGCACTTCTCTTCGTCGATGATGTACTCGTAGAAGTTGTTGGCCGGGTCTTCGGGATCCACCTTGCCGATGGGCTTGCGCGCGATGGCGTCGCGCGGGCACAGCTTCTCGCTGGGCTGCCCCAGTTCGTTCACCGCGCTCGAGATGTTGAAGTACGCCGGACAGATGTTGCAGCGCCCGCACTTGGAATACTCATTCACCGCGCGCACCGCCGACAGCGCCACCACGCACTCCGTGGTGCACAGATTGCACGCCTCCACGCCGGCGTCGCCCAGCCGGCTGTTGATGCACCGCGCCGCGTTCACCTGCCACACGATCTGCCCGTTGGCCTTCTTCACCAGAAAGCCCGCGCCCCCGCCCAGCACCGCCAGAACGGTCCCACGGACCACTGTGCCGAACAGGTCCCGTCTTGTCAGCTCTTCGCTCATACCTTCACCATTTCGAAAACCAGGATCGCCGCCTTCACCGTATCCACCACGTAGACGCGGCCGCGCGCATCCACCGCAATGCTCATGTTTTTGCAGTTGGCGTCGAACAAATCCGTGGCGATTACCGCCAGCAGTTTCCCGCTGAAATCGTAGGCCTTCACTCGCGGTCCGGCCTTTTCCGTGGTGTAGATGCCGTCGCGGATCGCCACGTTGGTCGGGTTGCAACAGCCCGTGAACCCCGCCGGATCGATCCCGTCGAACCGCCCGATATGCCCCAGCAGCTCGCCGCCGGGCGTATACCGCTCGACGCGATGCTTGCCCGGGTTGGCCGCGTAGATGATGCCTTGGGCGTCCACGGCGAAATCCACCACGCCGTTGGGGATCAGCAGGCCGTGGACCGCACTATCCTTCCCGATGTTGTTGAGGAACTTGCCGCTGCGGTCGAAGCGCCGTATGGCGCGGTCCGCCGCATCCCCAGCCAGCACGCTGTCTTTGGTGAAACCGATGGCCGTGACGCGCCCCAGCAGCCTTTCGTCCCGCCAGGTGTTGAGCAGCTTCCCCGCGCCGTCGAAAACCTCAATCTGTCCGAGTTCGCCGGCATATACCGCGCCGTCGCCGGCCACGGCGACAGCGTGCGCCGGCCTGGAGGTCGGCCATCGTTGCTTCAGCCGGCCGGCGGCCTCGAAAACCTTGATTTCGGAATCGTCGGCGGCATACAGTTGCCCGTGTCCATCAACCGCTATGCCGCGCAACCCGCCTTTGCCGTCTATGACCTGAACGTGCCGATATTCCATGGCCTTACCCTCTAACGTCAAGGCATATCATCTTGGTCAAGTCTCGCAGCACGAGCTTGCCGTCCGACAGTGCCATCGGTCCCCAGACTTCTTCTCCCGCCAGAACCGGAGCGCTGGCGAGTTCGTTGTACCCCGTGGTGCTCGCCTCAATCAAGTGCAGCCTGCCCGTGTCGCCATCGAGAACGAAAAACATGCCGTCGGCCAGCAGGAAGCTGCCCAGGCCGAACGAGGCCTTCCCCTCGCTGGTCCAGACCTCCTTGCCGTCGAAGCTCAGGCAAGTGAACAGGCCGCGTTTCTTCTTCCCCACGGCGAACATGTGGCCCTTGTACACGATGGGCGTGTGCACCTCGGAGTTCCACTCGTTGTTCTTCATGTCGAACACGCTCTCCGCTTTGAACGTGTCTCCCGTTCGCCGCACCCGCACCATCACGCACCCCGCGTCGTAGCTGGCGGTCATGAAGACCGATTCCTCATTGACGGCGATGGGCGATGGCGCCACCGCCACATTGAATTTGCGCGGAAACGCCCACAGCAGCTTGCCGTCCTTGGCGGCCACTCCCAGCGGTCCGGCGAGCGTCCCATAGAGATACTGCCTGACACCCCCCAGCACGGCCGGCATCACCGAAGCGTGCGACATCAGGAGTTGCCCGGGGTTGGGCGTGCGCCAGATCTCCTTGCCGCTGGCCTTTTCGAGCGCCACCAAAATGGCCGCTCCGCCAGTGGCGATAATCACCCGGTCTTCTTCTTCGAGCGGGTTCTGGCCGTTGTACCACGATGGGATGGTGGCCTTGTATTCCGCCACCAGGTTCTTGCGCCAGATTTGTTTGCCCGTCTTGGCATCCAGGCAATGCAGCACCGCTTTCGGATCGAGCGAAATCACGAACCTGCCGTCCACCGCCGGAACCGTGCGCGTAATGGCGTGGTTGGGACGGATCTCGCGCGCTTCCCGGAACTGCCAGATCTGCTTGCCGTCGGCCAGAGCGCGGCAGTTCACGATCCACTCGGACTTCTTGACGTCGTAATCGTGGTGGTAGACCCTCCCCCCGACGATCGCCGCGCCGGCATACCCCTGTTCCAGCGGAACCGACCACAGACGTTTCGGTCCGCCGGCGGGCCATTTGCGCAACAGCCCTGTTTCCTTCGAGATATTATTCCGATCCGCCCCGCGAAACTGCGGCCAGTCCGTCCCTGGCGCCGCCCGCAGGAGAGTGGAAACCCCCAGTGAGCCGATACCGCCGATGATCCAAGCACGCCGCGTGTACATATCTCTATTCACATTTTACAGGCTTTCGGGTCTGTTTTGTTGAAAAGAACCACAGTTTAGGGATTTTGGGCGAGACAGCCTCGGGGCATCGGCGTTCTGCTCGTGTCGTCGGACACTCGAAAGCTGACCAAACGGCGCTCCGGGAGACCACTCCCGTCACGCCCTGCCCCCGCCACTCGCCTGCACACCTCCCTATCCCTCCTCGTGCCCTGTGCAGGCCTCAGAGCCGACATGCCACTTACCAGTCACAGCCGCCGAAAATAAATCTCACCCTTTCGCATCAGTAGCTTACGGCCTCCCGACGCCCGCCCGCTTGGACCCCGCGTGCTATCGTGAAATCGGAAGGACGTGCTCACCCCATTTCCTTCACGGTTTTCTTCGTGGCCACGAAGCGTTGCAACTAAGGTGGTGCTGAACTTCCCGTAGGCCCGTGAACGGCCGAACGGCAATCCCTGGCAGCAGAGGATGTCGGCGGGGAGATCTTAGGACTGGTCCTATAACACCCGGTGGAGAGCGGATAGCTGTGATTGCCGTCCCATGCGGATATCAGAGAGTCGGGCATCGAATCGAACGTAGAGAAGGGCCATTCAGCCCGTTTCCTCCTGCTTCGAAGATGCGGCTCGAATCATTGGCGGCCGGATACGCACGGGGGGTGCCCTCTGGGCCGAGTCCGGAGGGGTTGCCCTCAGGCCCCGGCCGCCGCAACGAATCTGTTCAACCCCTACGCGCGCCCGCAGTGTTCTCGCCCGGCCCCTGGCGCCCTCATTGCGGAATATACGCGCAATTCGTTACCCTTTCGACATGTCCAGATGTCTCGGTCTCATTCTGTTTCTTTTCGCCATCATCGCATCCGCCGCCGATTGGCCGCAGTGGCGCGGCCCTGACCGTGATGGAAAATCCTCGGACACCGGCCTCCTCGACTCGTGGCCCAAGGGCGGGCCGCACCTGCTCTGGAAGGTGCAGGATCTGGGGGAGGGCTATTCCGGGCCTGCCATCGTAGGTGATCGTCTCTACATACAGGGCCAGCAGGGTGGGCAGGAACTCGTCATGGCCTACGACGTTCATACCGGCAAGCAGCTTTGGAAGACGCCGGCCGGCAAGTCCCTCACCGCGGATCGCGGGAATGGCCCTCGGGGTACGCCCACCGTGGAGGGCGCGCGCCTGTATGCATTGTCCGCCGATGGAACGCTGGTGTGCCTCGAAACCGCCGCCGGCAGACGCGTTTGGGGGCTGAACCTGGTCGAGCGCTTCGGCGGCCGGCCGCCCAACTGGGGGTACACCGAATCGCCGCTGGTGGATGGCGACCGCCTGATCGTCGTGCCCGGCGGGCCCGCCGCGGCTGTCGTGGCACTCAACAAGAACACCGGCGACCTCCTGTGGAAGTCGCAGAACGATAAGCCCGGCTATTCCTCGGCCGTCGCATTGGATATCGGCGGCACGCACGCCCTGGCCCTCCTCACCGCCGAGGCTGCCATCGGCCTCGACGCCGAGGATGGTGCGCTCCTCTGGCGGTACACCCGGGTCTCCAACCGCACCGCCAACGTTGCCACGCCCATCGTTCACGACGGGTATGTGTTTTTTTCCAGCGATTACGGTACGGGTTGCGTGCTGCTCAAGCCCACCCCGGACGGCAAAACTGCTGAGGTCTATTTCAACCGGGACATGCGCAGCCACTACACCACCTCGGTGCTGGTGGGGGACTACCTTTACGGGTTTTCGAGTGAAATCCTTACCGCCATGGAGTTCAAAACGGGTAAGGTTGCGTGGAAAGACCGGAGCGTCGGCAAAGGCAATTGCATCTATGCCGACCAGCACCTCTATTGCCTGGGCGAGGACGGCGCGGTCGGGCTAATCGAGGCCACGCCTGCCGCCTACAAGGAAGTTTCGCGGTTCGAGATCACGCGCGGCGCCTTCAACACATGGACCCCGCCCGTAGTCGCCAACGGCCAATTCTACCTGCGGGAGCAGACCAATCTTTACAGCTACAACATCAAGCGGTGACCGCATGCGCCCCGTCCTCCTGTGTCTCGTGGTTTCCGGCTGCCTGCTGCTGGCGTCCGACACCGGCGGCGATTGGCCCATGTGGGGCGGCACGCCGGAGCGCAACATGGTCTCCTCGATGCAAGGAATCCCCACTTCCTGGGACATCCAGAGCAAGAAGAACGTGAAGTGGGTGGCGCAACTCGGATCGCAAACCTATGGCAATCCGGTGGTGGCGGGCGGCCAGGTGTATGTCGGCACCAACAACGATCCTGCGCGCGACCCCAAGGAGGCTGGCGACCGGGGCGTGCTGATGTGCTTTCGGGAATCGGACGGTCATTTTCTGTGGCAGCACACCAGCCAGAAGCTCGCTGATTCGAACCAGGACTGGCCCGAAACCGGAGTCTGCTCCGCCCCGCTGGTGGAAGCCGACCGCGTGTACTACCTGACCAACCGCTGCGAGTTGGTGTGCCTGGATGCGCACGGCGACGGCCACGGGAACGCCAAGGTCGTCTGGAAGCTCGACATGATCAAGGAACTCGGCGTGTCGCCGCACAACAAGGCGGCTTCCTCACCGGCGTCCTTCGGCGGCCTGGTCTTCGTCGGCACCTCCAACGGCCGCGATGAGAACCACACCCGCGTACCCGCGCCCAAGGCGCCATCCATGATCGCGGTCGATCAAAAAACCGGCAAGTTGGCCTGGCAGGTGAATGACCCCGGCGATCGAATCCTGGACGGGCAGTGGTCCTCGCCTGCGGTGGGCGCCATCGGCGGCGTGGTTCAAGTGGTGATTGGCGAGGGCGATGGCTGGGTGCGTGGCTATGAGGCGCTCACCGGCAAGAAGCTCTGGGAGTTCGACACCAACCCCAAGGATTCCGTCTGGCCGCGAACTCGCAACGAGATCGTCTCCACGCCGGTGATCTGGCAGAACCGCGTCTTCATCGCCAACGGCCAGGACCCCGAGAGCGGCCAGGGCCCCGGGCATCTCTACGCCATTGACGCGACTAAGCGCGGCGACATCACCGCAACCGGCCGGCTCTGGCATTACGACAAGATCAAGCGCTCGATTTCAACTGGCGCCATTTGGAACGGGCTGCTGTTCTACGCCGATTTCACCGGCTACCTACACTGCCTGGATGTGAACACCGGTCAGCCGTACTGGACTCACGACACGCTCTCCGCCGTGTGGGGCTCGCCCATGGTGATCGATGGCAAAGTGTACCTGGGAGACGAAGACGGCGATGTGCTCATCATGCAAGCAGGCAAACAGTTCAAGCTGATCGCCACCGTCAGCATGGGGAGCAACGTCTACTCCACGCCGGTCCCAGCCGGCGGAACCCTGTTTGTCGCCAACCGGAACCAGCTTTTCGCGATTGCGCAGAAGCCGTAAGTCAGCCATGCGGCAGTTGCTCATATTCTTAGTTGCGGGCCTGCTGGGCGCGGCGGACGATTGGCCGCAGTTCCGGGGGAACCCGCAAATGACGGGCGTCGCCACCGGTTCCGTTCCGGCAAACTTGACGCTGCTCTGGACCTACGACGCCGGCGATTCCATCGAATCCTCCGCCGCGATTTCGAACGGAACGGTCTACGTGGGGTCGCAATCGAAAGACCTGCTGGCCATAGACCTCGCCACCGGCAAGCTGCGCTGGAAGTACCGCGCCACCGATTCCATCGGCGAATCTTCCCCGGCGGTCGACCAGGGCATCGTCTATGTGGGCGATCTCGCCGGCGTCCTGCACGCCGTCAATGCGGCCAGCGGGAAGGGCCTGTGGACATTCAAGACCGAAGCCGAAATCCGTTCGTCGCCGGTGATCTCGGGCGACCGGCTTCTGATTGGTTCCTACGACGGCAACCTCTACTGCCTCTCGCGGCGGGATGGCAAGCTCATCTGGAAATTCACCACCAGCAGCTACGTGCATGGGACCCCGGCGCTCTCGGGCGGCGTGGCTTACGTCTCCGGCTGCGATGAAGTCTTCCACGGAATCCGCCTGGCGGACGGGCAGGAGGTGGTGCAGTTCCCCGCCGGCGGCCCGGCCGCCGCTTCTCCGGCGATACTCGATCAGTGGGCTTATTTCGGCAACTTCAACAATGAAGTGGTGGGCGCCAGCGTGCGCCAGAAGCGCATTCTGTGGCGATACGCGCGGAAGGCCGCTCAGTTCCCGTTCTACTCCTCGGCGGCCGCGGCCGGCGACCGCATCGTTGTGGGCGGCCGCGACAAGCTGATCCACTGCCTGAACGCCAGAACCGGCAAGCCAATCTGGACATTCGCCACCAAGGCCCGTGTCGATTCATCTCCCGCCATAGCGGACGGCCGGGTATACGTAGGTTCCGACGACGGCCACTTCTACGTGCTCGATCTGGCCACCGGAAAGAAGCTTTGGGATTTCGAAGCCGGCGCCCCGCTTTCGGCTTCTCCCGCGATAGCCGCCGGCCGGGTGGTGATTGGTTCGCAGGATGGTCGGCTATACTGCTTCGGGGAATAAGAGGTGGTAATCTGAATAATCGAATGGATGGTGACCTGCCGATGAACCGACGAACTTTCATGCAATCCGCCGGGCTTCTGACCACAAGCCTGGCGGCCCAGGGCCAGCCTGCGGCGCCTGCGAAGAGTGTATTTAAGCCGACCTTGATGCTGGAGATGCTCAGCGGCCCAATCGACCAGGAGCTTGAACTGGCGGCCAAAGCCGGGTTCCAGTCGGTCGAATCGCTGACTCAGTACGCGGCGTGGTCGGATGCCGACGTCGCGCGCGTGCGGAGCCTCTGCCAGTCGCTCCACCTGGGCGTGGACACGGTATTGGCACAGCAGGACTGGAAGAAGAGGCCGGTATCGATTGTCGATCCGGCGCATCGCGAAACCTTCCTGGGGGATGTACGAAACGCGATCGTCTACGCCCATAAGCTGGAGATCCCGCACGTCAGCCTGACGAGCGGCCTCTCGGCCAAGGGGCTGTCGTACGAGCAGCAATGGGCCAGCCTGACCGAAGGCATCAAGCGCGCGGCGGACCTGATAGCCGAGGCCAAGCTCATGCTGCTGATCGAGCCCTTGAATTCGCTGGTCGATCACGCGGGCTGCTACCTGACCAGTTGCGTGGAAGGGTTGAAACTGGTGAAGGAGATCAACCTGCCGCACTTCCGGCTGCTGTTCGATCTGTATCACGAGCAGATATCCAGGGGGAACATTATCCGGACGGCGATAGAGGCCGCACCGTACGTCAAGGTGTTCCACGTGGCCGACAACCCCGGACGCAACGACCCCGGCTCGGGCGAGGTTTACTATCCCAACGTATACCAGGCCATTAAGAAGACCGGGTACACCGGCTACGTCGGCATGGAGTACCATCCGCTGGCAGACCACCTGACGAGCTTTACCAAGGCAGTGAAGGAACTGCAAGCGGCGGGCTGATCCTACTCCGACTTGAGCGCGTCGAGTACTGGAGACCGGAGAGCAACGCCAGTCGCCAGCGCAGACGACGCGATTCCAGTGGCCGCCACCAGTGCCAGCAGCACGGCCAATGAGGCCACCGGCACATGGCCGCCGCGCGCGGAAACTGCCGGCGCCGTGGCCAGCGCGGCGCAGACGGCGCCCGTCGCCAGTCCCATCAGCAGAAGGTACACGTTCTCCGCCAGCACCATCGTGAAGAGATGCCGCCGCCGGTATCCCACCGCGCGCAGCAGCGCCAGCTCTCTTCTCCGCTCCAGCGCGTTGCGCATCAGAACCGCCGCTAATCCCACCGTGCCCAGCAGCAGGCCCAGACCGCCGAGCGAGCGGAACGTCGAAAGGTAGGTGTTCTCCACTTTGTGGAAACTGGCCAGGCGCGCCTCGGTGGGCTGAACGACGAATCCGTAGTCGGAAAGGGCCGCCGTCAGCGTGCGCGCCACCTCGTCCGCCTTCCCCGGCGGAGTGCTCAGGAGGAAGAACCGGTAGCCCTCGGAGTCCGGAAACAATCGCAGGAAGTTCTGTTCCGAGACGATCAGCTCGCCCTGAAACAGGCTATCCTGGAGCGCCGCTACGATGCGGTACCGGACCCCGGCCAGCTCGAACTCCTCGCCCAGCTTGCGGTGCAGCGCGTAGGTCATCGAATTGGCGTCGGCGATGGCCGGAACGGCGCCGCCCGCAAGCCGCGTTTCCAGCAGCAGCCAGGGATTCCGCATCCGGCGCAGGAAGCTCGGCGGCGGCGCCAGAATGCGCGGGTTCAGCGGTTGGTAGAGATTCAGGCAACTGGCATCATCCCCCGGATGCACGCGGAATGGGATGAATTCCACGCCTTCGAGCGGCGGAATATTCAGCGCCGCCCGTCCGGATTCCGTGTTCGGATCGTGAATCAGCGGCAGTTCGGAATCCGCCAGTAGCGGGAACCCGCCGGTGCCCGCGGAAGAACCATCGCGCCGAAAAGCATCGAGCGATGCGATCACAAAGGTCGCCGAGGCAATGAGAGCGATGCACAGGACGCTGCGGCCGGGCCGGTATCTGACGCTGCGCAGGCCCAGCGCAACCAGCCCGCCGATGGTTCGAAGCCCGCGCGCGTGAAGCCAGGCCGACTGGAACAGCAGAGCCGCGACCAGCAGCAGCGTGCCCGCGCCGAAGAAACCAACGGTCTGCCCGGCGCCCGCACATGCCGCGGCTAGAAGAACGGCGACTGCACCCGCGAGAGAAGCAAAGTGGGGCAGACGCTTTCGTCTGCCAAGCTCACCCGCCATCAGACCGCGCGGCGTAACTGGCTCGAAGCCACGCAGGGTCCACGCCACGGAAGCGAGGCCCGTGATCACGCCGGCAGCGGCCCCGATGGCCAGCGACGGAGCGGAGGCGTGCAAAGAGAGCAGCCGGGTTCCCACGGCGTCGATCCACCAGGTGCGTAGCCCCAGCAGGACGAGCGCGCCGTATAGCAGCGCCGCCCCGACGCCCGCCACTGCGCCGGCAACCGCGAGCACCGCGCCTTCGAGCAGGAACAGGGTCCGGATCTTCGATGCCGAAAACCCGAGCGAGCGCAGCACGCCGATTTCGCGCGTCCGCTGTTCGATTCCGAGCTTGAAGAACAATCCCGTGAGCAGCAGCGCCGAAACCATCAGGAAGAAGCTGAAGTAAACGAAGTATTCGCCGAAGTCGGTTGCGCCACGCGCCGCCTCCAGGCTCTGGGTTCTCACGGGGACCACCATCAGACCGGCCTGCGAGGGGTCGAGCGCGGTCCGCAGCGCCTCGCCAAAGGCCGGGGACGGCGGGAAGATGCGGATCGACGTCAGGCTGCCGAAGCGCGTCCCCCACAGCGCGCGCCCCCGCGCCAGGCGAACAAATGCTTTCGGAGTGGTGCGGTATCGATTCCAGTACTGCTCGTCGGCCGGCCGTATGCGGGCCATATCGAGTGGAAACGGCGGGTCCCAATCGCGCAGGCTTCTGGATTCCGTGATGCCGGGATACTCGGGAGCGAAGTCCGGGTCGGCGGCGTCTCCGGCCAGCGGGACGATCCGCTCTACGCGGAATTGCGCGGTTTCCGTGTGCAGGCGCGCATCGGACCCCCAAACGTAATACTCGAGCGTGGCCGCATCGCCCGCTTTCGCTCCCAGTTCCCGGGTGGCCCACTCATTCAGCGTGATTCCATCCTCGCGGGTGGGAGCCAGCCCGGAGTCGAGCGCCGTAACTACCGAATAGGGGACTTCACGATCGCGGATGCGGATGCCATTGGCCAGATAGGTCAGAACTGGTTGGGTGCGGAGACCGAGCGATCGGGAGGCGGAGAAGGCCGCTTCGGCCACTGCGTCGCCGATCAGCGCGCTGTCGCTTTCGAGTGAAAGACAGCCAGGTTTTTCGAGTGTGCGCGTCCGCAGCCCAACGTCGGCCAAAGTGTAGCGCTCCTTCAGGAGCCGCTCCAGCGAGGCCGTTCTCGAAGCCCGCTCTACCAGGATCGTGTTGACTTTTCCCGGCTGATTCAGGTCCCGCTGCAGGCGCGCCAGCGGCACATACACGGCGCGGACGTCGCCTTGCTGCGCCCGCAGCGAGAACTCGTGGCGCGGGTCTACGGTCTGCCCCACGGTGAGCCGGATGGTCCTGCCGACGTCGTCCTTCCGGCCATGCAGCGTTTCGAGTGGAATTGCCGAAGGCTTCGGAATGCGGAGCAGGATTTCGTCCCCGGGCTTGGCGCCGAGTTCTCGCGCGAGAGCGGTGGTGAGGAGGACCTGGCGCTCGTCCACGCCGTACACCTGCACGCCCGCAGCCCGCTTGCCGCTGGCCTCGTGCTCCACCACTCCCTCCATGGCGATGACCGGCGCGGCGGGCTGGAACGCCGCCGCCAGTTCCTCGCGGAAGAAACCGTTGCGGGTGACGACGGAATCGGTGTTGCCCAGCCGCTCCAGGACCAGGTCGCGCAAGGAGGCGCGCACCGATTCGCCCACCAGGGCCGCGCCGCCAAGCACTCCCGTGGCTGTGGCCACCCCCAGCAGCACCGCTGCGTTCGTGCGCCAGTACCACGCGAGATTACGCGCCAGCAGGGTGTAGGTTCGCATGACGCAACTCGTACCGCTTGGGAAATCGCGTGGCCAGCGCGGGGTTGTGAGTCACCACGATCAGGATGGTCTCCTGCCGCGCGTGCAGTTCCAGCAGAAGGGCCGCCACCATTTCCGCCGAGGCTTCATCCAGGTTGCCGGTCGGCTCGTCGCACAGCAGCAGGCTCGGCCGCAGGATGAGGGACCGCGCCAGTGCGACGCGCTGCTTCTCGCCGCCCGAGAGCTCCGCGGGACGGTGATCCAGCCGGTCTTCGAGCCCCACTTGGCGAAGCAGTTCCCGCGCGCGCGCCGGATAGCCGGCGCGATCTTTCGCCACCAACGTCGGAACCAGCACGTTTTCCAGAACCGAGCACTGCGGCAGCAGGCAGTGGTCCTGGAAGACGAAACCGATGGAGTGGTTGCGAAACGCCGCCAGTTCCTTTTCCGGAACGGTGTAAGGATTGACGCCGTCCAGCGTCACCGTGCCGGCAGTGGGCGGTTCCAGCGCTCCGGCGATGTAGAGCAACGTGCTCTTGCCTGAGCCCGATGGCCCCATGATGGCCGCCGCCTCGCCGCGGTTCAACCCGAGCGACACCCCCGAGAGCACGGTGAGCGGCCCGCGCGGCGCCGGATACTGCTTGGTGACGTTCGAAATCTCAAGCATGGGTCTCGGTGGTGGCGATGGCCTGGTATGCTTCGAGCGCCCGCGCCGCCATGTGCGAAGCGCTGAAAGACCGGCGAACTCCCTCGGCGCCCCGGCGCCCCAGTTCCGCGGCCAGCTCGGGGTTCTTCCATAGGCCGTAGATGCCGTCGGCCAGGCTCGCCGCATCGCCCGGTTCCACCATCACTCCGCCCCCGGTTCTCTCCAGGATCTCGCGAAACGCCCCGCGCCGGGGCTGGACCACAGCCACGCCGCTGGCCATCGCCTCCAGCAGGAAGATTCCCTTCGGCTCATCGTAGGTGCTGGGGACGCTCAGGATGTTGAGGCTCCGTAAAAACTCGATCTTCTGTGCCCGGTCAAGCTCGCCCCGATAGTGGAATTCGTGCGCCAGGCCGGCATCCTTCATCCGCCGTTCTATGCCGCGCAGGTAGCCTCGGTGCTCCGGCGCCAGATAGCCGGCCACCTCCAGCGCCGAGCCGCTGAAATCGCTCTGACGCCGCAGCCGCACATAGCTCTCGGCCAGAAGCTCCAGTCCCTTCTCCGGCGCGACCCGCGCAAAGAAGCCGACCCTGAATGGCGCGCCGGGAAGACGCGCGGGCGGGCCGTACCCCTCCGCGTCGATCCCCAGAGGGACCACGTGCAACATGCGGTCGGGAATTCCCAGTTGGCGCTGCCAGTAGTCCGCGCAGAACTCACTGACAGCCACGAAGCCGTCCACATCCTCAACCTTGGCGCGGATCAGTTCCAGCGCCTGCGTGCGATACGGCTCGCTTAACTGGCCGAGGAAGAGCTCTTCGCCCTGCAACGTGCAAGCGACCGGCCGGTTCAACGCTTCGCGGATGGGCCGCGCCAACCCGATCAGAAGAGAATTGGGCAAGATCACGATATCCGGCGGTTCTTCACCGCGGAGCCAGGCGGTCAACTTACGAATGTCTTTGAGCTGATAGCCTGCCTCCCCGCGCAGCATGGAAACCGTCATCGCGCCCAGCGAATGCGGGTTCACCCGGATCGAGGTCTGGGACGCCAGCTTCAGCATCCAGGGCGCATCCCACAACCGGTCCAGCAGCGGGTGCGGTCCGCGGAAGAATGCCGCCTCCTGGCAGAGGCACACGCTGATGCCGTTCAGAAACACCTTGGGTTCGCTGACGTTGGGCTCGTCCGTGCGCGTGGGCGTATACAGCGGGAGCAGGATGACCTGGTGACCCTGCCTCTTGAGTTCCGCCGCCAGGGCGTTGTCGCGGAGGCAACTGCCGCAGTACATTCGGGCCGCTCCGGCTGTGAGCGCGAGGATTCTCATCGGCCCACCGCCGCTGCGCCCTGAAGCAACGGCAAAATGACGCGGTCCAGTTCCTCGTCAGTGAGGTTCGCTAGCCGCACATTCCGGTGCAGGCTCCAGTGCTCGGTATGTTCCACGGCGCGGGTCGGAAGCACCTTGGTCAGCGGGCTGAGAGTCTCGATTTCGAGAAACTCATCGCTCGTGAAGGTTTCGAAGGAGCAACCGAAGTCGGGATATGTACTGCCGGCGTCGGCGCGCGCCTGCTTGACGAATGCTTCTCCATTTAAAACGTAGGCCACCCAGGTGTGGGGGTTGAAGAGACCCAGTTTCTGGGCGTCCGCAATCTTGGGGTCTTGACGAAGCATCATGTACTTCTTCGTGAATTTCCAGCGATTGTCGGAAAGATCGGTGTAGGCCCACATCACCAGCGGGTTGGTGGCTTCGAGGTTGATGGGGTGTCTTCCTCGCGGGGGAAATCCCGTGATGGCCATGCCGCCCTGCGCCATCATCGACATGGCCCACGCCGCGAATTCGAGCGGGAAGAGCGATTGGTTGGTGATGCGATGCAAAACCTCCACCTCGGTGCCGGAGGGCGCCATGCGGACGGCGATTTCCTTCTGCAGCTTGGTCAGAGGCTCGACGGGCGCGCGCGCCACCAGGCCGTCCGGCCTGATCTCGATCTGGACCGGAACATTGTCGGGGGCCCACGTGGCAACCGGATCTTCGGGCGCCTTCCAGACGCGGTGCCCGCCGCGCAACTGGAACTGCTCCTCCCCCTTCCCGCCGAGCTGTTCCGGGAACTCCTTGAAAAGGTTCTGGCCTCCCACGAACCCGAAGCGAATCACTCGCGGGCCCACGTCGGAGGTGACCACCAGCTCCACCTCGCCGTTGCTTACGCGGTAGCAGTTCGGCCAGCCTTTGTATTCCACCTTTTCGACTTTGACGGCAGCGTGTATCGCCATGGAAACCCCCAAAAGAACAACCCAGCTTTTCATGTAGCCTCCCGGCCAGTGCGAAGAGCCCCGGCCATCATGCCGTTTTCACCTGCGGAATCCGCGCCGCCGGCAGCCATGCGATTGAGAAAACTGCGGTGATCGTTGGTCGGTGAATTCACGGTTCCTCCTCAACAATAGACCACGGCGGTTTCCACCAGGATTTCCGCCAGCTTCACCACCGATTCCAGGTCCACCCATTCGACGCCGGAATGAGCGCCGGCGCCCCCGGCGCCAGCATCGGATTGATGGAGTTCGTCCGAATGAGGCGGACGAGCGTCTCACGCGCGTAGTTGTGGTCGAACTTCATGGCTTAGTGGGTTCCTTCCGGCGGTAGATCACCGTCCGGCTGGTGCGCGCCACCTCACGGTAATTCGCAAACCACTGGCGCAGTTCGGGGTAATTGGCGATGGCGAGGCGCGGGTTGTAGGCGCTTAGACCATCCACCACGAATGTGGGTCGCGAACGCGCCAACTCGGAGCGGCGCTCGCGCGGCGCGTCGGTTTCCACCGGCTCGGATTGGGTGAGGTGCCGGTCGGCCGGAACGCCCGTCAGCGGCTGCGAATCGAGAAACATGGTGGCGGCCGGCAACTGGGTATAGACGTAGATCTCGGGGCGGTATCCCCAAACGAAGAGCGTGTCGCCGGGCTCGGCCAGTTGGAGGGTGAGCGCGGCGGCGGCGCGGCTGTCGCGGTCCATGGCGGTGTCGCGCCACTCGGCGCCTCTCAGGGCCGTCAGGTACGGCGGGCCGAATCGCGCCAGCGGGATGAGCAGCAATAGAGCCGCGGCCAGGGCGCGCTTGCGTCCCAGGAGTGTGAAACCGCGCGCGGCCATCAGCACCATGACCGGCAGAAGCTGAAAGTAGTAGCGCGGAAAGAAACGTAATCCCGCGGCCACGCCGGCCAGCGAAACCACAATCCAGCCGATCCAATGCCGTAAGCCCGCGTGACGCGTCACGGGGCGGCCGGCCAAACAGGCGAGGAGGCCCGCATGAAACCCCATCCAATCAAGCGTCCGGACGATGCCATTGCGCAGCGGGTCCGCCACGAACGTGCTGCCGGCGTACAGGCGTCCCCACTTCCACACCTCCTCCCAGTACGCCGCCAGTGCGCCGGCGCTCCACAACCAGGCGGCCGCGGCGCCACCGACGGCCGCGAAGCCCGCCGCCATCAGGAGCGCCCCCGCCGGGTTCCAGAGGGCGCAGACCGCCGCCACCAGCAGTCCTTTGGGGCTGATCAGAAACGCCACGCCGGCGAACGCGCCGCTCCACAACGGGCGCCGCTTCCACGCCAGCCAGACGGCTGCCAGGTGCGGCGCAAGCATGAGGAGATCGGAAGCCAGAGGAATCACCGCGGAGGCGAAATCGAAGGTGAGAAAGAAGCCCAGCAAGGCCGCGGCCCAGATCCCTTCGCGCTGGGACCACAAATCGCTCGCAAATCGAAAGGCGATCCAGCAGGCTAGCAGCGCATAAACGGCTCCCGCCAGCCGCAGCAGCCACCCCGCGCGCGCACCCCAAAGCAGGTACAGAGCAGGCACCAGGGGCGGCTTGTCGTACCAGATGTCGCGGTAGATCGTTTTGCCGCCGAGCATCTGCCGGGCCGCCGCCAGGGGCAGGGTGTCGCCTTCCCAGAGGATTTCGACGTGGCACATCCGCGCCGCCACCAGCAGCGCGAACAGCAGCAGAAAAAACAGCCGGGTCTTGCTCAAACCGTTACAGCGGACCGCGCCAGCAGGCGCTCGAGCACGCGGCGGAACTCGGCGCCGTAGACCGGGTCGGCCAGCGCGAACTCCACGAAACTTTCAAAGTAGCTGGGGAAGTTGCCGATGTCGTAACGCTTCTCTTCGGGCGACAGCTTCACCGCCATCACGCGGCGCCCTTCCTCGCACATCAACTGGATGGCATCGGTGAGTTGAATCTCGCCCCGCTGGTCGGGCTTGACCTGGCGGATCATGTCGAAAATCACCGGCGAGAAGATATAGCGGCCGGCGATGGCCAGTTCGCTGGGCGCCGCTTCCGGGGCGGGCTTTTCCACCAGGTTCACGATGCGGAAAACGTCGTGCACGCCGTCCTCCGGCTGCACGATTCCATAATGCGAGGTCTCTTGCCGCGGCACTACCTCGACCGCGATCACGCAACTGGCGCGCTTGGATTGAAAGACGTCCGCCATGCGGCTTACGGCGCGCGACACCGCGTGCAGGCCCAGAATGGAATCGCCCAGGGCCACCAGGAAAGGCTCTTCACCGGCGAAGTTCTCAGCGCAGAGGATGGCGTCGCCGAGACCTTTCTGGAGCCGCTGGCGGGTGTAAAAGAAATTGGCTTTCAGAGCTTCGAAGTCCAGTTCCTTGAGCAGGTCCTGTTTGTTGGCCGCGGCGAGGGTGCGGGCGAGCTCGGGATCGTGGTCGAAATGGTTTTCGATGGTGGCCTTTCCGCGGCCGGTGACGAACAGGATTTGCTGGATGCCGTTCGACACCAACTCCTCGACCACGTACTGGACGATGGGCTTGCGGGCCACCGGGAGCATTTCCTTGGGCTGCGACTTGGTGGCCGGCAGCAGCCGCGTCCCTTGCCCGGCGACCGGAACAACTGCGCTTTTGATCACATTTTGACTATACCAGCCGCAAGTGCGGTATATTGGGCAAAGAAAAAGCGAAGCGTGGAGGACATCCAGCAACAACTCGCCGCTCTTCGCCGCCGCGTGGCGGGCATCGACCGCAAGTATGCGTCAGCGCCGCGCGACGAACGGCCCACCCGCTGCTTCATCGAAGAGCTAATGAGCGGCGAAGTGGTGACTACGCCCTATGGTGAGCACTTCGAGACCGAGAAAGTCTGGGAGCGCCATCGCCGCCACGGCAGCGTGGATATCGCCTATCTGGCGGAACTGCCGGAAGATCTCCTGGGACCGCTCTCGGCCGGGACGGTCGAGCGCGCGCACCCGTTGAAATGGGCGTTCCTCGATACCGAAACCACCGGCCTGGCGGGCGGCACCGGCACCTATGCTTTTCTGGTGGGAGTGGGCGCGATCGACGCTGCAGGATTCCGCCTGCGCCAGTTCTTCATGCGCGATTACGGCGAAGAGGCGTCGCTGCTATGGCGTCTTTCGGAGCACCTGGCGCAGTTCGACGTTCTCATCACCTATAACGGCAAGGCATACGACCAGCCGCTGCTGGAGACTCGCTACCGCATGGCGCGGGGGCCGCGGCATCCATTCGAGCGCATGCAGCACCTGGACCTGCTGTTCGGCGCGCGCCGTTTGTGGAAGCTGCGCCTGGAAAGCTGCCGCCTGGTGGACCTGGAAAACCAGATCCTGGGGGTGGAGCGCCAGGGCGATTTGCCGGGCGAGATGATCCCGTACTGCTACTTCGAATATTTGCGCACCAAGCAGGCCTTCCGGCTGGTCCCCATCTTCCATCACAACGCCCTGGATATTCTTTCGCTGGCGTGTCTGACGGCCATCGTGCCATTCGCTTTCCGGCAGCCGGAGGACGCGGCACTGCGCCATGGCGCGGACCTGATTGGCCTGGCGCGCTGGCTGCTCCAGGGAGGGCGCCAGGAAGAGGCGCTGCGCCTGTTTCGCTGCGCGGTGGAGATGGGTCTGCCGGATGACCTGCTGTTCAAGACGCTGTGGGACATCGGTGTGGCGGAGAAGCGTCTGGGCCGCGAGGACGCCGCGCTGGCCGCGGTTACGGAGCTGGCGGGGTCGCGCAACCCATACCGCGTGCGCGCGCTCGAAGAGCTCGCCAAACACCACGAGCACCGCGAGCGCGACTACGCGACAGCGCTGGAAATGACACGCAGGGCGCTGGCCATTGAGGACACGCCGGAGATGCGGCGGCGGGAAGAGAGATTGAAAAGGAGAGTAAACAGGCCTCGCCCGCGGCGGCTGGCATTGTAGGGGCAGCCTACAGTTTCGCCCCGCACCACGCGCAGTGAGACCAGCCGGGTTGGCCGGCCCGGTGGCATTGCGAGCACGCCGGCAATATGCCGGCGCCGCAAACGGGACAGAAGGCGTAACCCTGTTTCGTCAATGAACCGCACTTCGAGCAGTAGACGGGCATCGGGTCGCGGAGGATGAAATAGAGGATCACCCCGATGCCGTCGGGGATGAAGATCGCCAGCAGCGTCCACATCACGTAGCGCATGCCGCGGCGGCGGGCGTCGCCGTAGACGTAGCCAATCAACAACGTCAAGGTCGCCAAGAGGGCTGGCGGAAAGACGGGCAGCAAGATCCGGACTGCCAGGGGTATGTCGCTATTTTGGGAAATTATCCAGATCATCAGCAGAGACATCACCACAAAAATGATGGAAGCAATCACCCAGGCCGTGATCGGAATCACACGAGCGCGTTGAGAAACCGGTGTCATAATGAGCTCCTTTCAAGACGGCGGCGGGAAGCGAACATCACCGCCACCGTCCCGGCCGCCATGTACGCGGGAACGGTGGTCAACAACAGCCACGCCACCCAGCCGGCGCTGCCGGCGAGAAACCGGTAGAGGCCCCAGGTGGTCAAAGCCGCCATCCAGGCAAACAGGCCTGCGCCCACCGCCAGGATTGCGCCATGGCGGAGGCCGGCTTGGGCCGCCAGTTCCGCGGCTACGCGCGCCTCGGTGCGGGCCAGCAGGTCCGCCGGCGCCATGGGCGCGGGCAGGCGGCACAAATCGGCGGAGACAGCGGCCAGTTCCCCCAGCGCCATCGAGCACTCGGCGCACTCGTGGACGTGCTCGCACACGCGGCGCTCGTCGGCCGCATCCAGCAGGCCGGCCGCGCTCAGCGCCAGCAGTTGGCGGATGGTTTCATGCGTGGTCATATTAAGTCTTCCTTGCGATAGCGCGCAGTCATTTTCTCCCTCAAGATTTCGAGCGCGCGCTGCATGCGGCTCTTCACGGTGGAAAGCGGCGCGCGGGTCACTTCCGCGATTTCCTCCAGCTTCATGCCCTCTTCAAACCGCAGCGTGAGCACTTCCCGGTACGGCGCGGAAAGCCCCGCCATTTCCGCGGCCAGGATGGCCGTGCGCTCGGAAGCCATGGCGGCCGAGAGAGCGTCCGGCTCCGCGGCGGCAAGTTCGTGCCCCGATTCTTCGAGGCTTTCGCCGGTCCTGCGCCGCAGCAGGTCCATGGCGGCGTTGTGGGCGATGGCGAACAGCCAGGTGTCGAAGCTGCGGAGCGAATCGTAGCGGTCCAGTTGGCGCACCACGTTGAGCCAGGTCTGCTGGAACAGGTCATCGGCGGCGGCCGGTTCTTTCACCAGCCGCCTCAAATAACGGTAGAGACGATGCTGATACCGGCCCACGACACCCGCCAGGGCGGCGGAGTCGCGGCGCCGCAGCCGAGCGATTTCGTCCTGTTCCGCCACGGGCACGTCCCCGAAGATTGCAGCTTGGTAAATCATAACCGCACTCGGGTATACGTGGCAGGAGGCAGAAAAGACGCACGCGAGCGAGGCACCCCCCGGGGTCGCTTCGGTTGTATACGGCCCGCCGGCTACGGTCCCGGGTTGAGCCAGGTCACGGAGAACGCCCCACCCGACGTGCTCGAGGGCTGGGCTTTGACGCTGTGTGGCGCGGCCTCGTCCACCATCGTGATCTCTTGGATGTTGCTGCCGAACGATGCAATCGGTCCGCTGGCGGTCCCCACCGTGGCGGCGCCGGAATTGAACGGGATCGACCCGAAATCGGCCAGCGGCAAGATGCTCCCCGCTCTCCCGCAGCAAGGGGCTTCCGTGATCCATTCAGCGGAGGATTCGTTCGCGGATGGCGCCGTCGAGGTGATTGCGTACGTCTCGCCCTTCGTCACGTCCGTGATCGTGACCGTGAATTGCGCCCCCGATCCGCGACGTCCGGCGCCGGTGGCCTGGCCGGCGTATTTCACCTCCGCGATCATCGAGTCGCCGGGCGAAATGCCATGAGAAAACTCGATCGCGTAAGAGGGATTCGGATAAAACTCAAACCACGCATAGTAGGTTGGCGTCCCACTCTTGCCGGTCAAACTCTCACAGTCGGAATCCGTCCCGATCTGCTCGACCGAGTTCGAAGTGAATCCGTCGAGGCCGACCCAGAATGCCGAGTACCCGGTCGGAGTTGTCGCGCAGGTAACGGCCGGAACAGTCCACGAGCCTTTGGCGTCGGTCACCGCGCCGCTCGAACCGGTGACTGCATAGCCGCTCCAGTTGTAGCTGTCATAGCTCTGGTTTTCGCGGCGTTGATGAATCCTGATCGGACCGTGACGGCGTGCCAGGGTGACGGCCCTGGCGGCCGGCGTGGGTTGCCCGCTCATTGAGATGACCGTGGCCAGCGTGGCAAGCGCTACGGAGCAAAGCCCTACATGGATTATCTGGTTTGATTTCATAATGTTCGTCGCGTCTTTCACGAACAGTATACGCTGGGCGCGCCCGGCCAGTTCTAGTATTCTTAGTTAAATAGTACTATCAGTACTATAAGCCGCGCTGTCGACTGCCTCTCGTATAGTCTGCCCGGAGGTTCTTATCGTCCGCAGTGGTGTTAACATGAGGAACTATTCTGTAGCCGCTTATGGACCACATCCTCTCGATCGTCCTGTTTACGCCCCTGGCCGGCCTCTTGCTGCTGCTGTTCATTCCCTCGTCGAATGCGCGCGCCATCAAGTTGTGGGCCAACGTGGCCTCTTTCGTGGGCTTTCTGGTTTCCCTCCCGCTGGTCTTCAATTTCGACCGCACCAAGGACTTTCAGTTCGTCGAGAGGGCCCCCTGGATTCCCACCCTGGGCGCTACCTATCACATCGGCATCGACGGGCTCGGATTGCTGCTCGTGATGCTCACCACGCTGCTCGGTTTCCTCTCCATTCTCTCGAGCTGGAACGCCATCCACGAACGGCTTAAGGAGTACTACTGCTCCTTCCTGCTGCTGCAAACCGCCATGCTGGGCGTTTTCATGGCCCTCGATTTCCTGCTGTTCTTCGTCTTCTGGGAACTCGTGCTGGTGCCCATGTACTTCATCATCGCCATCTGGGGCGGCCCGCGGAAAGTGTATGCGGCCATCAAGTTCATCATTTACACCCTCATCGGCTCGGTCCTGATGTTTCTGGGCATCCTTACGCTGTACTTCCAGCACTACACGCAGTTCCAGGCGTACAGCTTCGATATTGCCGACCTGATGCGCACCCAGGTCTCCGCCGGCGTCCAATGGTGGGTCTTCTGGGCCTTCTTCGCGGGCTTCGCCGTGAAGGTGCCGATGTTCCCGTTCCACACCTGGCTGCCGGATGCGCACGTCGAGGCGCCCACCGCCGGGTCCGTGATTCTGGCCAGCGTTTTGCTGAAAATGGGGACGTATGGCTTCCTGCGATTCTCCGTGCCGCTGCTGCCCGATGCCGCCAAGGACCCCGCCATCGTCACCGTGATGGCGGTTCTTTCCATCATCGCGATTGTCTACGGCGCGCTGGCCTGTCTCATGCAGAAGGATTGGAAAAAGCTGGTAGCCTACTCTTCGGTGAGCCACCTGGGCTTCTGTACGCTGGGGATTTTCGCCCTCAACCCCGCCGGAATCTCCGGCTCCATCATTCAGCAGATCAACCATGGCATCTCCACCGGCATGCTCTTCTTGATCGTGGGCATCGTCTACGAGCGCCGCCACACCCGCGAGATCTCCGAGTACGGCGGGCTGCTGAAAGTGATGCCGGTGTTCACCGTGGTCTTCGGCTTGGCGGCGCTCAGTTCCATGGGCATGCCGCCGTTGAACGGGTTCATCGGTGAAATCACCATCCTGGGCGGCGCCTACCAGGTTTCCCTCAACTGGGCGTTCTGGGCGGTAGTGGGCATAGCCCTGGGCGCGGCCTACCTGCTGTGGCTGTTCCAGCGGACCATGCTCGGCGAGGTGAAGGAGAAGAACCAGGCGCTGAAAGACCTGAGCTGGCGTGAAATCGCCGTCTTCGCGCCGTTATTGGTGTGGGCCTTTTGGATCGGTCTCAACCCCCAACCCTACTTCCGCGTGCTGGACCGCTCCGTAGCGCAGATCGTCGAGCGCGTGCATCCCGGCTATTACACCGAGCGCCATTTACCCAACCCGCTCGAGCCGCAAGAACCTTCCGCCGCTACCGCCATTTTGATCCCGTCGCCAGTTGAGCCAACCAAATAGCTCCCATGATCCGCTTCCTGCGATCCGCTTGGATTTGGGCTGCGACTGCAACTCTCGTTCTGCTTTGGGTCCCGCTGCTGGGCGCCGTCAGGCTGTTCGACGGCCACCCGCTCCGGCTGCGCACGGGCCGCTGGTTCCGCAAGCTGGGGCGCGCCATGGCAAGAGTCAACCCCTGGCGAATCCACGTGTCCGGCCATGAACACATAGACGCGAACCAAGTGTACGTCATCGTCAGCAATCATCAGTCCTTCGCCGATATCCCCGTGCTCTCACACCTCAAGCTGGATACCAAATGGCTTGGCAAGGCGGAGGTGTGGCGCTTGCCTATATTGAACTGGATGCTCCGCTGGGCCGGGGACGTGCCGATCGACCGAAACTCCCGGCGCGAGGGCGCCAAAGCCATGTTGCAGTGTGCGCGGTACCTGCGCCAGCGATGTTCGGTGGTTTTCTTCCCCGAAGGAACCCGGTCGCCCGACGGGCGCGTCCTGCCGTTCAACGAGGGTCCTTTCCACCTGGCTGTTCGTGAGCATGTCCCCATCTTGCCGCTGGTGGTGGAAGGCTCCGGAGCGGCTCTGCCACGAAACTCGTGGATCTTTGGAAAAACCCAGGATATCCATCTTCGGATACTGGAGGCCGTCTCCGTTGCCGGCTGGAACCTAAAACAAGTTCCCGCGCTGCGAGATGCAGTCCGGCAGAGAATCGTGGACGAGTTGGACCGGCTGCGCGGAACTGATCGAAAACCCTGATTTTGGCACACTGTGCCGGCCATTCACTGCTTTTCCGATACGGATTACGGGGCTTCCCTGGTATAATCGTCTCCAACCGCCTTTATGCCTCTTAAGCTTTTCGCGCCCAATCACGGCACCGACAAGAAGATCTTTCTGCTCAAGCCGCGGGGCTTCTGCGCCGGCGTTGTCAGGGCTATCGACGTGGTGAAGATCGCTTTGGATCTGTATGGGCCTCCGGTCTACGTTCGCAAGGAAATCGTGCACAACAAGCACGTTGTGGATGAATTGCGGGAGGCCGGCGCCATCTTCGTCGAGGAACTGGACGAAGTGCCCGTGGGGGCGAGGGCCATCTTCAGCGCGCACGGCGTGGCGCCGTCGGTGCGAAGACAAGCCAGGGAGCGGCGGCTGGATGTGATCGACGCCACCTGCCCGCTGGTCACGAAAGTGCATCTGGAGGCGGTGCGGTTCGCGCGCGACGGCTACAGCATCGTGCTCATCGGGCACAAGGATCACGATGAGGTGATCGGCACGCTGGGCGAAGTGCCGGACCGCAGCTACCTGGTGGAAACCGTGGACGATGTCGACCGGCTGGAGCTCCCCGATCCCGCGCGCGTGCGATACCTTACCCAGACCACCCTCAGCCTGGACGAAACGCGCGACCTGATCAGCCGGCTGAAGGAGCGGTATCCGCACTTGCAAGGGCCGCCCGCGCAGGACATCTGCTACGCCACCGAGAACCGCCAGATGGCGGTGAAGGCGATTTCCGAAGCCATCGACCTGCTGCTGGTGGTCGGTTCGGAAAATAGCTCGAACTCCAAGCGGCTGGTGGAGGTGGGCGACAATTTCGGAGTGTGCTCGCACCTGGTGAACGATTGCTCCGACGTGGACACCGCCTGGCTGGATGGCGTGAAGAACGTGGGGGTGACGGCGGGAGCTTCGGCGCCGGAGCACCTGGTCCGGTCGCTGATCGAGTTTCTGCGCGAACATGGCTTCCGCCAAATGGAGGAGATCGAGCTGGTGGACGAAGACGTGCGGTTCTCGCTGCCCGCCGAACTGACTGTGCCGATCCGATGAGCGCTCCCGTACAAGTCGTGAGCACCTTGAAATCCGCCTCCGCACAGGCCATGCGCCGCGCCGCCGCGCACTTGGCGGGCCTTCAGGCGCGCGACGGGCACTGGTGCGCCGAGCTGACAGCCGACACCACGCTGGAATCCGATTACATCCTCTTCCAGTTGTGGCTCCATCCGCCCACAGGCGCCAGGTGGGAGCCGGCAAACCGGATGGTGATCGACAAAGCGGTGCGCTCCATTCTCGACCGGCAACTCCCCGACGGCGGCTTCAACATCTATGTCCAGGGGCCTTCGGAGGTGAGCGCGTCGGTCAAGGCCTATGTGGCGCTGAAGCTGGCGGGAGTGCCGGTGGGCGACGCGCGCATGGAGCGGCTGCGCCGGCGCATCCTCGATCTGGGCGGCATTCAGGCGGCCAACAGCTACGTCAAGGTCAATCTCAGCCTGTTCGACCTTTACCCGCGCCAGTACTGCCCCAGTATTCCGCCGGAAGTGGTGCTGCTGCCGTTCGATTTTCTGTACCAGATGTCGGCGTGGACGCGCGCCATCGTAGTGTCGCTGGCCATCGTCCATGCCGCCAACCCGCGCCGTCCGGTTCCGCCCGGTTTCACCCTGGACGAGATCTGGCTTCCGGGCGTGAGCCCCGCGTTCCACAAAGACCCCCGGTGGCTCACCTGGCACAACGTCTTCCTGACCGTGGACCGGCTGCTGAAGTGGTGGGAGCGCAGCGGGTCGAAGAGCCTCCGGCGGAAGGCCATCGAGAGAGCCAGGGAGTGGATGGTCGAGCGGATGCACGGCTCCGACGGGCTGGGCGCGATCTATCCGCCCATGATGTATTCGGTGATGGCGCTGGACGCGCTGGGCTATGCCCAGGACGACCCCTTGCGGGTGGAAGCGTTGCGCCACTTCGACGACCTCATGGTGGACGATGGCGAACGGTTCTTCTTCCAGCCGTGTTTCTCGCCGGTTTGGGATACCGCCATCGCCGCCTACGCGCTGGCCCACAGCGGCGCGAACAGCGCGGCGGTCGGCCGGGCGGCCGATTGGCTGCTGGCCAACGAGGTCCGGCGCAAGAGCGATTGGTCCGTAAAGCGGCCCCGCACCGAGCCTTCCGGATGGGGCTTCTTTTACCGCAACGAGCACTATCCGGATATCGACGACAGCGCCATGGTGATGCTGGCCCTGAGCCGGGCGCCGGCCTCCGACGCCGCGGCGCAGAAGGCCTGCCACCAGCGGGCGCTCGACTGGCTGCTGGCCATGCAATCGCGCGATGGCGGATGGGCGGCTTTCGACGCCGACAACAACTGGAAGTTTCTGAACAACGTTCCCTTCGCCGATCACAACGCCATGCTCGACCCCACCTGCCCGGACATCACCGGGCGCGCTCTGGAAGCGCTGGCGGCGCACGGGATGGGCCACGATCACCGCGCGGTGCGCCGCGGCGTCGAGTGGCTGGTGAAAAACCAGCAGGCCGACGGAAGCTGGTACGGCCGTTGGGGCGTGGCGTACATCTATGGCACTTGTTTCGCGCTGCGCGGCCTGGCGGCGTCGGGGGAGAGCGACCGCGAAGCGCACGTCCTGCGCGCCGGCGAGTGGCTGCGCTCCATCCAGAACGCGGACGGCGGTTGGGGCGAAAGCTGCGCCAGCTACGATCGCGGCGTCTACACGCCCGGGCCGAGCACGCCTTCGCAAAGCGCGTGGGCCATCCTGGGCCTGATCGCCGGAGGCGACGCCGCGAGCTCCAGCGTCGAGCATGGCATCGAATCCCTGTTGCGAACCCAGCACCCGGATGGAACCTGGGAGGAGAAGCTGGCCACCGGGACGGGGTTCCCGAAAGTGTTCTACTTGAATTATCACTTGTACAAAGACTATTTCCCGCTGCTCGCGTTGTCTTCGTTCGTGAAGGCCCGGGCGAACTCGAATGGATAGCTTATGAAGTTTCCAATCTCGATGACCGCCGGCCTGGCCGGATACATTATCAGGAACAAGATGCGGCCCCGTCCGGAGTGGCAGAAGAACGCCGCGCCGGAAGGTGCTCAGTCCAATCCGTTCCGTATTCTGCCGCCCAAAACCGGCGAGAAGCACCAGCCGCATCCCATGATCGGCAAGCGTTTTCCGATCGTGCTCATGCTGGAGCCGCTGCACGCCTGCAACCTGACGTGCACCGGCTGCGGGCGCATTCGCGAGTACGAATCCAGCATCGCCGAGCGGGTGCCGCTCGAGGAGTGCCTTCTGGCGGTGGACGAATGCGGCGCGCCGGTGGTCTCGATTTGCGGCGGCGAGCCCATGATGTATCCGCAGATCGGCGATCTGGCGGCGGGCATCCTGGCGCGCAACCGGCACATCTATCTCTGCACCAACGGCATGTTCATCAAGCGGCGCCTGCGCGAATTCCAGCCGGACCGGCGCTTCTACTTCAACGTGCACCTGGACGGCATGGAGAAGACCCACGATCTGTGCGTGGAGCGCGAAGGCGTGTTCCGGGAAGCCATCGAGGGCATCAAGGCCGCCAAGGCCGCGGGCTTCCAGGTGTGCACCAACACCACCGTCTATAAAGAGACGGACATGCGCGAGATCGAAGAGCTGTTCGAGTACCTGCGCCAGTTCCACGTGGATGGCCACCAGATTGCGCCGGGGTATGGCTACTCCGCCGTGGACGACCGGGAAATCTTCCTGACGCGCGATGACATCCACGAGAAGTTCAAGGACATCGATCGCATCGCCGCCAAGTACGCGGTGCGGCAGACGCCCATGTACCTGCAATTCCTGAAGGGCGAGCGCGAGCTGCCCTGCACCGCTTGGGGCAACCCGACCTACAACGTGAAGGGCTGGAAAGGCCCCTGCTACCTCATCACGGACGGGCACTACAAAACCTTCGAAGGGCTGATGACCGAGACGCCCTGGGAAAGCTATGGCCCCGGCAACGATCCACGCTGCGAGCATTGTATGATGCACTGCGGGTTTGAGCCTTCCGCCGCGTTGGGCATCAACGCCGGAATAGCCGACAACTTGAAGATGCTGGCATGGACATTGCGCTAGCGGCCGCGCTCGGGCCATGAAACCCGTTCTGGTCACGGGGGCTTCCGGGTTCCTCGGATGGCACGTTGCCCGCCTGCTTGGGGAGCGCGGCTACGCGGTTCGCGCCCTGGTGCGCGCGGGTAGGCGCGTCCAGGAGCTGGATGTGGAATGCGTCACCGGTGATCTGCGCGACGACGCCTCGCTCAAACGCGCGGTGGCCGGTTGCGAGCTGGTCTTTCACGTCGCCGCGGACTACCGGCTGTGGGCCCGGCATCCCCGCGAGCTGTACCGGTCGAACGTCGATGGCACACGCAATATGCTCGCTGCCGCCCAGAGCGCCGGCGTCGAGCGCGTGGTCTATACCAGCACCGTGGGGTGCATCGGGATTCCGCATGGCGGCATCGGGGACGAGGACACTCCCGTCTCGCTCGAAGACATGGTGGGAGACTACAAGCGCTCGAAGTTCCTGGCGGAGCAGGCGGCGCTGGAGTTCGCGCGCGACGGGCTTCCCGTGGTCATCGTGAACCCCACTGCGCCGATTGGCGATCATGACGTCAAGCCCACCCCCACCGGCAAGATCGTGGCCGACTTTCTCAGTGGCGGCATGCCGGCGTTCATCGACACGGGGCTGAACGTGGTGGACGTGCGCGACACCGCCGCGGGGCACTTGCAGGCCTGCCAGCGCGGCCGGGCGGGAGAGCGGTACATTCTGGGGTCCGAGAATCTGACGCTGGCGGAGATTTTCGCGAAGCTGGCGAAGATTACCGGCCGCCCGGCGCCCACCGTGCGTCTGCCGTACGCGGTGGCATGGTGCGCGGGCGTGTGCAGCACGGCATGGGCGGACCTTACCGGCACGCCGCCGCGCGTGCCCCTGAACGGGGTCCGCATGGCCAGGAAGAAGATGTGGGTCACGCATGAGAAGGCGCGGCGCGAGCTGGGTTGGAAGCCTGGTCCGGCGGAGACGGCGCTGGCCCGCGCGGTGGAGTGGTTCCAGAGAGCTGCTGGCGCCCAATGAGGCTGCTGCTGATAGCATCCGCCCCCATGGAATTCCGCGGCATCCTGGCACGCGCCGAACGGGCGCGGCCGGCGCGGTTGCCCGTGGATTGGGCGCGCTCCGCCCGGCTGGGCGGCCATGAGGTGCTGCTGGTTGCCAATGGAGCCGGCGCCCGGCGAGCCGCCTCCGCGGTGGACGCCGCGTGCGCGGTATTTCAGCCCGATGCGGTAATCAGCACGGGGTTTTGCGGCGCGCTCGACCCTCGGCTGGGCGTGGCGGACGTGGTGGTGGGTACCAGCGTGGCGGCGGCGGAACGCCGCTATGAGGCGCTGCCGGTTTCGAGCGAGGCCGCTCACCACAGCGGAGTGATTTGCTCGATTGACCGGGTAGCGCAAACCGTGGAGGAAAAGCGTCGTCTGCGCGCCGGTGGAGCGATGGTGGTGGAAATGGAGGCCGCGGGAGTGGCCGCGCGCGCCCAAGCTCTCGGGTTGCCGTTCTATTGCGTCCGCGTGGTGACCGATCTGGCGGGCGAAACTATGGCGAATGACTTCAATGCCGCCCTGCGCGCGGACGGCCACTTCGATACAATGGGGATTCTAAGAGAAACATTGCGCCGTCCTTTGGCCCGGCTGCCGGAATTGTGCCGGCTGCGCCAGCGTTCAATCCGGGCCGCGCGTGTAGTGGGGGATTTTTTTGCCGACTGCCGTTTCTGACCCGAGCGCTGTACCCGAGTTTATGCACGCAGCCGTCTATCGGGGGAAAAGCGTGGTCAGCGTCGAGGAGATCCCTACTCCCGCCATCGGGCCCGGCGAGATTTTGATACGCGTGGAGGCTTGTGGCATTTGTCACACCGACCTCAAGAAGATCGAGCACAACCTGCTGGCGCCGCCGCGGGTGTTCGGGCATGAGACGGCGGGCGTTGTGGCGGCGGTGGGCGCGGGCGTTGTGAAATACCGGCCGGGCGACCGGGTAGTGGCATTTCATCACATCCCGTGCCTGGAATGCTTCTATTGCCGGCGCAAGATTTACGCGCAGTGCCCGGTGTACAAGAAAGTCGGCATCTCAGCGGGTTTCGAGCCGGCAGGGGGAGGGTTTGCGCAGTACGTGCGGGTAATGGACTGGATTGTGGAACGCGGCGTGGAGAGAATACCCGACCCGGTTTCCTTCGAGCGCGCCACTCTGGTGGAGCCGCTGAACACGTGTCTGAAGGCCGTAGTGCAATGCGATCCGCAACCGGAGGATTTCGTGGCCATCCTGGGCCAGGGGCCTATTGGACTGATGTTTACCATGCTGGTGAAGCGCCGGGGCGCCCGCATCGCGGCCACCGATACCATCGGCGAGCGGTTGCTGATGGCGGCGCGGTGCGGCGCGGAATTCACCTGGGACCCCCACACAATCGATGTCGCCTCGGAAGTCAAGCGTCTCACCGGGGGACGCGGCGCGGACCTGGTGATTGTGGCGGTGTCCGCCCGCGGCATCGTCGACCAGGCCATGGCTTGCTCGCGTCCCGGCTCGCGCATCCTGCTTTTTGCCCAAACTTCGGCTACGGAACGCATCGAAACCTCGGGGGCGGATATTTGCGTAGGTGAACGCAGCCTCCTGGGGTGTTATAGTGCATCAGTGGACCTGCAAGCGGAATCCGCGAATCTGGTATTTGGAGGCGAAATTCCGGTGGAGGATCTGATTTCTCACCGTCTGCCGTTGGTTAAAATTCGTTCAGGAATCGATTTGGCATTGCATCCAGGACCTAATTCATTGAAAATAATCGTTCAGCCACAGAGGTGGTCATAGTGAATAGCCACATGATGGCTGCTGTGCTTTACGGCAAGGAACATTTGCTGGTGGAGCCGGTAGCTGTTCCCACAATTAATCGCGGAGACATTCTCGTACGAGTGAAAGTGGCGTTGACCTGCGGCACCGATGTAAAGGTCTTTAGTCGCGGATATCACGCACGGATGATCGTGCCCCCGGCCGTGTTCGGGCACGAGCTGGCCGGCGATGTAATCGCGGTGGGCGAGGATGTCACGAAGTTCTCCATCGGGCAGCGCGTGGTGGCGGCCAACTCGGCGCCCTGCGACAAGTGTTTCTTCTGCCAGCGCGGGTTGCAGAATCTCTGCGAAGACCTGTTGTTCAACAACGGCGCCTACGCGGAATACATCCGGATTCCGGCGCGCATCGTCGAAAGCAATACCTATCTCATTCCCAGGCACGTGGGATATAGCGACGCGGCGCTGGTGGAGCCGCTGGCCTGCGTGGTTCGCGGGTTCGAAGAGACCGTTCCGCGGGAAGGCGACACCATCGCCATCATCGGGTTGGGCTCGATAGGCTTGATGTTCGCCAAGCTGGCCAAGCTGTACGGCTGCCGCGTGATCGCGCTGGGGCGGCGCAGGTCCCAACTGGAACGAGCGGCCGCGCTGGGCGTCGATGAATTGATCGCCGTGGAAGGCGACACCAACCCCCTGAGCGCCATCCGCGATCTGACCCACGGCCGCGGGGTGGACATCGCCATCGAAGCCGTGGGCAAGCCCCAGACCTGGCAGTGGGCGGTGGACATGGTGCGGCGCGGCGGCACGGTGAATTTCTTCGGCGGCTGCCCCAACGACAGCAAGGTCAGTCTCGATACGGCGCTGCTGCACTACTCCGAAATCACCTGCAAGGCCAGCTTCCACCATACTCCGGCGTACATCCAGAAGGCGCTCGACCTGATTCGCGCGGGGCACATCACGGCCTCCTTCTTCGTCAATCGCGAAGAACCGCTGACCAACCTCCTGGAAGTGATGCGCCACCTGATGAGCCACGATGGCCACCTGAAGACGGCGATTCTTCCGTAGGTGCCGGGCGTGGACACACGCGTGTTTCTGCTTCCGGCCGACTTCGTAAGGTCGCCGGAGGCCCTTCGCACTCCGTACTCGGCCGAAGAAGCCGCCGCTTATACCCGCTGGCTGGCCCGGCGTCACTACGAGAATTTTCACGTGGTGAGCTTTCTGCTCCCCCGGCGGCTGCGCCAGGATTTCTACAATGTATACGCCTATTGCCGCTGGGCCGACGACCTGGGCGACGAGATGGGCGACCGCGCCGAAAGCCTCAAGCTGCTGGAATGGTGGCGCGCCGAACTCGACGCCATGTACGCGGGCCGCGCCACGCATCCGGTATTCGTGGCGCTCCTGGGGACCGTGCGGAAGCACGCCATTCCGCGCCAGCCTTTCGCCGACCTCATCCAGGCGTTCGTCCAGGACCAGACGGTCTCCCGATACCGCGATTGGGAAGAGCTGTTCGGTTATTGCCGCTATTCCGCCAACCCGGTGGGCCGCCTGGTGCTGCACCTCTGCGGCTACTCCGACGCCGCGCGGCAGCGGCTCTCGGACGCCACCTGCACGGCCCTGCAACTCGCCAACTTCTGGCAGGACGTGACCGTGGATCTGCTCAAGGACCGCGTCTACATTCCGCTCGAGGTCATCGAGCGGCACGGCTACACGGTGCGAGAGCTGTGCGCGCGGCGGTTCACGCCGGCGTTTCGCGAAGTGATGCGGGAAATCGTGGCAAAGGCGCGCGCGCTGTTTTTGGAGGGGCTGCCGCTCTCCGGAATGGTGGACCGGCGGCTGGCGCTGGATCTGGATTTATTCAGCCGCGGGGGCCTGCGCGTGCTGGAAAAAATCGAGCAGCGGGAGTACGACGTGCTGGCCGCGCGGCCCGCCATTTCGAAGACCGAGCGCGCGCGGCTGCTGCTGGGCTCGCTGGCGCGCATGGCTTTCTCGCGGGCGGCCCGATGAACGCCGTCGAGCAATCCTACGAATACTGCCAGCATGTGGCCAGAACCCGCGCCAAGAACTTCTACTACTCGTTCCTGCTGCTGACGGCGCAGCAGCGCAAAGCCATGTGCGCCATCTATGCCTTCATGCGCTATTGCGACGATCTGAGCGACGAGCCGGGCGCCACGCGCGCCGCCATCGAGCGCTGGCGGGCGGAGCTCGAGGACGCCCTCGAAGGCCGTTTCAGCGGCCATCCCGTTTGGCCGGCTTTCTATCACACGGTTCGCCGCTTCGGCATCCCGCACGACTATTTCCGCGCCATGATCGAGGGCGTGGCTTCAGACCTGGAGCCGCGGCGCTTCGAGACCTTCGACCAGCTCCGCCGCTATTGCTATCAAGTAGCCTCGGTGGTGGGGCTGACCACCATCCACATCTTCGGCTTCGACACGCCCACCGCCCTGCCTCTGGCCGAAAAGTGCGGCATTGCCTTCCAACTGACGAACATTCTGCGGGACATCCGCGAAGACGCGGACCGCGGCCGCATTTATTTGCCCGCCGAAGATCTGCGGCGCTTTGGGGTCAGCGAAGCGGACTTGCTAGCGGGGAAGCGCAACGCTGCGTTTCTGGGACTGATGCGGCACGAAACCGCGCGGGCCCGCGCCTATTACGAGGAATCGCGGCCGCTACTGGACCTGATTCACCCGCGCAGCCGGCGGTCGCTGTGGGCGCTGGTTTCCATCTACTCGCGGCTGCTCGAGCGGATCGAGAGCAGCGGTTACGACGTATTCTCGCGCCGCGTGCGGCTCTCGGTTCTGGAGAAGTCCTGGATCGTGGTGCGCGCGCTGGTTATGTAACCTCTCACTCCACAATCAGGCTCAACTGGCGCGGATCGTGCGCGGGCGGCTTGGGCGCGGCCAGCGGCTGCAGGTCATCGAGGTTGGGGTCGAACCTGCGGATCAACTGATTCAGCTTGAGGGAGGCTTGCCAGATATCGAAAAGCAGTTGGCACCGCGGGCAACCGCCCCGGATGCCGCCTTGCCCGTCGACGGCGGGATTATATCGCTTGTGCCGGGAGCAACGGCCTTCGAACTTCCGGGATCGGATCTTCAAGGCGGTCAGGTCTTTTCGACGTCTTTTTCAGTGTCGCTTTTCAACGCCGTCTTGAAGTTGCGTATGCCCTCTCCAAGCCCCTTGGCGAATTCCGGGATCTTCTTCCCTCCGAACAACAGCACGACGACTGCAAGGATAACCAGCAGATGCCGCGGTTGGAGCAAGTCCTCAATCATAAAGGTTCCTCGATTCAGCATAGCATCATGCGCGGACCTGGCGAAGGGCTGTACAATCCGAATGGATGCCATCCGCGCGCCAAGTCCGCTGGGCCAAGTTTCGCGTATTCACCGTCTCAGGGGCCGCAGTGGTCATCCTCTCGATACTCGCGTACCTGCTGACCGGTGGATCGCTGCTCACCCAGAGGGCCACCATGTATCTTTACATTCCCGATGCCACGGGGCTGGGATCGGGAGCGCCGGTCCGGGTGGATGGCATCGGCGTCGGCAAGGTGCGCTCGGTGTCCCTCTCCGGCTCCAACCAGCCCAACCGCATCGTAAAGGTGACGATGACCGTGGAACGCGGCCGGCTGGCCCGCATCCCGGACGATTCCACGGCGCAACTGGCATCCGAAACCATGATTGGCGACAAGTTTGTGGACATCACGAGTGGAACCAGCAGGCGCTACGTCCCCCCGGGCGGAGAAATTGGCTTCAAGGCATCGCCGGACTTGCTGAAGACCCTCGATCTCAGCCAATTTGAACAACAACTGAAGCTCGTCAGCGCGCTGCTGGACGATATCGCGCAGGGCCGCAGCGATTTGGGACAGTTCGTCATGGGCGAGCAGATGTACAACGATCTGCGTAAGCGCTTCTCGCAGATCGAGAGCGGCGTACGGGCGGCGGCCGGCGCCACCAGCGATGTGGGCCGCGAGCTTTATACCGACCGGCTCTACCAGCAGATCAGCCAGCCGCTGATCGAGCTGGATCGCAGCCTGGCGCGCCTCCAATCGGGGCAGGGCAGCGCGGGCCAGCTTCTCCGCGACAGCGCGCAGTACGAGAAACTGCGGAGCGATCTGGAGGACCTGCGGCGTTCGATCGCGGATCTTCGCGCGGCGGAGTTCGTGCAGTCCGACAGTCTGTACGCCGATTGGAACCGCCGTGTGCTGTCGCTGATCGAGAGCGTGGATGCGTTCAACCGCGGCCCGGCGATGACGACTTCGCAGGCATACGACAACCTCAACGGCCTGGCCCGCGAATTCCAGAACACGTTGCGGGACTTCCGCCAGAATCCGCGAAAATTCATGCGGATCAAGGTGTTTTGAGATCCGTCAGCGGTCAGCTTTCAGCTTTCAGCTACGGAACCTGACGTTGCGATCGGGACAGTGGTGTACCAAATCGAAGGGGCCACGTCTTGAAAGACTTCCGCGATCTGACGGTCTGGCAGAAGGCCCATGAGTTGACGTTAGCGGTCTACCGGACGACGGCCGGCTTTCCGCGCGAGGAGTTGTATGGGCTGACCAGCCAACTCCGGCGCTCGTGTGCGTCGATCCCGGCCAACCTGGCCGAGGGATGCGGGCGAAACGGGGACGCCGAACTTGCTCGCTTCTGCTCCATTGCGATGGGATCGGCAAGCGAGCTAGAGTATCACCTGTTGCTGGCGAAGGATCTGAAACTGATCAAGCCCAAGGATCACGAGGCCCTGGCCGGCCGCGCCACCGAACTGAAACGCATGCTCTCCGGTCTCCTTCAAACGTTGAAAGCCCACCGCTGAAAACTGATAGCTGATAGCTTCCGTTACAATTTTACTTGCCCCAGATCTCCTTCGAAGTGGTTGCCGAGTGCCCCCACACGCGGGCGCGCGCCGGCCTGCTGCACACGCCGCACGGAACCATCGAGACCCCGGTCTTCATGCCGGTGGGCACGCAGGCCACCGTCAAAGGCCTCAGCCAGCGCGACCTGGCCGACGATCTCGGCGTGAAGATCCTGCTGGCCAACACCTATCATCTTTATTTGCGCCCGGGGCATGAGATTATCCGCCAGATGGGCGGGCTGCACCGCTTCATGTCGTGGCCCAACGCCCTCCTCACGGATTCGGGCGGCTACCAGGTCTTCAGCCTGAGCGGGATGCGCAAAATCACCGGCGACGGCGTGGTGTTCCGGTCGCATCTCAATGGCGATCTCCACACGTTCACGCCGGAATCCACCGTCGATGTGCAGCTTGCCTTCGGCAGCGACATCCTGATGGCGCTCGATGAATGCCCGGAGTACCCGGTCAGCCACGAGTATGCGCGAGAGAGCATGCATCGCACGGTCCGGTGGGCGCGGCAGGCGGACGGGCATTACCGGCGGCGCATGGCGGAAAGCCCCGCGCGGCACGCGCTCTACCCCATCGTGCAGGGGTCCATGTTCCCGGACCTGCGGCGCGAATGCGCCACCGCGCTGGCCGATCTGGAGAGCGACGGCTACGCCATCGGCGGCCTCTCGGTGGGCGAACCGCGCCCGCTCAGCCTGGAGATGGTCGAGGCCACCGAAGACATTCTGCCGCGCTCGCGGCCGCGCTACGCCATGGGCGTGGGAATGCCCGCCGAACTCCCCGAGTATGTGGCCCGCGGCGTGGATATGATGGACTGCGTGCTGCCATCGCGGAATGCGCGCAACGGCTGCCTGTTCACCTCCGACGGCCGGGTGATCATCAAGCACGCGCGCTACAAAGACGATGAGCGGCCCCTCGACGAGCGCTGCAATTGCTATACTTGTACCCGATACTCCCGAGCGTACCTTCGCCATCTGTTTCTTTCGGGGGAGATCCTGTTTGCGGCGCTGGCGACACGCCATAACATTCGCCGGTATCTTGACATCATGCGTGAGATCAGGCACGCTATAATATCGTTGTCGTTTCCAGAGTACTTGAGGTGTGCGCGCTCGGCATCTCTGGATGCCGGGTGATCCTCATTCAGTTGGTTAAAACGTGGTTCTAAACCTGTACTTGCAGTCGACGCCGTCCAGTTCCATGCTGGGATTCCTGCCCATCCTTCTGATCTTTGCGATTTTCTATTTTCTACTGTTCATGCCCATGCAGCGCCAGCGCAAACAGACCCAGAAGATGCTGGCCGGCCTGCAAAACGGCAACACGGTCGCGACCAGCGGCGGCATCATCGGGACCATCGTCGCCATCGAGGATGATACTCTGGTGTTGCGCGTGAAACCGGACAACGTGAAGATTCAGGTGGCGCGAAGCTCGGTCTCGAGCATGATTTCAGGGGAAGGTAAGAAGTAGCGGCAATTTCTAGAAACAGGCGTCAAACTCCCATGCTAACGAATCTAAGGGCGCGAACCGTGGTGATTGTGGCCACGATTCTGATTTGCGTGTTCGGCATTATCGGTTTCCCCAAGTCGCCGGCCGAGCTGGTGCAGAACGTCAAGAACAACATCCAGCTTGGCCTGGACCTCAAGGGCGGCAGCCACCTGGTGCTCCAAGTCCAGGTGCAGGACGCCACCAAGGCGGATGCCGACCAGACCATGGAGCGGCTCAAGGAGGATCTCCGCAAGCAGAGCATCAAGTGGGACAGCATGGACCGCAACGATCCCCAGCGGGTTGAGGATGCCGACAACGTCGAGATCTACATCAAGGGCGTGCCGGCCACCCAGACGAGTGCCTTCCGCGACCTGATCAACGACCGCTATGCCACCTATGTGCTGACGGTGCAGAATTCCACCGACTATTCCATGCGGCTCAAGCCCTCCGAACTAGTGGCGCTCAAGCGCGACACGGTGGAACGGACCATCCAGACCATCAGCAACCGCATCAACCAGCTCGGGCTGACGGAGCCGTCGGTGCAGCAATACGGGCGGGCGGGCGATCAGTACCAGGTACTGGTGCAGTTGCCGGGCGTGGACGATCCGGCGCGCGTGAAGGAATTGATTGGGACCGCGGCCGTCCTGGAACTTACCAAAGTCGAGGACGGTCCTTTCGCCAGCCGCGAAGCGGCCCTCGCTCAGAAGGGCGGCGTGCTGCCGCTGAATACCAAGCTGGCCAAGGCCAAGCCGCGCGGCGCCCAGGAAGGCGAGCAGTGGTACCTGGTGGGTAAGACCCCGGTCATCACCGGCCGTGAAATGCGCAATGCGCGGCCGAGCCAGGGCGACCTCCAAAAGTGGGAAACCAACTTCACCCTCTCGCCGGATGGCGGTAAGCGCTTCGGCCGTTTCACGGAAGCCAATATCGGCAACAAGCTGGCCGTGCTATTGGACAACAATATTGTGAACGTGGCCGTAATCGAAAACAGAATCGAAGATGCCGGCCGAATTGAAGGGCTGAGCAACGAAGATGAGGCCGTGGATCTGTCGCGCTACCTCCGGTCGGGTTCGCTGCCGGCGGGCGTTCAGTACCTCGAGGAGCGCTCCATCGGGCCTTCCCTCGGCGCCGATTCCATCCACGAGGGTCTGGTGGCCGGCATTGCCGGGCTGCTGGCCGTGATCGTTGTCATGCTCGTTTACTATAAGCGTAGCGGCGTGAATGCGGTTTTGGCACTGGCGCTGAATACGGTTCTGCTGATGGCGGCACTGTCCTATTTCCACGCGGTGCTGACGCTGCCGGGAATCGCCGGAGTGATTCTCACTATCGGCATGGCGGTGGATTCCAACGTGCTGATTTTCGAGCGTATCCGCGAGGAGTTGCGGTCGGGCAAGGCAGTCATCGCGGCCGTGGATACGGGTTTCAACAAAGCCTGGTGGACCATTGTCGACACCCACGTGACGACTATTGTTTCGTGCGCCTTCCTGTTCCTGTTCGGGGAAGGGCCGGTGCGCGGATTTGCCGTGACGCTGGTCATAGGGCTGATGGCCAACGTGTTTACGGCGGTTTTCGTTTCCCGCACGATTTTCAACTATGAGTTGTCCGGACATCGGCGGATGGAGGAATTAAGTATTTGAGCGGCAATGGCTTACGGAATTACTACCGACGGTGGGAACAAACGGTAAAGGGCTGGTGTCAAAGTTTATGAAGCGCACCAGCACGGCATGGGTCGATGCAATTATTTAAGAACACCGACTTCGACTTTCTGGGCAAGAAGTGGCCCTTCATCATCGCTTCGCTGGTGCTGACGGCGGCGGGGTTTACGAGTATCGGCGTGAAGCACGGGCTCAAGTACGGCATCGATTTCAAAGAGGGCGTCTTGATGACGGTCAAGTTCGCCTATGCGCCTCCGCTGGACCAGATCCGCGCGGCCATGGCCCACTCGCAGAAGATCAAGGGCGAGGTGAGCGTACAGAATTTCACCGGCAGCGGCGCGGAAAACGAAGTCGAGATCGGAACCGAAGCGCAGGAAGAAGGCCAGTTGAACGTCAACCGCCAGGACATAACACCAGCCAGCAGGCGCTGGCCGAACGTCTGCGCGATCCCCTGGCGCGCGCGGGCGTCGCCATGAGCGAGGTGCAGTTGCAGAAACTGGCCCAGGACATGCTCAATTTCCGCGATACCCCGCCGCGTTCCGGTTTGGTTACAAATTTTTCTCAGTTGACCTCCGTTTCGGGTGTAAATGCTGGTATTATGAACACTCTTCAGCAGGAGTGTTACCTGGCGCCGTTTCACATTTTGAAAGTGGAGATGGTGGGACCGAAAGTGGGCGCGGAGTTGCGGAACAAGGCGGTGCTGGCCACGCTATATGCGCTCGCCGGAATGCTGGCGTACATCTGGTTCCGGTTCGAGTGGATCTACGGCCTGGGGGCCGTGATCGCGTGCTTCCACGACACCCTCATCACCATCGGGCTGTTCTCCATTTTCAATAAAGAGATCTCTATGACGGTCATCGCGGCCCTGTTGACTCTGGTGGGCTATTCGATGAACGATACGATCGTCATTTTCGACCGCATCCGCGAGAACCTGAAGATCTCCCGGCGGGAACCGCTGGAAAAGGTGATGAACCGGGCGGTCAACCAGACGCTCAGCCGTACCATCATGACCTCGGGCCTGACCTTCCTGACGGTCATCGCGCTGTTCATCTGGGGTGGTCCGGTGCTGCACGGATTCTCGTTCGCGCTGGTTTGCGGTATTATTGTAGGCACATATTCTTCGGTTTTCGTCGCCAGTCCGATCGTGTTGTTCTGGCATAATTACACCGATCGGCGCAAGCGAAGGCCGGATCCTCCGCTGGTGGCGGCGCCGCGACCGGAAGCGATTCGGAAGCGCCCTGCAAGGGCGGTTAAGTAGCTAGGGACCGTCGCGGCGGACCCTGGGGGATCCCGGGAGCGCGCAGCCGCGGCGGTGGCCAGGGAAAGGAAGCTTGTATGTTTGAGCAGACGTTTGTAGAAAGCGTGGGAAGAACGAACAAGAGCTGGACGGTGCTGCTTTCGTTCGTGGTGGAGCTCATCCTGCTTGGGATCGCGGCGATCGTTCCGTTGATCTATTTCAACGTGCTTCCCAGGACTCAGTTGACCAGTTTCCTGGTAGCGCCTCCGCCTCCGCCTCCGCCGCCTCCGCCGCCCGCGGTCGCTCCCGTGGTAAAGGTGAAGGTCATCCCGCGCCAGTTCGACGCCGGCCGGCTGATGGCGCCCAAGAGCATCCCGAAACAGATCGCGGAGATTAGAGAAGACGAGCTTCCGCCACCTTCCTCGGGCGCGGGCGGCGTGGTGGGCGGTGTAGCGGGCGGCGTGGCCGGTGGTATAACCGGCGGCGTTCTCGGCGGTATCATCGGTGCGGTACCGACGGCGGTTCTGCCTCCGCCTCCGCCTCCCAAGAAGGAAGTGGTTCCGCAACGCATCCGGGTTGGCGGTAACGTGCAGCAGGCCAAGCTGGTTCGCCAGCCGCGTCCGGTGTATCCGCCGCTGGCCAAGCAGGCGCGCATTCAGGGCGTGGTGAGGCTGAGCGCCATTATCTCCAGGGACGGCACCATTCAGCACCTCGAGGTCGTCAGCGGCCACCCGTTGCTGATCCCGTCCGCTCTGGAAGCGGTGAAACAGTGGGTGTACCAACCGACCCTCTTGAACGGAGAGCCGGTGGAAGTTGTAACTCAGATCGACGTGAACTTCACGTTGAGTCAGTAACCGGCCCCGGTGCGGGCCGGACAGAAGTCGAATTCAACTCGCAGGAGAGAGAAAAAACAATGTTTTTGCAATTGCAAGTTTGGTCGCTTTTTTTGCTACAGGGGGCCGTAGGCTGGGATGTGCGTTCCCTGTGGAATCAGATGGGGACGTTGGCCAAGTGCGTCGTGTTCCTTCTGTTCCTGATGTCGGCGTACTCCATCGGCATCATGATCGACCGGTACATGGCGTTCAACGCGGCGCGCAAGCAGTCGCGGCTGTTTGCTCCGGCCGTGGCCGGCGCGCTCCGCGAAGGCAAACTCGATGAGGCGGTGAAGATTGGCGACCGCTTCAAGAAGAGCCATCTGGCTAAAGTCGTGGTGGCGGGCCTTCAGGAATTCCAGGCCCACCAGATCAGCTCGGAGATCCCCGGTGAGGAGATTGAGGCTTCCAAGCGCGCTTTGGAGCGCTCCGAGGCCATCGTGCACGCCGAGCTGAAGCGCGGCATCAGCGCTCTTGCGACCATCGGTTCCACTGCCCCCTTCGTGGGTCTGTTCGGAACGGTGGTCGGCATCATCAACGCGTTTACGGGAATTTCCACCGAGAAGTCGACTGGATTGGGCGCGGTGGCCGGCGGTATTTCGGAAGCCCTGGTGACCACCGCTTTCGGGTTGTTCGTGGCCATTCCGGCGGTCTGGGCGTACAACTATTTCACGGGGAAGGTTGAAGCTTTCGACGTGGAAATGGGGAACTCCAGCTCGGAACTGATCGACTACTTCCTGAAACGTTCGCAGCGTGGCGCCGGCGCACGCAAGTAGCACGTAGTTGGGAAAAGGGCCGCGGGCGGCTGTGGTCGGGCCGCGCGGTCCGTAACTAGGAGTCCGGCGAGTTGATTTCAGGGGAGCTCCGATGCCGGAGCTCCCCGCCTCCTGCCGAATTCCAGGGAGAGAGACGATGGCGAAAGAAGAATCTGCATCAGTTATCATGAAGCACACGGCCCCGCCGCCGGTGGCCGACATCAACGTGACCCCCATGGTCGACGTGATGCTCGTGATGCTCATCATTTTCATGGTCATCACGCCCATGTTGTCCAAGGGCGTCAGCGTGGACCTGGTGAAGACCAAGAACCCCATTCCCATGCAAGCGGCCGACAAGAGCGACGCGATCGTGGTGGCCGTGACGCGCGATGGGAAGACCTACCTGAACACCACCCAGATGGTTCCAGCGGACTTGCCTCCCAAGGTGAAGGACATGCTGCTGAACCGGCTGGACAAGACGGTTTTCGTGAAGGCCGATTCGCGGGCGCGCTATGAGAAGGTGGTGGACGTGGTGGACAACCTGCGCGCGGCGGGTGTGGACCAATTGGGTCTGCTGACCGAGCAGGTACAGGAAAAGGGCAAACCTAGCGGAGCGGCCGCGGGGTCCGGGCAGTAAGAGAAGGACTTACAAAGGAGCAATCGTATGTCAATGGCAGTCGGCGGACCCTCCGGTGGTCCGAAATCCGATATCAACATGACGCCCATGATCGACGTGTTGCTGGTGCTGATCATCATCTTTATGGTGATCACGCCGCTGACGCCGAAGGGGCTGGAGGCGCTCGTGCCTCAGCCGCCACCGCCCGGTCAGAAGGAGACGCTCTCGGATACGCGAACGGTGGTGATTTCGATTGATGCCCATCACGCCATGATGATCAACGCCGAGCCGACCGACGAAAACCATCTGGGGGCCCGTCTGGAAGAGATCTTCAAGACCCGAGCCGAGCGCGTGGTTTTCGTGAAGGGCGATCCCGATCTCGACTTCAGTTGGGTGGCCACGGCCATTGATATCGCGCACGGCGCTGGTATCGATAAGGTCGGTTTGATGACCGCGAAGGTGGAGGCCGGACAATAAAATGCGCAAAATGATGTTGATTCTGGGCGTGGCCGCGTTAGCGGTCCTGAGCGTGAGTTGCAACCAGTTGAAGTCGCGCGATCAGCTCAACCAGGGCGTGGTAGCTTTCAAGAACGCCCAATATCCGGAAGCCGTGGAGCACTTCAAGACCGCCGTCGAGTTGGATCCGAATTTCCCCACGGCGCGGCTGTACCTGGCGACGGCCTACATGCAGCAGTACATCCCGGGCGCCGATTCTCCCGAGAATACGCAGATGGCCACGGCCGCGTACGACCAGTTCATGAAGGTGCTGGAAAACGACCCGAAGAACGTCGTGGCTATCGCCTCGGTGGCTTCGCTGTACCTGAACCAAAAGAAGTGGGACGATGCCCAGCAGTGGAACGAGAAGCTGACGGCCGCAGACCCCAACAATGCGGACGCTTATTACAGCCTCGGTTTTATCGCCTGGTCGAAGTGGTATCCGGTCTACGGGACGGCCCGGGCGAATCTGGGTATGCGGCAGGAAGATCCCGGTCCGATCAAGGACAAGAAGGTCAGGGACGATCTCAAGGCGCGGTTCGGGCCGACCATCGACGCCGGTCTGCAAGCGTTGGATAAGGCGCTTCAGATCAATCCCGATTACGACGATGCCATGGCGTACGAGAACCTTCTGATTCGCGAGCGCGCGGACCTCACCGACACCAAGGAAGAGTACGCGCAGCAGACCAAGATCGCCGACGATTGGGTCCAGAAAGCACTGGCCACCAAGAAGCGCAAGGCCGAGCAGAAGGCCAAGACCGCCGGCGGCGGCGGCCTCACCACCGAGCAGACGCCTTAGATCCGGGAAGCGGGCTTTCCACAACCGACTACGGCTCAGTGGGGCGGCCTCGGGTGGTAGCTTGCCCGAGGCCCACCGGTCGTGCATTACCCGCCGCTGGCCTCCTTTTATCTGCCAGCTCTGGTCCGGGCAAAAGCAGGCCTGTCGCGGTTTCAAAGTCCCGCTAGGGGGGCCCGTATTTCCCGGTTTTGGATTTTTCCGGCAGGACGCCGGCTGCGCCCTTCTGGGGCCAAGACGGCTCCGGAAGAAGAAATGCAACTCACAGGATCAAAGGATGCCGACTGGGTGTATACTAAACAGGAGCCGGGAGTCCAAAATGGAGATTCCGGCTAACGCTAATATTGATTGTCGCCGTAGTATTCACTGCCTGCTCCGGTAGAAACTCCTGGACGGCGTCGATTCCGCCCCCGCCAGCCCGGTGAACGATTGTTCCCCTCTACTGAGAGCCTGGAGTGGAAGAAGGAGTTCCTATGACGTCTGGGATTGCATCGAGAAGGCCGAAGATCTCTGTGAGATTTAGGCACTGCCTGACCGTCTTTGCAGCGCTTTTCCTGCTCCTCGCGTTCGCCTGTGGTCCCGCCCCGCCGGAGAAGGGGACCCCCGCTTTCTATTGGAGCGCCGCCAAAGAAACTTACGCAGGCGGGGACTATATGAAAACGATTGACCATCTGGATGGCATCGTGGACAAAGACAGTGAGTACACCGCGCGCGCTTTTGTATGGTCCCTCCTGGTGACCTCCGGGCTGGCAAGCGGCTATATGGATCTGGCCGACCAATATGAAGCCGGCGCGAAGCTCAACAAAGAGGCTCCCGCCAATTTCTACAGACAGGTTTCAAGGTATCGGACTCAGGCCGGCCGTCTGACACTGCATTTTGCCGATACCCTTGCCAAGTTCAGCGAGACCAAAACGGACCCCGTGACAATAGAGTTCGCACTTCCGCCGGGCACTTCCGGTCAGGTGCTCGAGCTTGTCTCGGTCGCCAAGGGTGGCCTCCTGCCGACGGCTTCTGCCGACGCCGCGGAGAAACGCGCTCTCGAACGGGGCATCCTGCTCGCCACGGTGCGCGCCGTCGGCGCTCCCCAGGACCCCCCCAAGGCCGAGGAAATTCTCAAATCCGGCGGGGGCAAAGTGCCGCGTGCCACGTTTATGCTGGCCATGGCCAACACGCTGTACGAAGAAGCCGGGCTTTATGATTGGCGCAAGGAGAACAACAGAGATAAGCGGATGATCTTGTGCCAGCGCGCCCAAGACGTGCTCAAATCGCTCCCGGAATCGGCTGACACGAAGGCTCTGGGCACGAAAATTCGGGTAGCTTTAACGGAAGCTTTGTCGAATGCGAATTGAGTCCGTGCCGTGATTATACGGCGCGTCTCAACGGTGATGCGGTTCCAGCGCTGATCTCGGTCCGGGAGCGGGACTGTTACCGGCCAGTCCCAGCCCCCCGGACCATGGCTTGAAACGCCGGGTAAGTTTCGGGACCGTTGGCTTCCATCCTTTTGATAAAAGCGTTGCCGACATCCTCCAGATTTCGCCAGGCGTTGGGGTTCTTCGACATGGCCCGAAAGGCCGGAACCAATTCGCGCACCCGCTCCCAGACGAACAGCAGTTCGCCGTTGGTCTGAAAGAACAGATCCTGGTTCAATACCCCCGCGGTCACCAGCGCGGCCACCATTTCCCAGTAGCTCACCACCATGCGAAAGTAAGCGTTCTCCTCGCTGCCGGGAGGGGCGATTCGCTGCATGTCCTCCAGGGAGGCCGCATGGAAGTTCGCCCCGAACCATTCGCGGGCCTTTCGCAATTTCTCTTCCCGGCGCAATTCGTAGAGCCGCAGAATCATGTTGGCATCGTCATAGGTAGCTTGAGTAGGCATACGACGATTATCGCACGCGCTACAATACTCTCAGATCCTCCTCTCGGAATTCTTATGGAAACGCTGGCCGAACAGCTTGCCCGTCAGACCCGGGAGGCGGCCTTGTACCGCCCGCTCGACCGCAACCGGGTGGAGTGCTTCGCCTGTGGCCACCGCTGCCCCATCCCGGCGGGCTACGCGGGGGTGTGCAAGGTCCGTTTCAATCGTGGTGGAAAGTTGTACGCGCCCCACGGCTACGTCAACGGGGTACACTGCGATCCCATCGAAAAGAAGCCGTTCTTCCACGCGCTTCCGGGAACTCGCGCGCTGAGCTTCGGCATGTTGGGCTGCGACCTGCACTGCGGATACTGCCAGAATTGGGTCTCTTCCCAAGCGCTGCGCGACATTCGTTCGACCCTGGATTTTCAGGCGGTGGCGCCGCTGGAACTGGTGAAACTGGCGCTGCGCTACGGCGCGGCCAGCCTGGTGAGCACCTACAACGAGCCTCTGATCACCGCCGAGTGGGCCGTGGCGGTTTTCCGCGAGGCCAAGACCGCGGGCCTGGCCACCGGCTTCGTCTCCAATGGCAACGCCACGCCGGAGGTGCTGGAATACATCCGCCCGTGGGTAGACCTGTACAAAGTCGACCTCAAAAGCTTCGACGACCGGCGCTATCACGAACTGGGAGGCCGCGTCGGGCCGATTCTCGATTCCATCAGCCGCATCCACAAGCTGGGCTTTTGGCTGGAAGTCGTTACCCTGGTGGTTCCCGGTTTCAACGACTCCGACGCGGAGTTGAAGGAAATCGCCGGATTCCTGGCCGGCATCTCCCCGGACATTCCCTGGCACGTCACGGCGTTCCACCAGGACTACAAGATGACAGGGCCGGACGACACCCCGCCGGAGACATTGATTCGCGCGGCGGGGATCGGGCGCGCGGCGGGTCTGCGCTACGTTTACGCCGGGAACCTGCCCGGTGAGACCGCGGGCCTGGAAAATACCCGCTGCCCCGGGTGCGCCGGCGTGCTGATCGAGCGCCGCGGATTCCGGGTGATGAGAAACCGAATACCGGCCGGCGGCCAGTGCCCCGATTGCGGCACGGCGATTCCCGGCGTTTGGGGAGCATTGCCCCGCCACCGGGGCGAGGACGCTGGCCTGCTCCACATACGTTGCGGCTGAGCCATGCAGACGGTCCACACTTCGCCATTCAGCGGCGCCTGGTATCCGGACGAGCCTTCCGCGTTGGAGAGCCTGCTGGATGAGGCGTTCGAGCGGTCGCGCCAGCGTACCGGCCAGTTCCTTTTCCCCGACGGTCTCGGTTACGTCGTGCCCCATGCGGGACCGCAGTATTCGGGGACCGTGGCCGCCGCGGTATACCGCTCGCTCGAACAGCAGAAACCGGAGCGGATTGTGGTGCTGGCCTTTCCGCACCACGGCGGCCTCAAGGGGATGGCGATTCCGGATGTCGAGGCCATCGCGACGCCGCTGGGCGAAGTCCCCATCGACCGGGAGTTTGCCGCGGGGTTCGCCCGAATTACGGAGAATCAGGTCTGCGACCACTCTTTCGAGATTCAGTTGCCTTTCCTGCAAAGAGCCGTCCCCCACGCGCGAGTGACCCCGGTGTACGTGGGTAGCACGGACGAGGAGGAGCGGCGCGTGGCGGCCGAACGGCTGGCGGCGGCCTGGCAGCCCGGCGTGGTCTTCCTGGCATCGTCCGACTTCACGCACTATGGCCGCGCCTTCGGGTATGTGCCATTTCCGGCCGACGGCGCCGTCGCTTTCCATCTGCGGGAGTTGGATTTCGCGTGCGCCGAGGCCGCCGGCAGCCTGGATTCCTCGCTGTTCCTGCAAACGCTCGAGGAACGCGGCGCCACCGTCTGCGGCTCCGCCCCCATCTCCCTGCTGCTCGATGTGATCGATCTGCTGGGCAGCGATGAAATCTACCAGGCGACGCTGGATTACCAGACATCCGGAGACCTGACGGGGGATTACCGGCATTCGGTGAGCTATGCGGCCTTGGGATACTTCCGCCGGGCCGCCTTCGATCTGGATGCCCCGGACCGCGAGGCGCTGCTCGATAGCGCCGCGGAAACTCTGCGGCGATTGCGTGAGACCGGCGCACGCGAGGCCGTCCCGGCTTCCGGCGGCTCCGCTGCGTTACAGGCGCGGCGCGGCTGTTTCGTGAGCCTGCACCAAGGCGACGAACTGCTCGGTTGCCTGGGAAACTGCCAGGGCCGGAAGCCGCTGGCCGAAGAGGCGGCCGATCTGGCGCTGGCGGCGGCGCTGGAAGATCCGCGCTTCCGGCCGGCCGCCACGGTCCCCGGCCCCATCGATATCGAAATCTCCGTGCTCACGCCGTTCCGCCGCATTCGCGGCATCCAGCAGTTCCGCCTCGGCCATCATGGCGCATACCTCAAAATGGGTGGCCACGCCGGGCTGCTGCTGCCGCAGGTGGCCGCCAACCACGAGTGGACCCCCGAGAAGTTCTGGCAGGCGCTCTCGCGCAAGAGCATGCTCGGGCCGCACGCCTGGCGCGACCCCCAGGCGCGCCTCTCGGTGTTCGAGGCGCAGGTATTCAGCAGGCCAGGTCTTCCCGGCCGATCTTGAAATTCTCCAGGTTGCCCAGCACCGTGAGGCCGATCTGCCGGGCGTCGAAGAATGTCTGCGCGATCTTCCGGATGTCGCCGGCGCTCACGGCTTCGATGCTCTCCACCAGTTCGTCCAGGGTGAAAAAACGGCCGAAATACATCTCCTGGCGCGCCAGGTTCGACATGCGGCTGCCGGTGGATTCCAGGCTCAGCATCAGCGAGCCTTTCAGATGGTCCTTGGCCCGGCGCAGTTCTTCCTCGCCGATAGCCTCCTCCTTGAGCAGGCGAAACTCGCCGGTAACCGCGTGCACCACCTTGCGGGCCGATTCAATCGACGTTCCGGCGTACACGGACAGGCAGCCCGTGTCGCGATAGGGGCTTAATTCGGAGAAGACCGCGTAGGCCAGGCCCTGGCGTTCGCGGATGTTCTGAAACAGCCGCGAGCTCATGCCGCCGCCCAGCAGCGTGTTGAGCACATAACAGGCGAAGCGCTGCTCGTGCCGCATGGGGTAGGAGGGCACACCCAGGCAAACATGCACCTGCTCGAGCGCTTTCTTGTGGCGCAGAGCGATGCGCGCGTGGGTGTTGGGGACGCTGTCCGGCGGCGCCGGAGAGCCCGGCGGGAGCGTCTCGAAGTGCTCTCGCACCAGCCCCACCAGGCGGTCGTGCGTGAGGTTGCCGGCGGCCGTCACGGTCAGGTTGGAGGGCGTGTAGACGGAGGCATAGTAAGCCTGAATCGTCTCGCGGCTGAAGCGCTTGACGGTCTCGCGCGTGCCCAGGATCGGCTTTCCCAGCGCATGGTCCTTCCAGAAGTTGGCGGAAAAGATCTCGTGGACCAGGTAGTCCGGGCTGTCGTTCTCCATCTTGATCTCTTCCAGGATCACGCCCTTTTCCTTTTCGACGTCTTCTTCGCGGAAGAGCGGGTGGAGCACCAGGTCTGCCAGAACGTCGAAGGCCTGCGAAAGGTGCTCGTCGAGCACCTTGGTGTTGAAGCTCACCAGCTCTTTGGCGGTGAAAGCGTCCAGGTTGCCGCCGATGGAATCCACCGAGCGCGCGATCTGTTCGGCCGTGCGGAGCGTGGTGCCCTTGAACAGCATGTGCTCGATGAAGTGCGAGATGCCGTTCTGCTCCGGCGTTTCACGGCGCGAGCCGGCGCCCACCCACACCCCTACCGACACCGAGCGCACGTGGGGCATGGTTTCCGTGATCGCACGCACTCCGTTGGCCAGCGTGGCCGCCTCGACGTCCCGCACGGGATTCCTGGATGAAGACATGCCGGAAGGAATGGAACAACCCGTTCCTTGTAACATGATAATTGAATGTCGCAACCGCTCGTGGGCATGGACCTTGCCGACTTCCGCGAGGCTTTGGGCCCCGGCCAGCCAGGGTACCGGGCCAAACAGCTCTACCAGGCCATCTACCGCGGGCAAGCCTCCAGCCTGGCGCAAGTCTCCACGCTTCCGGCCGATCTGCGCCAGAGCCTTGCGGAGCGGCATTCCATGGGGCTGCCCGAAATCGCGCGGCGCTATGAATCCGGCGACGGCACGCGGCGGTACCTGCTCCGTCTCGAAGACGGGCGTACCGTCGAAACCGTCCTCATGCCGGAGGGCCGGCGCGATACCGTCTGCATCTCCAGCCAGGTGGGCTGCCCTCTGGACTGCAAGTTCTGCATGACGGCGCTGCTGGGCCTGGAGCGCAACCTGACGGCCGGAGAGATAGTCGGGCAGGTGCTGGTGGCGGCACGCGAAAAACAGGCGGCGCGCCTCAACATTGTGATGATGGGCCAGGGCGAGCCGCTGCTCAACCTCGAGAACGTCATCAAGGCCACGCGCCTTCTGCTCGACCCCGCCGGTTTTGGATTGTCGCCGCGCCGCATCACCGTTTCCACCGCCGGAATCACTCCGCGCATCGCCGATCTCGGACGCGAGCCGGTGCGGCCCAAGCTGGCCGTGTCTCTGAATGCCTCCACCGAGGAGATGCGGCGGGAACTGATGCCCATTACCCGCAAATACCACCTGAAGGAATTGATGGAGGCGTGCAAGGCCTATCCGTTGCGCCCCTGGGAGAAGCTGACCTTCGAATACGTGCTGCTGAAAGACGTGAACGACACGGATGCCGACGCGCGCCGCGTGGTGAAGCTCCTCGCCAATCTGAACGCGAAACTGAACCTGATTGCGCTCAACCCGGGGCCGGAGATTCCCTACCAGGCGCCCAGCCCGGAGCGCGTTTCGAGCTTCCAGCAGATTGTGCGCCGCTCGCTCGCCTGCTTCATTCGCAAGCCGCGCGGCCTGGACATATACGCCGCCTGCGGCCAGCTCAAACGTTACGGATCGTAAGCTCAGATCTTCTGTACTCGCCGCAGGGTGTACAGTTCCGGCTTCATATTGTCGTGCTCCAGGCGCTTCCAATCGTCGCTGACGTGGATCAGCTTGCCGCTGATGTGGTTCGAGCGCTCCGAGGCCAGGAAGAGCGCGAGTTGAATCTGTTTCTCCGGGGCCACGCCGCCGGTGATGCGCACCTGCTCGGCTTCTTCGATTTCCCGGCGCCCGGCCCGCTCCTCGCCGGCGTGCAGGATCTCATCGGTCATGTGGGTGTACGCGAAGCCGGGCGAGATCGAGTTCACCTGCACGTTGTGGTCGCGCACCTCGTCGGCCAGGCACTCGGCAAAACGCGCCACGGCGGCCTTGGATGCCGCGTACGCGCCGAAATTGGCGCGCGAATGGCTCGACCCGCCGCCCACGATCAGGATGATTTTGCCGGAGCGCTTCTCGATCATGGGGGGTAGCGCCGCGCGGCATGAATTCACCGCGCCGATCAGGTTGACCTCGATGGTTTCATTCCACACCTTGGGCCGGGTGGAGAGAAGCGGCCCGATGGGCCCTTGCACGCCCGCCGCCGCCACCAGCACATCGAGCGTACCGAACTCGGCCCGCATGCGCTCCACCGCGGCCGTCATCTGCTCCAGGTCGCGCACATCGGCGCGGAGGCGCAGGGCCTGGCCTCCGGCCTGCTCGATTTCCATTTTGGCGAGGTCCAGCTCGGCCTGGCTGCGCGCCAGTAATCCCACGCGCGCCCCCGCCTGGGCAAAGCCCATGGCCAATCGCTTTCCAACGCCCCGGCTGGCGCCGGTAATC
>JBEKTU010000013.1:0-90186 GCA_049515735.1 Bryobacteraceae bacterium
GACCCGGTGCGGATTCTGTATGTGCCAATGGATGGGACGGGAGTGCCCGTGGTGAAGAAGGAGACACTGGGCCGGCAGGGCAAAACCGACGGCTTGCCGGCCCATACGCGGGAAGCCAAGTTGGGATGTGTGTTCACCCAGACCACGTGGGGCGAGAAGAAGGGCTACGCCATCCGCGATCCAGACTCCACCCCCTACGTCGGTGCCATCGAAACCGCCGAACAGTTCGGCAAACGGATCTATCTGGAAGCCTGGAATCGAGGCTGGAACCGCGCGCAAAAGAAAGTCGTCATGGGCGATGGGGCCGAGTGGATCTGCTCGACAAGGGAAAAATCGAACAACTGGTGGAGGCGCTTCGCGCCATCCCCTCCACCAATCTCGAAGTGACCGAGAAACTGCGCACCGAGACAGCTTACTTCGAGAGGAATGCGAAGCGCGTTGGCTCCAACTTCTATGTCGCACACCCGCTCGATTGACATCGAGCATACCTCCAGGCCACGACCGAGCACGCCTTCGCCCCGCTGGAGGAGTGTCCGCGCACGCGGTTCGCCGGCTCAACTCACCAAAATGCGACTTGACCGGCCGGCCTTTGCCCACGCGCGTCAAACGGCGTATCCTGAGTCTGAATTCCCGGTTCGTCGCCACGAAAGGATTCGTCTATGAAGCGAAGATCGTTTCTGAAGTCGTTCGCGGCCGTGCCCGCCGCCTGGCTGGCCCTCCCGCGGCTCGGTGAAGCCGCCCTGCCGAAAACCAGAATCACGCGGGTCCGCATTTACAAACCGCCCGATCTCAATCAGCTTTTCAACCAGAGCAACATGCTCGTGACGGTGGAGACCGAAGCCGGCATTACGGGCATCGGCGAGGGCGGCGCCAAGGACACTTTGGAGCAGTGCGCCGGCTCCCTCATCGGCAAGGACCCGTTCAAGACCGAAGCTATCTGGCAGGAAGAATATATGGCGTGGTTCTACCCCCCGGGGCGGGAGAAGCAGCATGCCCTGGGCGCCCTCGACCTGGCGCTTTGGGACATCAAAGGTAAGGCCCTCGGCCTGCCCATCCACCAGATACTGGGCGGGGCCGTGCGCAACTTCTGCGAGTGCTACAACACCAGCAATGTTCGCCCGCCGGATGCGCCGGGCGGCGCGCAGCCCACCCTGAAGGACCGCGTAAAGGCGACCCTGGAGGCGGGCTACAAGGTCTATCGAGTGGGTGCGGCCGATTCCGGCGCCGGCGCCTGGGATGTGCGGGCCCGCCTCCTTCAGGTCGCCAGGGAAGCCAAAGAAATTCGTGAGGCCCTCGGCTCCGCCGGCGACTGGAGCATCGACTTCCACCAGCGCTTCGAGTACGACGACGCTCTGCGCGGCTGCCGGCTGATTGAGGAGTTCGCGCCCTACCTGGTGGAAGATCCCGTTCGCGACGAGCATTTCTTGGAAGACCTTCCCAAGCTCCGCCAGATGACCTCCGTGCCCATCGCGGCGGGCGAGGAGTGGGGTTGGCGCTGGGACTTCAACAAGCTCGTCGAGAACCACGACATCGACTACAACCGCTGCACCCTGCCCAACGTCGGTGGCCTCACCGAGATGCTCAAGATCATGGCCCTGTGCGAAACGCACGCCGTGGGCATCATCCCGCACTTCACCGGGCCCGTCGCCACGGCCGCCCTTGTGAACTGCCTGGCCACCTACCCCCTCACCGTGCTGTTCGAATACAACTACGGCGACCGTAAGATCCCCTATCTTCCTGAGTACACGGATTTCAAGGCCGGCAAGCTGTACCCCAACGAGCGCCCGGGGCTCGGCGTCACCCTGGACACCAGCCCCCTTACCCTGATCGGAGAAGTGACCCAGCCGGTCAGCCGTCAAATCTACAATCGCCCCGACGGGTCGCTTACCCACTGGTAGGTGGTCCGGCGTCTCAGCACGGCTGGAATTGACAGTCGCCCAGTTGGCAGCGATGTTCCGGCGCAAGGCTAGGGGCTTCGACGCAGCGCCCTCGATCCCCCGCCAGTGTTTTTGGAGTGCCCATTATTGCTATTGTGGGAAGTCGCCGAAAGGTGCGAAAAGGAGGAAATTTATGAAGCGAATCGTCTTGCTGCTCGTCAGCCTGTTTGTCGTGTTCCTGTCCACGGGCTGCGGCCCCAGCGACGCGGAGAAGCGTGCCCAGCAGGTCGCCCAAGCCAAGGACGACGCGCTGAAACTGCGCCAGCAATTGGCCCAGGCCAAGTCCGGCGCCGATGCCGAAAACCTGCGCCAGCAGCTCATGAAGGCGCTCAACGACGCCAGTCTGACCGTCGAGTCCATCCACTTTACCGAAGCCGAGCTGAAGGATTACGTGAAGGCGGCTAGCGCTGCGGAAAAGCCGGCTCCGCCGCCGCCCAAGAAGGCCAAGGCGGTGCGTCACGCCAAAGCCCGGCGCAAGGGGTGAACACGGTTCGGTAAGGTTCTTCACCGCCGGACCGGGTCTTTGTGCCGGGTCCGAGGAGTACCCGCTTGTGAAACCGATTGTGATCGCCGCTACGCTTGTGTTGGCCTGTGGTGACGGCTGTGCCCAGGCTGCGTCCTTGACCCCGCTGGAACGACAGCGGCTGGTGGCACACCTGGAGATGACCGGAAGCTGGCTCGCCGATGAGGTATCCGGCCTGTCTCCGCCGCAACTTCAGTTCCGGCCTGCGCCAGAGGCATGGAGCATCCTGGAAGTGGTCGAGCACTTGACAGTCGCCGACCCTATCTATTGGCGGCAGTTGCACGAAGCGATGCAGGCACCGCCACGCAGTCGGAGGCAGCCCGCCAGGGACGCAGACGTTCTCTGGTACGGCATTGACCGGACGCAACGGCAGAAAGCGGTGCCATCGGAAGAGCCGAAGGGGCAATTGCACGATTTGAGAACCGGGTTGGACGCCCTCCGGAAGCTGCATGCCGAGATGCTGCAATACGCCAGGACCACTGCCGAAGATCTCCGGAGCCATGTAGTGGAAAGGGAGGGAAGCGATGCGTATCAGTGGCTGCTGCTGATTTCCACTCACGAGCAGCGGCACATTCTGCAGATTCGGGAGATCAAGGCGAATCCGAAATTCCCGAAAAAGTAGCGGGGCCGTTCGATCGAACCGGCTGGTGCTCATCGACGAATCCGAAGGCATTGTGAAGACACAGGCATTCTGAAAGGGTGCACCATGAACCGCAGAACCTTCATTCGGACGGCGGGCGTTGCAGCGGCGGCGCAAGCCGCCCTTCAAGCCCAGGATTCGAACGCGATTCTCGTTGATCCCGAGCCTCTGTTCGAGATCTCCCCCCACCTCTATATGCAGTTCATGGAGCCTCTGGGCACGACCGACAGCTCGGTGGAGGCGGCGTGGGACTATGGCCCGGATGATTGGCGCTCCGACTTCATCGGCGTGGTGAAAGATCTTGCGCCGGACGTGGTTCGCTTCGGCGGTCTCTACAGCCGTTACCACAAGTGGCGGGAGGGCGTAGGACCGGCAGCTTCCCGCCCTTGGGCGCGGAATTACGCCTGGGGCGGCAAGGAGACAAACCGCGTGGGCACGCGCGAGTTCGTCGATTTCTGCCGCCGTGTCGGCGCCGATCCGCTGTATTGCGTCAACTTCCTGAGCGACGGCGAGCAGAGCTACCGGCAAACGCGTGAAGGCGATCGCACCGGGGACGCTCGCGAAGCCGCGGATTGGGTGTCCTACGGCAATGATCCCGACAACCGCGAGCGCAAGAGCCACGGCGCAATTGAACCGTATGGCATCCGGCTTTGGCAGATCGGTAACGAGACCTCCTACGGCGACCAGACCTTCGCGAAGGAAGAGTCGATCGCGCGCACGGTCGAGTTCGCAAAGGCAATGAAGGAGCGTGACCCCTCGATCCGGCTGATCGGGTGGGGAGACCGCCGCGGCAGCTCCGAATTGTGGGCGGCAGACCTGCTGAAGCAAGCCGGCGAGTATCTGGACTTTGTAGCTATCCACATGATGGGCCAGAGCCCTCGCCGGCCCGACACGGTTTTGAAGGGACTGCGTTATCAGGGCGCCCCGGAGCGAGCCTGGCAGGAGTTGATCGAGCTGGCCGACAACGTTGAAAAGCGAGTTGTGGAGCTGGAACAGGCCATCTCCGGATTCGGGCCGCGGTTCGGCATCGCCATCACCGAAGGTCACCTGAGCCTGAGCCCCCACAACGCGAATCCGATTCTGGCAGAGTGGCTCTCGGCGGTATACCACGCGCGCTCGTTGAACATCTACCAGCGTCATGGCGCGCGGGTGAAGATTGCCACGGCGGCCGATTTTCAGGGCAACCGGTGGACGGTGAACGCGGTGGTTCTCCAGACGCCGCGGGGAATCAGCTATCCGATGCCGGTCGGATCCATTGCGGGCCTGTTCAAAAGGTATAACGGGCGACAGGGTATACGCGTGAAGTCCGCGCCTTCCGGGCTGGATGTGGCCGCCAGCCGGACCGGCAACAGGGTGTTCCTGCATATCGTGAATACGGAGTACAGCCGCAGCGTGGCGGCCACATTTGCAATCGAGCGCAGGGAGGTCGCGAAGGCGGCCATCAGGTACATTGCGCCCTCGGATTTGCGCCAATATGTGAACCAGGATCAGCCGGAAGTGTTCAAGCCGGCCGAAACGACCCTGCCGCCCGCGGCCGTTTTCCAGTGGCGCTTCCCTCCAGGCGCCGTAGCGGCCGTTGAACTGGATTACGTTTAGAGATATGCATATGCGAAAACCCGCGAGTTTCCTCTGCCTCTGATCGCCGGTCTACTTGTGCGCTCGATCCAGAGGAGCACTCCATGACGAACCGTCGATGAACTCAACGACCACTACGCTGAGTTCCGGCTTGCCAATCGTATCGCCCGATTTGACAGCGGCCTGAATGCGGTTCCACACATCCCCAACGCTGACGGAGAGCCGCTTCTTCTCACGGGGTCTGATGACGATCGAGACCCGCTCAAGCGTGAGTATTTCAGTTTTTGACCCGCTTCCAATTGCTTGCTGAAAAACCACCGCAGCCGTGACCTTATCGGATTCATTCTTCACCGTAAAAAACTGTCTTCGGTCGGAGCCGGTGCGAAGTGCGCTCGGAGTGTAGTTGACAAGCGCAATCGGGCTCTCCGGGTGGGTCTGAAGCTCGAAGCCAATGGTCTGGGCGTGTGCAAACGTGCAGCAGAAGAACAGGGCTGACAGCAGCGTTCGACAGCGGTCCGGCAAAATGGTTCCCAGAAAGCCGATTCTAGCAGCCGGCCACGCCGGGACAATAGCGCTGCAAGACGCCGTTGTCTCGGAGGATGCCGAGATCCATCCCTATCCCGGCGATGCGCTCCCGTGGCTCCCGTGGGCCGCTGTGGGGCGTTGCGGGCAGCACCCCGGCCTGCGCGTGCGTGCTACGTTGATCCTCATGACATGGCTCACATGGTCCCTCCTTTCCGCTTTGTTCGCCGCCGCCACCGCAATCCTGGCGAAGCTCGGTGTCGCCGGAATTGATGCGAATCTGGCCACGGCGGTCAGGACTTCCGTCGTCGTGCTGTTTACATGGCTCCTCGCATACACCACCCGGCCGCCAGCGGGATTTCAGGCACTGTCGAGCGACTCGTGGATATTCCTGGTTCTTTCCGGCTTCGCTACCGGCCTCTCCTGGCTCTGCTATTTTCACGCTCTTCAGGTCGGTCCAGCTTCGCGAGTTGCGCCGATTGACAAGCTGAGTGTGGTGCTCGTGATCGTGTTCGGCGCTTTGTTCTTGGGAGAGCGGCTGACATTGGGGAAAGGTATCGGTGGACTCCTCATTGTTGCCGGGGCGATTGCGATTGCACTCGAATGACCGGCGACGGGTTGCGCTTGTCCTGTTGCGCGCCTTTCAAAGCGGCGATCCACGTTGGATGAGCTACCAGCAGGCGCAGGAAAAGAAAGGGCAGGTCCGCGAGGACGAGAAATCGACCACCATCTTTTTCGCCAAGCCGTAATGATCCCGAGGACAACGAAGCCGAGGACGGCAAGAAAACGCTCCGTCCTGAAACACCACCGCGTGTTTCACGCCTCGAAGGCTTTCGAGGTAATCGAGGTGAAACGGGAGAAATGAAATCCGCTATCTCGGAGCGCCCCGCCAGCGCCGCCAGGGGCTGCGCGCTGCCGCGGTTTCGAGAGTGGCGCTGGCACGGAACCGGCGCCGCGGGCGCGTTATCCCCCGCGCGGGCACACGAGTCCGAGCACGCCGGCGAGCCGGCCTGTCGCGGGCCGGGGCGAGGTTCTGCGCCCAACATCGAAGGCCGTTGGAGGCGGTTTTTGGCAACACTGAGGCGTGGTGATCGCGCACTACCGCCGATACGGCCCGGACTGCTCAAAAAGCGCGATGCCTGGAATCTCTCCTTGGGCCGCCGCCATCCGCGATATCTTGGACCGGCTGAAGGACGACGCCAGGAAGTGGTTTAGCCAGGAGTGTCCTCCATCGGAAAAAGCGGAAAAAGACGCCCAGGTTTGGCTGCCAACGAAGGCACCGCCGCGCGGCTTTTTGACCTGATGTCCGGGACGGAATCGCAAAGGTAGACAGCACCATCGATGCAGCAGCAAGCTTCATCGAGACCTGCTCAACGATTATCGAAGACGCACGCTGGGAGGAGCCGGTTGCCTGCAATCCCCAACAGTCCCGATAGCGGAAGGCAAGTCAGGGAAGTCAGGGCGAGTTCCAGGCGAATGTCCGTTGTCTGTGATATACTTCCTCGAAAATTGGAGGTACGCCGTGTACAGCATGAGTAACCTCGGAAAACTCAAGATTCTGGATGCGCACGCCCCGGCGGCGATGCAAGCTTTCTGGGCGTTTGACAAGGCCGCTATGGCCGAGGGAGCGATCCCTGCCAAGTTCAAAGAACTGATGGCGCTTGCTGTTGCGTTCACAACGCAATGCCCTTACTGCATAGAGATCCACTCGGGCAAAGCGCGACAGGCCGGCGCGACGGATGCGGAGATAGCCGAAGTGGTGACGATTGCTGCAGCCCTTCGGGCGGGCGCGGCCATCACTCACGGCACGCATGCGTTCCCAGGCGCATAAGAGGGAGTTGCCCAGCGGAATAGGATTTGCTCGCCATTGAAACCGGCACCCCGGCATCTCCTGCTGGCGGCCAATCAGCTTCGGACCTGTGCCCCCGGCGAACGTCCAGCGTCTGGTTTTGCAGCGTGGTTCCGGATCGCGCCGCTCGGAAACGACTGCAGAAGGAGAATGGCCCTGTGGTTTCGAAGAGGTTTGAGAAGGACTCGTGTGGCACGCATTCTCCGATAAGGCTGTGATACCGGCTTTCCACGCCGATCTGTGCAACTCGGGTCGTTCGAGTTGGGGTGCGAGGTCGCGCCTATACCCGCCTAGCGCGGAATTCTGATTCCGCTTGAGGACGGTGAGAGCGCGCCTTCCGCGACGCGCCTTCTTCTCGCCGCTCGGAGTGGCGGCCGAGCTGGCCAAAAGACGAACACGCGATCGAGAGTCCCGTGTAATGTCAAGGCTCTGATCGGAACGGCAACCGGCGCCGTCCAGCGTAGCCTTTCCTTCCTTAATACCGTGGATCTCGTCATCATCGGTTGGGTGGACAAGGCGCGCCCGCGTCACTCCTTGTACGGCCACGGCGCCCTGACGAACAGCCCGCCGTCGATTCCAATTGTCTGCCCGCTGATGAAGGAAGCACCCACGCTTGCCAGAAAGACCACAGTGGGGGCGATGTCCGCGAATACGCCCACTCGCCCCAGGGGCGTCACTTTCGACCACGTGCCCGCGTAGTCTGGGTCTTCCTGCCGGGTCCGCTCCGATTCGATGGCGCCGGGCGCCAGGCAGTTCACGCGAATTCCGTAGGCGCCCAATTCTACGGCCGCCATCTTGGTGAACATCTCGATGGCGCCCTTGCTTGCCGTGTACGCCACCAGCCGCGGGAAGGCCAGCTTGTTGCAGCCCGACCCCAGGTTCACGATGACGCCTCCGCCGTGCTCCTTCATATAACGGCCGGCCTGCTGGGTGCACAGGAAGCAGCCCTTCAGGTTGGTGTCGATCACTAGGTCCCACTCCTCCTCGGTCACCTCGAGCAGGGGTTTGAAGGTTTGCACCCCGGCGTTGTTCACCAGAAGGTCGAGCCGACCGAAGCGCGCGACGATCTTTTCGAACATGGCGACCACCTGGGCGGCCGACCGGATGTCCGCCTCGACTGCAATCGCGTCTACGCCCAGTTCGCGAATCTCGGCGAGAGTGTCGTCCGCCAGAGGAACCGGATCGCCGTAATGGTTTACGGCCACCCGCCACCCATTGCGTGCGAGTTCCAGAGCGATCTCCTTGCCAATGCCGCGGCTCGCGCCCGTCACCAGGGCCGCGCGGCTCTCGCGTTCCAGGCTCATTTTTTCACCTCAAGCGCAAGCACCATTCTAAGGCTTGCCGAATCACGCCGCGGGTCGAAGCTCCTGGATTCTTGGATGCCCGGCCCCGCGTTGGCGAGCCTTGGAAGAGAAATACGGCGACCCCGGAAAAGTATGAGGGATCGAGCCCAAATCGGCGACTCAATGGTGCGAGAGCGGCCGGGCACTCGCGGCGCTCGCGCCGGACACCCGTACAGGCGCAAGGTGGCCCCTGGGCGGCGCTGCTCGTGCTTTTCGCCGCCGCCCGCGCTTGCGCCGGCAAGGCGCCGCGTGCTTGACCCAATCGGACCTCGGCTCTACAGTACCTTGCCCAGTTTCTCGATTTGGCGCTCGATGCCCTCGCTCTCCTCTGCAACCGCTCGCCCAGCGCCCTGATCCAGGGAATCGAGGATCCCCGTCATCCTTCGGATGGTTGTCTCCTTAGGCTCTGTCAGGAAATTAATAGAACAACTTGAGGTGATTCTGTTTTATACTCGAGGTCGTGGCGAACCACAAGGACATCCAGCGACGATTCCGCTCTTTGTCAGCCTTCCTGAACGGGCGGATGCGCCGTTTGGTAGCGGCCGCAGAGAGCGACGCTATCGGATACGGAGGGGTCTCGGCGGTAGCGAGGGCCACGGGAGTATCCCGGCGGGCGATTACCGAAGGGATGAAGGAACTGAATCAGCGGAAGGGGACGCGCGGGGCTCGGTCATCGCCGTTCCGCATCCGGCGGAAAGGCGCCGGGCGAAAGAGGACCGTCGAGAAAGACCGGACCCTCCTGGAGGACCTGGACCGACTGGTTGATCCGGCGACTCGCGGCGATCCGGAATCCCCCCTGCGCTGGACGTGCAAGAGCGTCCGCAGACTGGCGCGAGAACTGCAGCACGAAGGTCACGCCGTCAGTTATCAAACGGTGGCTGAACTACTGCATGCGCTGGACTACAGCCTGCAAGCCAACCAGAAAACGCTGGAGGGGAGCCGGCATGCGGATCGCGACGAGCAGTTTGAACACATCAACCGCAAGGCTCAGCGCTATCTGAAGCAGGGCCAGCCGGTGATTTCGGTGGACACCAAAAAGAAGGAGTTGGTGGGCAATTTCAAGAATGCAGGGCGGGAGTGGGAGTTGAAGGGCCAACCTGGAGAAGTCCGGGTTCACGACTTCGAAATCCGCGAACCCGGCAAAGGGAAAGTCGCTCCTTACGGAGTCTACGACCTGGGGCGGAACGTCGGATGGGTGAGCGTGGGCGTGGATCACGACACGGCAGCCTTCGCGGTAGAGAGCATTCGCCGCTGGTGGCGGTGGATGGGCAGCCACAGCTATCCCGAAGCGAAACGCCTGTTGATTACCGTTGCTGCCACCGGAATCGGCGGCGCACGGGTGAGGCTGTGGAAGTGGGAACTGCAGAAATTGGCCAACGAAACCGGACTGGAAATATCGGTCTGTCACTTCCCGCCGGGCACCAGCAAATGGAACAAAATCGAACACCGGCTGTTCTCCTTCATCAGCCAGAACTGGCGGGGTAAGCCGTCGATCGGTCATGAGGTCATCATCAATCTGATTGCCGCCACCACCACGGCGAATGGGCTGGAGGTGAAAAGCAAGCTGGACTCCAACCTTTATCCAGCCGGGCTAAAGGTTTCCGACCAGCAGATGGCCCAACTACAACTCAGGACAGACAAGTTCCATGGCGATTGGAACTACAGCCTCCTGCCAAACACTTGATCCACTTATTTTCTGACAGACCCTTAGGCTGATGATGGCTGGCGGTTTATTGCAAAGGCAAGCCGAGACGGGTTTCACCGGGCCATCTGGGAACTTTTCCACGAGAACGACCTTGGCGGCAGGTTCGCGTCTTCCTCGGGATGCGCGCGCCGAGGAAGCCGAGGGCGCGGAGACAATCGAGAGTTCCCGGGGGTATTGGTCACGCCTTCGTGTTTGCCGCGGCGAAAGCGGCCTTGACCCGGGCGGGCGTAAAGGGCACGCTGCGCAGCCTCACGCCGGTGGCGTCGAACACCGCGTTGGCAAGGGCTGCGGCCACGGGGGCGGAAGCCGCCTCGCCAGCGCCGTGAGAGGGCTGGTCCGGGCGATTGATCAGGGCGACCTCCACGGCAGGCACTTCCGGAAAAGTCAGGATCGGGTAACTCGCCCAATCCACGCTGGCCACGCGGGAGCGATCGAACTTGATCTCCTCGTGCAGCGTGCGGCTGAGGGTGTGCAGAATGTTGCCTTCCACCTGATTGCGCAGGCCATCGGGATTGACGATGAGGCCGCAATCGTGAGCGCAGGCGATGCGCCGGACGGTGATCTCTCCCGTGTCGCTCGCGACTGCCACCTCCATCGCGATGGCGACGTAGTTCTCGGCCTGCTTGTAGCGTATGTACGCGAACCCGCGGCCGGCGAGCACCCCGCCCGCGCCGCGCGGGCCGGGCGAGGGACGCGGCTGCCAACCGATCATGTGGGCGGCGCGATCGATGACGGCAAGGGCGCGCGGATCGGTGAGACCGCGGCGGCGGAACTCGATGGGATCGGCCGCGGCGGCAGCAGCGAGTTCATCCATGAAGCTTTCCACGGCGAACGCATTTCCGATTTTGTTGGGCGCGCGGAGATTGGACAGGCGGATGGGAGTGTCCGCCAAACCACGCGAAATGACGCGCAGGTGCGGCACGGCATAGGGCGGATCGAGGTTTGCCTCGGTGGGGACGCCGCCGCTGCCGCGCGTGGCTTCCACGGGGAGCCCCGCCGATAGAGGCCCGAGCAGAGTGTCGGTCCATTGCGGGCCGGTGGGCCCCGACGTCTTGCTCTCCCACGCCAGCAGTTTGCCCGCCTGGTCCAGGCCGCCGCGGAGTTCGAGAAGGTGCGCCGGCCCTTTGGGGTCCCAGGCGTGCTCGTCGTGGCGCGTCCATTGCAGACGTACGGGCTGGCCCACGGCGCGCGACAACAGCACCGCGTCATGAGCGGCATCGAAAGCCCCGTTGCTGCCATACGAGCCGGAGCCATCGAGGTAGGTCACGCGCACCTTTTCGCGCGGGACGCCGAAGACCTGTGCGATGAGGCTGCGCAGGCCGAAGACGTTCTGGGTGGACGACCAGATGGCGGTTCCGGACTCCTTCACGTCGGCGACGGCGCACGAAGGGGCGAGCGAAGTGTGGCCTTGAAAGGGCCAGTAGTATGTCGCGGACAGGCGTTTCGGCGCCGAGTGGATCGCCGCGGGGGCGTCACCGCGGTCGATGGAAGTTTGCTCTTGTCCGGTGGGGGCCGCGGCGATCGCGGTGTCGAGGCCCGCGGTGGCGAACGACACCGGGCTCTCGCTCCAGGTGGCCTTCAATTCGCTCGCGGCGCGGATGGCGGCCCATTCGTCTTTGGCCACGACACCCAGGAAACTCTGGATGCGCACAACGCGAACCTCGGGGATGGCGCGGATGGAAGCTTCATCCACGGCGAGCAAACGCGCGCCCACCGCGGGAGGACGGATCACGCGTCCGTGCAACATGCCGGGCAGGGTGAAGTCCTGGACATACACGTGGCGGCCGGTTGCCTTGGTTGGAAGATCGGTGCGCAGGATAGGTTTACCAACCACCGTGTAGTCCGCGGGATTCTTCAGGGGAGCGTTGGGATCGATCTTGAGGGAGAACCGTTTGCCGCCGATCAACCGGGCGATGGGGACGCCGGGACCGCCGCTGACGGGCCTGACCTCGCCGCCGGCGATGGCCAATTCGGAAGCCGGACGGTTGAGCTGCTTCGCGCCCATCTCGAGCAGCGCATGGCGCGCAGTGGCCGCGGCGCGGCGGATGTCCGCGCCTCCGCGGGGGATGCCGGAGCTGCCTCCGGTTCCGCCATGATCGGGCGAAACCGCGGTATCGCCTTCCACTACGGAAAAGCGTTCGATCGGGATGCCGAGCTCCTCAGCGGCGATTTGCTGATACGCCATCTGGATGCCGGTGCCAACATCGACGCGGCTGGTGAAGATCGTGACCCGGCCGTCAATGTGGATAGCGAGGAAGCTGTCGATGTCGGCGGGCGGTGCAGCTTGTGCGGGAGCTTGTGCGGGCAGGTCGGCACGAAACGCGAAGCTCACGATCAGCGCGCCTCCGGACTTCAGAAGATCGCGGCGGGAGAAGGCGGTGCGGTTTTTCACTTCGGGCCTCCCTGGGCATTCGCCGCGCGCATCACCGCGCTCAAGATTCGTGTGTGCGTTCCGCAGCGGCAGAGGTTGTCGGCGAGGCCGGTTTTCACCTGTTCGAGCGTGGGGTGAGGGTTACTCTGGAGCAACGCCGCGGCGGCCATGATCGTGCCGTTGGTGCAGTATCCGCACTGCGCGGCCTGTTCGGCGACGAAGGCGGCCTGCACCCGGTTGAGCGCCTCGGGCGAGCCGAGGCCCTCGAGAGTGGTGATGCTGTGGCCGGCGGCCTCTTTGACGGTAGTGATGCAGGAGCGGGCCGCCTGGCCATCAATCCACACGGTGCAGGATCCGCACTGGCCGAGCCCGCAGCCGAATTTCGCGCCGCGTAGCCCCAGCGCGTTTCGCAAGACGTAGAGCAGAGGCTGGTCCGGGTCCCAGGAATCGACTGCTGATGACTTTCCGTTTACTCGAAGGTGATATGTCGGCATGGAGTCCCTCCGGCGTTGTCAATATTCTGTCACATTTCGGGGGACGAAAACCGCCCGCCCGATGCAATATCGACGCCATCCGGCGTCGAGCGCCATTTCCGGGCTGTCGCGAGCACGCCAGCAGTTCACGGGCGTCGCCACCTCCCCATCTGCGCCTGGCCCGGCGCGGGCCCGTCCTTGGCGCCCACTGCGGTCCGCTGCCGCGCTACAGTGAATTTCATGTCACTCGTCGATCTGCTGCTCGGCCGCCCGCTCGCAACGGAAGAAGAGAAGGCCGAGAGAATTGGTCCGGCCGCGGGTATCCCGATTTTCGGACTGGATGCGCTGAGTTCGGCCGCATATGGCCCCGAGGCAGCCTTGACGCTCCTGATACCGCTCGGCATGGCCGGGGTGGCCTACATTGTCCCGATCAGCATCAGCATCATTGTTCTGCTTGGCATCGTCTATTTCTCGTACCGCCAGACCATTACGGCCTACCCGCAGGGCGGGGGATCGTATACGGTCGCGAGCCAAAACCTGGGGGTCTGGGCTGGATTGCTGGCAGCGGCATCGCTGATGGTGGACTATGTGCTAACCGCGGCTGTCGGGATTTCGGCGGGCGTCGGCGCGCTGATCTCGGCCGTGCCATCGTTGGAGAAATATACTCTGCCATTCTGCTTGGGAATTCTGCTTCTGGTAACCGTCATCAATCTAAGAGGCGTGCGGGAGACGGGTGGGGTCTTCCTGATTCCGACTTATCTCTTCATATTCTGTCTGCTCGGCACTATTGCAATTGGATTGGCAAAAACCTTGGCAGCAGGGGGACATCCGGTGCCGGTCATCCAACCGCCAAAACTAATCCATGCCACGGAAGTGGTCGGCATCTGGCTGTTGCTGCGCGCCTTTGCCAGCGGTTGCACGGCCATGACGGGCGTGGAGGCTGTGAGCAATGGGGTGATGGCCTTCAAGGAACCGCCGGACAAATACGCACGCCTGACGCTGACGATCGTCATCGGAATCCTGACCCTGATGTTGGCCGGCATCGCGGTTCTGGCAAAGGCGTATGGAGTCGCAGCGACTGTGCCGGGGCGCGCGGGATATCGGAGTGTGCTCTCGCAGTTGTTCGGGGCGGTGGTCGGCAAGGGTGTTTTTTACTGGGTGAGCATTGCATCGATCCTGATTGTGCTGTCGCTATCGGCCAATACGGCATTTGCGGATTTTCCGAGGTTAGCGAGGGCTATCGCGCAGAACGGCTTTCTGCCGCATGGCTTGGCGTTGCGCGGCCGGCGGTTGGTATTCGTGCAGGGGATTTATGCGTTGGCCGTGCTGGCCGGCGGGCTGCTGATTGTATTCGGCGGCGTGACAGACCGGTTGATTCCGCTGTATGCGGTGGGTGCCTTTCTGGCCTTCACGCTGTCGCAGGCCGGGATGGTCATGCACTGGAAGAAGGCGGGCGCAGCCGGCTCCGGCAAGAGCATGGCTCTGAATGCGCTGGGGGCGATTGCCACGGGCCTCACCGTGCTTGTAGTGCTGGTTGCGAAGTTCACGGAGGGCGCATGGCTCACACTACTCCTGATTCCGGGGCTGATGCTGATGATGCGGATCGTCAAACGACATTACGATCGGGCGGCGGAGGAAACCAAGAGTGATACCCCCGCGAATGCAAAAGATATCAAACCACTCTTGGTGGTGCTGCCTGTCGAACGGTGGAGCCGGGTCTCGCAGAAGGCGCTGCGGTTTGCGTGGGCGCTTTCAACGGAAATCAAGGTGGTGCACGTGGATTGCGGCGAGGACACGGACGGCTTTGCCAGCCGGTGGCATGAGCTGGTGGACCCTGCGTCGCGTGAGGCCGGAGTGCCACCTCCGGAGTTGGTAATACTGAGATCTCCGTTCCGTTTCGTGATCGGACCGATCGTCGATTACGCGCTTGAGCTTGAGAAGGCCAACCCGGACAGGCAAGTCGCCGTGTTATTAGCCGAGTTAGTAGAAAGCCGGTGGTATTACGCTCTGCTGCATAACAACCGGGCCGAAGTGTTGAGAGCGCTGATACTATCTAAGAGCGAACGACGCATTACGGTGGTCAATATTCCGTGGTATTTGAGCGGCTAACAGCCACTGAGCGTGCTACGCGCTGATCGTCGTCTCGTCGTTGGCCGCCATTCAGGATACTGCCGCCATGATACCGCTCCAAGGTGCGGCCCTTCCGACTGATGCGGTTTGGTGCTCTCCTTTCCAACGAAGGAGGTTTTTCGTCATGACCGCATTACGGCAACGAATGCTGGAGGATCTCCAGATTCGCAACTACTCCCCCACCATCCGGGCGTACATTCTACAGGTCGCGCAGTTCGGCAAACATTTTGGCAAGTCGCCGGACCAGCTTGGCGCCGAGCACATCCGAGCGTATCAACTGTTTCTGGTCGAGGAAGGCAGGCTCTCGCAGTCTACCTGTATCCAAGTGGTTTGCGCGCTTCGGTTCCTCTATACGCAAACACTGAACCGTCAGGTTGGCATTGAGCAGATTCCATTCCCCAGGCGCGAGAGAAAGCTCCCGATCATCCTGATCCCGGAAGAAGTCAAAGCCCTGCTGGAAGCGCCTCGTAGCGTCCGCCATCGGACGCTGCTGGCCACCATGTATGCCGCCGGGCCCAGGGTCTCCGAGGTCGCCAAGGCGACGTTCCCGTTCAATTGGGGCTTGGAGCGGCGGAGGACCAGCGGGAGCCGGGCCGGCGGTCGCGCCACGCCCGCCAGACTGCCGTGCACGTGCACTGGTGCTTCGCCGCCCCGGCGCACGTGGAATGCCTGCGCCCGCCGGCGCGGCTTCGAAAGTGGCGCTGATACGGTACGGGCGCAGAGAGACTGGCACGGTTAAGCGCGAGAAGCATGCGGCGTGCGGAGAGCCTCTGGCACGCTGGTGCGAAACTGGGAGCATGCCCAAGCAATCAACCGCCTCTCTGCGCCAGCACTTGGCCAACCTGCTCCGCATGAAAGGCGCCCACCTGACCTTTCAATCCGCAGTCGCCGATTTCCCGGCGCACTTGCGGGGAGTCAAACCGCCTGGAGCCCCCCATTCGGCATGGCAACTGCTCGAGCACATGCGCCTCGCGCAACAAGACATTCTGGACTTCAGCCGCAACCCGGCGTACCAAGAGAGGAGATTCCCGGACGACTACTGGCCGGCCGGGGAAGCACCCTCAAGCGAAGAGTCCTGGGACGCCAGCGTGCGGCAGTTTCAAAGCGATTTGGAAGAGATGCAGGCACTCGTTGCCGACACAAGACACGACCTGTTAGCGGCCCTCCCGCATGGCCAGGGGCAAACCCTGCTGCGCGAGGCACTGCTGGTGGCGGACCACAACGCCTATCACCTGGGACAGTTGATATTTCTGCGGAGGATGTTGGAGGGGTAACGCAAGTGGCTATTTCGCGACGGCTTTGGCCGCGTGCAAACGACTCCAGAAAGCGCCACCCCGGTGTCCGCCAGGCTCCCGTGCACGTGCAAGGCGGCTTCGCCGGTGCTGCTCGCGCTCTTCGCCGCCGCCCGCGCTCGCGTCTCGCCGGTTCGGTGCCCTGCGCTGGCTGCGCGCGCCGGCGCGGCTTCGAAAGTGGGGCTGGCAGGGAACCAACGCGCTATGCCGGCATGAACCTCTGTCTCTGCCCTTACCGCTTTAAACAGCCTTTGACTGCCGTCTACCGCGCCACGCTCCCTTTTTACCTGATCCTGCTGGCGGGCGTGTTACTCATCACATATGTGCCCGAGCTTGCGACGCTGCCGGTGAAGTGGCTGGGCCTGTGACCGCCGGCGTGCCCAAGTTCAGCACCCCCGCCCTACGTCTGCGGCACCGCGCCTTCCGCATCCCGCGCGGCGGAGCGGTCCTTTTGCAGCCATTCCTGGAATCGCTCCAGGTAGAGATAGATCACCGGCGTGATGTACAGCGTCAGGAACTGGCTCACCACCAGGCCGCCCACCACCGCCAGGCCGAGGGGTTGGCGAAGGGGGGACTCGACAGCTATCTCGAAGTGCTCGATTCAGAGCGCAATCTGTTCCAGGGACAGCTCGTTCTCGCGCAACTCCGGCTGGCGGAGATGCAATCGTTGGTGCAGTTGTACCGGGCACTGGGCGGTGGCTGGCAGTAGAAGACCGCGCTTAAAGGGAATGATCTCTACGGCATCATCGCCGGGGCGCCCAGCCCGCGGTGAATGTCACCATGATGCTGCGCCCCGGCAGTAGGTTCAGCAGATCGCTCGGACTCTCCACGTAATGCGCGGTCAACGTCGGGGCGATGCCGGGCGTGATTCCGACAAGGTTGTGGCTGTTGGCCAGATTATTGACCGCCAGTCCGATCTTACTCCCGCGCAGCCAGGACTGGCCCTTGACTGTGTAATTCGCGAAGACGTTCACAAGACTGAACGGATCGATCTTGACGGCCTCATCAACCGGGTAGGGGATTGAGATTCCGTTGATCAGGTAGTTGAGCGTGGTGTTGTCGTTGTACAGCGTACCGACCCGCTTGTCGAGCAGACCGAAATTCCAGTCGTTGTGGCGCCACAGCAGGCTCACGGTCTCGACGTTCTTGGGCGCGTCGGCCACCCACTCGCCGCCGTTGGGATAGTAGGGACCCCCCTGATATTTTGCCGAACCCATGGTGCCGTTGGCGTACAGCGAGAATCCATATCCGAGTATGTAGCTGGCTTCCGCCTCGACACCCTTGGTATTGCTGGGCCCGGTCGCGACAGAGACGGGTTCTTCACTGTCGGGATCGGTGTAGGTATCGTAGGCGTTCTGGAAGTGGATGTAGTAGGCGTCGGCATCCAGAGTCCAGCGGCGGTGCTTCATCACGGAGCCGACCTGATAGGTTTTAGCCAGGGTCGGCTTGGGTGGAACCTCAACCTGCCCGCCCGCAACGTCGAAGACGGCGCTCGGCGGAATCACACTGCCCTCGGCCCACTGGGCATAAACCGACCAACTGCTCTGGAGGGAGTACCGGGCCGCGACATTCGGCAGCCAGTTGTTGTAGTCGATCGAGTGCGAGACAAACTGGGCGCCCCCAACGCAGTCGGGCGCGCCGGCGAATGGGCTGCTGGCGGGGAAGGTCGTCAACGTGCCGCCGAGGCAACCCACAGTCTTTCCATTGTCCTGGTACTGATTGAGCGCCATGGCGTAATTCGCGTCCTTGACGCCCACCGTGACTGACAGTCTCGGCGCCGGGTGCCACTCGAATTCGGCAAACGGCTGTGTGGACTGAGTAATGAAATGCTCGTGGAAGTTCCCCAGCGGCGTGTCGACCTGAGTCAGAATGTTGGACGGGATCTGATAACGGTCCGTGTAGGCCCAGTCGTACCAGACGCCGGTGCGGAAGATACCCCACGGGGTCTCCTTACTCAAGATCGCGGTGTCCCCGGCATGCCGGTACCCGTTGAGCTTGTCGACACCGCTCGGTTTGCTGGAAGTGAGGTTGACCGTAGCCCCATTCTGGTAGAACTGTTTGTTCCAGTAGCGCGTGGTGTACAGTTTTGTGTCGAACTTCCACCCGTTCCCCAGGTCGGCGGTGTAGGCGGCGTATTCGAAATCGGTCTGCACGTGATAAAAGTCGTAGCCGTAATAATATGGGTCGGGCGTGCCGTTCGCCAGGAACGGCGTGCCGTCCAACAGGTAGTTATCGCCATACTCCGCCACCTGCGCACGGGTGGGGTTGGTAGTTTTCGGAGTGTTGGTCCAAATGTCAACCAGCCCGCCGTACAGCGTGAGCGAACTTCGGTCGGAGACCCGGTATTGGTACTTGCCGTACCCCGCCACTCGCTTCTGGTAGTTGTAGGTTTGATATCCGTCGGACAGCAGTTGCTGGATGTCCATCAAGAAGCTGTTCCGGCTGCCGGGTCCAAAAAAGCCGCTCTCGGCGTCCAACTGGAGCACGCGCGTATTAAACGAGCCGTAGTTGATCGTCCCGCGGATGTCCGGGTCCGGAGACAATTGCGGCGACAGTAAATTGATCGATCCGCCGAAGTTGGTGGGGCCAAAGGTCGACGCGAGGCCCGGGCTGCGGTCGAAATCGACGGCGTCGGTCCAGCCGCTCGGAAAGTTCGCCCAGGAATGGTGCGTCGGCGTGTTGGTATCTTCGAACGGAATCCCATCGAATGTCATGGTGTATTGTCCGTCCGCGAAACCGCGATAATACGTAGCACCCTGGCCGAGCCCGATCCCATTGGGATTGAGGCTAAACGTGCCCGGCGCATAATTCACGTATTCGGAATAGTCGGCCACCGGCGACATGAAATTCCTGATGAAGTCCGAGCTGACTTCGGTCCTGGCCGAAGCCGACTCGAGCAGGTTGCCCGAGGGCGCTGTAGCGGCCGCCACCGATATGCTTTCGTTGACCGTGACCGAGGTCGAAACGGACTCAACCGACATGGCTATGGGAACGTCCAGGGTCGCGCCGGCGGTGACTTGTCCTCCGGAGCGCGTGGCCAAGGCGAAACCGGACGCTGAAACTTGAATTGAATAGCTCCCCACAGCGAGATCCGAAGCCAGGAACTTCCCTTCGGCGTCGGTTGTCACGCTGCGAGAGGCCCCCGTCGAGTCGCTCTTCAACTCTACCGTGGCATCTGGGACCGGCTTTCCTGTTTGGTCCAAAACCGTCCCGGAAATCGTTCCGCTCTGTTGTGCGTGAAGTTGGCTCAATCCGGCAGCGCAGAGCAATACGCCGACGGAAAATACACCAATCCGCCCCTTTAAGAAATTCCACATTGTTTGTTCTTGCCCCCCAAGTCAGGGTACATGCAGCACATGACAATGGCATGACTAATTCGTTAAGGAATAAAGGGACATAGTGGCGAAAGATGGCGTCCAGCGTGACCGGGCATTCGCACTTGGGAAATAGCCTGAAATTAATGGATTGAGAAGCGTCCTCCTCCCCTTCGCCCCGATAACGGGCGCACGGGATGACCAGATTCCGGATAGGTTATTGAAAAGGGTTTATGTTGAGAAAGCTGGAGGCGCGGGTCGGAATCGAACCGACGAATAAAGGTTTTGCAGACCTTGGCCTTACCACTTGGCTACCGCGCCTTCAGGTGAGCCGCTACTAGCAAAATAGCGTGGCCGGACCCATTAAGTCAATCTTTGGCCCTACGTCTGCGGCACCGCACCTTCCGCATTCCGCGCGGCCGAGCGGTCTTTTTGCAGCCATTCCTGGAATCGCTCCAGGTAGAGGTAGATCACCGGCGTGATGTACAGCGTCAGGAACTGGCTCACCACCAGGCCGCCCACCACCGCCAGGCCGAGCGGTTGGCGCGCGTCCGCGCCTTCGCCATAACCGAGCGCGATCGGCAGCGTGCCGAACAGCGCCGCCACCGTGGTCATCATAATCGGCCGGAAGCGCAGCAGGCAGCCCCGCCAGATGGAATCGTAGGCGCTCGCGCCCTGCCGCTGCGCGTCCAGGGCGAAGTCGATCATCATGATCGCGTTCTTCTTCACCACCCCGAACAGCATGATGATTCCCACAAACCCGTACAGGTCGAGCTGTTTGTGGAACAGCACCAGCGTGAGCAGCGCGCCGAATACCGCCGAGGGCAGGCCGGAGAGAATCGTGATGGGGTGAATGAAGCTTTCGTACAGCACCCCCAGCACGATATAGATCACCAGTATCGCCACTATCAGCAGGATCGAGAGGTTCTGGAAGGAGCTCTGAAACTCCTTCACGGTCCCCTGAAAACTGCTGTTGATGGTGGCCGGCATGCGCAGGTCGCGGACGGCGTCGTCCACCTGCTGCGCCGCCTGGCCCAGCGAGTACCCCGGCCTCAGGTTGAACGACACCGTCACCGCCGGAAGCTGTCCGAAATGGTTGATCGACAGCGGACCGGTCTGGCGCCGCATCTTCACTACCGCGTCGAGCGGCACCAGCGGCCCCTGCGACGAGCGGATGTAAAGCTTGGAGAGCGCGTCCGGCGTGCGCTGGTACTGCGGTTCCACCTCCATGATGACCGAGTATTGATCCGCCGGAGCGTAGATCACCGACACCTCGCGCGTGCCGTAAGCGCTGTAGAGCGCGTCCTGGATCTGCTCCGGCGTGACTCCCAGCGCCTGCGCGCGGTCGCGGTCGATATCCACCATCACCTGCGGGGCGGAGACCTGCATGTCGGTGTTGACGTCCACAAACCCGGGAAGCTGCTCCATCCTGGCCGCCAGTTGCGGCGCCCAGGTGTAGATTTCGTCGAGGCTGGCGCTTTGCAGGGTGAGCTGATAGACGCTGGTTGCAAACTGGCCGCTCACCGTGATCGGCGGCGGATTCTGCAAGAACGTGAACAGCGCCGGAACGGCCATGACCTTGGGCCGCAGTTCCTCGATGATCTGGTCTACCGAGAGCCGCCGCTCGGCACGGGGCTTCATACCCGCGAACAACATCGCCTGGTTGCCGCCCATCACGAACGCCCCCACGATCTGAACGTTGGGGTCCGCGCGCACCACCTCGGCGATGGCGCGCTGGTGCCTCGCCATGGATTCGAACGAGATGTCCTGCGGGCCCATGGAAATGCCGAACATGAAGCCGCTGTCCTGGCTGGGAATGAAGCCGGTCGGCATGGTAAAGAAAAGATATCCCGTTCCCACCAGCATCAGAATCGCCACCGCCAGCGTAGTCAGGCTGTGGCGCAGAGCGATCCTGAGCGTGGATTCGTACCAGCGCAACAGCAGGTCGAACCCGCCGCCCAGCGCGCGATACAGCGGGCCGTGCCGCGTCTCGTGCTCCGATTTCAAGAAGCGGCTTCCCAGCATCGGAGTCAGTGTCAGCGACACGAACCCCGAGATCAGGATCGCCACCACGATGGTCACCGAAAACTCGTGCAGCAGGCGGCCCACGACCCCGCCCAGGAACAGCACCGGAATGAATACCGCCACCAGCGAAAGGGTCATGGATACGATGGTGAAGCCGATCTCCCGCGCGGCATTGACCGCCGCGTGCATGCGCGTCTCGCCCATTTCCATGTGACGCACGATGTTCTCGAGCATCACGATGGCGTCGTCCACCACGAACCCCACCGAGAGCGTCAGCGCCATCAGCGAGAGATAGTTCAAGCTGTAGCCCAGCAGGTACATCACCGCGAACGTGCCCACGATGGAAAAGGGCACCGCCGCGCCTGGAATCAGCGTGGCCGAGACGTTGCGCAGGAACAGGAAGATGACTATTACTACGATGCAGACGGTCAGCAGCAGCGTGAACTCCACGTCGCGAATCGAGTTGCGGATGGATTGCGACGTGTCGAAGGCCACCGACAGCCGCATCGAAGGCGGAAGCTCCCGCTGAAACTCCGGCAGCAGCCGGCGGATGTTGTCCACCACCTCCACCGTGTTGGTCCCCGGCTGCCGGTTGATCGCCAGAATCACCCCGCGAACGTCGTTCATCCAGGCGATTTCCTTGTTGTTCTCGACGCTGTCGATCACGTTGCCGAGTTGCTCCAGCCGCACCGGCGTGCCGCTCCGCCACGCCACTATAATGGGGCGGTAGTCGGCCGCTTTCGCCAGCGAGCCGCTCGATTCGATGGTGAAGGCCTGCTTCTCGCCGTTCAGTTGACCCGTAGGAAGATTGGTGTTGCTGGCCGCGATGGCGCGCTGCACCTCGTCGATTCCGATGTTGTGCGCGGCCAGCCTGTCCGGGTCTACTTGCACCCGCACCGCGTACTTCTGCTCGCCGAAGACCTGCACCCGCGAGACGCCGCCCACCATGGAGATGCGCTGCGCCAGCATGATGTCCGCGTACTCGGTCACCGTGTACAGCGGCAGCGAGTCGGAAAGCAGCGTCAGGTATAGCACCGCCTGCTCGGCCGGATTCACCTTCTGATAAGACGGCGGGCGCGGCATGCTGGGCGGCAGCCGGCCGCCGGCCGAGGCAATGTGCGCCTGTACGTCCTGCGCGGCCGCGTCGATGCTCCGGTCCAGCGTGAACTGCACCGTAATCGAAGTGCTTCCCTGCGAGTTGGTCGAACTCATCTGCTGGATGCCCGCGATGGTCGAGAACTCCCGCTCGAGAGGCGTCGCCACGGTCGATGCCATAGTCTCGGGACTCGCCCCCGGCAGGGACGCATTCACCTGGATAGTGGGGTAATCCACGCTCGGCAGCGCCGCCACCGGCAGCGTTCGGAACGCCACCGCTCCGAACAGCACGATGGCAAAGCACACCAGCACCGTCATGATGGGGCGCTGAATGAACAGTTGCGACAGGTTCACAGCGGCCCCGATCCGATCTTGCCGGCGTCCACCGCCCGCACCATGGCGCCCGGATAAAGGCGCAATTGGCCGTCCGTCACCACCGTGTCGCCGGGCGCGACCCCTTTTTCGATCACCATCTTGTCGCCGAATGCCCGGCCCGTGGTCACCATCCGGATCTCCACCGTGTTGTCCGGCTTCACCGCGTACACGAACTGGCCGCGCTGGCCGGCCTGCACGGTCTCGGCGGGAACTACCGTCGCGTTCAGGATGGTATCCAGCGTCAGGACGGCGGTGACGAACTGGCCGGGCCAAAGCAGGCTGTCGCGATTCTCGAAAGTGGCCTTCAGATGAATGGTGCCGGTGGACGCGTCCACGGTATTGTCGATCACCGAGAGATACCCCGTGGCGGTGCGCCCGGGATCGTCCTGCGAAGACACGCCCACTTCCAGCTTCCGGTTGGTGCTGAGACGCCGTATGGCCGGCAGGTGCTCCTCGGGCACGCTGAAGTTCACAAAAATCGGCGCGATCTGGTGGATCGCCACCAGCGGCACGTCGTTCACCTTGACCAGATTGCCCGCATGCACCAGCAGGTTCCCGGTGCGTCCCGAAATGGGCGCCCGGATCTCGCAATAGCTCAGGTCGAGCTTGGCCCGGTCCACCGCCGCCAGGTCGCTCGAGAGCGCCGCGCGCGCGCTTTCGATGCTGGCCTGGGTGGCCCGTGCGGACGCGCGCGAGACGTCGGCGTTGGTTCGCGACTGGTCGGCCTGCGAGCGCGAAGCCAGCCCGCCCTTTTGCAGCTCCGTTTGCAGAGCCGCGTCGCTCGCCGCGTACGTGGCCTGCGCCGAGTCGCGCGCCAGCGTCGCTTCGGCCTGGGCGATCTGCGCGCGGTCGCGCTCCACGTTGGCTTCCGCTTGGCGCAGCGCCTCCTCATACGGCCGCGGGTCGATCTCGAACAGCAGATCGCCCTTGGCGACGTTCTGGCCTTCCGTGAAGCCGGTGCGGACCAGCTCGCCGGCGATCTGCGATTTCACCTGCACGATGGCCGATGCCTCCACCGTCCCCACCACCCGCAGTTCCGTGGGGACGGACTCCTCGGTGGCCTTGGCTACCGAGACGGGCACCACGGGAGGCCCGCCCATGGGCCGCGCCTGGTCCCGCCTGCACCCGCCGAGCGCAAGCAGGCATGCGCTGAAAACCAAAATTAGGATGTGCCGCACGGATGACTCCCCAATCTTCGAAGTTTAGCAAAGAAACCGGGGGTGGCTTGTTGCGATTGTAAGGACCGGCCGGAAGATGGCACACCCAAAGCGGGATTCGAACCCCGCCTTCAACCGCTTGTCAAAAATCCAACCTCCTCCACGCCGTTTCCCAGGTAAACTCCTTTTCCAGCAATAGCCTGCCCGCCATACCCACCTTCTCCCGAAGATCACTGCACGCCAATAGCCGCGAGACCGCCTCCGCAAATGCAGGCCCGCCGTCCGCTAGCAGCAGGCTTTCGCCGTCGCGCGCGCCCAGGCCCTCTGCCCCCAAAGTGGTGGAGACCACCGGCAGCCCGGCCGCCCAAGCCTCCAGGATTTTCAGCCGCGTGCCGCTGCCCGCCACCACCGGGACCACCGCCACCTTGGCGCGCGCCAGTTCCCGGATGGCATCCTCCACCTGCCCCTGCGCCTGGATACGCGCATCGCCCGAAGTGAACCTTCTCACCGCCTCCGGGTTCTTCCCAACCAGCCGCCATACCAAACCCGGCCAACGTTCCCGCAGAAGCGGCCAGACCTCCCGGCGAAAGAACCGGACCGCCGAAATGTTGGGATGGTACTCCATGTTGCCCGAGAACACGATCGCATCCTCGTTGGCTTTGGGCGGCAAAGGCGCCAGTGGGAGGGCGTTTGGGTACACCGTAACGCGCGCCCCCGGCGCAATGGCCCGCGCCCGTTCCGCATCGCTCTCCGACGCCACCAGGACCTCGGAAAAGCGCGGCAGCCAGGTCCGCTCCAGTTTCAGGGAGGCCCGGTGAAATACCCGGTGGGCCCACGCCGTCGCGCCGCTCTCGATCTCCGCGCATCGCTGGTGCAGCACCGACTCGATATTATGCAGATCGAGCACCGTCCGGCCGCAAATTTGTGCCATCTGCTCCCCGTACGGCGCGCACCAGAAGTGCTCCACAATGCCAATGTCGTACCGCCGGCCTTCGAGCGCCCGTTCGATCTCACGCCCGAAGCCCGCGAACCGGTCCACCAGCGGCGGCACTCCGCGCCCCACCCGTAGCGCATTTCGCAGGGCGCGGGCCACCAGGCTTCGGCCATGCGCCGGCAGATCCACCACACCCACCCGGCGCACCAGCCCCGCCGGCAACTCGCGGCCGGGATCGGGAGCGCCAGGCTGGCGGAAAACCACCAGGTCAACGTCATACCGGAGCGCCAGGTAGTGCAGCAACGATGCCGTCCGCAGCGCTCCACCGCCCGCCAGAGGGTAGGGCGTTTCAGCGGCCAGAACCAGCGCCGATGCCCGCGCTTCAGTCGCCAAAACGCCTCCTGGCCTCTTCGTAAACCTCGTGAGTCATGCGGGCCGTCCGCTCCCAGGAAAACTCCCGCGCGCGTTCGAGTGAGCGAGCTCCGAGTTCAGCCCTCCACTCCGGCCGCGCCGCCGCTTCGCTCATGGCTCGCGCCAGGTCTGTGGGGCTCTCGGCGTAGACCGCCGCGTCGCCGGCCGCTTCCGCCACTGCGCGCGAGGCAATCACGCAGGCGCCGCACTGCATGGCTTCCAGCACCGGCAGCCCAAAGCCTTCGTACAGCGACGGGTACACCAGAGCCAGCGCGCCCGAGTAAAGCTGGGGCAGCGCTGCGTCCGGGACCTCGCCCATCATCCGCAGCCCCGGCTCTTCCGCCAGAGCCGGAAAATCCGCGCGCCGCCGCCCCACCAGCACCAGTTCAACCGCATGATGCCGCCGCACTTCGCGCCAGGCTTCCACCAGTGCCGGCAGGTTCTTGCGTGGCTCGAGCGTGCCCACGAAGAGGAAGTACGGCGTCGCCGGGCCCAAGGGGCACCCCGTCGCCACGGGACGAAACCACGCCGCCGCCGCTTCCGGCACCGCCACGATCCGCTCCGGGCGCAACCGGAACCGCTCGATGGCCTGCTTCCGCACCGCCTCGCCCGGCGTCACTATCATGGTGGCGATCCCCAAATCCAGCAATATGGGGGTGCGGCGCCTGACCCGCTTGGCCGCGGGACGCCATGCCGCGTCCATCCACGGGGAGAGATCGTGCAGCGTGAGCACGCTGGGCCGGCGGGGAATATAAGGCACCGCGAAATCCGGGCCGTGGACCACATCCGCGCCCAGCCGGCTCATTTCGCGCGCCATCCCCCAGAGCCACCAGCGCCGCTCCATGGAATTGCGCGGGCCGCCGCCGCGCTTGAGGTTGGAAGGGCTGCCCGGCGGCATCCGAAACGGCTGATCGGAGATCAGAACGAACTCGTCATCCGGAAACGACCGCGCCAGCGCCAGGCTAAGCTCGGCGGTATAACGGGCCAATCCGCCACTCGAAAGGCCCAGCGATGCGGCTTCAATCGCCACGCGCATGTGTGGTCTCAGTGGGGCGGTCGGCGCACCGCTGTCCGGTCGCCATAGTTCTTTTCGTAATACGCCCGATATTCGCCGCTCCGCACCCGCTCGACCCACGGCGAATTCGCGGCGTACCACTCGATGGTTCGTTTCAGCCCCGTCTCGAAATCCATTTCGGGCCGCCATCCCGTTTCGCGCATCAGCTTCTCGCTCGAGAGCGCGTAACGCCGGTCGTGCCCCGGCCGGTCCGTCACATACTCGATCAGGCTCTCCGGCTTCCCGGTCAGGTGCAGCACCTTCCGCACCACCTCCAGGTTCGGCAATGACCGGTTCCCGCCGATGTTATAAATCTCGCCATCCCGGCCCTTCTCGAGCGCCGCCAGGATTCCGCGGCAATGATCCTCGACATACAGCCAGTCCCGCACCTGCATGCCATCCCCATAGACCGGCAGCGCGCGATTCTCCATGGCATTGGCGATCATCAGCGGGATCAGTTTCTCCGGAAACTGATACGGCCCATAATTGTTCGACGCCCTGGTGACCACCACCGGCAGCCGGTAGGTGACGAAATACGCCCGCGCCAGGAGATCCGAGCCCGCCTTGGAAGCCGAATACGGGCTGCTGGGGTTCAGCGGAAACTCCTCGCTGGCCTCGAGCGGCGCCGCCACGCTGCCGTACACTTCGTCCGTTGAAACGTGCACGAACCGCGCCGTGCCGTGCCTGCGGGCCGCTTCGAGCAGCGTGAATGTGCCATGGAGGTTGGTCCGGATCACCGGCTCCGGCGAGAGAATGCTGCGGTCGACGTGCGATTCAGCCGCGAAGTGCGCGATGGCGTCGGGCTTCTCGTCGGTCAGCAGCGACTCCACGGTCCGCTGGTCGCAGATGTCGCCGTGCACGAACCGGTAGCGCTCGTTTCCATCCACCGCCGCCAGGTTCTCCAGATTGCCCGCGTAGGTCAGCTTGTCAAGATTGACGACGCGCCAATCGGTTTCGCCGATCAACATGCGGACAAATGCCGACCCAATGAATCCCGCCCCGCCCGTGACCAGGATTTTCATAGAGGTTCCGCGCCGATATTCGAGGCGCGGTGTGTTACTTTCTCTGCGTCTCCCAATCGTAATTGATCGACGCATCGTTATAAGGTATGCGCCCTTCGTCCCGCGGATTGTAGAACCGGTCTGTCAGGTACACCAGCAGCGCTTCCTCGCTCCCAATCACCTTGTACCCGTGTCCGATGCCCGGCGGAATCAGCACCTGCCAGGGGCGCAGCACCCCCAGGTACATGGTGTTGCGCAGGCCGAATGTGGCCGAGCCCAGCCGCAGATCCACCAGCGCTACCTGCAGCATGCCTTTCATGGGGACCCAGCAATCCGTCTGGTGCAGGTGGTAATGGAAGGCTTTCACCGTCCCGACGTAGTTCACCGCCGCCGAGACCTGCGTGGTCTCGGTCGGAAACTCCGCCGCCAGCCCGCGGCCGAAGCGGTGCACCTCGAGAAAGTATCCGCGGTCGTCCGGGTAAATCGGATACGGCTCTGCCCGGACGCCGGCGATCAGGTGCGGGGAACCGACCTCGGAAATCACCGCGCCGATGCCCTTAGCGCACTCCGGAATCGCCAGTTCCAGACCGCCGGCGGAAGCCAGCCGGCGTCCCGTCGCCTCGGCAGCCGTTTCGCCCGCCATCAGAGAACCGCTCCTTCCACCGCCGCCAGCTCCGCGGAAATCTGCTTCTTCGCCGCCATTTGCGCCACCAGGTTCGCCGCCCGCAACAGCGAATCGAACGTGCCCGCGTCGGTCCACCACCCGTCCAGGAACGAAAAGCTCATGGCGCCTTCGTCGATGTAGGCGTTGTTCACGTCCGTAATTTCAAGCTCGCCGCGGTTCGAGGGCACCAGCGTCCGGATCTTGTCGAACACGCTGTGATCGTACATGTAGATACCCGTCACCGCGTAATTCGATTTGGGCCGTTGGGGCTTCTCCTCGATGCCCACGATCTTTCCACCAGCCACTTCGGCGACTCCGAACCGCTCCGCGTCCTGCACTTCCTTAAGCAGAATGTGCGCGCCTTCGGCCTGCCCGTTAAACTGCTCGACCGCCTTCCGGATGTTGCCCTCGATGATGTTATCGCCCAGGATCACGCAGGTTTTCTGACCATCGGCGAAATGTCTCGCCAGCGCCAGCGCATCGGCGATGCCGCCCTCGCCTTCCTGGTAGGTGTAATTGATATGTTCCAGCCCGAACTGCTTCCCGTTCGCCAGAAGCCGCAGGAAGTCGCCCGAATTTCTTCCGCCGGTCACGATCAGGATGTCCCGGATTCCCGCGTCCACCAGCGTCTGGATGGGATAGTAAATCATGGGCCGGTCGTAGATGGGCAACAGATGTTTGTTGGTGATCTTGGTCAGCGGGAAGAGCCTGCTTCCCGTGCCCCCGGCCAGCACGATACCCTTCATAGGCAGTTTTCATCATACAATACGCCGGCGCCGCCACGGATGCTAGAATGCCTTCCATGCAGCTCTACGATTGGAACAAGCTGGAATGGGAACAGTTGAACCCGCGCGTGGCCCGCAAAGTCATCCACGGCGCCAATATGACCATCGCGCGGCTGGAGATCCGGAAGGGTGCCGTGGTTCCCGCGCACAGCCACGTGTACGAACAGATCGCCACGGTGGAGAAAGGCGCCATGAAATTCCTCACCGATGGCGGGGAGCAGATCGTGTGCGCCGGCCAGTCCATCGCCATCCCGCCGCACGTGCCCCACAGTGTCGAGGCGCTCGAAGACAGCGCGGTGGTCGACGTGTTCTCCCCTGCCCGCGAAGATTGGATCCGCGGCGACGACGCCTATCTGCGCGGCTGATCAGTGCGCCTCATTTCGCGTCCCGCCAGTTGTTTCCGATCCCCACATCCACCACCAGCGGCACGTTCAGTTGGTATGCCCCTTCCATCTCGCGCTTCACCAGTCTTGAGACTGCCTCGACCTCTTCCGGCGGGCACTCGAACACCAGCTCGTCGTGAACCTGTAGCAGCATCGCGCTCCGGTATGCGCCCGCTTCAAGCGCGGCGTCGATCCGCACCATCGCCAGTTTGATCAAGTCCGCCGCCGTGCCTTGCAGCGGCGAATTCACCGCCGTCCGCTCCGCGAACCCGCGCGCGTTGGGATTGCGGCTGTTGATATCGGGGATGGGCCGCTCGCGTCCGAACAGCGTGCGCGTCACCCCCGTTTGCCGCACTTCCGCGATGGTCGCATCGATGAATCGCCGCACCCCGGCGTAGCGCGCGAAATAATTCTTGATGTACTTTTCCGCCTCGCCGCGCGAGATTCCCAACTGCGCCGCCAGTCCGAACGCGCTGATGCCGTAGACGATCCCGAAGTTCACCGCTTTGGCGTCGCGCCGCGCCTCCGGCGTCACCATCAGCGGCGGCACGCCCAGCACCTCCGACGCGGTGCGCGTGTGGATGTCTTCTCCGTCGCGGAATGCCTCCACCAGCAGCGCATCGTCCGACATGTGCGCCAGCAGCCGCAGCTCGATTTGCGAGTAATCCGCCACCAGCAGCTTCCACCCTTCCTTGGGCACGAAGGCCGCGCGGATCTCGCGCCCCAGCTCGGTGCGGATCGGTATGTTCTGCAAGTTGGGATTGGAAGAGGACAGCCGTCCCGTGGCCGCGCCCGCCTGGTTGAAGCTGGTGTGCAGCCTCCCCGTGCGCGGATCGATCAGCGCCGGAAGTGCATCCACGTACGTGCCCTTCAGCTTGGTGAGCTGCCGGTACTCCAGCACCTGGCGCACGATTTCGTGGTCCGCCGCCAGCTCCTCGAGCACGTCCGCCGCGGTGGAGCGGGTCTTTCCCTTTCCGTACTTCACCGGCGCCGGCAGCTTCAGGTCGTCGAAGAGCACCTCGCCAAGCTGCTGCGGCGAGCTTATGTTGAACGTCCGTCCGGCCATCCCATGGATCTGGGCCGTCAGCCGCGCGATCTGGCCTTCCATCAGCTCCGACAGCCGCCGCAGCTCGCTGGTATCGATGCGCACGCCCGTCCGTTCCATGCGCGCCAGCACCGGCGCTAGCGGCAGCTCGATTTCGGCGTAGAGCTTCCCCATTCCGCGCACTTCCACCGCCGGCGCCAGTTGTTTCCAGAGATACAGAGTGATGTCGGCATGTTGTTCGGGCGCGGGGCCCAGTTGCACATCCAGGCGCCGCCGCGCCTGCTCGTCCAACGAGCATCCCGAGGGATCGGCATCCAGCAGAAAAGCGTACAGCATCACATCGTGCTGGAATCCGCGTGCGTCAATGCCCAGCCGGCCCAGCGCCAGCAGCGCCGATTTCACGTCGCACGCCACCTTCGCCGCGCCGCCGTCCTCGAGCCACGGTTTCAGATGCGGCAGGTACTCCGCCGTCACCGCGCGCGCCTCTCCCGCGCGCCAAGCCAGGCCCACCGTGTCCAGTGCGAATTCGCCCTCGGCCGATTTCGAAGGCGCCACCGCCACCGGTGCGCCGGCCGCCGCTTCCAGCCATGCCTTCAGTTCATCGGCCGACTCGATCACGCGGTAATCCCGCGCCCGCGTGTCTTCGCCCGGCCCCAGTTCCTTCAGGAGACTGTGGAACTCCAGTTCCTTGTAGAGCGCCTTCAACAGCCCCGCGTCGGCCGGCTGCGCCTTCACCGATTCCAGCGAGAACTCGACCGGCACGTCGGTAGCGATGGTGGCCAGCCGCTTGCTCTGCCGCACTTGTTCGGCGTGGTTCTGGAGGCCTTCGCGGTAAGCCTTGCGCTCCACTTCCGCGGCGTGCTCCAGCGCCGCTTCCGCCGACCCGAATCGCTCGATCAGATCCTTCGCGCCCTTGTCCCCAATCCCCGGCGCGCCCGGAATGTTGTCCACGGCGTCGCCCTTCAGCGCCAGCAGATCGGCCACCTGCTCCGGCCGCACGCCCAGGAATTCCTTCACCTTCTCCGGGTTGTACCATTCGTCGTCTTTGGCCGGATTGAGCATCGAGACGCGCTCGCTCACGAGCTGCATCATGTCCTTATCGCTTGAAACGATCACCACCTCGAAACCGGCCTGTTCCGCACGCCGCGCCAGCGTGCCGATCACGTCGTCGGCTTCGAATCCCGGGTATTCCAGCACCGGAATCTTCATGGCTTCCAGCACCCGGCGCACATAAGGAATCTGCTCCAGCAGATCCGGCGGCGTTTCCTTGCGGTTGGCCTTGTAGGCGGCGAACTCCTGCTCCCGCAGGGTCGGCCCTTCACTCTCGAAGACCGCCGCGATGTATGGCGGTTCATACTGCCTCGCCAGTTTCCGCAGCATGTTATTGAAGATGTAGACCGCCTCGGTGGAAAGCCCCGTGCTGGTCCGCATGGGAGGAGCGCCGCTGCGGGCGCGGGCGTGATAGGCGCGAAAGATAAACCCAAACGCGTCAATCAGGAACAATCGCTCATGGACCACTTGGCCCATCATAACCGGGATCGCATTTCCGCCACAACAACCCTGCAAACTGTGGCGTTTCAGCCACACCGTACCCAATCCAAGTCTTTGCACATCAAATGTTTAGACTTGGGTTGCCGAGTTGCTGTTAAGATCAACCTTGAGCCTGCGTTTTGAATCTACGGTGCAGCGCCCGGTCGAAGCCAGTGGTGTGGGGCTTCATAGCGGCGTTCCCGTCCGGATCCGCATTCTCCCCGCTCCCGTCTCCACGGGGATTGTCTTCGTGCGCACGGACCTCGAGAACTTCCAGATCCCCGCCAGTTGGCGCCACGTGGCGCGCGTCAGTTACGCCACCAGCCTGATGCGCCAAGGCGTCCTCATCTCCACCACCGAGCATCTCCTCAGCGTTTTCTATTCCATGGGGATCGACAACGTCTACGTGGAAATCGACAACCTGGAAGTTCCCATCCTGGATGGCAGCGGTCTGCCGTTCGTGCGTCTCATTGAGGAGGCCGGCATTCGCGAGTACCGCCGCAAGCGCCGCTACTTTCGCATCCGCCGTCCGATTTCGGTTGAAGATCGCGGCAAGCGCATCAGCATCCTCCCCGCCGACAGTTTCCGCCTCACCTGCGATACCGACTATCCGCATCCCGTGGGACGCCACTCCATCGAACTCGAGGTCACGCCCGAGCGCTACGCTTCCGAGATCGCTTTCGCCCGAACCTTTGGCTGGAGAGCCGATGAGAGCCAACTACGCAACATGGGCCTCATCCGTGGGGCCTCGCTCGCGAACTGCATCGGTTTCGACCACGGCGGCGTGCTCAATCCCGAGGGCCTGCGCGCGCCCGACGAGTGCTGCCGCCACAAGGCGCTCGACCTCATCGGCGATCTCGCGCTTCTCGGCCGTCCGCTCCTGGGCCACGTCATTGCCGAGCGCGCCGGCCACGCCATGCACGCCGCCCTGGTGGCCCGCATCATGTCCGATCCCTCGCTATACGAGATCGTCACCTTCGACCAGCTCGCCTCGCGCGTGACCCAGGCGCTGGTGTCGTGAGTGCCGCCCAATCTACCGCCGTAGTTTTCAATATCATGCGGTTTTCCACGCAGGATGGGCCGGGAATCCGCACCACCGTCTTTTTCAAAGGTTGTCCGCTCTCCTGCTGGTGGTGCCATAATCCCGAAAGTCAAAGCCTCGAATCCGAGCTGCTGTATCTCGAGGAGCGGTGCCGTCATTGCGGCGATTGCGTTACCGCCTGTCCGCAACACGCCATCCAGCAGGTGGACGGCACGGTACGCACTTCCGCCCTTTGCCGCCGTTGCGGCCAATGCACCGAGGTCTGCCACGCGGAAGCGCGCCAGATCGCTGGCCGGCGGCTGACCGTCGGCGAGCTCATCGCGGAGGTCGAGAGAGACCTCATTTTCTTCGAGGAGTCCGGCGGCGGCGTGACGCTTTCGGGAGGCGAACCCCTCGCCCAGCCGCGTTTCGTTTCCGCGCTGCTCGGCGCATGTCGGGACCGGGGAATACCGACTGTCCTCGAGACCTGCGGCTACGCGCCTAGCGAGGTCTTTTTGACCGTGGCTCTCGCAGCCGACCTGGTGCTGTTCGATCTCAAGCTGATGGACCCCGTCAAACATAAACAGTACACTGGCGTTTCGAACCGGCGAATCCTCGGTAATCTGCAAGAATTGGTGGCGCGCGGCCACCCGGTGACCGTGCGCATTCCCGTCATGCCGGGGATCAACGACGCGGATGACGAGATCCGCCAATTCGCCGGTTATCTGGTGGAGCTTCCGGCGAGCCAGGTCGAGCTGCTTCCCTATCACCACATAGGCGCTGGAAAATATAAGCGGCTCGGATTGACTTACCGGCTGGGTGACGCGCCGCGGCCCGTGGCGGCCGATCTGGCGCGCTTCAGCGACGCCCTCACGCGGGCCGGTCTGAACGTGAGAGTTAGACTGTAGCCATGACCGAACGGGTAGCGAGGCTGCGCCAATCGAGCCTCGACACCAAGCCCTGGCTCTCCATCGAGCGCGCCCAGCTCCTGACCCAGTTCTACTATCGGCAGACCGGGCCATTGTCTGTACCCGTTATGCGCGCCAACGCGCTGGCCTACATCCTGGAGCATCGCACCATCGCCATCGGCCCCGGCGAGCTGATTGTGGGGGAGCGCGGACCCGCACCCAAGGGCACGCCGACGTTTCCCGAGCTTTGTTGCCACAGCATGGAGGATTTCGCAATCCTCCACTCGCGCGAGAAAATCTCCTACACGGTGAGCGAGGAGGCCCTGCGCATCCAGCGCGAGGAAATCATCCCCTACTGGCAAGGCCGCAGCATGCGCGACCGCATCTTCGCCGCGATGGAGCCGGCTTGGAAGGACGCTTACGAGGCGGGCATTTTCACCGAGTTCATGGAGCAGCGCTCGCCGGGCCACACGGTCCTGGGGGACGTGATTTACCGCAAGGGCCTCGCCGATCTGAAAACCGAGGTGGCGGAAAGCCTGGCCCGCCTCGATTTCTTGAATGATCCGGACGCTTACGACAAGCAGCAGGAGCTCCAGGCCATGGCGGTAGCCGCGGACGCCGTGATCCGCTTTGCGGAGCGCCATGCAGAGTTGGCGGAGCGCATGGCGGCCTCGGAGACCGATGCGCGCCGCAAATCCGAGCTGGAAGAAATCGCGGAGGTCTGCCGGCGTGTGCCCGCGCACGCCCCCCGTAACTTCCGCGAGGCGCTGCAATCTTACTGGTTCGTCCACCTGGGCGTGGTCACCGAGCTGAACACCTGGGATTCGTTCTGCCCCGGCCATCTCGACCAGCACTTGTATCCGTTCTACCAGCGCGAAATCGACGCCGGCTCGCTCACCCGCGAACAGGCGCGGGAGTTGCTCGAGTGCTTCTGGGTGAAATTCAACAACCAGCCCGCGCCGCCCAAAGTGGGTGTCACCGCGGCCGAGAGCGGCACTTACACGGATTTCTGCAACATCAATACCGGCGGCCTCAAACCGGACGGCTCGTCGGCGGTGAACGACCTGACTTACCTCATCCTGGACGTGATCGACGAGATGCGGCTGTTGCAGCCTTCCTCAAACCTGCAATTGAGCAGGAAGAGCCCCGACCGGTTCCTTAAGCGGGGCCTCGAGATTGTCCGCAAGGGCTGGGGCCAGCCGTCGATTTTCAACGCCGACATGGTGGTGGAAGAGTTGCTCCGCCAGGGCAAGTCCATCGAGGACGCGCGCGCCGGCGGCACCTCCGGCTGCGTCGAGACCGGCGCATTCGGCAAGGAAGCCTACATCCTGACGGGTTACTTCAACCTGCCCAAGGTGCTGGAGATCGCGCTCAACAACGGCCTCGATCCGCGCACGGGCAAGAAGATCGGAATCGAGACCGGAGATCCGTGTCAGTTCCAAAGCTACGAGGAAGTGTTCGCGGCATTTCGCCGGCAGCTACATCATTTCGTCAATATCAAAGTCCGCGGCAACAACGTCATCGAGCGGCTCTATGCGCGCCACATGCCGGCGCCCTTCCTGTCGCTGCTGGTGGACGATTGCATCGCCAAAGGCAAGGACTACCACGACGGCGGCCCGCGCTACAATTCCACCTACATTATGGGGGTTGCCCCGGGCACGTGCACGGACAGTCTGGCGGCCATCCGGTACCACGTTTTCGATCGCCGGACGCTCACCATGGCCGATCTGCTGGAAGCGCTCGCCGCCAATTTCAACGGCCGCGAAACCACCCGCCTGATGTTGTGGAACAAGACTCCCAAGTACGGCAACGACGACGACTACGCCGACGCCATTCTCGCGCAAGTTTTCGACGCGTTCTTCGATGAGGTCAATGGACGGCCCAACACCAAGGGCGGCGCCTACCGCGTGAACTATCTTTCCACCACCTGCCACGTCTATTTCGGCTCCGTGACCGGTGCGACTCCCGACGGCCGCAAGGCCTGGGAGCCGCACTCGGACGGCATTTCGCCGGCCCAAGGCGCCGACCGCCGCGGCCCCACCGCGGTCATCAAGTCGGCCTCCAGGATAGACCACGCGCGCACCGGCGGCACACTGCTGAACCAGAAGTTCACGCCCAAGACCGTGGAAGGAGAAGAGGGCCTCGACAACCTGGCGCACCTGGTGCGCGCCTACTTCAAGCTCGACGGCCATCACATCCAATTCAACGTAGTGACCGCGGAGACCCTGCGCGAGGCGCAAGCGCATCCCGAGAGCCATCGGGACTTGATCGTGCGGGTGGCCGGCTACAGCGACTACTTCTGCGACCTCACCCCCGCGCTACAAGACGAGATCATCGCCCGCACCGAGCAGACGGGGTTCTAGCGCCCCTCCGGCAGAGTGTAGTAGCTATACGTAGACTTCCAACTGAACTCGGCCCCCGGCTCGATCGCAATCGCGACAAAGGGCTCCATCGCCACCACGCTGCGGATCGACCACAAGGATTCGCGCGCCAACGGACGGTCCGAACTGATCTTCATGCCGGCGCCCAGCTTGGTGCTCTCGATGCGGATCTCGCTGTCCTTGGGGCTGTCACTGAAGCCCTCGAGCGGGGTGGTCACGACATCCTGGCCCTCCAGCGTTTTCAGGTACACGATCCGATTGCCGCGAATCTCGGCCAGTTCTTTGTTGGGGGGACGCTGGGTTTGAATCTGGAATGGCACGGTGATCGCCAGGGGTGCACCGGGCGGCTGGTTATCCAGCACCAGAAAATTGTGATTGTAGACCGTGGTTCGGATCGCGCGGGTTCCCGTGTTTTTCAAGCTGTGTTCCAAAACCATCTCCGCCTGGCCTTTCACCAGCCGCAGCGCCTTGCGGTAGACATAACCATAGCCGGAAGACGAATCGCTAAGTTCCTGGGTGAAATCGATTGAATCGCGAGATTTCCCGACGCTCCACTTCCCTCCATCGACGATCTCGTACAAGTGGTAGTTGTCGTACCTGTCTTCGTCCCGCTTCCCCAAAGCGCCAACGCCAATCTTGATGAATCGGCCGCCGGGCTTGGCCTCCTCCCATCCCACTTGTCCGAACTCATCGACGGGACCGGTGATCGAACTACAAGGCCCGCCGACGATGTCCGGCCCTTCGTACACAAAGTCGTGGACCTTCGGGTCCGTCCTCTGCACCCACGGTCCGTAATAGTTGTGTCCCTTGTATTGCAGGCTGTAGACGACTCCCGACCAATCGAAACGCGTTCCGCGATAGTATCCGTTCTGCGCGTCCGGCAGGTAGACCTTCGCCCGAATCTGACCATTCGTGATCTCCGCGCTCGGGAAATCCGCCGCCGGCAGGAGTCCCATGCACGCGGCCGCGCAAGCCGGAACCAGAATCTTTGCCATCATCGAATGGATTATTGCACGCTGCCCGGCGCGAGGTAAACACCCCACCCCTTGGAGCCAGCATTCGGTGACAATGAGTCATGAAGCAATTCTTCGCTGTTCTTATCCTGACGAACGCCTTATGGAGCCAAACCACGCCGCTTTATAAGAATCCCGACGCCCCGCTCGAGAAGCGCGTCGAGGACCTGCTCTCCCGCATGACCTTGGAAGAGAAGGTCTCCCAGATGATGAACGCGTCGTCCGCCATCGAGCGGCTGGACGTGCCCGCCTATAACTGGTGGAACGAGTGTCTGCATGGTGTAGCGCGCGCCGGACGCGCCACGGTCTTCCCCGAGCCTATCGGCTTGGCCGCCTCCTGGGACACGGACCTGATCTTCCGCACGGCCACCGCCATTTCCGACGAAGCTCGCGCCAAGCACCATGAGTTCGTGCGCCGCGGGAAGCGCAACATTTACCAGGGCCTCACGTTCTGGTCGCCCAACATCAACCTGGTCCGCGACCCCCGTTGGGGACGCGCCATGGAAACTTACGGCGAGGACCCTTACCTCACCGGGCGCATGGCGGTTCAATTCATCAAGGGATTGCAGGGCGACAATCCCAAGTACCTGAAAGTGGTCGCCACGGCCAAGCACTTCGCGGTTCACAGCGGACCGGAGCCCTTGCGCCATTCCTTCGACGCCCGCGTGGATGAAGCCGGCGCCGACCTGCGCGAATCCTATCTGCCCCAGTTCGAAGCCGCCGTCCGGGAGGGCGGCGCATTTTCCGTAATGTGCGCCTACAACCGCGTGAATGGCTATCCAGCTTGCGCCAACCCGCAGATGCTGGGCGAGATTCTGCGCGGCCAATGGGGCTTCCTCGGTTACGTGGTCTCGGATTGCGGCGCGGTGGGTGACATCTACCAGGGCCACAAGGTAGCCGCCACCGAAGAGGAGGCGGTCGTGCGCGCCGTCAAAGCGGGCACCGACCTGGATTGCGGCTCGGAGTACTCGGCGCTTGTTCCGGCGGTCCGCCAGCATCTCATTACCGAAGCGGAAATCGATACCTCCCTCCGCCGGCTGCTCACCGCGCGGTTCAAGCTGGGCATGTTCGATCCTCCGGAGAGGGTCCCATATGCGCAAATTCCATACTCCGTCAATGACAGCCAGGAGCACCGCGCGCTGGCCCTCGAAGCCGCGCACAAATCCATCGTGCTGCTGAAAAACGAAAACGGCATGTTGCCCCTGCGCAAGGGGATGAAGACGATTGCCGTCATTGGGCCGGACGCCGACAACCTCGACGCGCTGTTGGGAAACTACCACGGCGATCCGACCGAGCCGGTGACGCCGCTCGAAGGAATCCGCCGCAAGGTCGGGCCGCGCACGCAGGTGCTCTACGCGCAGGCCAGCGACCTGGCCGAGAACATGCCGACGCCTGAAACCGTGCCCTCCTCCGCGCTCTTCACCTCGGATGGTCCGGACCGCAAGAACGGGCTCCAGGCGGAGTACTTCAACACCGCCAGTTTCAACGGCCATGCCTACACGGCTCCGGGCAAGCCCGCTGGAGAGATTCCGACCAATCCCCAGCCGCTGTTCACGCGCATCGATCCACAAATTGCCTTCCGCTGGTGGGACGGCGCGCCCCGCGCCGATATGGACGACGACAACTTCGGCGTGCGTTGGACCGGATTCCTGGCGCCGCCGGTGACCGGCAAGTATCAGCTTGGCGCCATTGGCTTGAATGCCTACGAGATCTTCCTCGACGGCAAGCCGCTGGTGAGCGGCAACAGCATTCACGAGTCCAACTACCAATACGAGGACGTGGAGTTGCAGGCGGGGAAGCTGTACCCCATCCGCGTGGAATTCCACGAAATGGTCAACGATGCCGATATGCGCCTGGTGTGGGCGCCGCCGGGCCGGAAGCTCGAAGATGCGGCCATGGATGCGGCCGGGAAGGCTGACGCCGTCGTCCTGTGCCTGGGGCTTTCTCCGCGGTTGGAAGGCGAAGAGCAGAAGGTGGCCGTTCCAGGCTTTGAGGGTGGCGACCGCGTCGACCTCGGGCTTCCGCGAACGCAGGAGGAGCTGCTGCGGAAGATCGCCGCCCTCGATAAGCCGCTGGTGCTGGTGCTTCTGAATGGGAGCGCGCTGGCGGTCGAGTGGGCGCGCGATCGCTTCCCCGCCATCGTCGAGGCCTGGTACCCGGGCCAGGCCGGCGGAACCGCCATAGCGGATGTCCTATTCGGTGATTACAACCCGGCCGGCAGGTTGCCTGTTACGTTTTACAAGTCCGCCGATCAACTGCCGCCGTTCGAAGACTACGACATGATGGGCCGCACCTACCGTTACCTCCAGAGCGAGCCTTTGTACCCCTTCGGATTCGGACTGAGCTACACCCAGTTTGCCTACCGGCTCCTCACCCTGCCAAAGGAAGCGTCGGCGAAGCGGGAGGCAAGAGTTCAGGTGGAAGTGCGGAACACCGGGAAGCTGGCCGGCGAGGAAGTGGTCCAGCTTTATTTGAAGCGCCGCGGGGAGCAGGGCGTGGCGCCCATCCGCTCGCTCGCAGGGTTCGAGCGAGTCGCGCTCCGGCCGGGTGAGAGGAAGATCGTGGAATTCACGCTGACGCCGCGCCAGCTCACGCCGCCGGGAACTGTCGAGATCTCAGTGGGAGGCAAGCAGCCCGGCTTTCATGGAGCGGCCGATGCCTCCACCACGCAAGTGCTCACGGGGAGTTTGACGGTCGCGCCGTGACCGGAACCGCGCGAGCGGAGGGAGTATGAAGAAAGAGCACAAAAAGGCTGGAAAGGCGGGCCGGGTCGACGCCGACGCGATACTTCCGGAGTACGACTTCAGTCACGCTCGGCCGAACAAGTATGCGTCACAGGTGGAAAACATGGCGGAAATCATTAAGGCAGGCTATTTCACAAAGATCATTGGCAACTTTGGGGAGAACATGGTGTGCAACTGGCTATCGCGCTCGGGCTTCGAGGTTGCGCTGCTCGATCACACTGGCATTGACGTGCTGGCCTACCGGCGCGCAACGGGTGAGCGCCTTGGCATCACGGTGAAGTCAAGGACCCGGCTTACTGGTACAGAGAACACATGTGTTAACCTCCTCTCCTCCCGGCGTGGTAGGGACGATCGTCAGCGGGTAGTTGAAGCTTGTGAGGCATTCGCCTGCACACCGTGGATAGCGGTCTATGTCGAGGCGAGAGACGCAGCAGACCTTTACCTGACCAGTCTTGACAATTTCGATGCCAAGTACCGCCGGCTAGGTAGCGCGATCGACACTTGGAGTATGGCCTCCAAATGCCGGGAGCAGTACGAGCAAGATCCGGCGGTGAAACACATCTGCATCAAACTGGATTCAAAACACTGGGTGTGGTAAAGGCGCGGATGAGCACGGCCCAGGTTCACCACCGGGACTTGATTCCGTTCTACGCTAAACAAATGATGATGAACCAGCGCTCCGGCCGCCTCGTGGCCGCCTTCTCGATCTCGCTTGTTTGCCTGCTGCCTCTTTCGTCGCAGACCGCGCCGCCACACGCGCTGACGCTGCCGCTGAACTGCGCCAGTGGCGATTGTTCCCTGCTTCACGGTGCGCCGCAGACGGCGGGGATGCGCAGCGGGTTCGTTCGGCTGAAGCCCGGCGACTCGGTCGGCTGGCACACCACCGGGCAAAACGAAGAGTCGCTGGTGATCCTGCACGGGCAGGGTGACGCCCTGATCGAAGGCCAGCCGGGGCGATCCTTCACCGCGCCGGGGTTTGTCTATATCCCTCCGGCCACGCGCCACAACGTCGAGAATACCGGCGGCGAGGTATTGGAGTACGTGTACGTGGTGGCGCCGGCGGGCAGGCAATGAACATCACCATTTCGGGCGCTTCCGGTTTCATTGGGCGGCATCTGCTGAAAAGCCTCGCCACAGCCGGCCATTCGCTGCGCGCGCTGAGCCGCCACGCGCCTCCCGCGGAGAGCTTGCGCGAGGCCGATGTCGTCATCCACCTGGCGGGTGAACCCATAGCGCAGCGTTGGACGGCCGAGGCCAAGCGGCGCATTCGCGAGAGCCGCGTGGCGGGGACGCGCCATTTGGTGGAGGCGCTGGCCAAGCTTCCGCGGAGGCCGCAAGCTCTGATCTGCGCCTCGGCCATCGGATACTACGGCTCGCGAGGCGATGAAATTCTCATGGAATCATCCTCGCCGGGGAGCGGCTTCTTACCGGAATTGTGCGTGGCGTGGGAGAGCGAGGCGCAGGCCGCGGAGGCGTTCGGCATGCGCGTGGTTCGCGTGCGCACGGGCGTGGTGCTGGACGCCGGTGGCGGCGCGCTTCAGCGCATGTTGCCGCCATTCCGCATGGGCGTGGGCGGCAGACTGGGCAGTGGCCGGCAGTGGATGTCGTGGATCCACCTGGAGGATCTGGCGAGGTTGTTCCAGTTCGCGGTGGAGAGCCATGTCCGGGGGCCGCTGAATGCGGTGGCTCCGTATCCTGTTACCAACTCGGACTTCACTCGTGAACTGGCTCGCGCTCTCGGGCGGCCCGCGGTGTTCCCCATCCCTGGGTTCGCACTGAGGTTGCTGTTCGGCGAAATGGCGGACGTGCTGCTCGCGAGCCAGCGTGTAGCGCCCGCCGCGGCCCAGGCCGCCGGATTCCGCTTCCGCTTTCCGCAACTGGCCCCGGCTCTGGCTGGTCTGCTCCGGGTGCGCGACATAATTGTGATGATTTAGGCCGCCGCCGAGCGAGAGGCCCAGTAGTCCTCGAATTTGCCGGACAGTCGGCAGCCACAAAAAAAGAAACTGGCCCTGCCGTTCCATCTGTGTCGCGCACCCTGCGCGCCTCCCTGCGTTGACTCCATCCGCGCTACCTAAGATAATCAGGTTGTAAATCTCATGTGCTGCGCCCACCTCAAGGATCGGCGATGAGCTGGTGGCCTCGATGATTCTGTGCGGGATGGGCATCTCGGTTCCATGGCTTCTTCTCAAGAAAAAGTAATGTCATCCGGAAACAAACACCCGAGGGTTTCTTTACAAGCCGCTGGTTCTTTCGGCTTGCTGGCGGCGATTCTGCTGGCTGGATGCGCTGCAACGGGCCAGAAGACCGGCCCGGCTCAAGCGCCGCCTACAACCGTTGTGGCGATGGAGGTCGCGGCCGCCGACGTCCCCATTTTTTCGGAATTCGCCGCGCAAACCTATGCCCGCGACATGGTCGAAGTCCGCAGTCACGTAGAAGGCTACATCGAAAAGTGGGACTTTCGCCCGGGCGCCGAGGTGACCGCCGGTCAGACGCTGTACGTGCTCGATCTTCGCCCCTACAATGCCGCCGTCGAACAGGCCAAAGGGAACTTCCACCAGAGCGAAGCCGACCTGGAGTTCGCCCGCAAACAGGTCGCCCTGCTGCAAGCGCAGGCCACCTTGGCCTCCGCGGAGGCCAACCTGGTCAAGGCCCAGCAGGACGTCGACCGTCTCACCCCGCTGGTCCAGGCCGACGCCGCTTCCAAACAGGACTTGGACGCCGCTGCCGCCGCGCTGAAAGCCAACCAGGCGAATGTCGACGCCTTGAAGGCCACCGTCGAGCAGGCCAGCCTTTCCACGCGCACCCAGATCGCCTCTATGCAGGCCAAGGTCGAAGCGCAGCAGGCCGCCCTGAACGCCGCGGCGCTGAACCTGCAATACGGCACCATCCTCGCGCCCATCAGCGGCCGCATCGGCGATACCCTGATTCCGGTCGGCGGCCTGGTGACACCCAGTTCGGCCCAGCCGCTCACCACCATCGTGCCGCTCGACCCCATCTGGGTCCGCTTCAAGGTCACGGAATCGGAATACCTGTCGTGGACCCGCCAGGGCGGATTGCCCGGCGCGGCGTTGCCGCTCACCTTGATTCTCGCCGACATGTCCGAATTTCCTTCCATCGGCCACATCGAGAATTCGCTCAACCAGGTGGACCCCAAGACCGCGACCCTGGAGTTGCAGGCCCGTTTCCCCAACCCCCGCCACTCCGTGCTTCCCGGACAGTTCGGCCGCGTCCGGGTGCAGGTAGCCGAGCGCAAGCACGCCATTCTGGTCCCCCAGCGAGCCCTCCAGCAGTTGCAGAGCGTGCAGACCGTCTACACCGTCGGGCCGGGTGACAAGATCGAAGTGAAGCCGGTGACCACCGGCGAACGAGTGGGCAACTCGTGGATCATCGAACAGGGCTTGGAGCCTGGAGATCGCGTCGTCGTCGAAGGCCAGCAGAAGGTGAGACCGGGGAGCAAGGTCCAGGTGCAGCCGTATCGCGCCCCTGAACCCGCGCCGGCAACTCCGCGGAAGGCGGGGAACTGAGCTATGGCGCGGTTCTTCATCGATCATCCCGTTTTCGCGATGGTGATCGCCATCGTGATCGTCATTCTGGGCAGTGTCGCCATCCCCAATCTTCCTGTGGCCAGTTATCCCGAAGTGGTACCGCCGGTGGTGCAGATCAGCACCACCTACCTGGGCGGCAACGCGCAGGACATCGAGAAGACCGTAGCCCAGCCCATCGAAGAACAGTTGTTCGCCCTCGACGGCATGATCTACTTCATGTCCAACAGCGCCAACGATGGCAGTCTCGCCATCAATGTGACCTTCAAGCTCGGCACCAATCCGGACATCGCCACGGTGCAGACGCAGAACCGCGTCAACATCGCCTTGCCGCGGCTTCCCCCCGAGGTGCAGCGTCAGGGCGTAGTGGTCAAGAAGGTCTCGACCGCCTTCCTCACCAGCGTCAGCGTGGTTTCTCCGGACCACCGCTACGACTCGCTGTTCCTCGCCAACTACGCGCAGATCAACCTGTTGAACCAGTTGGCCAGCGTCGACGGCGTGGGCGAGGCGCGGCTCGGCGCCGCCCAGGTCTACTCCATGCGTATTTGGGTGGACCCCGACCGGATGGCGCAATTGGGAGTCACCGCCAGCGACATCAATGCAGCCATTGCGGCGCAGAACCGGCAGAATCCCGCCGGATCGATCGGCCAGCCGCCTTCGCCCGCCGGCACCGCGTTCCAGTATGCGGTGAGCGCCCAGGGACGCCTGGCGACTCCTTCCGAATTCGGGGACATCGTGTTGCGCTCCCGCCCCGATACCGGCCTGCTGCGCATCCGCGATATCGGCCGGGTGGAACTCGGAGCCGCCAGCTACAGCGGCTTCAGCCGCGTCAACAACTCCCCCTCGGGCAACGTCATCATCTACCTTTCGCCCGGCGCCAACGCGGTGGCCACCGCCGACCGCGTCCGCCAGTTCTGCCAACAAGCCAAGCAGACCTTTCCCCCGGGTATGGACTTCCTCATCCCGTACGACTCCACCATATTCGTCCGCTCGGCCATCCACGAAGTGATGATGACGTTGTTCGAAGCCACCGGGCTGGTGATTATCGTCGTCTTCCTGTTCCTTCAGAACTGGCGCGCCACGCTGATCCCGCTGCTCACGGTCCCGGTGGCGATCGTGGGCACCTTCGCTTTGTTCCCGCTGCTGGGATTCTCCATCAACATGACCAGCCTGTTCGGCCTGGTGCTGGCCATCGGCATTGTGGTGGACGACGCCATCGTGGTGGTGGAGGCCGCGCAGCGTCACATCGACGAAGGCGCGGAGCCGCGTCTGGCCGCCATCCGCGCCATGGAGGAAGTGTCCGCTCCGGTGGTGGCCATCGCCTGTATTCTGGCCGCGGCGTTCATTCCGGTGGCCTTCCTGGGCGGCATCAGCGGACAGATCTACAAGCAGTTCGCCCTGACCATCGCGGTCTCCGTGCTGATCTCCGCCTTCAACGCCCTGTCGTTGAGCCCCGCCCTGAGCGCCATACTCCTGCGGCCAAAAATGCGGGTGCGCGGCCCGCTGGGGAGCTTTTTCAGAGGGTTCGACCGCGTATTTGAGTGGACCCGCGGCCGGTATCTGGAGGGCGTGGGCGCGCTCATCCGGAAATCGGCGCTGGCGTTACTGGGGCTGTTCTGCTTCTGGTTCGCCGCCGGCTCGCTCTACCGCGAGCTTCCCACCAGCTTTCTTCCCGACGAAGATCAGGGCACCATCTTCGTTACCGTCCGCCTGCCCGACGCCGCCTCCGCGGAGCGCACCGATGCGGCCACCCGCCGGGTGGAAGAGATCATCGGCAAGATCCCAGGCGTATCGGGCACCTTTACTCTGGGCGGCACCGACATCTCCACCCGCACCTCCAGTTCCAATGTTGCCACCGTGATCACCCGTCTCAGACCGTGGGACGAACGCACCACCCCGGACCTGGAGTTCCGCGGCATTATCGCCGCGATGCAGCGGGAGCTGGCGCGTGTGCCGGAAGCCGCCATCAACGCTTTCGGCCAGCCTCCCATCCAGGGACTGAGCACCACCGGAGGATTCCAGTTCATGCTCGAGGACCGTATCGGCGTAGGTGTCGAGGACCTGGCCCAGGTCGCCGACCTGACGGCCCAGGCCGCCCGCGAACGCCCCGAGATTGGAAGCGTGGTCAATACCTTCCGCTCCAACGTCCCATCCTACAAAGTGGATGTCGATCTCGATAAGGTCCAGACCCTGGGCATTCCCGCCACCGACGCCTACGATGCCTTGCAGACGTTCCTCGGCGGTCTCTATGTCAACGACTTCAACGTGTTTGGCCGCACCTGGCAGGTGATGGTTCAGGCCGAGCAGGAATTCCGCACCGAGCCTCGCGACATCAACCGCTTCTACGTCCGCACCGGCGGAGGCGACATGGTCCCTCTCGGCACGCTTTCCAAAGTCACGGCCACGGCCGGGCCCGACGTGATCTACCGCTACAACCGGAATCGCGCCGTCCAGTTGATCGGCACTCCGGCCCCCGGCTACAGCAGCGGCCAGGCGGTCCAAGCCATGGAGGAAGTGGCCGCGTCCACCCTCCCCGCCGGCTACAGCTACGAATGGACCGGGACCACCTACCAGGAAAAAGAGGCTCAGGGTCACGAGAGCTTCATCTTCGGCTTCGCCGCTGTGCTGGTCTTCCTGTTCCTGGCCGCCCTGTATGAGAGCTGGTCGATACCGTTCGCCGTCCTGCTGGCGCTGCCGCTCGGTCTCTTCGGAGCGCTGTTCGCCGTCTGGATTCGCTCCTATCCCTATGACATCTACACCCAGATCGGCATCGTCACGCTGATCGGCCTGGCGGCCAAGAACGCCATTCTGATCGTGGAATTCGCGCGCACCCGCTATGAGGCCGGGCACTCCATCCGCGAGGCCGCCCTGGAAGCCGCGCGTCTCCGCCTGCGCCCCATTCTGATGACATCGTTCGCCTTCATCCTGGGAGTCACGCCCCTGCTGTTCGCCCACGGGGCCGGCGCCGCTTCCCGGCGCTCGCTGGGCACCGCGGTTTTCGGCGGCATGAACGCGGCGACGCTGCTGGCCATCTTCATCGTGCCGGTGCTCTTCGCGGTGATTCAGGGAATCGCCGCGCACAAGCCGAAGCCGGGCATCGAGCCGGTGGCGGAGGTCCAATGAGAGTCCTCTGCTGCTCACTGGCCGTGCTTCTCTCCGCCTGCACCGTCGGCCCCAACTACAAACGCCCTTCCCTGACGGTGCCCGAGCAACACCGCGGCGGCCCGGCGCCAAGCCAGGCGTCGCTTGCCGACACCCGGTGGCCCGACCTGTTCCCCGACGACACCCTCAAACGACTCATCGCCACCGCGCTGGCCCACAACTTCGACCTCGCGCTGGCTTCCGAACGCGTGGAGGAGGCGCGCGCCCGCTACCGCATCGCCCGCGCCAACCAGTATCCGTTCCTTTACGGCGAAGAACAGGCGGGCACGGTACGGGACTCCACCATCGGCTCCGTCCTTGAGATCCCACCCGGCTCGCCGACGGAGGCCACCTACACCCAGACCAGTGTCGCGCTCTCCTGGGAGCTGGATCTGTGGGGCCGCCTCCGCCGTTTGAAGGAATCCGCGCGCGCCGAATACCTGGCCACGGAAGAAGCCCGGCGCGGCGTCATCGTTTCGCTCATCGGCGACGTGGCCGGCAACTACTTCACCCTGCGCGAGCGCGATTTGGAACTGCAGATCGCCCGCAGCACGCGCGACATCGCCGATCGCAACCTGCAGTTGATCCGCCTGCGCCACGACCACGGCGCCGCCACCGGGCTGGATGTCCACCAGGCGGAACAGTTTCTCTATCTCGCCACGGTACGGATCGCGAGCGTGGAAGGCGACATCGGACAGGTGGAAAATGCGTTGAACCTCCTGCTGGGAAATCTCCCCGGCGATATCGCGCGAGGCCAGCCGATCGAGAGTTTCGCGCTGCCGCCGCAACTCCCGCCCGGCATGCCGTCTTCCCTGATCGACCGCCGTCCCGACATCCGCGCGGCCGAGCAGAAGCTGATTTCCGCCAATGCGCAGATCGGGGTGGCGAAGGCGTACTACTTCCCGCAGATTTCGCTCACCGGCGTTTTCGGCGGGCAGAGCCGTGCGCTCACCCAGTTATTCACCGGTCCGGCGAGGTATTGGAACCTGACTCCCGACGCGCTCCTGCCCATCTTCACGGCCGGCCAGGTTCGCGTGGCCGTGCGCCTCTCCGAGGCGCAGGAGCGCGAGATGCTCATCGACTATCAAAGGAGCATCTACAACGGATTCCGCGAGGTGTCGGACGCGCTGATCCGCTACGACCGCACGCGCGAGCAGCGCGGCCAGCAGGACCATCTCGTTCAGGCGCTGACGGAGACCACGCGCCTCTCGACCCTGCGCTACCAGGGCGGCGCGGACAGTTACCTGCAGGTGCTCAGCGCCGAGAGCGACCTGTTTCAGGGACAACTGGCCCAGGCCCAATTGCGCCTGCAGGAATTGCTCGCCTTCGTCGATCTCTACCGGGCCTTGGGAGGCGGCTGGCAATAGGGCGGCCGCGGAGCCAAGATTTTCGGTGACAGGTTTCCCAAAAAAAATCTTACCCTTTCGCCTCAGTAACTTACAGCCGCTCAACGCCTGCCGGCCTGACACCCTTCTGCTACTCTGAAATCGGAAAAGGGTTGCGTCAACATGGCGCAGCCTCGACCGTTTTCTTGCTGGCCGGCAAGCGTTGCAACTAAGGTGGTACTGAACTTCCCGTAGGCCCGTCAACGGCCGAACGGCAATCCCTGGCAGCAGAGGATGCCGGCGGGGAGATCTTAGGACTGGTCCTATAACACCCGGGTGGAGAGCGGATAGCTTGGATTGCCGTCCCATTCGGATATCAGAGAGTCGTGCATCGAATCGAATGTAGAAAGGCCATCCAGCCTGTTTCCCCCTGCTTCGAAGATGCGGCTCGAACTATTGGCGGCCGGATACGCCCGGGGGGTGCCCTCTGGGCCAAGTCCGGCGGATAACCGCAGGCCCCGGCCGCCGCAACGATTCCCGATCGAGTCCTTTCCTCTCGCCAGCAGTGTGCCCTGATTCCTCCAATCTCTTCTTCGCGTGCCCCTACGGATGCAGCCGGTACAGCATGCGCGGAAAGGCGATGGTCTCGCGGATGTGTTCCAACCCGCGGATCCAGGCCACCGAGCGCTCGATGCCCATCCCGAAGCCGCCGTGCGGTGCGGTGCCGTACTTGCGCAGATCGATCTACCACTCGAAGGCTTCCCGCGGCAGGTTGTGCTCCTGGATGCGCTGCCGGCCGCTCGTCCGATGTGGCGACGGGCATGGGAATTGCCGGGCCCTGGGGCGTTTGTGGGGAGTAATGCGGTCCGACGGCTCCCGGCAGACAGCCATTTCCCGAGGGCCTCCTTACTAGCCCTGAGCGAGGACAACGCCGCGCCTGCGTTACACCCGCGACTACCTGCCCGACCAGGCCGACCTGCTCGCCAACATCGTCCGCTGGGCCGCGGACGGCCGCCTCCCGCTCGAAGTGAAGGGAGCAGGGCTAATCGACTGCCATTTGTACCGGCAGCCCGGCCGTAGGGTTGGGCCACGTTCGATCTGAAGTCGGTCTCCGACCACGAGGTAGTGGTTATCAGTTGAGAGTCCGAACGGCCGGCCCGCTGACTTCGCACCGTCGCAGGCAGGTCGCCGCCCATTCTGCAGTGGCACGCCCCGGGCAGTCTTTCAATTCGGCGTACTATAGACGGATGTAGGGGCTGATCGGAAGGCACAATTTGTGCCAAGATATACGGGAAATAATCATGAAACTTCGAATTCTGTTTGGCTTCACTCTCATCTGCGGACTCGCCCTCGTTGCGAGTCGGTGCAATAGCAGATCGGTCTCAACCGCGTCTGCTTCCCAAATCCCTCACTTGCAGAAGCAGGGTACGGCGACCCAACTGATTGTCGACGGCAAGCCTTTCCCGGTGCTGGCGGCAGAATTGACCAACAACAGCGCCACCAGCGTCGAATACATGAAGCCGGTATGGTCCAAGCTCGTGGAGGCCAAAGTCAACACCGCCCTGGCGGGCGTTGCCTGGAACCGGATCGAACCACAGGAAGGGAAGTTCGACTTCACTAACCTGGACGGCGTGATCCGGGACGCACGGAGTCACAACCTGCATCTCGTGCTCTTGTGGTTCGCAAGCTGGAAGAACGGTTTGTCCAGCTACCCGCCCGACTGGCTGAAGAAGGACTTCGAGCGGTTCCCGCGCGCCCAGATCGTAGGGGATAACACAGCCTGGCCCGCGATCGCAATGTCGGAGGCGGAGCGCACCCAAGTCACAGGGAGGATGACCATCGAACTGCTCAGCCCTTTCAGCGATGCGAACCGTGACGCCGATGCTCGCGCCTTTGCCGCCCTGATGCGGCACGTCAAGGAAGTGGATGGCCAGCAGCACACGGTCATCATGATCCAGTTGGAGAACGAAGTGGGAATGCAGGGGGACTCCCGCGACCGATCGCCGGCGGCGGACAAAGCCTTTGCGGGGCCGGTGCCGCAGGAGCTGATGGACTACCTCCAGAAGCACAAGGATAGCCTCATTCCGGAGTTTCGCCAGGTGTGGGCGGCGGCCGGCTTCAAGCCATCCGGGACCTGGGAAGAGGTGTTCGGTAAGGGCACGGCGACGGATGAAATCTTCACGTGCTGGTACTTTGCGCGCTACCTCGGCAGGGTGGCCGAGGCGGGCAAAGCCGAGTACCCGGTGCCAATTTACATGAACGCGGCGCTGCCCAGAACGTCCACAATCGCGGACGCAATTGGGAAGGCGCACGAACCCGGAAGGAGGTATTTCGCCGTCGGGGGCCCCATGGACGACCTGATGGACGTCTGGAGAGCCGGGGCGCCGCGAATCGATATGCTGTCGCCCGACGCTTACAGCGACAGGGACTTTGTATCGTGGTGCGCCAAGTACAGCCGATCCGGGAACCCGCTGTTCGTACCCGAGAATATGGGTGGGCCGGAAGGCGCTGCCAGAGTGCTCTACATGTTCGGACACGATGCGATCGGTTGGACGGTTATGGGGATCGAGGACCCGAGGTTCACGCATCCCGACAACGATCTGATTAGCAGCTACGACGTGATCGCACAATTGACACCCCTGATTGCGGAACACCAGGGCAAAGGGACAATGTCTGCTGTCCTGCTGCGCTCGAACGACCCGCCGCAAAAGGTCCAGGTGGGGAATTACACGCTGACGGTCGCGTTTCTCAGCGGCCGAAGAATAACTGGGGCACTACCATCGCAAGGACCCCCGCCGCCCGCCGCGGCAATTTTCATTGCGACCGGGCCTGACGAGTACTTCGTGGCTGGCAGCGACCTAACCGTCACCTTTTCTCCGAACACACCGGGGCCCCCGCTCGCCGGACTGGCGACTGTGGAAGAAGGCAGTTTTGTTAACGGCCGCTGGGTTCCTGGTCGTGTGCTGAGCGGTGACGACAGCGATGAGGGAGCTTGCCTGGTACTGCGTAGGTCGGGATGCTGCTGGTCTCCGACGAGTGCGAAGGGCATCCAGCGCGTGACGCTGTACCGCTACCGCTGAGACCCGCGCGAGGCGGCGTCACCAGCCCGCCGGCCGCGGAGACCGTCGGCAAGGAGCTTCCGGTTTGAACCTCACGCAACTGTTCGACCTTTCGCTGACAGGGCGGCGGGACACCACGGCGCTGGAGTGGCGCGGCTGCACTTTTACCTTCGGCGAACTGGACGCGCGCAGCAACCGGCTGGCGCACCTGCTGGCGGGCCGTGGTCTGCGTACGGGCGACCGCCTGGCGGTGTATCTGGCGAACTGCGTGGAGTGGATCGATCTGTACCTGGCGTGCGTGAAGCTGGGAGTGATCTTAGTGCCGGTCAACATTCTGTATCGGGATCGGGAGATCGCCCATATCCTGGGCGATGCCGAGCCGGCGGCGGTGGTGGCGGAGGTCGCGATCGAATGCGCGGCGCCGGTGTGGCATCCTGCGCAGATGACGGAAGAAGCGACGGGGTTGCCGGCGGAACGGCCGGAGGCGGCGCTGGATGGCAGCGCGCCGGCGGCGCTGGTGTATACCTCGGGCACGACGGGCGGATCCAAGGGCGCGGTGCTGACGCACGACAACTTCGCCGCCAACGCCGTCAGCCTGCTGGCCTGCTGGCAGATCGCAGCGGTGGACCGGTTCCTGCTGGTGCTGCCTTTGTTTCACGTGCATGGGCTGGGCAACGGTTTACATTGCTGGCTGATGAGCGGTTGCCGGATGCGGCTGCTGGAGCGGTTCGAACATCGGACCGCGGCGCAGACGTTTCTGGATTTCCGTCCCACGTTGTTTTTCGGCGTGCCCACGATATATGTCCGGCTGCTGGAGACAGCGCCCGAGGCGGCGCGCGAGATTGGCGGCTTCATGCGGCTGTTCGTTTCGGGGTCGGCGGCGCTGCCGGCACATACGCTGGAGGAGTTTCGCGCGCGCTTCGGTCACACCATCCTGGAGCGTTACGGCATGAGTGAGACGCTCATGATCGCGAGCAATCCATACACTGGCGAGCGGCGCGCGGGCACTGTGGGGCCGCCATTGCCGGGCGTCGCGGTGCGGCTGGTGGATGGCGAGGTCCAGGTGAAGGGGGCCAATGTGTTCCCCGGTTATTGGCGGCGCGAGGAAGCCACGCGCGCCGCTTTAGTGGATGGCTGGTTCCACACGGGCGATCTGGCGGAGCGATCGCCCGACGGCTATTACACGCTGTGTGGGCGTAAGAGTGACCTGATCGTATCCGGCGGTTTCAATATCTACCCGCGCGAGATCGAAGAGTTTTTGCAGGAGCAGGAAGAAGTGGCCGAGGCCGCGGTGGTGGGAATACCGGATGCGATTCGCGGCGAGGTGCCGGTGGCGTATGTGGTGCTGAAAGGCGCGGTGGCGGCGGCGGCGCTTGAGGCGCGATGCCGGGAGAAGCTGGCGTCATTCAAGGTGCCGCGGGAGTTTCGAGCGGTGGAGCGGCTGCCCCGAAACGCCATGGGGAAAGTGCAGAAGCACCTGCTGTGAATCTTGCGGCGTTCACTCCACCACTAGGCTACGCGGCCGGGCGGTCGCGGCGGGTCCCCGCGCCCGAAGTATACTTGCACAAGGGTATGCGAAAGGTTCTTTTATTGTCTCTGGCCGCGGCAGCTTTCGCCGCGGCGCAACCGAACCACCTGGACAACGTCCGCCAGCTCACGCGCGGCGGGCAGAACGCCGAGGCCTATTGGTCGCCCGACGGCAAGCGGCTTATTTTTCAGTCCACCAGGCCGCCCTACGGGTGCGACCAGATCTTCCTCATGAACGCGGATGGCTCGGACCAGCATCTCGTTTCCACCGGCAAGGGCCGTACAACCTGTGGGTACTTTCTGGGCGACAACAAGCATATTATCTACGCCTCCACGCACCTGGCCGCCGAGGCGTGCCCAACCGACCCCGACCGCAGCAAGGGTTACGTCTGGGGCGTTTTTCCTGGGTACGACATCTTTCTGGCCGACGACCATGGCAACATCGAGAAGCGGCTGACCGACACCCCCGGGTACGACGCCGAGGCCACGGTCAACTGGAAGACTGGAGATATCGTCTACACCTCCCTCGCTTCCGGCGACCTGGATCTGTGGAAGATGCGGCCCGACGGCTCTGCAAAGAAGCAACTCACCAGGAAGCTGGGTTACGACGGCGGCTCGGTGCTCTCGCGCGACGGCAAGACTCTGGTGTGGCGGGCCAACTACCCCAAAACCCCCGAGGACACTGCGCGCTATAAGGCCTTGCTCGCGGACAACCTCACGGCGCCCATGAAGATGGAAATCATGGTTGGCGACGCGGACGGCGGCAACGCGCGCGCCATCACCAACTTCGGATGCGCCAGTTTCGCCCCCACGTTTACACCGGACGGCAAACGCATCCTCTTCGCATCGAACAAACAGGAATGCGACAGCCGCAAATTCGAGCTCTACATGATGAACCTGGACGGCTCGGGGCCGCAGCAGGTGACCAGTTTCGGCGGTTTTACCTCGTTCCCGGAATTCTCGCCGGACGGCCAGACTCTGGTGTTCTGCTCCGATCGCGGCGCCAAAGACCGCTACGAGTTCAACATCTTCACCGCGGCTTGGCGGGAGTAGCTGAGCAACACTTATTCCCTCTTCGTCAGCGTCACCACGGCCTCGATGGCCGTGGCGCCACGCATCACCCTCACCTTGACCGTGTCACCTGGTTGCTTGGCTCGCAGGGCGTAGGTGAAGTCGTAGAGGTTTTCGATCGGCTTGCCGTCGAACTCCACCATTACATCGCCGGCCTTCAGGCCCGCTTTGGCGGCGGGGGAGCCTTCGCGGACGTCGGCGAATTTGACGCCTTTGGCCCCTTCACCGAAATCCGGCACCGAACCGAAATAGGGGCCGTAACCCGAGGAGCCGCCCACCGGGCCGCCGGCCATATCCGGATGCGATGCCGGCGCCACGCGAACGAATTGCGGTTTCTCGCCCGCTTCGCGCAGTTGCTCCGTCACGTCCGCCACCAGGTCCAGCACTTTCACGGCGTCGGGCGCATCGATCTTGTCCCAAGTGTCGCTGGGCTTGTGATAATCGGCGTGCAGGCCTGAGAAAAAAAACAGCGCCGGCACCTGCTTGGCGACGAACGACACGTGGTCGCTGGACCCTTCGAAACCGGCGTTATCGGAAAAGTCGGCGTTCAGATGGAACTTCGCGGCGGCCTCTTCGAGCATCGGCCGCAGGTTGGTTCCGGTTCCCACGCCGCCAATGTAGAGCTTGCCTTCGCGCACACGGCCGATCATGTCCATGTTGAGCATGGCGGCGGCCTTCTCCAGCGGAATGTCGGGGTGGCCGGCGTACCAGGCCGAGCCAAGCAGCCCCAATTCCTCGCCCGCGAACTCCAGAAACAAGATCCCCCGCTTCTGTTTCGGCTGGCGCGAGAACCAGCGCGCCAGCTCGATCACTCCCGCGGCGCCCGAGGCGTTGTCGTCGGCGCCCGGATGCACCGTGCCCGTCATCGAAGGCGCCAGCGAAAACTGCCCGCCCAGGCCGAGGTGGTCGTAGTGCGCGCCCAGGATCACGTACTCGTCCGTTGCGCCCTCCAGCAGCGCCGCGATGTTGTGCGCGGTCTTCCGTTCGCGCTCCACGTCCACGGTTGCGTCGACGCGCAACGATTCCGGGAAGGCGAAGGACTCGGGCCGGAGGTCCTTATCGATGCCCGCCTGGATGGCGTCCAGATTCTTGCCCGCAAGACGAAACCACCCCTCGATGTCCGCGGCCTTTACCTGCACGAACGGGATACCGGAGTCGAGCGGGCCGTCCGCGGCTCCGAACTTCTCCAACTGATCGGCCTCTCCGTGATGTGCCGCAGTGTCCGAAATCAGGATCGCGCCGGCCGCCCCGTGCATCTTGGCGTTGGTGGCCTTGCTGGCGAACGTGGCGTGCCGCGTGAAGTTCTTGCCGGCGAAGACGCTGTGCTCGTCGTTTTCCTGCGGCTCGTGGCGCAGCACCAGGACAACCTTCCCTTTCACATCCAGGCCCGCGTAATCGTCGTAATGATACTCGGGGGCGGTGATTCCGTAACCGGCGAAGACCACCGCGCCGGTCAGCTTCCTCGATGAGGAGGTATTCAGCGGAATGAAATCCCCCGGAAACCGCAACCTCTCCGGCCGCCCCTCCTGGGTGAACTGAAACCGGTTGCCTTTGCCCAATCGAGCGCCGACCACCACTGAAAACGGCTGATAGAAGCTCTTGCCGGCGGCGGGCTTCAATCCGAACTCGCGGAACTTGCCGGCGATGAAGGCCGCCGCTTTCTCCAGTTCCGGCGAGCCCGTGGCGCGCCCGCGCAACTGCGGCGAGGCGAGGAATTTCACCTCGTCCAAATATCGGCCTGGGTCGATGGCCGGGTCCGCCGCGAGGGCGGCCCACGAAGCGCAGCACAGAATGGGCGCAAGCGCCCGGGTGAAGATCTTCATTTGTTCTCAGCCCATTGGACCGGCAGACCCGGCTCTAAAGACCTGGATTCGTTGAGTTGCGGGAGTAAGCCTCATCATAGCAATAGCCGAGGAGAAGGGGCCTGGCAGCAGACCGGATACACCCACGGTTGACCGGGGGCACACGGCGGGTGTATCTATGGGTTACCTGTTGCGTACGAAACGCCGTCTCACGAGGTGAGGCATTATGGTATTGAAAGGATGCACTCAGTGGGAAGCCCATCTGTGAACTCTGTCCCCCTCCTCATCTCCGCCCCGGTGACCCCGGAATTCGAACACATCCTCAGCCCGGAGGCCATGGCCTTCGTCACCGAACTGCACCGCCGGTTTAACGGCCGGCGGCGCGAGCTCCTGGATCGGCGGGCCCGCCGCCAGGCCGCCATAGACGCCGGGGAAATGCCCGCCTTCCTGCCCGAAACCGAATCCGTTCGCAAAGCCGAGTGGACCGTCGCGCCCATCCCGGCCGATCTCCAGGAGCGCCGCGTCGAGATCACCGGACCGGTGGACCGCAAGATGGTCATCAACGCCCTCAACTCCGGCGCCAACGTCTTTATGGCCGATTTCGAAGACTCCAACTCGCCCACCTGGAGCAACAACGTCCAGGGTCACATCAATCTGCGCGACGCAGTAGCCGGCGCCATATCCTTCAGCAGCCCCGAGGGCAAGAAGTATGCGCTCGCCGCGAAAACCGCCGTGCTGATGGTCCGCCCGCGCGGCTGGCACCTGGTCGAAAAGCACGTGGCCGTCGATGGCCAGCCCATATCCGGCTCGCTGTTCGATTTCGGCCTCTACTTCTTCCACAACGCAAAGGCGCTCGTCGCAAAAGGCACCGGTCCGTACTTCTACCTGCCCAAGATACAGAGCCACCTCGAGGCGCGGCTGTGGAATGATGTCTTCGTCTTCGCCCAGGACTACGTGGGCCTGCCGCAGGGCACGATTCGCGCCACCGTGCTCATTGAGACGATTCTCGCTGCTTTCGAGATGGACGAGATCCTGTACGAGCTGAGAAACCACTCCTCGGGCCTAAACTGCGGGCGATGGGACTATATTTTCAGCTTCATCAAAGTCTTCCGCAATCACCCGGAATTCGTCATGCCCAACCGGGCGCAGGTGACGATGAACCGGCATTTTCTCAATGCCTACGTGCAACTGCTCATCCGCACCTGCCACCACCGTGGTATCCACGCCATGGGCGGAATGGCCGCGCAGATCCCTATCAAGAACGACCCCGTGGCCAGCGAAGCGGCGCTGCAAAAGGTGCGGGAGGACAAGCACCGCGAGGTGCAGGCGGGCCACGACGGTACCTGGGTGGCCCATCCGGGGCTCGTGCCCGTCGCCATGGAGATCTTCGACAAGCACATGCCCACACCCAACCAGATCCACCGCAAGCGCGACGACGTTCACGTCACCGCCGCGGACCTGCTTACGGTTCCCGATGGCTTTATCACCGAGGATGGCCTCAAGATCGACATCGACGTCGGTATCCAGTACCTGGAGTCGTGGCTGATGGGCAACGGCTGCGTCCCCATCTACAACCTGATGGAAGACGCTGCCACCGCCGAAATCTCGCGCACCCAGGTATGGCAGTGGCTTCATCACGGCGCCAAGCTGGACGACGGCCGGACCATCACTCGGGACCTGGTACGCGCGACCATCGCGTCGCAGTTGAAGCACATCCGCTCTATCGCCGGCGACGCCCGCTACGATGCCGGTCGCTTCCCTCTGGCGGCGCAGTTATTTGAAGAGATGATGCTCTCGAACGATCTGCGCGAGTTCCTCACGCTGGCTGCCTACGACCACATCGATTGAGGCCCCCGGCGCAAATTCGTGAGCTTTCGGCGGGGGTGCGTAAGCTGCAGGTCGAGGACCTGCGTTTTTCCCGTCGCATTTTGATGACCTTGATTCCACACTAATGGCGAGGGGAGTGGATCGGGTTTTCCGTTTTGATGGGCGTCCATATATTGACCCAACCATGGCCGCCGCCGATCCTTTTCGGCCAGGCAGGATTCATCATGTTCAACAAGCGGCACCCGGAACACCGGTAGGCCTCTTTTCAGCGCTCCACCTCCGGAGCCGTGTTAGCCTTCGATGTTGAGCATTTCTCCAAGTTGGCACTCCCGGTTGATACTCAAGTGACGTTGTTACGTTCGCACCTGAAACAGTGGTTGTACCGCTTGCTGGGCAAGGACCCGGAAGCTGTCGTGGTCACCTTTTCGACCGGCGATGCCGAGCTGTGCCGGCGCATGGCGGAGGAGATCCGCAAGCTGGTTCCGGACCGCCGGCACTTCCTGGCGACGGAAGAGAATTGGCCGGAGTTGCGCCTCGAGCTCAAGCGCTATCGAATCGGCCTCGCCCCGGTGATGCTGACGCGCCAACCCAACGCCCTGCGCCGTGCGGCGTACAAGCTGGCGCCGCGCAAGATCCTGGCTTACAACTCGCGGTTAGAACGCCACCATCTGCGATTCAATCTGGCTTCGTTTCTGTTTTGGCGCGGCGTGCCGCTCGACCGCATCTATCTGCGCCCCTGGTGGTGGCCGTGGCCCAAGCGCGAGCGCACGTTGGTCAACAAGGGTTATCGCGCCATGGAAGGCCGCGCCACCTCGCCCGAGCGCCGCCGCGTGGCCGTTCTCTCTCCCTATTTCCCCTACCCGCTCTCGCACGGCGGCGCCGTTCGAATCTACAACCTGCTGCGCGAGATGGCGCGCGAGTTCGACGTCGAGCTGCTGGCTTTCTTCGACACCGGCGACGAGCCCGAGACTGCCCCGCTGCTGAAATTCTGCGCGCGCCTGGCGCTGGTCAGGAAGCCGCGCTACCGCGAGCCGCGCTGGTCCACGCTGCTGCCGCCCGAGGTGCACGAATTCCACTCGCCGGGCATGTTGTGGGCCTTGGCGGAAGAGCGCCGCGCATTCGGTTTCGAGCTGTTGCAGGTGGAGTACACGCAACTGGCACGCTATGGCGGCGACATTCTCGTCGAGCACGACGTCACCTTCGACCTGTTCGGCCAGGTGGCGCGGCGCCAGCACTCTCTCTCGGCCTGGTGGGATTGGTTCCGTTGGCGCCGTTTCGAGACCCGCCAGGCCCGCCGGTACCGCCGCGTGGTGGTCGTGTCGCCGAAAGACGCGGAGTTGCTCGGGACGGCTGCGCCCACGGCGGTGGTCCCCAACGGCGTGGACCTCGAGCGCTTCCGCCCCGAGCCCGAACAGCCCGGCGAGCGCCTTCTCTTCATCGGCTCGTTCCGCCATTCTCCCAACGTGGAGGCCTACCGCTTTTTCACCGAACAAGTCTGGCCGCTGCTGCGCGAAAAATTTCCGCACATGACCCTGACGGTGGTCTGCGGCCCCGATCATCTGAATTATTGGCGCGCCTTTGCCGATTCTCCCGAGCCGCGGCCGGATGAGCGCATTCGCCTGCTCGGTTTCATCGAGGACGTGCGCCCGCTCTACGTGGAAGCCAACCTCATCATCGTGCCCACCACCGTCTCCGCCGGCACCAACGTAAAGGTGCTGGAAGCCATGGCCATGCAGCGCGCGGTGGTTTCGACCACCTCGGGCTGCGCGGGCCTGGGCTTGCTGCACGGCCACAGCGTGTGGGTGGCCGATACGCCGGAAGCCTTCGCCGCCGGTGTGGCCACCTTGATCTCCGACCCCGAGCGCCGGGAGCAACTGGCTCGCGCCGCCTATGACCACACGGTCCGCAATTTCGACTGGGCAGCCATCGGTGAGAAGCAGCGGGAGTTGATACGGGAGCTACTTTCCGACGCTCGCCGGTAACCAGCCGCTGTTCGCCGAAAAATAGAGGCGCCGCTCGGGTCAGCACCGTACTCTGAGGTCATGCAACCAACTGACAATCAACCCAATCAAGGCTGGGAGAACGGGCACCGGCTGATCCCCGCTATCATCGTGATCGGCATCGGCGTGCTGTTCCTGCTCAACAACCTGAACATCCTCTATTTCTCGGAATGGACCCGCTACTGGCCGGTGATTCTGATCGCCATCGGGCTGGTCAAGCTGGTGGATGCCAACTCCCCCGGCGGCCACGTCGCGGGGGCCATACTCGTCGCCGTCGGCGCCATCTTTCTTGGCCAGACCCTGGGGTATCTGAACGTGCGCCTGCACGACCTTTGGCCGCTCTTCCTGATCGGCGCCGGCCTCCTGATGCTGTTCCGCGGCGACTCGTGGCACGGCATCTCTCGCGGGCCTCGAATTCACGCCTATGGCAGGCTGCGGGAAGCGTCCGTGTTCGGCGGAGGCAAGCGCCAGATCAACACGCAGGATTTCACCGGCGGCCATATCGATGCCGTATTCAGCGGCTACGAGATCGATCTCCGCGGCGCTACCATGGCGGCTGATTCCGCCACCCTCCAGGTTTCCGCCGTGTTTGCCGGCATCGAAATCCGCATCCCCGAGACCTGGAGCGTCGTCTTGCAGGGCGCCGGTGTGTTCGGCGCCTTTGCCGACAACACCACTCAGCCGAATCCGCAGACCCCTGGCCTGAAGCGGCTCTTCGTGAAAGGCGCGGCGGTCTTTGGCGGCGTCGAAATCAAGAACTGATCCGCCATGCACCCGATCCTGGCTTCGCGCCGGCGGCTGCTGGCGTACCTGCTGGCGTGGATTCCCATCCTGGCGTTGCTGGTCTGGGTGGCCTGGGCCTCCGGCGGAGTATCCTGGCGGGACGCGGCGGCCGTCCTGGCGCCCGCCTGCCTGGTCTACGCATTTGCCTGCCTGTCGCCCTGGTACATCTGCCGGACCCGGCCATTGCGTCTCTCCGGCTTGTCCTATCTTCTGTCGACTTGGGCCGCCGCCACCGTGGCGGTCAGCTTGGTGCTGGTGGGAAGCGCACGGCTGGCGGCCTATTTGCTCGAGCGAACCGCGCCGCCAACAGCCCCGCTTTTCGGCATGGGAGTGCTGCTCTATCTGCTCTCGGCCGGACTGCATTACGCCGCGCTGGCGGTGGAGGACTCCCGCGCCGCCGAGCGCCGCGCCGCTGAAGCCCGCACGCTGGCCCGCGAAGCGGAGCTTCAGGCTCTGCGGGCGCAGATCGACCCGCACTTTCTGTTCAACAGTCTCCACTCCATCGCCGCCTTGGCCACCATCGACGGCGCGCGCGCCCGGGAAATGTGCGTGCGCCTCTCCGGCTTCCTCCGCGGCAGCCTGGGGCTTGCCGGCCGCGAGAGCATTCCACTTCGCGAGGAACTGGCGCTGGCCCGCAGCTATCTCGAAGTGGAGCAGGTGCGCTTCGGCCGGCGTCTCCGCGTGGAGGAGGAAATCGAGCCGGCCTGCGAAGACTGCGCGGTTCCCGCCCTGCTGCTGCAACCGCTGGTCGAGAACGCCGTCAAGCACGGCATCGCCGGCCTGGTGGAAGGCGGCTCCATACGGCTCGCCGCGCGCCGCTCCGGCGCATCGGTTTCCATCACCGTGGAAAATGGCTTCGATCCCGAAACGCCCGCGCCGCACAACATGGGAATCGGCCTCGCCCACGTCCGCCGCAGGCTCCAGGTGCGCTACGGAGAGGACGCGTCTTTCCATGCCGGCCCTTCGGACGGCTTCTACCGCGTGGTATTACGGTTGCCCTGCGAATCTCCCATGGCTTCCAGCAGTCGCGCGTAGCCGGAGCGGCTCACGGGCAGTCGCGTGCCGTCGGTAAGGATCGCCACGCGGCTCTCCTTCGCGTACGGCTCGATGCGCGCCACGCGCTCCAGGTTGACAATCGCGGAGCGGTGAATGCGCACGAACCGCGCCGGGTCGAGCAGGGCTTCGAGGCTGCCGATGGTCTGCTGCTTCAAGTAGCTCTTGCCGCCGCTATGGAGCGCCACGTAGTCGTCCTGCGCCTCCGCGTAATCCAGTTTTTCCAGGGGAATCACGTGGACCCGCGTGCCGTCTCTCACCGCCAGGCGTTGGGGCCGCTCGCCGGGCGCGCGCGCTTCCCGCGCCAGTTCCTGCGCGGGACGCCGCTCTCCCAGGCGCGCCTTGGCACGTTCCAGCGCCCGCTCGAAGCGCTCGGCGCTGAAAGGCTTCAGAAGGTAATCCACCGCGTGGGCGTCGAAAGCCCGCATGGCGTACTGGTCGTACGCCGTCACAAAGATCACCGCCGGGGTGCCCTCTGGGCCCCGCGGCTCAATCAGCTCCAGCACTTCGAAGCCGTCCAGTTTTGGCATCTGGACGTCGAGAAACAGCAGGTCCGGATCGGCTTCGGCAATGGCCTTCACCGCCTCGAACCCGTTGGCGCACTCGGCCACAATCTCGATTTCCGGGTGCGCCGTCAGCATTTCGCGCAGGAACCCCCGCGCCAGTTCTTCGTCGTCGACAATCACCGCCCGCAATGTGTGCCGCTCCCATCTATTCCTGGTCGGGCAGCGCAAACGCAATATACTCGCCGCTGTAAATTCCACCGCTGACCGCGACGATGATGTACTGCTTGCCTTGCCACATATACGTCATCGGACCTCCGCTTTGGGGAGCCGGCATCCAGACCGCGCCGACTTCTTTGCCCGTCGCTTTATCATAGGCTCGCAGCATCGCTCCGCGCGGATGAGCGCCCGAAGTGACCTGGCCGTCGCCCACAATCAACAGAGTCTTGGTCACCAGTACCGAGATATTGCCTCTCTGGCCTGTATTGCCGATGTTGAGACCCTTCAGCGCTGGGTGGTTGCGTACGTTGTCCGGGGTCTCGCCGAACGGCACCTGCCACTGAATATCGCCGCGGTCGAGATTGATCGCCGAAATCACCCCATAGGGCGGCTTCATGATCGGCAGACCCTGAACCGTGAGGCCGGCGGCGGCGCTTTGGGTCGGTTGGCCCGCGGTCACGGCGGCTGCCTTGCTAATCGGAGCGTCGGCGCCGGCGTTGGCCCCGGCCCCCTGCGCATCTACGAACGGCAGATCGTTTCTTCCCCCGACGTACCGCATATCCGAGAACCCCGGCGGAGGCGTACGCAGCGTGGTCGCCGCGATCCCGGCGTTCTCCGCCTGCGCGTAGACGATGTGCGTTTCAGGATCGTAGCCGGCGCCATTCCAGTTCGTGCCGCCACCGCCGTTGCCGACGTTGATCGCTCCCAGCAGCCCTTTCGGATCTCCGATCAGCGCCGGATTGAACATCCCCGCGACACGATACTTCGACAAAATGGCTATTGCCTGGTTGCGCATCTCGGGCGTGAAGTCGATCAGATCGTCGGGAACTTTCAAAAAGTTCCGGGAGTACGCCGGCGGTTTGGTCGGGAAGGGCTGTGTTTTCGACGTTTTCTCGCCGGGCACGTCGGACTGCTGCACCGGCCGCTCCTCGATCGGCCAGACCGGCTGGCCCGTGACACGATCGAACACGTAAAGGAACGCTTGCTTGCCGGGCAGCGCCACTGCCTTGATGGCTTTGCCGTTGACGTTGATGTCGCCGAGAATCGGCTCCGCCGACAGATCGTAATTCCAGATGGGGTGGTGCACCACCTGGTAATGCCACTTGCGTTGCCCGGTCTTGAGATCGAGGCAGACCAGGGTGTCGCCGAACAGATTGTCTCCCGGACGATGGCCGCCGTAGTAATCCGAAGTCGGGTCCTCCACGGGCACGTACACCAACCCGAGGTCTTCATCCGCCGACATCTGCGTCCATATTCCGGTGTTGCCGTTGGTCGCCCACGAACCGTTCTCCCAGGTGTCGTTGCCGAACTCACCCGGGCGGGGAATTGTGTTGAAAGTCCACAGAACCTTGCCGGTCCGGACGTCGTAGGCGCGCACCGCACCCTTGGTGTTGTCGTGCGAGACGGGAGTATGGCCTTCTTTCATGGACACTCCCACCATGACGGTATCTTTGACCACCAGCGCCGTCGAATGCAGGCCCGCCTCGCCGGTTTCGAGATCGATCTGCTTGCCCGAGTCGGTGTACAAGCCCACCTTAAGATCGACCACGCCGCTTTGGCCGAAGGAAGCGATGGGGGTGCCCGTCTTGGCGTTCAACTCGACCAGACGGTAGCCCGTAGTGATGAAGAGGATGCGCTCATCTCCGCGACCATCGGTCCAGTACGATACCCCGTGGCCGGAAAGCTGCCGCGGTGCGATCGCCGCGCGGTTTCCTTCGTGCATGCTGTACACCCACAGCAATTCTCCCGTCTTCGCGTCGAGCGCCACCGCATCGCGACGCGTCCCGGCTGTCGTGTAAAGCACCCCGTTAATCATCAACGGCGTCCCTTCCAGCTTGTATTCCGGACGCGTACCGAAGTTATCGGTCTTGAGCCGCCAAGCCACTTCCAGTTGGTTGAAGTTGCTCGCGTTGATCTGATCGGCGGGGGAGTATCTCGTCCCCTTCAGATCGCCTCCCCAATAGGTCCATTCGCCATTCTTAGTCGAAGGTTGCCTTCCTGTCTGGCCCGGCGCCGGCGGCGCGATCAACGCGAGACCGCAAATCATCGATAAGACTGGGAACAGATATTGTACTGACTTACTTCCATGCGGATACACTTTAGTTGGCTCCTCTGAATTCCTTGGTTGTTTCATTGCGAATCAGGCAGGGAGGATCAGATCCTTGTTAATCGACACGCCGAGCCCGGGTTTTTGTGGCACGTTGAAGTACCCCGCCTTATCCAGCACCGGCGGATCCTCGAAAATCGCGAAGCCATGCGAATATTCGCGCATGGGCAGGTCATGGAAAATCTCGAGATAGTTGGAGTTTGGCCAGGACGCGATCAGGTGAAGATTGCAGATGGTGGCAACGCTGCCATCTCCCACATGGGGGGCGATCATCTTGTTCATCGATTCGGCGAGAACGGCGATCTTCCGCAGCTCCAGTGGTCCTTCGAGTTGCACTTCCGGCTGCACGATATCGAAGCATCCTTTTTCCAGCAGCCAGCGAAACTCGTGGAGCCCCCGGTTGCCTTCGCCCCCGGCGATGGGCATCTCGACCAGCCGATTCAGTTCGGCCAGATGTTCGAAGTCGTAGCGCGGCAGAGGCTCCTCCAGCCAATACACGTTCAACTGCTGGTAGGCACGAGCGGTTTCGACCGCCCGGCGAAAGTCCCAGGTTACCTCCGAGGTCAGGAATCCGTTGGTCGCCTGGTTGGCGTCACACATGATGTCCATGTCGTCGCCAACCGCTTTACGGGCCACCTCCACCAGACGGATGTCTTCCTTCATGGTCGGAAAATGGGAGCGGTATTTGATGCCACGCCAACCTTCGCTCTTAAGTCGCACAGCCAGGTCCGCGCGCTCCTCCGGAGTGCCCAGGCGAGTCTGGCTGGCATACGGCGACACGCGGTCCTTCACGGGGCCCCACAACTTATATAGAGGCTGATTGCATGCCTTTCCGATGATGTCCCACAGGGCTATCTCCACGGCTGAGTACGCGCGGTCCCCGCTGAGTGGGCCGCCCCGGCCGGCAAGTTCGGCGACGCTCATGCCGCTGGGTCCTCCGGTTCCCTGGCCGCGCGAAGCGGCCGCCCCAAGACGCCTGGCCGAGAGCAAGCCTGTAACTTCCCTCAGGTTGGCCACCAGGAGCTGAAGGTCGAAGGGATCGTGGCCGACGAGATTTGCCTTCACATCCGGCAACTGCACGGGGTCGATCGCCGGACCGATGCCCACCAGCCCTTGATCCGTGTGTACTTCAATGAAAGAGCCGCCGCCGATGCGAACGGGAGTGATATCACCGGGTCCCAGGAAGCCCTGATAGGTCCCGACCTCCTTGATGACCCGCAGTTTTACGATTCGAACGTCTGTGATCCTGATTTGCGCACCCAGCAGCCGGGGGACCGCCACTACTGCCGGGAATACTGGCAGCGCCTTGAGAAAATCCCTTCGTCGCATGTAATCTCCTGTAACCGTTGCTTAAACTGTCTTTAGCCTTCCTCAGGGTTTGTCGGGCGGGACAAACTTCTCAAGACGGCCCGCCTCCGCGGCAATTCTCGCGGCTCCATACACGTTGCCTTCGTGGTCCACCGCCACGCCCTCCGAACCACCCGTAGGATCGTCGGGGTCTGGAATGAAAGCGGTGACTTTGCCATCCTTGACGCTGCCTATGCGGAAGCCTCTTTGGCAGCCCGGGTTATACCCGTGCGTGCCCGGCCTATCCGGGTGCGATTCCGAATCGCTCACGTAAAGGATGTCGTCCCTGATAAAGATTCCGCTCGGCCGGCCAAACTGCTTCCACTCCGCGATGAATCTGCCGTCCTGATCGAGAATCTGGATGCGGTTGTTAGATCGGTCGGCCACGAAAAGCCGCCCCGCGGAATCCATGGCGAGGCAATGCGGTTCTATGAACTCGCCCGGCCCGCTGCCCTTCCTGCCCAGAGTCGCGATAAACTTTCCGTTCCGATCGAACTTCATGATGCGGGAGTTGCCTAAGGTCGGGGCGTGACCCTCGGCAACGAAGATGTCTCCGTTCGGAGCCACCAGCACGGCGTTCGGGGCATCGAAGACGTCCAGGCCCGTCCCGGCGACCCCCGCCTTGCCCAGCCGCATGAGGACCTTCCCGTCCGGGCTGAACTTGAAAACCTGATGGCCCTTGCCATCTTTGCCCTCGCCGTCAGTCACCCACACGTTTCCGTCCTTGTCCACGGAAAGCCCGTGAGGCTCCACGAACAGCCCTTTGCCGAAGTGCCTCAGAATCGCGCCGGTCTTTTGATCGATTTCGAGAATGGGGTCGACCTCCGAGCCCGCGCAACTGTTGGCGCCGCACCGCTCATAGGTCCAGATGTTTCCATCGGGGCCAACGGAGACCCCTGCCGTGGCGCCCCATTTTCTTCCGTCGGGCAATTGCCCCCAGTTCAGGATGGTTCTGTACGGGTTCGGCACATCTTTGGCGTTGGGAGGCGCGTAGCTGGCCTGAGCGAATGACCTGGCTCCGCTCAACGCGATGATTGCGGCCATAGCTCCCAAGAGCGTCGGTCGCACTTTACCTTCACGCAGCATCCCACCCCCCGGAAAATTCGGCTTCTCGACGATATAATGGATGATATCAGAGATTTCATAGTTTCATTTTGCCGTCCGGACAGCGGGGAGCGATGAGGTGGAAAAGGCGTCTGACGGGTTTTGCCTTGGTGGTGCTCGCGACCATGATGGGCACGAGCCCGCGGCTACTCCGTGGGGCCGCGGCTGCGCAAGGCTCGAACACCGGCGAGGTGCCCACCTACGAGCCAGACCCCGCGTTTCCGAGGCTTCCCAATAACTGGGTCCTGGGCAATGTTGCCGGGGTCGTCGTCGACCGGCACGATAACCTGTGGGTGATCCACCGGCCGCATACCGTCCCCGCGGCCAAAACACCGGCGCCACCGGTCCTGGAATTCGACGCCGCCGGGAAGTTCCTCCAGGCGTGGGGCGGGGACGGACCGGGGTTCGACTGGCCTGATGTTGAGCACAACATCTTCGTGGACCACAAAGACAACGTCTGGATCAGCGGCAGCAGTCCGGGCGGGCAATCGAAGACAACGCGATCCGACGACATGCTGCTCAAGTTCACCAACACGGGGAGGTTTCTGCTGCAGGTGGGCGGGCGCTCCGTAAGCCTCGGAAGCAAGGACGCCAGGAGCGTGAACAAGCCCGGGGACTTGTTTGTGTCCGCCAAGACGAACGAGGTCTATGTCGCGGACGGGTACGGCAATCGCCGCGTAATCGTCTTTGATGCGGACACCGGCGCGTTTAAGCGCATGTGGGGCGCGTTCGGCAAGCCGCCGGAGGACGAACCCGATTCCGGCGGCCGCGGCGCGTCGGGAGGCCCGCTTGGCGCACGCCCCGGCGCGGGACCTGCGGTTCTCGATACGGAAGGTCCGGGAGCGCCGAACTTTGCGAGCCCTGTGCATGGCATCGTGGTGTCGAACGATAACATCGTATACGTCGCGGACCGCAGCAACAGGCGCGTGCAGATGTTCACGCCTGATGGCAGGTACCTCGGACAGATTTTCGTGAACCGGGCCGGTCCAGAAGGGTCGGTCTCCGGGTTCGCGTTGTCGCCGGACAGGGATCAGCAATTCCTGTACATGGCGGACTATGGCAATTCACACATCGTCGTGGCCAATCGCAAGAAGCTCGAAATCCTCTATCAGTTCGGAAAGAGAGGTGCTGCGCCGGGAGATTTTCAGGGTCTCCACCATATTGCGGTCGATTCCAAGGGCAACCTCTACACCGCGGAAGTGGCGCCCGGCGCTCGCGTCCAGCGATTCGTCTTCAAAGGTCTGTCGCCTGGGCTGCCGCCGAACGCATTGACCCCGGCCCAATTGTACGCGAAGCAGTAACGGCGGCTTGTTTTGGACAAATCGATTACTCTAATTGGAGTGAGGTCACATGAAGCTTAACCTTGCGATTGCCGGCATCGTCGGCGCCGCTGCGATCGGCGCGTTTTCCTGGAAGCTTCTGGCCCAGGATACGACCAGTTCGGTGTGGGACGGTGTATACACACAGGCGCAAGCCGTCCGCGGGCAGGAGCTCTACAATTCGTCCTGCTCGTCGTGCCATGGGGAACAATTGGCCGGCGGAGAAACAGCGCCGCCGCTGGCGGGAGGCGAGTTCCTGTCGACCTGGAACGGCTTGACGGTCGGCCAACTGTTCGAGCGCACCCGCACCGGCATGCCTCCGGAGGCGCCCGGGAAGGTGGCGCGGGCAGCCAAGCTCGACATCGTCGCCTACATCCTTTCGTACAACAAGTTCCCGGCCGGCGACAAGGAACTGCCCCAACAGACCGCGATGATGAATACTATCAAGATTGAGGCGGAACGGCCGAAGTAGTAAGACTGGGACAAAAGTACCTTCGAGATCCGCCCTAAGCTGAAGCTCGCGAATTGACAGCCTGCCCGGCCGCTATTCCTTCTTTTTGAGCAGGTGGGTGTTGTCCTGGATGAACTGGCGGATCTGGTCCGCCATGCCCAGCAACTTTTCCCACTGCTCGCGGTAAAGTGTCACGGGAAAGCGCCCCAGTCCGTAGACGGAGAGCGCGCCTTTCTCGCTCACCTTCAGGGACAGTTGCCCGCGCGTGGGCTTTTTCAACACTTCATTCTCTGCGCGCAGCCGCTCAATCTCCGCTCTCAGTTCTTCTTCGGTTGGCATGGTGTTTAGCCGGGATTTCCATTCTGGGTCCCAGCTTCCAGTCAGTCTATCACGGCCCGGCCGCCTTTGACCCTCCGAGGTGCAGTTTTTTTCCTTGGGAATCGTCTTCGGCTCCGCCGAGCCCTCCGGGACGAGCCGGCATCAGCTCTGGCAGACACCAGATGCATTTCTACCGTTCCAGAGCAGGCCGTCGGTGGTATAGTGATGCAGACCGAAAGGCCCAAAAGGAGATTCAGGTCAAGGAGACGTTAATGAAAAACGAGAGTGGATTGTCGGATTCCCTTAGCCGGCGCAGCTTGCTGGGGCACGCAGTTGGGGTGGCCGGCATCATGGCGGCTTTGGGGTCCACGGGCCAGGCAGACGCGCAAACGCAGCCGGCGGGCGATAGCGGCGCGGCCCGGGTGCGGGACAGCTTCGACTTCGGCTGGAAGTTCTTCCAGGGGGATGCGCCCGGCGCGCATCAGCCGAACTTCGCGGACGCGAACTGGAAAGGCGTGGATCTTCCTCATGACTGGAGCATCGAGGGGCCTTTCAGTGAGCAACCGGGTCCGGCATTTGCGTTTGCGCTTTTGCCCACGGGTATCGGCTGGTACCGGAAACACTTCAGCGTTCCCGAATCTTACAAAGACAGAAAGGTAGTCATTGAGTTCGACGGCGTTTATCAGCTCAGCGAGGTGTGGATCAACGGTCAGTACCTCGGCAAACGGCCGTACGGATACATCAGTTTTTGCTACGATCTCACTCCCCACCTTAAGTTTGGTGGCGATAACGTGATTGCGGTCAAGGCGGACAACTCCCATCAACCCAACTGCCGCTGGTACTCGGGCTCCGGAATTTACCGGCACACCTGGCTGCTGGTTACGAACCAGGTGCACGTGGCTTACTGGGGCACGTTCGTCGCAACCCCCAAAGTCGCAGCGGAGTCTGCCATCGTCGAAATCAAGACCAAGGTTCAGAATGAAGGTGGGAGCGACGCCGAGTGCACGCTTTTCACCAGCATAGTGGACCGGGATGGGAAGCTGGTCCAGACCGGCGGGACAGGCACGTCGATCGCAATGGCGAGCCAGACCATCGCGGCGAAAGGTGGAGAATACGAGTTCGTGCAGCAAATACCGGTGGTCAGGCCGAACCTGTGGTCGATTGACAATCCCTATCTTTACAAGGTGCGCAGCACGGTGAGGGAAGGCGACCGGGTTGTGGACGAGTGCGACACGGTTCTGGGAATTCGAAAAGTTGAGTTCGACGTGAACAAGGGATTCCTGCTGAACGGCAAGCAGGTGAAACTGAACGGCGTGTGCCTGCATCACGACGCCGGTGCCGTAGGAGCGGCGGTGCCCGAGCGGGTTTGGGAACGGCGGCTGGAGAAGCTCAAGGCCATGGGCTGCAACTCCATTCGGACCTCTCACAATCCTTACTCGTCGGACTTCATGGACCTGTGCGACAAAATGGGCATCATGGTGATGGATGAGATCTTCGACGAGTGGAGGATCGCGAAGCACCAGATGGCTGGCTACATCGGTGTCACCTACGGATACCCGATCTACTTCGAGGAATGGTCGGAGCGGGACGTAACGAGCTTCGTCCATCGCGACCGGAACCACCCTTCTGTCGTGCTGTGGAGTGCGGGCAATGAGATCCCCGACCAAATTGCCCCTGCCGGCGTGGAGACTCTCAGGCGGCTGATCGAGATCTTTCACAGGGAGGATCCTACGCGGCTCGTCACCGCGGCTTGCGAGAGGATCGCTCGCGGACCTGGAGTCTCTACGCTGCAAGAGTTCCTCGAACTCCTGGACGTGGTGGGCTACAACTATGTGGAGCGCGGGACGGGAAGATACTACAGTGCCGAGCGGCAGGCTTTCCCACAGAGAAGGTTCATCGGCACGGAGAACCCCAACATGGCGATTGGCGCTCCCGCGCGAGACGACCCTGAGCGGGGCGGCATCGACTGTACAAGGCCCGATATCGAGCAGTTATGGAAGTTCACTAAGACCTACGACTACGTGTGCGGCGACCACATGTGGACAGGCATTGACTACCTGGGCGGGTCCGCGTGGCCTGAGAAGGGCTCGAACTGTGGAGAGCTGGATACCTGCGGCTTCGAAAAGGACGGTTACTATTTCTATCAGAGCCAGTGGACCGATAAGCCGATGCTCCACGTGTTCCCTCACTGGAACTGGAAGGGCAGGGAAGGCGAAGTCATCCCGGTACTCTGCTACACCAACTGCGACAGCGTAGAGCTGTTTGTGAACGGCAAGTCCTTCGGGGCGAGGGGCTATTGGTCCCCACGCGTGAGGCGCGGCGGCCCTGGCGCCCAGAGCAGAGCCCCACAGACCACGTTGGATCTGCACCTGACATGGACGGTGCCCTATCAGCCGGGCACGCTGAAAGCCGTGGGCACCAAGGACGGGAAGGTGGTCGCCGAGGTCGAGGTCGCGACTGCGGGGGAACCGGCGGCTATTGGACTCTCCGTGGACAGGGAAGCCATAGCGGCCAACCGCCGGGACGTCGCTCATGTCACAGTTAAGATACTCGACGCGCAGGGCAGGGCAGTGCCGGTGGCGGACAATGAGGTCGCCTTCGAGATTCAAGGCGAAGGCAAGATCATAGGGCTGGACAATGGCAATCCGGTGAGTCATGAGGATTTCAAGGGCAGCCGCAGAAAGGCGTTCAACGGAATGTGCCTGGCGATTGTGCAATCCACAGCCAAAGCGGGCAAAATTCAACTGACCGCGACTTCGCCCGGGCTCAAATCAAGCAGCGTCGCTATCACTACGAAAGCATAAGCCGGCAGGGAGGTGAGGACCCGCAAGGACCGGCCCAACTCCGCTGCTGAAATACTCCATTGCTACCGATTCTAGTGCAATGCGATTTGACCTAGAATAAGCAAGGAGGCTGGCCGTGCTGGAGCGTCGGGATGACTTGCGCCGAGCGCGCGTTTTCTACGCCATCCTGGTTCTTCCGCTGACGGGCCTCCTGTTCTCGGCTGACCCGTATGCCGCGGATCGTGAACGCATGGTGCGGGAACAGATTGAGAGCCGCGGCATCGGTGGCGCGGAGCTTCTGCGTGTGCTGCGCGCCACTCCGCGTCATCTGTTTGTGCCTGTCGCCAACCGGCCGATGGCCTATGACGACCATCCGGTTCCGATCGGCTATGCGGCCACCATTTCCCAGCTGTATATCGTGGCGCTGATGACCGATCTGCTGGCTCCGCGGAAGACGGATCGCGTGCTGGAGATCGGGACCGGGTCGGGCTACCAGGCAGCGATCCTCTCGCAACTGGCGCAACAGGTGTACACGATCGAGATTGTTCCGGAACTGGCGAAATCGGCGCAGGGCATCCTGAGCGATCTCGGATATCGCAACGTAACAGTGCGCCAAGGGGATGGTTACAAAGGCTGGCCGGAACAGGCGCCATTCGATGGAATCATGCTCACGGCCGCGCCGCCGGAGGTTCCGCAGGCGCTCATCGGCCAACTGGCGAATGGAGGGCGCCTGGTGGCGCCGGTAGGCCTCGGGTGGGACCAGGAATTAGTGCTGATCGAGAAAGACGCGAACGGCCGGCTCCAGCGCCGCTCCGCGGGGGGCGTGGTGTTTGTGCCTATGAAGTCAGGCGGGCCGTAGAAGTTGCGGTGGTGGCCAGAAGGGCCACGATTTCCTCGACAGTCCAGATATGGTTTGCAACACCAGCAGCAACAGCCGGGGTGGTTCTTAGGCTTTGATGAACGCGGGCGAAATTGTAGTACATCATGTGGAGCGAAACGGCGGCGGCATGATTCTCGATTTTTTTCGAGAAAGCATTCGTAAGCCTGGTGAAGCGCCGCATCCCCATCCGCATCGTGAGATTCTGACGTTCAATGTAGCTGGTGTTGATATGATCCGGGTCCGGCTCACCGATGATCGCGTGGCGCTCGCAGGCAACGCATTCTGGCGGGCTGTAGCGGCGCTGGCCGTCAGCGTCGCCCTGTTCGTAAACCTTCACCAGTTGAGCGTAGTCTACGCCTTCGCCAAAGATCTTGACGATGGCGGTAAGGTATGCCCGCAGTCCGTCAGAGCTAAGCTGAATGCGATCCGCCAAACGACCAGCCAGATCAGACACGAACACTTCAGCGGTTTCTGGATCACGCTTCCCGAGGGTCCAGCATGGGACCAACTTTGTATCGGCGTCAATCGCCGCCCAGGTCCAAACGTCGCCCGCAACCCGTTCCTGGGCAATATCTTGCGTGAGGTTCCTCTGTTTGCAGTAGCAGAAAGCCCATACCTCATCGACTTGGACGCGCCTACAGGCAAGCTTGCGGAGCGTGGTATGCTGAAAACGGGAGCAGACCGCGCCCAACTCCACCAGCAGTTTGTTGATAGTGTTCCGGGCGACTCCAGTGATCCGAGCCGTTGCGCGCATAGAGTTCCCATCTACTAGGCATCGAACCACCGAGGCTCGTTCTTCTGGGGTAAGCTTGTTCATACATCAATTTGAACATAATGCTTGACATCTGTCAAGCATTATGTTCAAATAGTACTGGAACTAAACATGCGGCATAGACATCGGCTGATTTAAGTGAAATACTCTATGGCTGTGGAGTTCAAGCACGTCGAACATAGAGGAAGGAGTGTCCCTTTGTGGACCTGAACACGAACGCTCATCGTATCGTAAGATCGTTGACTGAACAGAATGAAGGAGATAAGCGTGCAGAAACGCCGCGAATTGCCGGAAAAGTTGGAGGCCCAGCCCGCGCGCGGAAGCTTTCGCCGGAGAGACGGCGGGAAATTGCATCAGGGGCCAGTCAAGCACGTTGGGGGAGGCGTACGCGTGGCTGAAGATAAGTCGCCGTCCAAGTCAGTCACGTTTAGGTTCCACGAAAGTCAGCAGTTTCACGTTGTTCACGTAGACGGGATATTTGGTGGCCCCACGCCAGGCGGCCTCTTGTATGCAACATTGTTCACACAGCTTCCTCCCCTTCCTTATGAGGTTACGCACGAGGTGCTGCCCACTGGGGCGCTCGGGAAGGAACTTAGCAGGATTCCTGAGGTGGCCATCCCGCGCCGCGTAGAAGTTGGCTTGCTTATGGACCTGAACATGTGTCAAGCGATGCGGGATTGGCTGAGTACACAAGTTGAAATCCTTCAAGGTCTAGGTAAGTCCAAATGATCGTCCATTACTATGATGCTCAAATGACATCCTCAATGACTGCCAACATCACATACCTAATAGAAAACAAGATTTCTGGGAACGTGGCGACGATGGTTTTCGAGCCAGGATTTCAGATCCTCCACGAAATCGAGACGGGCGGCCAGGTCTTTCGTCTTAGTCGTCCTATTGACGTTCACGTCTCAATCGAAGACGGTCTTTGGATTAACCAATCACATGACCTGTCTATTTTAGCGGCTGGAGAGTCAAAAGCTGAGGCGCTACGATCCTTTTGTGAAGACTTCGCAGTCCTTTGGGAGCAGATCGCTACAGCCCCGGATGACAGCTTAACCCCGGATGCGATCAAGGTAAAGGCTGCCTTCCATCGCTCCGTTGAATCTGCCACACCCATACAGTGAGCACAATGAAGGCTCGCGATATCCGCGAAGCCCTAAAAACCAAAGGATTTCACGAAGCCAAGGACCGAGATCACTGCTATTACTTTCTGTATCATAACGGTAAGAAGTCAGCTGTTCATACAAAAATAAGTCACGGCGAGCGCGAGATTAGGGCGCCTCTGCTCTCCGTGATGGCGCGGCAGTTGAAAATAACCAGAACACAATTCTCGGAACTCGTCATTTGCAACTTAAAGGGTGAGCAGTATACTGCTCTTCTCATGGCACAGCACATTATCGAAGATCCACCCCGGCATCCGGTTTCAAACTGAGCCACTACCGAAGTTGCCAGCTCTGCCCGCGACGGTGCGGAATCAACCGGCTGAAGTCAAGTACACGGACCCGTTTATGGCGGAGACGGCCCTCCGTGACGCCGTACTGCGGGGAACAGGCGATAACCGCGGTCTGGCGGGAACCACCGCGCCATTAGTTCCAGGCGCCGCCGCAGCGGCAGCGCCGGCAGGTAGTCCGGGCCAGTTCGAATGGTGACCTCGTGCCAGAGACTGTGAACGTACTCGGCCGCCGTCCCCGCGAAGGATGCGCTGCCATAACGGGTCAGTTGCTTCACGTTGTTCGCATGGGACCGGCTTTTGAACAGGGTGCGCTTTTCCTCCAGCGCCCGCTCGTCGATCTCGCCTTCTGTCCCCATGGTGATTTCGTCGCACAGCAGCATCCAGTACGCACGCAGCTCCCCGTCCGACAGTCTCTCCCAAAGTCCCTGGCCGAGGCACAGCAGCAACTCCATCGCAACGTCATGCTCTTCAAACTCCGTTGTCGTGACCGACACTTCCAGCCCGCTGTTTGTCATGGTCCATTGCGAGGCAACGTCGGCTTCCGCTTCCGCCGCAAGCGAGATCCGGCAGGAACCCAACCGCCGCGCCATGGAGGAAGGTACGGCGCGAACGGCCGGGCGAATGAATTTACACACCAGCGCCTGGGACATGCCGGCGCCGCGCCTCAATGTCCATCCATGCGCGAGCCGTAGCGCGCCGGACTGCATCGCTGCTCCTCAGTCCCATCATCGTCGAAGGCGGACTGCAAGCGCCAGCTCGGGCCACAGTGGGCAGGGCATTTCCTCTCAGCAGCCTCGTCTGATGTCGCGAAACGATTCCAGGCTCCGTGGGTCCGCCCGCATCCTTGCACCCGCGTGGCACTTCCCGCAACAATCGAGAATATGGAGAATCACAGCGACCGAGCGGATGGGATCTGGGCCGACATTCAGCGCATTCGCGCAGAAGCCCCGGTAATCCACAACATAACGAACTACGTGGTCATGAACACCACGGCAAACGCGCTGCTGGCAATAGGCGCATCGCCTGTCATGGCCCACGCGGAGGAAGAAGTCGGAGAAATGACTGCGATCGCACGGTCGCTCGTCATCAACATCGGAACACTGAGTGCGCCTTGGATCGCCGCGATGTTCATAGCGGGAGAAGCCGCCCGGCGGAATGCGCGACCCATTATCCTCGACCCGGTGGGGGCAGGCGCCACGACATTTCGGACCGCCACCGCGCGAAAACTGCTGGCCGAACTCTCGCCGGCAATCGTAAGAGGCAACGCATCCGAGATTCGAGCGCTTGTGTTCGACGAACGAAGTACGCGCGGCGTCGACAGCGCATACGAGTCGGAAGATGCGGCCAAAGCTGCGGATGCACTGTCCACCCGTTACGGCTGCGTGGTGGTGACGAGCGGCGCCGTGGATCTGATTTCGTCTGGTGGCATGACTGCTCGTGTCTTCAACGGACACCCGATGATGCCGAAGGTGACGGGCATGGGATGTACGGCCAGCGCCCTTACCGGCGCATTCGCGGCCGTGAATCCATCCGCGCACGATGCGGCGGTGAACGCCATGGCTGTGATGGGGATTGCCGGCGAGCTGGCCGCGGACCATTCGCGAGGCCCCGGTACGTTTCTCGATCGCTTCCTGGATGCGTTGTACCTTCTGAACGAATCGGACATTCGAGAACGGGTCAAAGTGCGGGAGTCATGAAGCACCTGCCCGATTGGAGGTTGTACCTGGTCACGGACCGCGGTCTGGCGCGCGGAAGGCCGATTGCAAGCGTGGTTGAGGCGGCAGTGCGCGGCGGAGTCACCGCTGTCCAATTGCGTGAGAAGAGTTGCGGCACGAGGGAATTTGTTCAACTTGCGCGGGAGATGAAGAAGCTCCTCGCCCCGCTCCAGGTTCCATTGATCATCAACGATCGGGTGGACATCGCACTGGCGATCGGAGCCGATGGCGTTCACATCGGACAACAGGACATGGACCCCGAGGGTGCGCGCAGGCTCCTCGGTCCCCACGCCATCATAGGTCTGTCGATCGAAACAATCGAGCAGGCTCGGGCAAGCGTGCCGCTCGATGTCGACTATCTCGGTGTCGGTCCGGTGTTTGCCACTGCCACGAAGATCGATGCCGCTCTGCCGCTGGGCGTGGCGGCCCTGGCACAGGTCCGCGCGATCTCACGCCACGCGATTGTGGCAATTGGAGGGATCGGCCTCGAAAACGCGCGGCAGGCGATCCATTCCGGAGCTGACGGAGTCGCTGTCGTTTCGGCCATTTGCGCGGCTGATGATCCCGAGCGGACCGCAAGGGAACTCCGGCAATTGATCGATGCGGCGCTACAGACCCGCGGGGAGAGGCATACCCCGAAGTAACCGGCCCGCTCAGGAACCTGCGCCGCCAAACCGCCCGCCTGCCGCTGCTTCGCAATGTTCGACTAGGCCGCAGTGGCAGCGGCCCAAAGGGCTGGAATGATAGACTGGTTATCAGCTCGCTTTTGAACCCATCCGGTTCGGAACACTGCAAAAATGAGACCATTCTCTCCGGCGCAGATCGTCGGATACGTCGCTCTCGCTCTTGGCATAACGGCTTTTCTTCAGAAGAGTGATGACCGTCTAAAGCTCTTCAATGCTACTCAGGGTCTGGTCTACGCTTTACATTTCGTTCTGTTAGGGAATCTTCCCGCCTCCACCAGTTCGCTCATATCGTCATTGCGGTCGTTCCTGGCGCTGCGATATCGGTCATTGTTGCTCGGTGCGGTGATTATCGGTGCGAACGTCGGTCTGGGCGCGGCGTTCGCCGGAAACACAGCCGGCTGGTTACCTGTAATCGGCTCGTGCATTGCGACGATTGCGATCTTTACGATGCGGGGTGTTCCGTTCCGATCCGTGTTGCTGGCCAGCACTCTGCTGTGGTTAGCCAACAATATCATCGCCGGATCCATCGGCGGCACAGTGTTGGAATTGGCGAACGCGACAGTCAATATCTCGACGATGATCCGCATGGTCAGGTCGTCGCCGGGGACCCGCTCGCGGTGCCCGGGTGTCGCCCAATCGGCGCGGTCGTAGCGCGCTATCTCGGTGAGGAAAGAAAAATTTGCAACTTCGGTGACTCGAACCCGATCCAACAACGATGCTCGAACAGGATGCTCAGACGAGGCAGCCGGAGTTCCGCAAGGAATTGGGGCTCCGGAACCTGGTGCTGTGCCAGATACTGAATATTGTCGGTCTCTATTGGGTCGGAGTCGCCGCCCGGCTGGGGCCATCTCACGTTGCGTTCTGGATGCTGGGTATCGCCCTGTTTTACCTGCCTTCGGCGGCGGTGGTCATCTATTTGAACCGCACTCACACGATGGAAGGAGGGCTTTACGAATGGACCCGGCTGGGCTTCAACGAATTTGCCGGGTTCCTGGTGGCATGGAACATGTGGCTGAACGCGGTCGCCATTCTTTCCTACGTGGGAATCCAGACCGTCACCATGCTGGTTTACGTGCTGGGGCCGCGAGCGGCGTGGATGGCCGAAAGCAAGTGGGCGATGGGCGCCGCGACTTCGCTGGTGCTGGGAGGTCTGATCGTAATCGCGCTCATCGGGCTCGGCTTGGGAAAGTGGATTCAGGATCTGGGCGGAGCGGTTCTGCTGATCGTCTTTCTGGCCCTGATCGCGCTGCCGTTTCGCAACCACCTGGCCGGCCGCCACACGGAGTATCCTCCTCTGACGCTTTCCATTCCCGCGATTACGCTGCTGAGCATGAACCTGCTGGGGAAAATGAGCTTTGGCGCCCTGAGCGGTTTCGATTCGATGGCGATCTTCGCGGGCGAGTGCCGCGACGCGACCAAAGCGATCGGACGGTCCGTCGTCATCGCAGCGCCGATCATCGCCGGAATGTTCGTGCTGGGAACCAGTTCGGTAGTTGCGCTGGTGCCCAAGGACAAGATCGACCTCATCAGCCCCATCTCGCAGGCGCTGGCTCTGGGCACGCGACCCGGGGATCCCGGAGCGTCGTTGATTCCCCTGGTGATCCTAGCCCTGTTGTTCTCCTTCATCGCGTCGATGGCTCTGACGTTCGCCTGCACCACGAGATTGCCGATGGTAGCCGGCTGGGACAAACTGCTTCCGGATTGGTTTAGCCGGCTGCATCCGCGGCGCAAAACGCCCACGCGCTCGATTCTCTTCGTCGGAGCGGTGGCCTTCGCCATGGCGATGGCGGGCGTCGCCGGCGCCGGTCGGCAGGAGGCGTTTCAGTTGTTGCAGAACGAGTCCGGAATCTTCTATGCGATAGCCTATCTGGCCATGTTCGCGCTGCCCCTCGCAGGGCGGCAGAGGGAGATCGCCAGACCGGCTCTGTGGTTGCAGGCAGCCGCGGTTTCCGGCTTCGCGATGACCGCGATGTACCTGGTGCTCTCGCTATTCCCGATCATCGACGTGCCCAAGCCGTTGCTGTTCGCTGCAAAGGTCGGCGGATTCGTGCTGGCGTGTCAGTTTGTGGCCGCTGGCTTGTTCTATTCCTACCGGCGGAGAAGCAGGACTGTTTTGGCGATTGTGCAGGAAGCTCCCGTCTCTTGATGCCCGCCACGCATCGGTGTGCCGGGGCGGAAGCCGTCGATTCTCCCCAGCGCACGCCTCCAGGACAAACTGATTTGCGTTATGCTGGTGGCGGTCGCAAGGCCCAAAAAGGAATTCAATATCCAATTTCATGGAGTCCAGGAACCCAAAAGGAAGTACTGGCAGAAAAGGAAGCTGATCATGCAGCGAAGAAGGTTTCTGCAAACACTAATGGCGGGCGCCGGAGGCGCCGCTCTCGGCGGAAAGCTGGCCCACGCGGCCCTGCCAAAGATGAAAATCACCCGTGTCCGCTACTATTCTCCTGGCACGCAGGCTTCTCCCGGCATGCAAGGGCGCGGCGGGGGTCCGGGCGGGCAAGGGCGTGGCGGGGGTGGTGGCGGGGTTCCGAATCTCACCTCAAGTGCCAACGTCATCTGTATTGACACCGATGCGGGTATTACAGGAATCGGCGAAGGCGGAACGAAGGACACACTCGAACACTGTGCCTCGGCGCTCATCGGCCAAGACCCGAACAGGATTGACACTCTCTGGCAAAACATGTTTCGCGGGGCCTTCTACCCCGCTGGCCTCGAGAAGCTGCATGCGCTTGGCGGTCTTGATACTGCCTTGTGGGATATTAAGGGAAAAGCCCTGGGCGTGCCGATTTACGCGCTCCTGGGGGGTCCTACACGCAACCTGTGCGAGTGCTACGGCGGCGGCGGCCAGGGAAAAACCTCCATCAAGGAAGCGGCTCGCGCCAGCATGGAAGCCGGCTTCAAGCTCTTCCGGACCGAGGTAATCGGTCCGGGGCTTTCCGACACGGGAACCAGTTCCCGCGGGGCCCAGAACTGGAACCCGCGCCAGGCGGTGCTGGCCACCTTCAAGCGTTGCCAGGAAATTCGCGAGGCCGTGGGCGAAGACGGCGACTTTATTTGCGATTTCCACGGCAAGCTGGACATGGCCGACTCCGTCACGCTCGCCACTATGCTCGAACCTTTGCGGCCCTATTGGGTCGAGGACCCGGTTCGCAACGAGGCCCTTCCCCTGTTTCGAACCATACGGGAAAGGGTCAGAGTGCCGCTGGCCACGGGTAATGCCGGCAAGGTTGAGCTCCGGGAATTGATCGAAGAGCAGTTGATCGATTACGCGCGCGTGCGGATCCCCAACGAGGGCGGCATCACCGAGTACATGAAGATTGCCGGCATGTGCGAGATGCACTTTGCGGGATTGAGCCCGGAGGGCACCGGACCGATTTCCACCGCCGCGGAGGTGCACGTCGCCGCCGCTACAAATGTGCCGTTCCTCCTGCAGGTTGGCGGTGCGGGCACGCGGCCTTACCTGCCTCAATGCTATGACTTCCGTGAAGGCAAGGTGTATGTGAACGAGCGGCCGGGTTTGGGTGTCGAATTCGATCCCAAACAGGCGACTCTCATCACGGAAGTGACTCAACCCGGGAACCTCGGAGGTATGTGGCGTCCGGATGGGTCATATACGAACTGGTAGGCGCCGGTAGCCGGTCCAGTACTCGCACGCATCGCATAAATCCATGGCGCCCAAGCCAGCGGCACCGAAGTCTCCCACGGAATACGAACGGGCGACCTACCGGAAGGTCACCTGGCGGCTCATGCCGTTCCTATTTGTCTGCTACATTTTCGCCTATGTGGACCGCGTGAACGTGGGCTTCGCCAAGCTCCAGATGCAGCGGGATTTGAACATGAGCGACGCGGTCTATGGCGTGGGCGCCGGGATCTTTTTCCTCGGCTATTTCATTTTTGAGATTCCGGCCAACATGATCCTGCAGAGATTGGGGGCCCGGCTCTGGCTCGGGCCCATCATGATTCTTTGGGGGGTGGTCTCCGCTTGCACCATGTTCGTCAGGAGCGCCACCGGCTTCTATGTTCTGCGCTTCGTGTTGGGGATGGTGGAATCCGGTTTCTTCCCGGGGGTGATCCTCTACCTGACGTACTGGTATACGCGACAGCACCGGGCCAAGATGGTGGCTGCGTTCATGACCGCCAATCCGCTGAGCGGCGTGCTGGCGGGTCCCATTTCCGGGGCGATTCTGGCATTCGCGTCGGACGCGGCAGGCCTTCGGGCCTGGCAGTGGCTCTTCTTGCTTGAAGGAATCCCGTCCATCCTGGCGGGCGCCGTGACGACGTTCTTCCTTGACGACAACCCATCAGGAGCCAAATGGCTTACGAGCGATGAACGGGGTCTTCTGCTGGACCGGCTCCGGAACGAAGAGGACGCCAAGAGGAGCGAGGGCGAATCCCGGCACCGCCTTATCGACGCCTTCAAGAGCGGCCAGGTCTGGCTCCTGTGCGTTGTCTACTTCGGCTTTGTGATGGGCAACTACGGACTCTGGTTCTGGCTGCCTCAAACGATCAAGGACACGCTCACCAAGGACCCCTGGAAGATCGGCCTGGTTTCGGTGATCCCCTGGGCCACTGCGGCAATCGTCATGGTCGTCTTCGCCCACCATTCCGATATCACCGGCGAGCGGCGCTGGCACGTGGCACTGGCCGGCGCCCTTGGATTCGTGGCGTTTTCCGCGAGCACCTTTCCGGGAATCTCGGGAGCGCTGGGGCTGGCCGCTCTTACCTTTGCGGCGATCGCGATCATGTGCGGCCAGTCCACGTTCTGGGCCCTGCCGACAGCGATCTTGTCCGGCTCGGCCGCCGCCGGAGGCATCGCGTGGATCAACTCGGTGGGCAATCTGGCAGGTTACGTGAGCCCGTTCCTCATCGGCGAGATCCGCGATGCGACCGGCAGCATGACGCTGGCACTTCTGGTGCTCTCGGCATCGTGCTTGATGTCCGGTCTGGTCGTGCTTCAGGTGGCGAAACCGAAGCAGGATAAAAAGGGCGTCCGGGGCGCGTGATACACCAGCGCCAGTCTCGCTGGCGCATAATCTACCCATGGGCAACCCTCTCTCCTATCTTCACGACCAGCTCGAACAGTGGCGGACGGAAGGCAGCTACCAGCGCCTGCGCGTACTCGAATCGGAAAGCGCCGCGGAGTCCCGCTTTGACGGCAAGCAGGTCATCAACCTCGCCTCCAACAACTACCTGGGATTGACTACCCATCCCAAGCTGCGGGAGGCCGCCGTGGAAGCCGTGCGCAAATACGGCGTGGGGTCGGGCGCCGTCCGCACCATCTCCGGCACCATGCGCCTGCACCTGGAGTTGGAAGAACGCATTGCCGGGTTCAAGAACGTCGAGGCCTGCGTGGTGTTTCAGTCGGGTTTTGCGGCCAACGCCGGCACGGTCGCGGCCATCCTAGGGCCGGAAGACCATATCGTCTCCGATGAGCTGAACCACGCCAGCATCATCGATGGCTGCCGGCTCTCGAAGGCCAGGATACACGTTTTTCCGCACAAGGACGCGGCGGCCGCGGAGACGATTCTGGCGGAGCTAGACTCGGCGCCCGGGCGCAAGCTGCTGATCTCGGATGGCGTCTTTTCCATGGATGGCGATATCGGCGCGCTGCCCGCACTGGCGGAAGCGGCGGAAAAGCACGGCGCCATCATGATGGTGGACGACGCCCACGCTTCCGGCGTGCTGGGCCGTAACGGGCGCGGCACCATCGATCATTTCGGGTTGCACGGGCGCGTCCAGGTGCAGGTGGGGACGCTTTCGAAAGCTATCGGCGTGCTCGGCGGGTACGTTTGCGGGAGTCGAGAATTGATCGAGTTTCTGTATCACCGGGCGCGACCGTTCCTTTTTTCGACCTCCCATCCGCCGGCCGTGGCAGCCGCCTGCCTGGCGGCATTCGACGTCCTGGAGGAGGAGCCGGAACGCATTCAGGCTCTATGGGATAACACAAAATACTTCAAGCAGGAGTTGACTTCGAGTGGCTTCCACACCTGGAACAGCGAAACCCCCATCACCCCGGTGATTGTGGGCGAAACCAGGTTGGCGCATGAGCTCTCGCGCGAATTGTTTGACGGAGGCGTGCTGGCGACAGGCATCGGCTTCCCCACAGTGCCGAAGGGCAAGGCGCGGGTGAGGACCATCGTCACCGCTACCCACACCAGGGCGGAACTGGACCACGCGCTGGAGGTGTTCCGGAAGGTGGGGAAACGGCTCGGGATTCTGGCGTAGGGTGGGGCCGGCGCTGGACTGGCCTAATGCGCCCCCACCGTCTCTTCGACCGGCATGAAGGGGCTGATCAGGTTGCTCCCGCCGTCGAAGTCGAAATCCACGGTGGCTTCGATTTCCAGAAGCGGGTTCCTTTCGATCTTGCCGCGCAGGTTTTCGCTGCATGCCACCCGTCCCAGTTCCATGGTGTTGCGAATCCAAATGTAGGTGACTTCGTCGAGGTCGATCTTGCCCACCGTGGGGGCAATGCGCTCCAGGCACTCGCGGTCAGTAGGGAAGTGTATAGGGGTGCGTATGGCCGAAGGCGTGTTGGCCGTCAGCGAATTGATCCAGGTGGGTTCCCAGTCGATGCGGTTTACCAGGCGATCCGTCACTACGTCCGCCAAGCCTAGGCCGATGCCGCTGTTGTAGGTCAGCTCGCTCAGGTTGCGCACGAAAACACGCTCGAATTTGGGCGCGTCCGGCCACGGGTTATATTCGCCCCGGATGCCGCGGTTGGCCACCTTGGTATCCATGCCGGCGCCGCTGATGTTCTTGCCGATCTCGTCCATGATGAGGATGTCGGCGTCCATGGGGATTTTCCCCATCCACGTCTTCACCAGCGCCAGGTCTTCCTCCTCGCGCTGCTCCATGGCTTCCACCGGCACGGCGTCCAACTTGCCGGTGTTGTGGTAAGCGTCCTCGAGGATGGCTAAGCCGCCCAGAATCTTGCCCGACTGGAGGACCTGGCGGCCCACGCTGCGGACGACGTGCTCCAGGCCCAACCGGTAGGCGTACGCATGATACCGCTGCGCGCCGGCGAACTTGCCCAGACCGATGGCCATCATCTTGAACAGGCCGCTTTCGATCTTGCCGGCGAAATCGGTGTGCCATTTGACGCGGCCCACGAGCATAACGCCGTCCGATTCGTAGGCCACTTTGTCCATAAAGGCTTCGATGCCGTCGGCGGTCTTGCCCAACGAGACTACCTCGAGCTGGCTCACCACCGGGCATCCCATGCTGGCCTCGGTAATGCCGTAGTGCGCCAGCACCTCCGCCTGACCCTCCGCCGATGCCGCCCCATGGCTCCCCATGGAGGGGAAGAGAAACGGCCGCATCCCCTGGTCTTTCCAGTACTGGACCACCCCGCGGACGATGGTGGCGAGGTTATGGATGCCGCGGCTGCCCACGCCGATGGCGACGCGCGAACCGGGTTTCAAGCGTCCGGCAAAGCCGGAAGCGGCCAACTGCTTTCGCACTTCGGCGGCCACATCCGGGATGCGGCGGTCGGGAAACTTCTGGCGCACCAGAACCAAGCGGGGAAATTGCATGATGTTTTTATTCTAACCTCAAGCGCGGCGCCCGGCCCCAGCCTACTCCCCGGCCCACTCCGATTCGAGCTTGCGCGAGTACTCGCCCGAGGCGTACAGTGCGAAGCGAAAATTCGCCGCCGCGATCGTGCGGTACGGCTGGGAATCCATGTAGCACTTGTACAGAAAGTCCGCGTAGCGGTGGTAGTTTCGCAGGAACTCCTCGGCCAGAGTCTCGAAGGCCGGAGGCTGGATGAACATGGCGTTCAACCCGACGGCGCGCGTGAAGATGGAAACGTAGTCCACCACGCCCCACCGGACCAGCTTCTCCTTCACCGTTTCCGGCGGGTCCGCAGTCAGCAGGGCGGCGAAACTTTGCGGGCGGATTTCGGCGCCGGTCAGCTCCGGCGCCCGCTGGCTCCATTCCACACATTGTTCGATCCAGCGGAATATGTCCTTGCCCAGGAAATAGAGCATGCGGATCTCGGAATACCGGCCCGCCAGAAGCCGGCGCGTGAGGTCCTCCTGGTCCGAACCGTCGCTGGGGATCAGGCCGGACAGCATGAGGGCGGCCTTCGAATTCTCCAGCAGGGCGGAGGGTGGCACCCGTTCGTTAAAGGGGTGAAGGATCAGCGGTGGCAACTCCCACACCCTCTCGCCGAGGGCCGTTATAGGAAGTGACATATTCCTCCGACTCTCTTATCGGCAGGCGCCGTCAAAACTTGAGGCCGCCGCCCACCCCTTATCCTACGTCCAATCCCAGGAAGCGCTGGGCGTTGCCGTAACAGATATCGCGAATCATGGGGCCGCTGAGGGCGTCGTCGTCCGGAATCAAGCCCGCTTCGATGTCCTTACCGAACAAATCGCACAGCAGCCTGCGGAAGTATTCGTGCCGCGGGTAAGACATGAACGAGCGCGAATCCGTGAGCATCCCCACGAAGCGTGAAATCAGGCCGCAATTGGACAGCGCATTCATCTGCCACTCCATGCCTTCTTTCTGATCCAGGAACCACCAGCCGCTGCCGAATTGGATCTTGCCGGCGATGGAACCGTCCTGGAAATTGCCGATCATGGCGGCCATGACATAGTTGTTGGCCGGGTTGAGATTGTAGAGCACCATTCTGGGCAGGGCGTTTTCCTGGTCGAGACGGTCCAGGTAAGCGCCCAGGGCGTCGGCCTGCGGCCAGTCGCCGATGGAATCGAAGCCGGTATCGGGACCGATCTGGCCCAAGCGCCGCGTGTTGGCGTTGCGCCGCGCGCCCAGGTGAAGCTGCTTGGTCCAGCCTCTCTCCGCGTCCAGCCGCCCGAAAAACAGCATGAGGTTGGCGGCCAAGCGGCCCTGCTCCTGCGGTGTGGCCGCGTGTCCGGCGCGCGCCCGGTCGAAAATCGCCGCCGCTTCCGCCTCGGTGCAGAAATCGGCGTAAGCGTGGTTGAGGCCGTGATCGGAGAGACGGCCTCCCATCTGGTGAAAAAAATCGTGCCGCTGGCGGAGTGCGTCCAGAAAGTCGGCCAGCTTCCCGATGCTGGTGTTGCTGACGGATTCCAGGCGCGCCACCCACGGGTTGAACATTTCTGGGAGGTGGACGTTGAGCGCCTTGTCCGGGCGGAAGGTGGGGAAAACTTTGGTCTCCAGGCTGGAGGCCGCGATGGCTTGGTGCCAGGCCAGGTCGTCGGTGGGGTCGTCGGTAGTGCAGAGGGCTTTGACACGGAACTTCCGCAGAATGCTGTGCGCGCGCAGTTCGTCGGTTGCCAGCAGCGCGTTGGCGCGATCCCAGACGCGCGGAGCGCTGGATTCGTCCAGCAGCTCGTCGATGCCGAAATAGCGTTTCTGCTCCAGGTGCGTCCAGTGGTAAAGCGGGTTGCGGAGCGTGTGGGGCAGGGTTCGCGCCCATGCCAGAAACTTCTCATACGGGGGCGCATCGCCGGTGCAGTAGCGCTCTTCGACCCCGTTGGCCCGCATGGCGCGCCACTTGTAATGGTCGCCTTCCAAAGCGATTTCGAACAGGTTCCGGAACTGGCGGTTCTCGGCCACGTCCTTAGGCGGCAGGTGGCAGTGGTAGTCGAGGATCGGTTCGCCCTCGGCGTACTCGTGGTACAGTCGCCGGCCGGTCTTGGAGCTGAGCAGAAAATCTTCGTGGATGAATGGCATAGAGCCTCTAAATGCCGATTGAAACACAAAACGAATCGCGGGATACAGTGAGCTTCCCGGAGAAATACCCCACATCGGGTATTCTCGCCGCCTGGTGATCTTCCCTAGAATCGATCCTGGGGCGGGTTCTTGTTAACGCCATTCGCAGTTCATGTCTATGCCAAACAGTGACCCGCGAACTGCCCGGGGTTGCCGAACAGGTGTTGCGAGACGACCGGGAGCTATTCGGGTTGACCGAAAGAAATGACTTCTCCGTGGATATGATTATGCTGACAGCCAAGATCGAGGAGGGAGTCAATAAACATCCATGCGAATGAAAATCAGCGCCCTGTTTGGCTTGGCCGCGCTCCGGGCGCTCCTGGTTTGTCTCGGCGCATGTTCCAGGTCCCAAGTCTCCGGCGCCAGCGTCGGTGAGGACCAGGAAGCGGTTACAACTGTCGGCGTCACCCCAGTCACGCGCAAGCCGATGATGAGACAGCTCACCGTTTCTTCGGAGCTGGTACCCTTCCAGGAAATCGATGTCTATGCCAAGGAGTCGGGCTATGTGAAGGACCTGCTGGTTGACTATGGCTCCCGGGTACAAAAAGACCAATCGATGGCAGTGCTCGAAATTCCGGAATTGGAGATACAGTTGCAACAGGACACCGCTGCCATCGAGAGCGCCTCCCAGCGGGTGATGCACGCGCAACACGAGTTGGATCGGCTCGAAGCGCAGCACCGTGTCGTTCACTTGCAAGCCGACCGTCTGAGCGGCGTGGCCGAGACGCGTCCCGGTCTGGTGGCGCAACAGGAAATCGATGACGCCCAGGGCAAGGACTTGGCGTTGGAGGCCCAGGTGGAGGCCGGCAAGTCGGCCTATGAAACGGCCAAGAGCCAGTTGGATGAAGCTAAGGCAAAACTGGAGCGTGACAAAGTGCTGTTCAACTACGCCAGAATTACCGCACCCTTCGCCGGCATAGTGACGCAACGGTACGCCAACCTGGGAACCTTGATGCAGGCCGGTACCAACTCGAGCACGCAAGTCCTGCCTTTGGTTCGGCTCTCCCAGGACGACTTATTCCGCCTGGTAATTCCCGTACCCGAGTCCTACGTAAAGTACATTCACATCGGCGATCCGGTCCAGGTGCGCGTCTCCTCCCTGGACAAGGTTGTCCCAGGCAAAGTCGCGCGTTTCTCCGTGGACGTCAACGCCGATACCCGCACCATGCATACCGAAGTGGATGTGCTCAATCCGTCTCACGTCCTGATGCCGGGGCTCTACGCCGAGGCGACTCTGACGCTGGAGCGAAAGAATTCCGCTCTCGTGGTGCCACTTCAGTCGGTAGACCAGTCCGGAGAACAGGCCACTATCCTACTGGTCGATCCCAACGACACGCTGCAGGAACGGAAGATCGGTCTGGGCTTGCAGACCGCGACCGACGCCGAAGTCTTGAGCGGGCTCAATGAAGGCGACCGCGTGGTGGTCAGTGACCGCTCCGGTCTGAAAGCCGGCTTGCACGTGAAGCCGCCAGCGCCGATGCGGATGTGACAGAGTTGTCCAACCTGGCGCTGGCCGATCTGAAGCGCTTACCGCCCGGTACGCTGCCGCCGGTGGTGCTGAAGTTCGACGCCTCCAGTCTGCCGGTCTGCCTGGTGACGGTCAAAGGGGAGGGACTCAACGAAACTCAGCTTCATGACCTGGCCCAATTCCAGATCCGCAACCAGATAGCGGTGGTGAACGGCGCCGAGATTCCGGGTGTATTTGGCGGCAAATACCGCCAGGCGATGATCTATGTCGATCCATACAAGCTGTTATCCCGCCAGTTGAGCGTAATGGATGTAGTCGGCGCCGTCAATAATAGCAACCTGATTCTCCCCGCCGGGGACGTCAAAATCGGATCGAACGACTACTACATCTACTCAAACAGCTTAGTCAAAGACGTCAAGGATCTGGACAACCTGCCATTGAAGACCGTGGGCGCGCGGTGGGCGACGGTTGGGGATGTTGGAGAGGCCAAGGACGCCAGTCAATTGCAGTACAATATCGTGCGCATCGATGGCCAGAAATCCGCTTACATTCCCATCATGAAACAGGGCGGCGACACCAACACGGTGCAAGTCGTCGACGACGTTCGCACTCTCACCAGCCGTCTCTTCGACCTTCCCAGGCAGTTGAAAACCAGCATCGTATTCGACCAGTCGGTGTTCGTAAAACAAGCGCTGAAGACCGTGTTCCACGAAGGCATGATGGGACTGGTTCTGACCAGTCTCATGATCCTGATCTTCCTGGGCAGTGTGCGGGCCACATGCGCGGTGCTGTTGTCCATCCCGATTTCGGCGATGGCCACGCTGGTGGTTCTCTATATGCTTGGCAGCACCGTAAATACCATGATTCTGGGCGGCCTGGCTTTGGCCTTTTCGCGGGTCATCGATAATTCCGTGATCTCGCTCGAAAACATCTATCGCCACCTGGAACTAGGCGAGCCCCCGGCAATTGCCGCCGAGCAGGGAGGGGCGGAAGTAAACCTCGCGGTGTTGGCGGCGACCCTGGTGGATGTGGTGGACTTCTTTCCGGTCACGCTTCTGGTGGGCGTGAGCCAATTTCTGTTTTCATCGCTGGCTCTTTCGTTTTGCCTGTCTTTGCTGGCCTCCTTTGTAGTGGCGATGACGGTGATTCCACTGTTCTGCTCCAGGTTTCTCAAGGGCGTCCATCGGGAGCACGGCGCCACCAAGTCCGAAGAAAGGTCTCCCGGCGGCCGCTTTAACGCCTGGTTCAACAGGATGTTCAGAGGTGTGCTGGATTTCTACGAGCGCTGGGTGCGCAGGGCTCTGAAGCGTCCTGCGCTGACGGTGGCTCTCCTGATGTGCATTTTCTTCGCGAGCCTGGGGATATATCCATTTCTGGGGCGGGCCTTTTTTCCGCAGACCGATGCGGGACAATTCACGCTCAACATAAAAGTACCCACGGGAAGCCGCATAGAGGTGACGGATCGGTATGTGGCCAAGATCGAAGATCTGATTCGGCAAGTGATTCCTCCCTCGGACCTCAAGATGATCGTTTCGAACATCGGCGTAGTCAACGATTTCTCTTCGCTCTACACCACTAACTCCGGACAGTACACGGCAACCATTCAGGCGGCTCTGAATGAGGGGCATTCGATCGGCAGCCTGGTCTACATGAACCGCGTCAAGAACCAATTGAGGGCCAGGTTTCCGGATGTGCGCGCGTTTTTCCAGAGCGGCTCGATGGTGGATGCGATTCTCAATTCGGGGATGCCCGCGCCGATCGACGTTCAGGTCAACACGAGCGATCTGGCAACGACGTATCAAGCGGCATGTCGCTCATGGGAGTGCTGATGCTGATCGGCATCGCCGATTCCAACAGCATTCTGATCGTAGACTTCGCGCACAAGTTGGAAGAGCAGGGCATGCCGGTTGTCGACGCCGTTGTTACGGCCTGCCGGGTACGCCTGCGGCCGATTCTAATGACTTCCTTTGCAACAATTATCGGGATGATTCCCATGGCTATGAAGCTTGGTGAAGGCGGCGAACAG
>JBEKTU010000014.1:0-83489 GCA_049515735.1 Bryobacteraceae bacterium
GGGCGGCTTCCGGGCCCTTCGGTGCGGAGTTCATCTGACTACAATTATGCACACAGGAATGGTGCAAATCAAGCGTCATTTTTGAACGCGAAAATAGGAGTCCTTGCGCCGCGCCTCCGGTGTCCGGAATTAGTCGTATCTCTTCAATGGCCTACCCGCTTCTGTGGAATTACAGTGCCGAGAGGCCTGAGTGTCAACGTTTCGGTCAGTAGCGCGCCTCCCGCCGCGGCGTGCGGATCTGGGCTGCGGTCGGGCAGATCTAAGGGGCAATCTGAGGCGGACACCACGAAAGGGACAACCGGCCTCGCAAGAAATGCCCGACCCTCGAAGAGGATTACTGCCGGCTTGCCCTCCTCGTTCGCGGACCAGTCGAGTAGGCGCCAGTCGTATAAAGCAAGGGTTACCAGAACTCTTTCAACCGGTGCTGGGTACGACGAAAAGCGCGGTTTGAAACCAAGGTCGAAGCGTAGCTGAACGGAGCCGCGGACCTGGATCGGTAGTCTTTCCTCCACAACCGCAAACAACCAATCCTGCAGTTCTTCAGTGTCCACGCACGCCCACTGGAAGAAGATCCTCCTCGCCTCGTTACGAAGCAAGGAATCCAGCTCCTCTTTTGTGAACTTGCGTATCTGAAATGAGCCGCAGTCGATACAGCCGGTGCCGGCAAATGTCACGTATTTGAGCGGAGCAAGATGGGTGACGGTTCGAACCCCCGCCGAGAGAGCGCTTGAGTAGCCAGGCCAAATGTCTTGCGCCGATATCAGCTTGCCTGCAAAAAGTTCTTGGTACACGCCAGAAAGCTCGAAGTAGAGCCCAATCGCTTCCGGTGGGTCCAGTTTGAACTCGGCATTGCTGATACGGCTGAGGTTTGCGAATTCGGGGCTATTCTCCAGAGCTTCCACGGCATCCAGCAACAGTTGGTCGTCGGTCTTGAGAACGCGAACGCCAGACGCAGATTTTGCGGCGTTCTTTACGCGCTCGAATTCTTGCCGAACGAGCGACAGGTAGTTCTGGAGAGCAGCTTGCGTACCATTCGCCATTGACTCAGCCTCCATGGGGTGCCTAGTTTTGCTCCTTCGATCATTTTCTTGGTGCATCTGGCGTGATTATCTCAGGTTCCACGGGCTTGCGATGCGGTGTCTCGACGATCTTCCGAATTTGGATCATAAGGACGTCATAGAGGAAGGGCCGAACACGGCGATCAGGTGTTACAATCCGCCCGGAGGTTCCATGAAATTACTTCGCTTACGGCTCAAACATGTGCACGAATCGACTTCGGCACCGCGTCCCGTCGTGCCGTTTCCACGCCGTGGCCAAACTCCAAGGCCACACGCTCAAATTTCACAAGTGCAGCAAGGACGGATCGGGAAAGTGCAACGCATTTCGAACCGGCAGCCAGGCCGACTACGTGATCGGCGTCGTCTTCGAGATCGACGCAGCTGAGAAGAGGGACCTGGACAGGGCGGAGGGTCTTTGTCATGGATACAGGGACACGTGCGTCAGCGTTGAGACATCACAGGAACTTATCGAGGCATGGATGTACGTGGCGGAACCAACCGCCATTGACGATCGGCTTGCGCCGTACACATGGTACAAAGATTTCGTACTGGATGGCGCAAGAGAGCATGGGTTGCCTGCTGCGTACATTGCTGGGACCGAAGCGGTAGAAGCCCGGCAGGATCGAGACCCAATCCGAGAATAGAAGGAGCGCAGGCTGCTCCCTTCTATTCGCCCTCTTCGCTCTGCCCCACCTTGAGCACCGCCAAAAACGCCTCCTGCGGAATCTCGACGCGGCCTACGCGCTTCATGCGCTTCTTGCCTTCCTTCTGCTTTTCCAGCAGCTTGCGCTTGCGCGTGATGTCGCCGCCGTAACACTTGGCCAGCACGTTCTTGCGCATGGCGGAAATGTTTTCGCGCGCCACGATCTTGTTGCCAATGGCCGCCTGCAAGGCCACTTCGAACATCTGCCGGGGGATCAGGCGGCGCAGGCGCGAGATCAGGTCCTTGCCGCGCTCGAAGGCGAATTCCTTGTGCACGATGATGGAAAGCGCGTCCACCGGTTCACCGGCCACCAGCACGTCCAGCTTCACCATGGACGAAACGCGGTACCCCGCCAGATGATAGTCCAGCGAGGCGTAACCGCGCGAACAGGATTTCAGCCGGTCATAGAAGTCCAGGACGATCTCGTTCAGCGGCAGCTCGTAGGTGAGCATGACGCGCCCACCGCCAATGTACTCGAACTTCTTCTGCACCCCACGCTTCTCTTCGAGCAGCTTCAGAATCCCGCCCAGGTACTCCTCGCGCGTGATCACGGTGGCGTCGATGATGGGCTCTTCGATCTGCTTGATCTCGGAAGGATCGGGGAACTTGGTGGGGCTGGTCACTTCGATGACTTCCCCCACGGTGGTGGTGACCCGGTACCGCACGCCCGGCGCGGTGGTGATGAGGTCTATGTCGAACTCGCGCTCGAGGCGCTCCTGGACGATCTCCAGGTGCAGCAGCCCCAGAAACCCGCAGCGGAAACCGAAACCCAACGCCACGGAGTGTTCCGGTTCGAAGTTGAAGGCGCTGTCGTTAAGCCGCAATTTTTCGAGCGCATCGCGCAACGTGCCGTGCTCGTGGGATTCCACCGGGTACAGGCCGGCGAACACCATGGGCTTGATCTCTTCGAAGCCGGGGAGCGGCTCCGCGGCCGGGGTTTCATGGTCCACGATGGTGTCCCCGATTTTGGCGTCCGACACCGTCTTGATATTGGCGGAGAGGAACCCCACCTCGCCCGCCGCCAGCTCGTCGCACGGGGTGGCCTTGGGCGCCTGGTACCCGAGGGCCTCCACTTCGAACACCTGCCCGTTGGACCACAGCCGGATCTTCTGCTTCAGGCTCACGCCGCGATAAGAATCGAACCACGAATCGAAGATCAACGCGCGCAGCGGCGCATCGGGCGAGCCTTTGGGCGGCGGCACCAGGTGAACGATGGCCTCCAGGATGTCATGGACCCCGATGCCCTGCTTGGCGCTGGTCAGCACGGCATCGCGCGCGTCGAGGCCGATCACGGTTTCGATCTGCTCGCGAATGCGCTCCGGCTCGGCCGAGGGCAGATCGATTTTGTTGATCACCGGAATAATTTCCAGGTTGTGGTGCAGCGCCAGGTAGGTGTTGGCAAGCGTCTGCGCCTCCACGCCCTGCGACGCGTCCACCACCAGCAGCGCGCCTTCGCAGGCTTGCAGGCTGCGCGAGACCTCGTAGGAAAAGTCCACGTGGCCGGGGGTATCGATCAAGTTCAGTTGATAGAGGATGCCGTCATCGGCGCGATAATTCAGGCGCACCGCGTGCGCCTTGATGGTGATGCCCCTCTCGCGCTCCAGGTCCATGGTGTCGAGCACCTGCTCCATCATTTCGCGCTGCGAAAGCGCGCCGGTGATTTCCAGGAGACGGTCCGCCAGCGTCGATTTGCCGTGGTCGATGTGCGCAATGATAGAGAAATTGCGGATGAATTCGCGATCCATGCGATGCGGGGAAGCTCTGTAGAACGATTATCCCACACGGGTGCTACACTGATCCATAACATGTCGAGAGTATTCGAAGGGCAGCTTTCGGCCGGCGACCTGCGATTCGCCATCATCGTCAGCCGTTTCAATAGCTTCATTACCGAGCGCCTGCTCGGCGGCGCTATGGACGCGCTCACCCGCACCGGCGCCAATCCGGACCTGATCGATGTCATCAAGGTTCCCGGTTCGTGGGAGCTTCCGCTGGTGGCCGGCGAAGTGGCCCGCCAGAAACGCCACGACGCCGTGATCTGTCTGAGCGCGGTGATCCGCGGCGAGACCCCGCACTTCGATTACATAGCCGCGGAAGCCGCCAAGGGCATCGCCCACGTGGCCGCCGAGACGGGCGTTCCGGTGACCTTCGGCGTGCTCACCACCAATACCTTGGAGCAGGCCATCGACCGCGCGGGCGCCAAGGGCGGCAATAAGGGCTTCGACGCCGCCATGACCGCCATCGAAACGGCCAATTTGCTGCGTGCCCTTCGGCAGGCCACCTGATGCCTTCGCGGCGCAGGTCGCGGCAGCGCGCCCTGCAGATTCTTTTTCTTTGGGACACCCGCCGACAGCCGGTTGAGGAAGCCATCGACGCCTACTACGACACGCTCTATTCCGAAGAACAACCCGCACGCGACCCCTTTGTGGCCGACCTGGTGCGCGGAACGGTGGAACACGCCGCCGGGATAGACGAACAAATATCGAAGCATGCCCAGCACTGGCGCATGGAGCGCATGCCCATTGTGGACCGCAACATTTTGCGCCTGGCGGTCTTCGAGATGATCCACGCCGGCACGCCCGCCGCCGTCACCATCGACGAAGCCCTCGAGCTGGCCCGTAAGTTCTCGAACGAAGAATCCGTCCAGTTCGTGAACGGAGTGCTGGACGCCATCCGCCGGGAGGTCCCCGCGGCCTGCGATTCCGATCCCCCCGATTCTCGAAGCCCTTCCGTCCGCTCCAGCGTCTAAGTAGGCAGGTAGGGTATACTTTCCATTAGAAGGACGGATTCCGAATGGCCCAAAAGAGGCGCAGCCTTTATGTTTTGCCGCTGATCGTGTTGGTTTGCTCGATTGCGGGCGGATTTTATGGGCCTCAGGTCCAGGCGGAGCCGGTCCCGACCTCCGACGACACGGAGCAGCTCGATCAGGATGTCGCAAGTTTCACCAAGGTGCTGGCCTTGGTGGAGCAGAACTTTGCGCAACCCGTCTCCGCCGACAAGGCTATCTACAACGGCGCGATACCGGGCATGTTGCGGACTCTCGATCCGCACTCCAACTTCTTCGATCCCAAGGAGTACCAGGCGCTTCGCGAAGACCAGAGGGGCCGCTACTCGGGAGTGGGAATGCAGGTCACGTCGCGAAACGGCAAGACCGTGGTGCAGGCGCCGTTCCCGGGCTATCCCGCCTACAAAGCCGGTTTGCGCCCCGGTGACATCATTGTGATGGTGAATGACAAGCCCACCGATGGCATGAACACCACCGAGATCGCCGATCTGCTCAAGGGGCAGCGCGGAACCAAGGTCCAGATCGTGGTCTCGCGCGAAGGGTCGGCTGATAACCTTACCTTCACGGTCACCCGCGATGACATCAGCCGCAAGAGCGTGGAGGATGCCTTCTGGGTAAAGCCGGGGATCGCCTACGTCAAGGTCCTGCAATTTGCCGAAACCACCGGCAAGGAACTGGACGAGAACCTGAAGCGGTTGGGCGAGAACAATATCAAGGGACTGGTGCTGGACCTGCGCAACAACCCCGGCGGGCTATTGAACCAGGGCGTGGACGTGGCCGACCATTTCCTCGAGAAGGGCGCGCTGATTGTCTCTCACCATGGGCGTTCGTCGCCCGAGAAGTCGTACGTGGCGCGCAACGGGAACCATGGGCACGAGTACCCCATCGTGGTGCTGGTGGATGGGTATTCGGCCTCCGCGGCGGAGATTGTGGCCGGCGCGCTCCAGGACCACGACCGCGCCTGGATTTTGGGAACCAGGACTTTCGGCAAGGGCTTGGTGCAGACGGTTTATCCGCTTACCGAAAACACCGGCCTGGCACTGACCACGGCCCACTTCTACACGCCCAGTGGCCGCCTGATTCAGCGCGACTACACCAATAAGTCGTTTTACGATTACTACTTCCACAAGGAAGACGACACCAAGAACCCGCTCGATGTGAAGATGACCGAGGGCGGCCGCACGGTCTATGGCGGCGGCGGAATTACGCCCGACGAGAAGTACGAAGCGCCCAAAACGGATCGCCTGGAACTGGAGCTGGTCCGCGCCGGCCTGTTCAACTTCTCCCGATGGTACTTTGGCTCGCACAGTACCAGCCTGCCGAAGGGTTGGATGCCCGACACCCCCTTACTCGAGGAGTTCCACGATTACCTGCTGAAGCACGGCACCAATTTCACGGAATCCGAGTTTATGCAGGACCGGGATTGGATTATGCGCTACCTCGCCAGGGAAATGTACATTACCGCTTTTAACATCGACGAGAGCGACCGGGTTTTCGCCCAGACCGATCCGGAAGTCGCCAAGGCCGTCGATGCCATGCCCAAGGCCAATGCGCTGCTTGAGAGCACCAAGAAGATCCTGGTCGAGCGTATGAACGCGCAGCATCAGGCGCGTTCCGCGGCGGCGGCTCGCCGGTAGCATGGCCGCCTCGCCCGCCGCCTCTGACAAGCGGACCCCCCGCAGATTTTGCACTCGCAACAGCAGATTCCGCACCTTCAGTTCTTAGCATCTGAATCACGCCCCCCAGATTGCGGCGCTATTCCATTGATCCGGGGCGATTCCGCAGAGACATGCCGCTCCAGAATAGATTGGCCCATCTCGTGCCCATCAGGACGAGAGTTGAACTCGGCGATTGCCGAGAGCCGATGGATAGTCGGCGAAAGGAGACGTAATGCGTATTCGCGTCATTGGTTGGTCGTTGTTGGCTGTGGGAATGGTATTCCTGTCGATCCCGTCTTTCGCGCAAGTGGGCGCGCCCACAATCGCGCCCCCTGAGCTGCCCGCCTATGAGCAGCCCATGTGCCCCGGCGACGGTTATATTTGGACGCCAGGATATTGGGCTTGGGATGGCGAGTATTACTGGGTACCGGGCACATGGGTGATGGCTCCCGAAACCGGGTACCTGTGGACTCCAGGCTTTTGGGGTTGGGGCGGCGCCGGATTTGTGTTCAATGAAGGCTACTGGGGCTTGTCGGTAGGTTTCTATGGTGGGATCGACTATGGCTTCGGATATTTCGGTCATGGTTATGAAGGCGGCCGCTGGGAGAACGGGCATTTTTTCTACAACACGGCGGTGAACCGCGTGGACGTCAACGCCATCCACAACGTTTACAACGCGAGAGTGGACGAGAGGGTTAACCGCGTCAGCTACAACGGCGGCAACGGCGGAATCGACGCGCGTGCCACTTCCGAGGAAGAGGCTGCTGCTCGTGGCAGACGTAGTGGGCCGGTATCCGCTCAGACTCAACATGCGTGGTCCGCCCACAATAACCCCCAGCAACACGTTTCTGCGAACCACGGCGCGCCGCCGGCTACTGCGACTGCTCGCGCCAACCTCGCAGTCCATCCTAAGGATCTGCCGCCGGTCGAACGCCCCGCTGCTCCCAAGACGGGAAACGCGAAGCTGGACCGGAGATACCAGAAGGAGCAGAACAATACAATCGCGAAGCAGACCCAGGATCGGCAGAAACTCCAGCAGAAGCAGGACCAGGAACATCGGCAGTTGACCAAACAGAGGGCTGCTCCAGAGAGAATGCAGCAGGTAGAACAACAACACCAGCAACAGACGCAGCAAATGCATCAAGGGCACACGCAGCTGACGCAGCAGATGCAGCAGAGACAGTCGGCTGGCGGCGGAGGAGCGCGCAGCGGCGGGCGCCGGTAATAGTCAGCCGCGCCGGTGTAGCTGAAGGCTGAAAGCTGATGGCTGAGAGCTTTGCCTTTGTTACCATCGAAGTTTGAATCCCACTCCACAGATCATTGTCTTGGACGCGGGCGGGCAATACTGTCATCTGATCGCCCGAAAAGTCCGGGACCTCGGCGTCTACGCCGAAGTCCGGCCCAGTGAGACTCCGGCGCAGGCAATCGCGTTTGCGATGGGCATCATCATCTCCGGCGGCCCTGCTAGCGTGTACGACGCCGGCAGCCCCACCGTGGACGCCGCCATCTTTGCCCGCGGCCAAGCCGTACTGGGAATCTGTTATGGGCAGCAGCTCATGGCGCACCTGCTCGGCGGCCAGGTTCGCAAAGGCGAGAAAGGCGAGTACGGCCTCGCCACCCTGGAGCTCGACGAGACCACCGACCCGCTATTCGCCGGGCTCGGAGGGCGCCAGCAAATCTGGATGAGCCACCGCGATGTGGTGGGCGTTCTCCCCGAGGGCTTTTCCGCCGCCGGCCGCACCGAGACGTGCGCCATTGCGGCCATTGCGGCCCCCCAACGGAAACTCTACGGGTTGCAGTTTCACCCCGAGGTGGTCCACACGGCCCGCGGCAGGGAATACCTCGCCAACTTTCTCTTCCGCGTCTGCGGCTGCCGGAAAGATTGGAATCCCCGCCACCGGGTGCCCATGCTGGAGCAGGAGATCCGCGAGTGCGTGGGCGACCGCAACGTCTTCTTCTTCGTCAGCGGCGGAGTGGATTCCAGCGTGGCATTCACACTGGCGACGCGTGCGCTGGGCCATGACCGCGTTCGCGGAGTGTACGTCGATACCGGTCTGATGCGCGAGGGAGAAACCGATTTTGTCGGGCGTATGGCGGGCCTGACAGTGGAGCACGCCGAAGAGCAGTTCCTGGGCGCGCTGGCTGGCGTCGCCGATCCCGAACGGAAGCGCCACATCATCGGCGAGGAATTCGTGCGCGTGCAGGAGCGCGTCATCCAGTCGCGCCGCCTGCTGGACGAGCACTGGATCCTCGGCCAGGGCACCATCTACCCCGACACCATCGAATCCGGCGGCGCCGAAAAGGCCGCCGTCATCAAAACCCATCACAACCGCGTGGCCGGCATTCAAGCGCTCATCCAATCGGGCCGCATCGTGGAACCGCTGAAGCTCTTTTACAAGGACGAGGTCCGCGAGATCGGCCGCGAACTGGGGCTCGCCGCCGAGTTGTTGGACCGCCATCCGTTCCCCGGCCCCGGCCTGGCAATCCGCTGTCTCTGCTCGGAATCGGACGCGCCTCTCGAGGCCACGCCCGACGGAATCCTCATCCCCGTGCATTCGGTTGGCGTGCAGGGCGATTCCCGAACCTACGCCCCGGTGCTGGCGATCGATTCGCTGGACCACGCCCGCGCCACCGCCCTGATCAACCGCGTCTCCGGCATCAACCGCGTCGTCGCCAGCGTGGAGACGCGCGTTCCGTTCGCCCGAATGCGGGTCCGCGCCTGCTCGCTCAGCCCGGAGCGCATAGCCCGCCTGCGGCGCGCCGACGCCATCGTGCGCCGGTTGTCCCACGAAAGCGATTACGACCGCCGCGTCTGGCAGTTCCCCGTAATCCTGATCCCGCTGGGGACGGCCGAAGCCCCCGATTCCATCGTCCTGCGCCCGGTGGACTCCGTGGACGGCATGACCGCCCAATCCGTCACCATGGAAGAAGATCTGCTGCGAAAAATGTGCGCGGAGGTCTTGGCGGTGGATGGCATCGCCGGCGTTTTCTACGACCTGACCCACAAGCCGCCCGGCACTATCGAATGGGAGTAGGCGGCGGAAGCTTCACATCAAGGCCCGATTCTCTATTCAGCCGCTCAGTCAAGTCGCGGTCGATGAGCGAAAGCGACACCTGGTTGTGAGTGTTCCCCGACGTGAAGTAGTGCAGGGTGTCGCCATCCACCCAATACGCCACCGCCGAATAAACGGTATGGTCCTTGAACGCGATCAGGTAATGGGAAGGCTCATGGGTGGAAGCCGGCTCCTCCACCGGCTGGGAATCGGCAGCGGCGGCGGTAGGGGTAGTGGGGTCCTGCGCTTCATCGGAGCCGAAGTCTTCGCCGATCGCCGGAGCGGGCTGCGAAGGATAAATCACCGTGCTACTCGGCTGCTGTTGCGGCGCCGGTTCGGCCGGGTAGTCGTTGTCGACGTACCCGCCCACATACACCGGATACGCATAAGCAAACGGATACCCGTATGTAATCACGGTCCCGCCGCTGGCTGCGCCGGGAGCGAAGGATTGCCTGCGGAAGTTTTGCCCCCCAACCGTGACGCCGAGCCGCGTGGCAAAAGTCGGATCGGTGACGGCGCCCGAAAGGACGAGCTGCTGCCCGCCCGGGAAAACCGCGTTGCTGAAAGTACCTTGCGCGAAAGGACGAGGATTCCTGAAACCGCCGCGATGCTGCGCGAAAAGCCCGGTGGCCAGAAGCAGCGAGAGGCTGAAACCGACGAGAGTTCTCATGAGATACTCTCCCCCTCCCTGCATTATATCGCGCGGGGCGGCCCCATCCGTCAGTTCTTTTTGGCGGGCGGCGTCGGCGCCGGAGCGGCCGGCTTGGCAGCCGGTGTGGTCGGCTTGGCTGCGGGAGCAGCGGGAGCGGCGGCGGTGCCGGGATACGCCTGGTCGTACAGCTTCACGATGTCGTTGGTGATGTCCACCGCGGAAGCGGCCCACAGCACCGGCGTCTGCGGATTGCTCACGTCCAGAACCACCGCGAAGCCGTTTTGCGTGGCGTATTTCTCGAGCACGGCCATCATCTTGCCGCCCAGCTCCTGCATGACCTTGCCCTGCGCCTCGTCTAGATCGCTCTGCGCGTCCTGGGTGTCCCGGTTCACCCTGGTGGTGGTGGCGTCGATGTCGCGCATGAGCTTGGTCTTGGCGTCGTCACTCATGGTCGCGCTGCCCTTGCGCAACTGCTCCTGAAGCGCGGTAAGTTGAGACCGCTTCTTCTCCAGATCCTGCTGCCTGGGATTGAACGCGGCCTGGAGATCGGCGGCGGCCTTCTGGCCGTCCTTCGTTTGCAGGATGGCATTCTGCACGTGGATGATCGCGATCTTGGTGGGAACCTGGCCCTGGGCCTGCGCCAGCGCAGCCACTCCCAAGACCAATGCGGAGAGAACAACCAGATTCTTCTTCAAGCTTGAAACTCCTAAGTGTATCAATACTAACATATTGGTCCGCGGCCGCTTCAGAACGTCCTGCCAATCGTGAACCGGAACAGATCCCGTTTTTCAAAGAATGGATACGCCGTGCCGTAGGTTGCAATCGAGTTGAGAAACGTGGCGTTGTTGGGAAAGGACGACCGGTCCGCCACGATGGGCGGCTGCAAGTATTCCCGCACGGTGGAGGGATTGTAAGCGAAGTACAGGCGAAACGGCGCGTTGACCACCGGCATCATCACCTGAATCTCCAGCCCGGTGGAGGCGCGCGCCTTCTGTGTGCCCGGCGCAATGTACACCTGCCCGTTGTAACCCGCCGCCGGAAACTGGCTGTTCAAATCGCTCACCCGGGTGGGATCGAGGGTGAGCTGGTTGCTGCGCAGGATCCTGTCGACGCCCGCATCGAAAAATATCGCCAGCGTCACCGGCCCGATAATCGGGATCCGGTACTCGAAGTTCCCCAGCAGTTGCGTGTCGCCGCCCGGCGTGACGAGCTGATAGGTGGGAACCGTCATGGTGACGTTGGTCTGGGTCAGCACACCGTTGCTGACCGTGTTCTGCGTGCGCGGCGTCCCGTTGTTGTTGAGCACGTTGACAGTGCCGGACGACGGTATGAATGCGATCGGGGTGATGCCCCAGATTTCGAATCCGCGGATGTCCTGTTCTCCTCCCATGAACGTGCGCGAAAACGGAGGCACAAATTTCCCGCCGTACCCAGTAACGCTCGAGGCCATGAAGTGGAACGCCAGGACGTTGCTCCTGTGCCAGGGCGCCGTGTGGAAGTACTTGGCCTCCACCGTCGGCCGGATGGTATTCACGTTGCCGCCCAGAATGCTGCCGGCGAAGTCCACGGAGAGGAACAGGCTTCTGCCGGCGGTGGGCGTGATGGGATGGTTCACGGTGTTGTAGTGATACGACGGCGTGATGTGGCTGGTCTTGATCCCGGTCAGCGAATTCGGCCCGGCCACGCCGCTGAAATTGATGTACTGGAAATAATTGTCGGCGGCCGTGGTCAGGGTTTTTACATTGGAAATGTCGAAGCCGTAAGTGAGCCCGATCTGCGCGAAACTCCGCCGCAAATGGGTGCTTGCCGAAACCGTAAACCCGTGGCTGTTCTGGATGTAGTTCAGCAGGTTCTGCGAGCCCAGTTGGTTATACAGCGGAATCAGGTTTTGCCCCGCCAGGATCGAGGCCTCGCGGCCCTGGTTGAAATCGAACCGGGTCAGATAGACCATGAAGCCGAGTTGAATCGGCCGGTCCATGAAATACGGCTCGGTGAACCCGAGCCTCGCCGACCGCATGCGGGTGCCGAGTTGCGATTCGAGGGACAGCGTTTCGCCCAGCCCGAGGAAGTTGTTGGTGGAGTAATTGGCCCCCACGAAACTGCCCGCGATGCCGGAAACGCCGCCGTTCAACCCGATCGAGTTCTTTCCGCGCTCCTTCACCTTGAGCGTTATGTCCACTGTGTTGGACTGCGGATTGCGCTTGATGTCGGCCGCGTCTTCCTTCTTCAGCATTTCGAAATAGCCGAGCTGGTTCAGCCGCAGAATGCTGTAATCCCACAGCTCGGAGTTGAAGATGTCGCCTTCGTCGAGCAGAATCTCGCGCCGGATCACTTTGTCGCGCGTGGTGGTGTTGCCCGAAAAATCGATGCGCCGGATGAAAAACTGCTTGCCTTCGTCGGCCGTCAGCGTGAGATCGATCTGGTCGCTGTCGGGAACCACGTCGAAAGAGGGTTCTGGAACGAAATCGATGTAACCGAACTTGCCGTAAAACTTGCGCATGTTTTCGATGCCCTTGCGCAGCTTTTCGGTCGAGAAGACGTCTCCGGTGGTCATGCCGAACAGCGGCTTCATGAGCACCTCGGGCGTGCGGAACAGTTTCACTCCGATGAAGTTCATGTTGCGCAAGTGGTACAGCCGTCCCTCTTCCACGGGAATGGCGATGTCCGCGTAGATGCCCTGATTGTCGGGCTTGACGATCGGGAATCGCCAGCCCCGCCCGCCTCTGGGGATGATCTTCACGGTCTCATCCAGCGTCTTGGCGGTGAAGTAACCGTGGTCCCGATAAGCCTGCACAACGCGCTCTTTGTCCTCGTCGAGCTTGTCCTGGTCGAAGGTCTTGGCGAACATGTTTTCGAACAGAATCGAGTGGGGGATGCCGTAGGGTTTCAGGTTCTTCATGGCATCGATCACCCACCGCTGGCTGTACGCCTGGTTCCCCGAAATCTGGATTTCTCCCACCTTCACCTTGGGCCCTTCGTTCACGTTAAACGTGACTTTCAGAGAGGAAGGTGGAAGCTGTTCGATCTGCGGTTCCACGGTGGCGTACTGCCGCCCGCGCTCGGCCAGAAACTCTTTCAGCACGATGGTCGCGCGCTGGATCTTGTTGGGGTCGTACTGCGATTCCACCGAGAGGCCGACCTTGCGCTCCTTGAAACGATCCAGGATTTCCGAAACCGTGACCGAGTGGATGCCTTCGTAATTGATCGAGCGGATGACCCGCCGCTCGGTCACTATGAAGCGCACGATCAGGCCTATGCGGCCCGGCTCCGTTTCCAACTGGATGTCGTCGAAGCGCCCTGTGTTCCACAGCGCCATGAAGTCGCGCCGCATGGCATCCTGGCTGAAAATATCGCCGGCCTTGCTGGTGATGAGAGCCTTCAAGGTGTCCTGCGGAACGCGTCGCGCGCCCCGGAACTCGATGGCTTCGATCGGCTCTCCAGCAGGCGCCTTGGCGGCTGCGACCGGTTTAGGCGCTTCCAGTCTCGGCTGCACGGGCTGCTGCTGGGCCGGTTGCTGAGGTGGCTGCTGCGGCGCGCCCTCCGGACTCACCGGCACATTCTCAAACGGATTTCTCTGTGGTTGCGACGGAGTGCCGGGAGGTGCTTGTTCCGGTTGTTGCTGGGGAGCCGGAGCCGGCTGCGGAGGCTGCGATTGCGCGCCGAGCGTATGGATATAGAACGCGCAGAGACAGGCCGATGCTATCATCAGGCGAACGCGCCCGAAACACTTCATGCCAGCATACCTTTCCACTCTGCGTAGCTACGGTGACGTGGATGCACGGGAACCCGTTTCACTCGATACAGCCGATTCTTGAAGACGGCAAGCCATTATTCTAGCGAATCTTCGGGGCAGGCAACAACGAGTGTAGCAGGCTACAGGTGTGAACCGCAGGCACGGTTCTTCACGGCCCATTCGGGGCGCGACCGCGGAGGGATTCGGCGCACCGCCGATTGTCGTAAACTGGCGTACGGAAGGCTGTCTACATGTTAAAGCCCACCATTTTCCGGGAATACGATATCCGCGGCGCGGCCGACGTTGAACTGCTGGATGCCGATGTCGAAACGCTCGGCCAGGCCTTCGGAACCTGTCTCCAGCGTCACGCCGGCAAGAAGGTCAATCTTGGCCGCGATACGCGCCTGAGTTCCCCCCGTTTGCGCGACGCCCTCATGCGCGGTCTGAAGGCCAGCGGCTGCGAGGTCACGGACCTCGGGGTGGTTCCCACGCCGGTGCTGTATTACTCCGTCTTCCATCTGAAGGCGGATGGGGCCGTTATGATCACGGGCAGCCACAATCCACCCGAATTCAACGGATTCAAGGTGGTTTCGGGGACCACCACCATTCACGGCGAAGCCATCCAGGAGATCCGCCGCGCGATCGAGACCGGCGACCTCGAGCGCGGCGAAGGCAGCGAGAGAGCCGCTGACGCGACCACCGCCTATGTCGCCGAGATTTGCTCCCAATTCCACTTTGCGCGCCGCATCCGGGTATGCGTGGACGCCGGTAACGGCGTGGGCGGCCCGGTGATGCACCGGATCCTTGAAAAGTTGAACGTCGACGCCACTGAAATGTTCTTCGAGATGGACGGCCGTTTTCCCAACCACCACCCCGACCCGACCATCCTGGGGAATCTCGAGCCGCTGATCGCCGAGGTGCGCCGGACCCAAGCCGATTTCGGCATCGCCTTCGACGGCGATGCCGACCGCATCGGCGTGGTTGACGATCGCGGAACGGTGATTTACGGCGATCAGTTGATGATCGTTTACGCCCGCGAAATCCTCAGCCGGAAGCCCGGCGCCACCTTCATCGGCGAAGTGAAATGTTCGCAGTCGATGTACGACGATATCGCCGCGCGCGGCGGCAACGCCATCATGTGGAAGACCGGCCATTCGCTCATCAAGGCCAAGATGCAGGAGACCCGCGCCGAGCTGGCCGGCGAAATGAGCGGGCACATGTTCTTCGCCGACCGTTACTACGGTTTCGACGACGCGCTCTACGCCGCCTGCCGCCTGATGGAAATCGTGGCCGGCTCCGGCCAGCCGCTCTCCAGCCAACTGGCCGGCCTGCCCCGGACCGTGACCACCCCGGAAATCCGCGTCGACTGTCCCGATGAAATCAAGTTCGAGGTGGTGCGCCAAGCCAGCGCCGAGTTGCGCGCCCGTCACAAGACGGTCGATGTGGATGGCGTGCGCGTCCTGTTCCCGCAGGGATGGGGCCTGGTGCGCGCATCCAACACGCAGCCGGTCGTGGTCATGCGTTTCGAAGCCACCACGCCCCAACTCCTGAAGGAGTACCAGGCCGAGGTGGAATCCGTAGTCGAGCGGGCGAAGAAGCTTTCAGCGGTCAGCGGTCAGCTTTCAGCTACACCAGCGCGGCCGAAAGCTGATAGCTGAAAGCTGATAGCTGATAGCTCTTGTTCAGTTCCGCGGGCCGATGCTTTCCGTGCGTCCCGCCAGCGGCTGCACCACACCTGCACCGCACACCGCCACGCCAGTCTTGGTAAGAGCGTTCAAGAAGTTGAACAGCAGGTTGTAGAAAACCTGCTCGGTGAGCGACTGTTGGCCGGGCAGTCGGAAGCTGGCCGGCAGCTCTTTGGAAATCAACAGCCGTACGGAATTGGGTTGCGGCTTGCCGCCGCGGTCGCGCTTGTTGGCCAGGGTCATGGGCGTCTGCATGACCGATCCGGAGCGCCCATCCACGTAGAACTGGCAGCGCGAGAACCAACCCAGGTTGGCCGGATCGGCGGCATCGAACAGCAGCAGCGGCGCCTGCCTTCCCGGCACGCTGAGATCGAGCTGGACGCTTCGCTGGCTATCCTTGATGCGGGTCTCAAACCCCGCCTGCCGCGCGATGTTGGCGACCATCACCGGCTGGAGTTCCAGGTATATCAGTTTATGTTGGCCGGCCTGGAGCACTTGCATGGTGAAGAGTCATTGTAGCGCAGGCCCGTGGCCGCGAGTTGGAGCACCCTACCTTCCCGGCACGCCGATCCAGCCGCGCGTGACGAAATCGCTCAGCGTCAGCATGAGCAGGATAACCAGCCACACTAACCCGCCCAGCACCACCAGCTTCGTGAGCTTGGTGCTGTGGCGCACGTGCATGAAGAACAGCGCCACTAACAGCATCTTACACACGGCGATCCCGAGCGCCACAACCACGCTGAAATCGCCCAGGTCGACAAACGCCACCAGCGTAGTCGCTACCGTGAGCGCCAGCAGCGCCAGCAGCACCAGCGTGTAGGTTCTTATGGAATCGATGTGTTCTTCGGTCATGACTATTTCGGTAAGTGCCGGTCAATCAGGTACAGCAGCGGGAACAGGAAAATCCAGATGATGTCGACAAAGTGCCAGTACAGGCCGGCGATGTCGACGGGCGTATTATACTCAGCCGTGAACGTTCCCTTGTATGCCATCCAGATCAGCCACGAGAGGAGTCCAACCCCTATCACCATGTGCGCCGCGTGCAGGCCGGTCATGGCGAAGTAGAGCGAGAAGAACAACTGCGCGTGGCCCTGTTGCGGGACGCCGTCTAAGTGGAACGAGGGTCCCGGAACGTGGTGCTGCTCGAACTTTTCATTCCATTCGTAAGCTTTCACGCCCAGGAAGATGCCGCCGAAGATCAGGGTCAACACCAGGAACAGAATGAGCGTCCTGCGCTGGCCGAGTTGTGAGGCCCGGACGGCCAGCACCATGGTGAAGCTACTCACCAGCAGAACCGCGGTGTTGATGGCGCCGATGGTCACGTTCAGGCTCGCGCTGGCCACTGCGAACGCGTCCGAATACGCCCGGCGGTACACCGTGTAGGCACAGAACATGCCGCCGAAGAACATGACCTCGGTGATGAGGAAGATCCACATCCCCAGCGTTGAGGCGTCCTTCTGCTGGGCTTCGGTGTCGAACTGCTCGCGCAGCGCGAGGGTTTCCACAGGAACGTGAGCTTCGCTAGCCAACTTCGACCGCCTCCCCGACTACCGTGCTGTAGTCGTAAGCTTCGCTCGTCACCACCGGGATCCTGTCGAAATTGTGGGCCGGCGGCGGCGAGGCCGTTTTCCATTCCAGGCCGGAGGCGCCCCACGGATTGGCGCCCGCCACCTTCCCGTAGCGCAGCGACCAGGCGAAGTAAATCATGGGGATAGCGTAGCCCACCGCCAGCACCGAAGCGCCCGCGGTGGAGAGCACGTGCAGGATTTGGAACTCGTCCGGATAGGTGTGATAGCGCCGCGGCATCCCCAGGTACCCGAGAATGAACTGCGGGAAGAAAGTCAGGTTGAAACCCAGAAAGATCACCAGCGCGGAGAGTTTCGCCCATCCTTCCGGATACAAGCGCCCCGTTATCTTCGGCCACCAGTAGTGCAGGCCGCCCAGGTAGGCCATGATGGCGCCGCCCACCATGATGTAGTGAAAGTGCGCCACCACGAAGTAAGTGTCTGTAACATGCACGTCGATGCCCAGCGCCGCCACGAAAAGCCCAGTCAAGCCGCCGATGGTGAAAAGTCCGATGAAGCCGAAAGCGTAGAGCATCGGCGTGGCATAGGAGATGGAGCCTTTGTACAGCGTGGCCGTCCAGTTGAACACCTTGATAGCCGAGGGTATAGCTACAAAGTAACTCAGGAACGAGAACACCATGCCTGCATACAGCGACTGGCCGCTGACGAACAGGTGGTGGCCCCACACCAGGAAGCCGAGCACCGCGATGGCCACGCTGGAAAAAGCTACCACGCGGTAGCCGAAGATCGGCTTGCGCGAGAAGGTCGAGACTAACTCCGAAACCACGCCCATGGCCGGCAGAATCATGATGTAAACGGCAGGGTGCGAGTAGAACCAGAAAAGGTGCTGGAATAGGACCGGATCGCCGCCCAGTGCGGGGTCGAAGATCCCGATGTGGAAGACGCGCTCACAGAAGACCAGGACGATAGTCACGGCCAGCACGGGCGTGCCCAGCACCTGGATCAGGGCGGTGGCGTAGTGCGCCCACACGAACAACGGCATGCGGAACCAGGTCATGCCGGGAGCGCGCATGCGGTGCACCGTCACGATGAAGTTCAGGCCCGTCAGGATGGATGAGAAGCCGGCCACGAAAATGCCCAGCGCGGTGGCGATCACCCACGTGTTCGAGTAAGTGGTGCTGTAAGGCGTGTAGAAAGTCCAGCCGGTATCTACGCCGCCCGCCAGCATGGCGAAAAGGGCGAACAGGCCGCCTATCACCAGCAGGTACCAGCTCAGTAAGTTGATTCTAGGGAAAGCCAGGTCGCGGGCGCCGATCATCATGGGTAGGAAGAAGTTACCCAAAACGGCGGGGATCGACGGGATCAGGAAGAAAAAGATCATGGTCACGCCGTGCATGGTGAAGAGCTTGTTATAGGTCTCAGAACTGACCAGGCCGCCGCCCGGGGTCAGCAGTTCAATGCGGATCAGCGTGGCAAAGACGCCGCCGAGAAAAAAGAACAGGGTGATGGTGGCGAGGTACAGCAGTCCGATGCGCTTATGGTCTTTGGTAAGTAGCCACGATTTGAGGCCGGAAGTGGCGTTTAAGTAATTTTCCCGTTCTTGTACCGCTGCGGTAATCATAGGTTTCTAGCGAGCCGCCATTCGGCCAGTCTGCGCGCCCGGTTGCGGCCCCAGCGACTTGATGTATTCGATCAACTGCATGACGCCTTCTTCGGTAACCAGTCCCTGGAAGGTCGGCATGATCGGCCCGTAGCCAGCCACGATCTTGGCCTGAGGTTGCAGGATGGATTCGCGGATGTAGGCTTCGTCCGCCTGCACGGTGGCGCCGCCGACAAGCTGAACGGTCTTGCCGAAAAGTCCGGTCAGGCTGGGGCACCGGCCGGAGCCATCGGGCTTGTGGCAGTTTCCGCAGGCCAGCTCGTCAAACAACTTCTGTCCGTTCTCGGCCAGGGACCCGCCGGACGTGCCGCCGCTGAGCCAAGCCTCGTAGTCCCGCGGCTCCATCACATAGACCCACCCCCCCATGCGCGAATGGTTGGTGCCGCAATACTCGGCGCAGAAGAGGTGGTACTTGCCCGCCTTGGTAGGCTTGAACCAGGTGGTGGTGTAGCGGCCGGGAACCGCGTCCTGCTTGGTGCGGAACGCGGGCACAAAAAAACTGTGGATGACATCTTCCGACGTCATGGTGAGCCGCACCGCGCGTCCCACGGGAATGTGCAACTCGTTGATTTCGCGCTGGCCTTCCAGGTGCTCGAGCTTCCACATCCACTGCTTGCCGACGACGTAGATATCGAGGGCGTTGTCCGGCGGCCGGCTTTCGTTGAAGTAGATGTTGGCGCCCCAGGTGAACATCACCATGGTGAGTCCGAAGGGGATCACGCTCCACAGGATCTCGAGCGCCATTCCGCCATGGACCGCGCGCGGCAATTCGTTTTCGGAACGGCGCCGGTAGCGGATGGCAAAGTAGAAGATGGCGCTGAAAATCGCCAGCGAAAAGAAAACCGCAACCGCCAGCAAAAAGTACAGGAGGTGGTCCACGTCGGGTGCGAAGGTGGACGCTTGAACCGGAAATAGACTTAGCGATCCCATTTCGAATTATCCAGCCTGCGTCGGAGTGCGCGGGGTGCCCCCGTGGAGCCCGGTGCGGAGCTCGCGCCGCCAGGCGATCAACAGAAAAGCGCCGCAGATCAGAACGAAACCGGCGCTGGCGGCACGCAGCAGGTTGACGGCGACGGCGCCGTACTTGCCCGTGGCCGGGTCGTAGTGGTAACAGAACAGCAGAATCTGGTCGACCGGGTTGCCGATCTTGCTCTGCGAAGCCTCCACCAGGCCGAGGCGCACATCGCGCGGAGCGTATTCCACGCCATAGAAGTAGCGCGAGAGCCGGCCGCCGGGGGTCAGAATCATGATTCCGCTGGCGTGCGCGAACTGGTCGGTGGCGGGGTCGTACTTGTAGTGGAAGCCCACCGCGTCCATCAGAGCCTTGATGTTGGCTGGGTCGCCGGTAAGGAAGTGCCACCCGTTGGCCGTATTCGGCCGGCCGTAGCGCCGCAGGTACGTCTGCTTTTTCGCGGCCGCCAGCTCCCAGGTATCTTTCGGATCGAAGCTGACGCTGAGGACTTCGAAATCCTGCCCGGGGTTGAGCGAGACGGCTTTCAAGCTGCTCGCGACGCCGTTCAGGATCTGCGTGCACAGCATGGGACAACGGTAGTAAACGGGCGCCAGAAGCACGGGCTTCCCGGTTTGGAAAAAGCTCGAGAGCGGGACCGCGCGCCCCGCTTCATCGCGGAAAACCGTATCCAGCGGCACCTGCTGGTCGAGCTTCTGGTCGATTCCCACGCCCAGAAGCTCGCTGGGAAGCGCGGGCTTCAGGTTGGAATCCTGCATCGTCAACGACGGCTGTACCGGGGCCGGTTGGCCGGGCTGCGCGAATGCGGCGGAACCGGCGATAGCGAAAAGCAGCAAAAGCTTCATTTGGATTCTCCCGCTTGCGGCCGCGAGGGCAGGCCGCGCTCGGACAGCAGATCGATGGCGCGATCGATGGGAATCCGCACCACGCCCTTTTCCGGATCCATCCAGGCGTAGCCGTTCAGAACCTGGTCCTCCGCCGCGCGAATGGCTTTCAAATCCAGCACCTCGGTCTCTTGCAGTTGCGGCTGGGGAAACGCCTTGCCCGGTTCGGAGGCGGCGACCTGGGAACGTCCCGCCGGCGGTCCCCCTTCGCGGGAAAGCAAATAACGGTACAGCCCGAACAGCAGAAAGAGCGTGGCCACGGCAACCAGCAGCAGCGCGACGGCGAACTTGCCCACCGCCCACACGTTAATGTCGGTTTCTTCGTGACCGGATCGGGGAGTGTGCTGGTTATTCTCGTCCATGTTCTAAAGCCTCGATCAAGTGCGGATCGTTGAGCGGCATCAGCGGGCGCTTGCCTAATTGGATGAGGAAGTATGCCAGCCAGATTCCGCCCATACCGATCGGGACCGCAATATCCATCCAGCTCAGGCCGAACCCCTGGCGGAAGTCCGGGGCCACCAGCCAGTAGAGGTCCACCATGCGCATGAACAGGACGAAGATCGCGATGCCGGCCAGCAGCTTGAAATTGCGTTTGAGATCGCGCGAAAGCAGCAGGGCGAAGGGCAGCGCGAAGTGGCCGATCACCAGCGCCAGGCCCACGTACTGCCAGCCGCCGCGCAGCCGGTCCAGATACCACGGGATTTCATCGGGCAGGTTGCCGGCCCAGATGATCAGGAACTGCGAAAACGAGAAGTAGGCCCAGACCATTACCAGGGCCAGCAATAGCTTGCCGAGATCGTGCAGATGGCGCGGCGTGAGAATCCCGGACATTGGAGGGCGGCGGGAGAGGAGCACCAGCAGCGCGATCAGAAACGCCATCGATGAGAGGCCCTGCCCTGCCATGAACAGCATTCCGAACATGGTCGAGAACCAGTGCGGGTCGAGCGATTGCACCCAGTCCACCGACATGAATGTGACGCTGAAACCCCAGAAGATCAGGCCCGGCCCGGACACCGCGGCCATTTTCCCATGGACTTCCGCGGACCCTTCGCGATCTTCCCTGGCCGACCAGCGGTTGAGAAGCCGGGAAAGCAGAATCCATCCGGCAAAGTAGACCGCCGCCCGGATCAGGAAGAACGGCACGTTCAGATAAACCTGCTTGTGCTGGAGGATTTCGTCGGCCGCCACCACCTTGGCGTGCGACCACGAGTATAGGTTGGGGATGCCGATCACGATGGGAACGAACATCAGCGCCACCAGCGGAAGCGTGCGCGCCGCCGCCTCGCACGGCCGCCGGATGACCACGCCCCAAGCGCCCCCAGTGAGATATTGCAGCATCAGCCAGGCGAGCGAACCCACACTCACGCCGGCGATAAAAACGTAGAACCACAAGTAGGAGCGGTAGAACTGGAACGGTGAAATGAAAAAACCGATGGCGCACAGAACGGCGCCGGCGATGCCCGCGGCCAGGGCGCCGGAGCGCCACCGCTTCAGGTCCGCCTGAAGTTCGGTGGAGGCGTCGAAATCCATGACTTGCGCCGTCATTTCGCGCCCCCGAGCTGCGCGCGGGCTTCCGGTGGAACGTCGTTAATGGAAGCGTTCTGGCTCAACTGCAGAGCGCGAACATAGGCCACGATGGCCCAGCGGTCGCGCGGCGGAATCTGCGCGGCCAGGTCCGGCATGGCGCCGAACCCGTTGGTGATCACGTCGAAAATAAATCCGTTGGCAAGCTGCCGGATCTTGTCGGTGTGATAAGACGGCGGGTGCCGGTAGCCGCGCCGGACGATCATGCCGTTGCCGTAGCCCGTGTGGTCGTGGCACGGCGTGCAGTAAATGTTGAAGCGATCCTGGCCGCGCACGATCACTTCCTTGGTGACCGGAAATGGAAAGGTGTCGAGCGGCTTGCCATCGGGGCCTTTGCCGGTGTAGAAGGCGGCGTCGTCATTCAAGTGGCCGCGAGCCACGGTCCCTTCCGGGAGCGGCCGCGCGGACCGGCCATCATCGAAGAACTCGCTGGGCCGCAGCGGAATATATTTTGGCTGGTCGTGCATATCCTGCCGGCACGCCGCGCCGGAGGCGGCCAACGCCAGCACAACCGCGCCGAATTTGAGATTAGGACGCAACTTCAGACACCTCTTTAGGCCCCAGCGTTTCCAGAAACTCCGACGTCGCGCGGGGGGCGAACAGCGGGTCCGTGGCTTCGATGCACAGGAAGAACCGGTTGCGCGAGGCCAGCGCGAACCGCGGCACATTGAACGCCGGATGGTAGAGCATGGGCAAACCGCACAGCGCCAGCAGCCCCATGACCGCCGAAATCGCCGCCAGCAGAATGGTCAGCTCGAAGGTGATCACGATGTACGAGGGCCAGCTATGCAAAGGCCGGCCGCCGACGTTGATGGGGAAATCCCATACCGTGACGTAATACTGCAACAGGTAGCCGGCCATCCCGCCCACAATGCCCCCGGCCAGCACGATCAGCGGCAGCCGGTTCTTGTGCAAGTCGAGAGCGTCGGTCAGCTCTTCAATGGGGAAGGGCGAATACGCGTCCAGCTTGCGATAGCCCTTCTCGCGCGCCGCGCGCGCCGCGTTCACCAGCGCGGTGGGGTTGTCGAACTCGGCCATCACTCCATAAATGGATTTGATCAACCTTGCGCCTCCTCTCCGACCTTGGCTTGAGGCAGCAGCGTACGGACTTCAAAGATCGAAATCATGGGCAGCAGACGAATGAACAAGAAGAACAGGAACAGGAACAGCCCGATGGTGCCGAGGTACGTGCCCCAATCCCAACGGGTAGCCTGGAAGAGGCCCCAAGAAGACGGCAGGAAATCCTGCGCCAGGCTGCTTACGATGATCACGTAGCGCTCCAGCCACATGCCCACCAGCACCACCAGCGAGAAGCAGAACAGCAGCGCGGGGTTGCCGCGGACCCGCTTGAACCACAACGCCTGCGGCGCCGCAATGTTGCAAGTAAGCAGCAGCCAGTACGAAAACGCGTAGGGGCCGGTCATGCGGTGCCAGATGGCCGCCTGCTCGTAGACGTTGCCGCTATACCACGCCGTGAAGGTTTCCATGAGGTACGCATATGCCACGATCAGGCCGGTGGCCAGCATCACCTTGGCGGAGTTGTCCAGGTGCTTGTCGGTGATCAAGCCCTGCAAGCCGTAAGCCTTGCGCAGCGGAATGGCCAGCGCCAGCACCATGGCAAAACCGGAGTAAATTGCGCCCGCCACGAAATATGGCGGGAAGAAAGTGCTGTGCCAGCCGGGCACGATGGCAATGGTGAAGTCGAAGCTCACCACCGTGTGCACCGAGAGCACCAGCGGCGTGGCCAGCCCGGCCAGCAGCAGCGTCGCGGTTTCGTACACGCTCCAGTGCCGCGCCGAACCGCGCCAGCCCATCGCCATCACCCCGTAAACCACTCGCGCCACGCGGTTCTGGGTGCGGTCGCGCAACGTGGCCAGGTCGGGCATGAGGCCCACGTACCAGAACAGCAGCGACACCGTGGCGTAGGTCGAGACCGCGAACACGTCCCATACCAGCGGGCTGCGGAAATTCGGCTGCACGTTCATGGTGTTGGGATATGGGAACAGCCAGTAGAACAGCCACGGACGGCCCAGGTGCAGCAGCGGGAACATGCCCGCGCAGGCCACCGCGAACAGCGTCATGGCTTCCGCGAAGCGATTGATGGAATTGCGCCAGCGCTGGTTGAGCAGCAGCAGAATGGCGGAAATCAGCGTCCCGGCGTGGCCGATTCCGATCCACCACACGAAATTCGTGATGGCGAAACCCCACATCACCGGAGTGCGGATGCCCCACACACCCACGCCATTCGCCATCAGGACCACCACCGACCACAAGAACAGCAGCAGCAGCGAGAATCCCACTCCGAAACCGGCCATCCAGAAGAGCGGAGTCTTCTTGGTCAGCACCACGGTGGCGATCTGGTCCGTGACGGTGCCAAAGGTGTAGCCCGGGGCGATGATCTTGGGGGCTTGTTGTTCCTCTACCATGCCTTATTCCTCGATCTCCGGGTTGGGATTGCGGAAAGTCGCCAGGTACGTGGTCCTGGGCCGCGTATTCAAATCGGCCAGCAGCCCGTAGTTCGACTTCTCGGCTTTCATCTTCGAGACGCGGCTGTTGGGATCGTTAATGTTGCCGAAGACGATGGCCTCGGCCGGGCAGGTAGCCTGGCAAGCCGTCTGGATCTCGCCGTCCCGCACCTTGCGGTCCTGTTTTTCCGCGTCGATCTTGGCGGCGTTGATTCTCTGCACGCAGTACGTGCACTTTTCCATGACGCCGCGGCTGCGCACCGTGACATCCGGGTTGTGCAGCAGCTTCAAGCTGGGAGTTTCGTAATCCGAAAACTGGTAGAAATTGAACCGCCGCACCTTGTACGGACAGTTGTTCGAGCAGTAGCGCGTGCCGACGCAGCGGTTGTAGACCATGTCGTTGAGGCCCTCGGCGCTGTGGTTGGTGGCCTGCACCGGGCACACCAGCTCGCACGGGGCGTTCTCGCACTGCATACAAGGGACCGGCTGGTTATAGATCTCCGGGTCGTTGACCGCGCCCTCGTAATAGGAGTCCACGCGCAGCCAATGCATGGCGCGGCCGCGGCGCACCTGGTCTTTGCCGACCACCGCGATGTTGTTCTCCGCCTGGCACGCCGCCACGCACGCGCCGCACCCGGTGCAGGCGTTCAGATCGATCGCCATGCCCCACGCGTAGCCTTCGTATTTCCACTCGGGATAGATGGTCAGTCCCTTCGCCGGCGTTTCGGCGCCCTCATGCACCGATTCCGGATTCTTCTTGTAGTCCTCGATGTCGCCCTTGTGAATGATATGGCGGCGGGAATCCAGCACGTGATCGTTCTGCGTGGTGGCAAACTCGTACTTGCCGGAAACCTTGCGCGCCTCGAGCCCCGTGTCGTGCCACAGAGCGTGGGCGGTGCGCAGGCCGTAAGGGTTGAAGCCCATGCCCGTGCCCGCGCGCCCGGCGTGGGTGCGGCCGTAACCCAGGTGCAGCGTGGCCGCGCCATCGATATGGCCGGGCTGGATAAACACCGGCGCGCGCAGCGACCGGCCCTGGTACGTCAACTGCACCAGGTCGCCCGTCTCGGCCTTCAGGCGGTGGGCCGTCGCCGGGCTGAGAATCGCGGCGTTGTCCCAAGTCAGCTTGGTGATCGGCTTGGGCAGTTCCTGGAGCCATCCATTATTGGCGAAGCGGCCATCATAAATAGTCGGGTCCGGCCGGAACATCACTTCCAACTTGCCGCCCAGTCGCGGGGCCTGCGCGCGCGCCGTGATGGCCTCGCCGTGGATCGCCGGCGCCTTGGTGGGCAAAGCCGTGTCCGGTACCACGCCATCATGCACCGCCCTGCGCCACCAGGCTTCGAAATCCGCGCCCTTGTGCTGGCTCGCCCAGTAGCCTTTGACAATCTGGTAGGGACTGGTGTCGGGCGCGTCGGTCAGCATTTGCAAGAACTGATTGGCGGAGCGGCCCCCGTACAGCGGCTCGATCAGCGGTTGCTGGAGGGTGACCGTGCCATCGAAAGCGCGCGCGTCGCCCCAGGTTTCCAGGTAATGCGTCTCCGGCACCACCCACTGGCAGGCTTCGGACGTCTCGTTGTGGTATAGGCTCAGGTGCACCCGCAGCCTGGCCTTCTGGATGCGGTCGCCCATCCCCCAATCCACCGGCGCCGTGAATACCGGGTTTCCGCCAACCACCAGCAGCAGGTCCACCGCGCCCGCGTCCAGGTCTTTCACCAGGTCTTGAAGCGAAGCTACCTGGTCTACCGGGTTGGCTTCGATCGGATCGGTATAGAAAACCGTCTTGCCGACGTTGCCCAGCGCGGAGTTCATCACGTGCGCCAGCGCGTGAACGGCGGCGGGCTGATACTCGCCGGCGATCACCAGGCTGGCGCCCTGGTTGCGCCTCAGGTCGCGTACGATTGCGCCGATCCACTTATAGATGTCGTGGTTATCGCCGTCAGTCGGCCCCTTGGCCACACCCAGCACCGTGGCCAGCGCTCCGGCGAATACTTCTATGTCGGCGGCGCGCAGCGGCAGGCGGTGATCCGCCTTGGCGCCGGTGGGTGTAGGCATCGGTTCCACCACGTACAGCCGGTTCATGGCGGTTTGGTTCCCACGCACCCGGCGCCGCGCCGAAAACTGCCGCGCGTAGCGCAGGCTGGCCACACCCGAGGCCAGGAAATCCGAATCCAGCGAAACAATCGTGTTGGCGTTGGCCAGGTTGTAATACGCGTTGGTGGGCTGGCCGAACGCCAGGCTGGCTCCGGCGCGCGCGCTGTGCGGTCCGGCCGGCTCCCACTGGTGCCACTTGGATTCGGGATACGCCTTCTGGATGGCGCGGAGCTGGCTCGCCAGGGTCGGCGATGTCACCGTCTCGGTGAGGATGCGGATGCCAGCGCCGTTCTTGCTCTTTTGCGCGCTGAGCGCATCCCGCAGGGCGTTCGTCAGCGTACCCCACGAGCTGATTTCGCCTTCCAAAGTGAGGGCCTGCGCGCGGTCCGGATCGTAGAGCCCCAGCACGGATGCCTGCGAGAAGACGTCGCACGCGCCCAGCGTCGCCGGGTGCTCCGGGTTGCCTTCGATTTTGGTCGGTCGCCCTTCGTGGCTCTCCGCCAGCACTCCGTTTGCCACGCCGCCCAGCGTCATGGCCGTGGCGTAGTAGAGCGGCTTGCCCGGAATCAGATCCTCCGGCTGCCGCACGTACGGCATGATGTGTTCGGTGGGCTGGCGGGTGCAGGCCGTCATTCCGGCCAGCGCCAGCGACGCGCCCATCAATTTCAAGAAGTTGCGGCGGCCTTCCACCGGGTCTTCGTCCTCGCTCCAGCCGATGGCCTCCGGCGGGAACTCGCGCTCCAGCAGGTCCTGAAACTCCGGCGTCGAGGATGGGTCTGGTTTTTTCCGTGATTCGCTCATCGATGGCAAGTAGAACAACTGGTCAGTGTGCGCACGTCTTGAATCTGGTATTGCTTCACCAGGCGGCGTCCGATCTCTTCTTGATTGCCGGCTGGCTGATAGCCCATGGTGGTAATGAACTCGCGCGGCCTAAGGTGCTCTTCGGGATGGCGGTGACAATCCAGGCACCACTCCATCTGGAGCGAGTTCTCCTGCCAGGTGAGCGGCATCTGGTCCACTCTTCCGTGGCAGCTCTCACAACCGATCCCCTTGTTGATGTGGATGCTGTGATTGAAATAAACGAAGTCCGGCAGATCGTCAACCCGCGTCCAGCGGATCGAGGTATTGTTGCGGAAACTGGCGCGCACCGGTTCCAGCGTCGGGCTTGTGAGCCAGATCTCCGAATGGCAGTTCATGCAGATCTTGGTGGGAGGAATATTGGCGAAACTCGAAGTCTCCACCGTGGTGTGGCAATAGCGGCAATCCAGGCCAAGACCCCCCACGTGGTGCGCATGGCTGAACGGGACAGGTTGTTCCCGCGGCTGCATGGCGCGCGTGGCGTAGTTGGACCGGTCCAGCTCGGCGAAGACCCACGTCAAAAAACCGAGAATGAAGACTGCGCCGAAGATCACGACGCGCGCAAGAGTGTTTGTGCTGTGATGAAAGATTTGAGACATCTCGTGAGTCGACTACATCTTACGGATGCAGAATCCGCCAGTTCGTTGCAACTAAAGCCCCATCTTCGACATGTTGAAATTCACAACGACTACTTGGGGCGACCTGCTCTCGCAAGATTTGACATTATGTCACAAGGCAAGCGGGAGCTTGTAGTCCGGTTCCGAGTGGTTTCACATGGTCGCAAAGGCTATCGTGCAGGGACTTGCGTTCCGAACCACCTGGTCGGCCGGCGTCAGATGGCCGGTCGAGGAATCCGCGAGCCAGCTTACCACCGTGTCGGACTGCTCGTTGGCGGCGTAAAGGAATCGATGAGACGGATCGAATCCGATGAAACGCGGCACCCGCCCCCGGCTCGATACCCAACCGATCGAAGTCAGCAGGCCCGTGCCCGCGTCCGCAGCGAAAATCGCGATGCTGTCGTGGCCGCGGTTGGAACAGTACACGAACCGGCCGCCGGCTGAGACCGCAATCTCCGCGGCCGTGCTTTCGCCGGTGTAATCGGACGGCAGTGTCGGGAGAATCTGTACCGGCCGCAGGCCGCCGTGTTCCGCCTCCAGGTAATAGGTCGCGACGCTGCTGCCGATTTCGTTGAGCACAAACAGGACCGGTAGAGTCGGATGGAACGCCGCGTGGCGCGGTCCCGAGCCGGACCGTGCCCCCGCGCTGCCCTGCACGGTCGGGGTGAGCCTGCCGGTGGCCGGGTCGAAGCTGAAAATGAAAATCCGATCCAGACCCTTGTCCGGAACCACCACATATTTTCCCGACGGATCGAAGACGATCTGGTGAGGGTGCGAGCTGGCCTGCTCGATCCGATTTGGCCCCGGCAGACCCGGCAGCGTGACCAGTTGCACCTGCTCGCCCAGCGTTCCATCCGGCCGCACCGGCAGCACTGAGACGTTGCCGGTACCGTAGTTCGCCACCAGCATGAACCCGTCGCTCGGGTCAATGGCCTGGTGCACCCCGTTGCGCCCGCCGGTCTCGACGCGGTTCAGCAGCGTCAGGAACCCGGTAGTGCGATCCACCGAGAAGGAGGTGGCATAGGATTCATCGCCATGCACGGCGTACAGGCAGCGCTGGTCCCGGCTCAGCACGAGGAACGACGGATTCACCAGGTTGCCGGCCTGCTGCACCTGCGTCCAGACCCCGGTCTCAGCCTCCACGCGGTAGACGTGGATACCATCGCCGCGAGCGTAGCGCTGGGCCGTGGTGTAACAGCCTACGTAGGCGTAAAGCGCCCCGCGGTTCGCCTGCGCCTCTAACCGCGCCATCCCCAGCGCCGCGCAGCCCCTCAACAATGCGCGGCGGGTCAGTTCACCATTACTCATTCGATCCGCCTCCGCCGTCTGTTACAGTGTATACTCCACGGCTGGCGCGCAGCACACGGCGGCTTGCGTTACGGTTGGAAAGGTTGTTTCGTGACAGGCCCTTAAGCCGCTGTGGAATGGCGCCGCGTGCCCAATCGCCGCTCCGCACGGGAAGGGATCTCCGGCCCTCTGCATTTGTGACGCGACCCGCCGGGCACTGGGACACGTCCGCCGCTTGAGCGCGCCTCCTCGCTCAGCAGGCTGATCCAGTGTCTGAGGCGTTCGCGCCTCGCCTGGAGTTCGGCCAGAAACAGCTCGCAGATATCGCAAGAAACGGGAGAGCCGGACGATTCCGTCACCGCGTGATCCTCGCCGGGCATGGTCCGCTCGGGCAGCGCCAATGCCTTCGTCGGAGAATCATCGTGTTCTGGTTTCATCCGGACTTCTCCTCTTTATGAACGCCGCGCCGAAAAGACGCTCCCCAAGTCATGCGCACATCTAGTCTTGCCTGTACACCTCCATGGTGTAATCTGTTTCCCCTGGCAGCCAGTACACTGCCAGCGTCTGTCCCCCTTGCAGCCGCACCCCCAGCGGTTCAATCAACTCGGCGTCCGCGCCCGCATTGGTATATAGCGCCCGGCCCGAAACGCAGCTCCAGCAAACGGCATGATCCTGGCCATTCCTGTTCACCTGGCAACGGGCGGCAGCCAGGGCCGCAAGCCAGATCGGAAGCGGATCGCCCGCCGGCCGCTGGCATCCCGGCTCGACGCTGCCCGAGACGGACCGGCGCACGAGTCCGGTCTTGGTGCTGCGGTTGGTTCTGGCCGGCGGCGCTTGGTCGCCAATCACGCGAACTCGTCCGGTCACGCTGACGGCGGAGGCCATGGTCTTCATCTCCCGCCGCCGGCGGGAGAGGACTCATAAGAGCACGCCTGGAACAAGTCAAGCTCGCCGGCTCCTAATCCCTGTCCGATCGGATTGGCTTGCGAAATCGCTTGAGCCACTTGCGCCTCATTGACAAGATTTCCTCCAACTCCTCCCAGTTGAACCAGCAATGCCGCGCCTCCCGCCACCAGCGGCGCGCTGAAAGATGTGCCCCAACCCTCGGCGTAGTTGTTTCCCGGGTAGAGCGTCACCACCCCTTCGCCGGGCGCTGCCACGCTCACGAGGTTGTTGCCATAGTTGGAGAAGGTGCTTCGTATGTCTTGATTGTTCGTCGAGGCCACTCCCATTACAGAAGAGTGATACCCCGCGGGATATACCATAATCTGCTCCCCGCTGTTCCCCGCCGCGGCGACGCAGATGACGCCCTTTGAGTTTGCGTAATTGATGGCGTATTGCAGCTCATAAGAAGATTGCGTCGCGCTGAAGCTCATGCTGATCACGTTGGCGCCATGATCCACCGCCCAATAAATACCGCCCACAATGTTGGAGAGAGTCGACGAGCCGGTGGCGGTGAAAACTTTGACGGGCATGATCATCGCCGTCGGCGCCACCAGGTGGACCAGCCCCGCGACCATGGTTCCGTGGCCGAACGCCGGGGGAAGCGGGGATGGTCCCTGATCCAGGATGGAGTCGGTGGATTGATCCAGGATGGAGTCGGTGGATTGATCCAGGATGGCAGTCGTCGATTGATTCAGGATGAGCGCCGCCAACTGGTCCAGGATGGAGTCGGTGGACTGATCCAGGATGGAGTCGGTGGACTGATCGATGTCCGCTGTCTCGGAGCCGCCCGCAATGTTGCGCGTGAAGTCGTATCCCGCCACCAGCGAATTTGCCAGCACGGGCTGGCTGAAATCCACGCCGGTGTCGAGAACGGCGACCGTGCCCGAACCGGTGGCGAGAGCGTGCGCCTGAGCCAAGTTGATGACCAAGGCCGCCGGCTGGTTGACGTAGGCATCCCAGGCGGGTGTTCCGTAGTATGGGACCAGCATGTGGTCCCAAACCGGGGCGGGGTCGGGGGCCCCCATCTGGCGAAGCGGCGCCCCCGGGGCCGCCTCGGGAAGACTAATTGAGCAGTCTGGTTCCACTCCCTGGACTGACGCGTCCGCCTGAAGGCCCTGCATGGTGCGCTGGACATCCGCCCCTGCGGGCGCAGTCACCAAATGAAGATTCCGGGCCGAGCCTTCAAACGAGCGAAGGATGGTGAGATTATGCCGGGCGGCAATGTTGCCGATCTCCGGGCCGGGCGCGCGAACCAGGTAGCGGTCCTGCGCGGAGACTTGTAACAGGAACGCCATAACCAAAAGACCGGCCCGCGCCAATATGCGAAGTTTTTTGTTCATCTCGGCTCCTCTACTTTGGCTGCTGATTGTCCACTCCTGGGCGCCTCTTCCCCGACGCCGTTCCCATGTTCCGGCGATCCCTTCCCGCGTGCCTGTCGGCTACAAGTCTCTTGAGAGGCACCTGCATGCGCCTGGCGCCGCCATCCAGGTATACGCAAAGCTGTAGCCGCCCCTGTTGCTCGTACTCCATCTGAAACTCGCCAAACCGATTGCTGACCGTTTCCGCCACAACCAGCCTTCCCGATCTGAGACAAATCGGAATGTTCGCCATCTCGGTTTCCGGAACCGTGTGATTGGAGATCTGGCCGATCACCGCTGCCCGCGACGACTGCAACTCCGGCTCGATTCTCAGATCCAGTGAGCAATCACCGGCGCGGTAGAGCCCCTGCCAGCCGACCTGCCAACTGGCGCGCATCCCCGCCGGCGCCGGAACCAGGAAGCTGTCATAGATCAACTCGATCGGAATGCGAACGGCCCGCTTGGGACCGTTCGGCCGCCGGACCGGGAAAATCGCCACCGCATGGCGCACGGCGGTCTCCGGCACGCGCTGCGGCGCCATAGCGAGACAAACGCGGGCCAATTTGTCGCAGAAGCCGAGGACCTGTCGGCACTCAGGGCAACCGGTGGCGAGGTGCTCCCGCATCGTGTTCCCCTCTTGGTCCGGCGTCAACCCTCGCGCGAAGTCCACCCACTGGGCAATCCCATAGTGTTTCATATCCTTCCTCTAACCCCCTCCGATCTGATTTCTGTCCAGGTTCGGCGGCATAAGCGTCTTCTCTGATATAAGAGGGTGTCGCCGCTGCCCGTTGGATATAGGCGGCGGACCTTTTCTTGGGGGATTATCGATGGGAATCGGCGTTCAGGGGCGTTCAGAAATGCATCACCGCGGCAAACGGTCAAGCACCCGCTGGCGCGCTGACCGCCGTCGCCGGCCAGACCTCGGAAACATCGTCATCGTCGGCTTCCGGCTCCACATGTTTCATGCACAACCACTGCAGCATCGCCTTCGAGAGATTCTCGAAGAATGCCGACGTTACGATGCTGGTGTCCGGATCCAACCGGGACCTTTCCACCGTAAATATCAGTGCGGACGACGTATCCGTTCGCAGAACGTTCTCCACGTAGTCGTAAATCGCAAGTTCCGAGTCGGGACTCGCCATCGCGCCCAGAAAACTCAGAAACGACACAAACCCAAAGGCGAATTCCGACCTGAGGTTCCCGCGCCGTTGCGCGGGAATGACCGCGACCACGCCGATCGGAACCCCGTCCAGATTCACCATGGCCAAACCGGCATCCGTCAAGTCGTACACCGTGGTCTGGAAGGCCACACCGGGAATTCCGCGCACGTTGCCGCGAAGTTTCCCGTGGAACGTCCCGGATGCGTTTCTCAGCTTCCGCAGAATGGACCCGGCGCCGTTTAACACGGGCGCTATTTCGGTAGGCCCGTGCCAAAAGCCGCCCTGGTCGTTCCATCCGTAAAGATGGATTTCGCCCTCGATTGCAGTAGCACACAAGCCTGATTTGCTCATCGCATGATCTCCCTGGCCTTCCCCACCTCGTCGACGGCGCCGTGAGCGATTAACAGGAGTTTGTCCATGCGGACGGCTGCTTCGTTCCGCAGCACTGCGTCCTTCGGAATCCCCAGACTGTAGAGCGCTGCTCCCAGCGCACTCAGGCCGCCGAATACAGCCTGGTTATCGAGCGCCGCTACAATCCAACCGCTCAGCGGTCCCGCCACCAGGATCGGTCCCGTGTCGGGGATGACAAGATATGCCCATCCGGACAACGATGCCCACATACCGGTCCAAAACGGTCCGAATTCACCCCAATACTTGGCTTGGCGATCCGCACCGTAATGGGCGACAACTTGCTGCTCCGGATGACGATCCTTTGCCACCACCGAGAGTTTGCTCAGGTCGAAACCGGACTGGCGGAGTCGTTGAACGCTCTCTTCCACCTGAAGGTGTGAATCGAGGACCGCGACTGCTGCATTTTGCGCCGCAACTCCTGGCTGCATGGAAGTTCCGTCTTTGGCAATGCAACTGGACAGCCACCCGAAAAGGCCAGCCGAACGCTCCGGAGGTTCCGGAGACGTGGACAGAATTGCAAAAGGTGTACACTTTTGCGACCGAACCATATTAAGATATGAAAGTCCTCTTACCTGAGACGCCCATGAGAATGGTCATTCGAGCTCCGGCCCGGGGCGGTTTTGCATTGGCGCTTGCCATCCTGGTCCTGATCGGGGTGCTTTCCTATTGGAGCAATCGGAGCTTGGTCGAAAACCAGGACGCCATCTTCCGTGGCCAGCAGGTCATCAACGGGCTCGACGAGTTGCTCGTCGAGGTGCTCGAAGCGGAGAGCGCGGCGCGCGGATTCGTGATAGCGGGGGAGAAGTTCTTCCTCGATCCCTATTACGCCACCACGCAAGTGGACGCCACTGTCGCCCGGCTGCGAACCCTGCTCAGCGACGACCCCAAACAACGGCAGGATCTCGAATCGCTCAATCGGCTGGTCGGGGAGAAACTCGCTTTCCACCGCCGCATGATCGAGCTGCGGCGCAATAGCGGGGAGCAGGCTGGTCTCCAGTTCTTCCTTACCGGCAAAGGGTATGCGCTCGGGAACGAGGTCCGCGATCGTGTACACGCCCTGATAGATGAACAGGATCGCGTCTTGCGCGATCGGACGGCGGCGGCGCGGCGCGTCTCGGATCGGTCCATCTTTACCTTGGTGGTGGGTTCCGTACTGAGCTTCGGCATCCTGCTTCTGGTGTACATGAATCTGGACCGGGAGATCGCCGGGCGGCGCCAGTCCGAGCAAAGGGTGCTGCAATTGAACCGGCTCTACGCCGTGCTCAGCCGCACCAGCCAATCGACTTCACACATCCGCGAGCGGGACGCTCTGTTTCAGGCGGTGTGCCGAATCGCGGTGGAAGACGGTCTCTTCCGCATGGCCTGGGTGGGGAGGGTCAATCCGCATACCGGGAATGTGGAACCGGTGGCCTTCGCCGGGTTCGAGGACGGCTACCTGGGGCGAATTCACATCGCCACCACTGACACCCCTGAAGGAAGAGGCCCCACCGGGCGCGCCTTGCGCGAGCGCCGTCATTTCGTGTGCTCCGATATCGCCGGCGATCCACAGCTCCTGCCGTGGCGCGACGCCGCCCTGGCGCGCGGCTACCGTTCCTCGGCCGCTTTTCCCATTCAGTTTGGGGACTCGGTGGTGGGGGTGTTCACGGTCTATGCCGCGGAGCCAGGGTTCTTCGACGACGAGACCGTGGGCGTGCTGAGCGAAGCGGCTTCGGAGATCTCCTTCGCGCTCGAGAGCATGGACCGCGAGGCGCGGCGCCACCAGGCGGAGGAGGACCTGCGGTCTTTGAACGAGGACCTCGAGCGCCGCGTGGCCGAACGCACCTCCGAACTGGCGCGCGCGGCCAGCGAGCTGGAAACCCGCAACCGCGAGGTGGAACGCGCCAATCGCATGAAGACCGAGTTCCTGGCGCGCATGAGCCACGAATTGCGTACTCCGCTGAACGCCATCGTGGGGTATTCCGACCTCCTGGGCGAAGAGGTGGCCGGTCCGCTGCCTCCCACCTACGCGCGTTTTGTCGACAACATCCAGGAGGGCGCCCGGCACCTGCTGTATATGGTCAACGATCTTCTGGACCTCTCCAAGATCGAAGCCGGCCGCGTCGACCTGAACCGCGAACCGTTCCACCCCGCCGGCGCCCTGGAAGAGGTGCTCTCCGTCATTACGCCGCTGGCCAGGATCAAGAACATAGCCATCGAGAACCAACTCCCGCCCGGCGACAACATCAACGCGGACCGGACGCGCTTCAAGCAGATCCTCTACAACCTGCTGAGCAATGCCGTGAAGTTCACGCCCGAGAATGGCCGCGTCTGGGTTGCCGGGTGCAACCGCGAGAACACCGCCTGCTTCTGGGTCGGGGATACCGGAATCGGTATTCCCGGCGCCGAGCTCGAAGCCGTTTTCGACGACTTTCACCAGGTGGACGCTCCGCCTGGAGCGGTCAAGGAAGGAACCGGGTTGGGGCTGGCCATCACCAAACGGCTGGTGAATCTGCACGGCGGGACGATCTGGGCCGAGAGCACTCCGGACCGGGGGAGTTGTTTCTTTTTCTCGCTGGGTCCGGGCAGCCTCGAGCCCGCCGGCGTGGCGCAGGCGGAGATGTGACCCATGCGGACCATCGTGGTTGCCGACGACAATCGATTGAGCCGCGATCTGGTTCGCGACGTTTTCGAACGCGCCGATTGCCGGGTCGTCGAGGCCGCCAACGGCCAGGAAGTCATCGAGTGTCTCGAAGCGGCCAGCCCCGACCTGGTTCTCCTCGATCTCGAGATGCCGGTCAAGGACGGTTACGCCGCCTTGGTCGAGATCCGGAAAAATCCCCGGTTTTCAGGCATACCGGTGATGGCGGTGACGGCCAAAGCCATGCAACTGGATCGCGACCGCATCCTGACCGCCGGCTTCGACGCGTGCGTCACCAAGCCCATCGATGTTGCGAAGTTGCGAAAACGCGTATATGAGCTGTTGCGCTCATCCCGAAAAGGAGAAAGCCCATGAGCGACGCCGATAGACCGGGCGTAACGCTGCTGGCGATTGACGACGACCCCAAAAGCCTGGAGTTGATCCGGGACGCTCTTTCGCGCGACGGTCTGACCATCCTGACGACCATCAACCCCGCCACCGGGTTGGAGCTGGCACTCCAGCGGCGTCCCGAAATCGTGCTTCTGGACCTGGTGATGCCAGGCATCGATGGCCTCGCCGTTCTGGAGCGGATTCTCGCCGCCGCGCCCACCACGGAAGTGATCCTCATCACCGGGCACTACTCCGCCGAATCGGCCGTGGAAGCCATTCGCAAGGGAGCCAGCGACTATCTGACCAAACCGCTTTCCATCGCCCGCCTGCGCGAGCGCGTGGGAACCCTGATCGCCGAACATCGCCAGCGCCAGCGCGCCCTGCAACTGGATGGCGAGATGTTGAAAACCAGCCGGTTCGAGGGCATGGTGGGACGCAGCCCGCTGATGCTGGAAATCTTCGCCCGGATACGCCGCGCGGCGCCGCACTTCAAGACAGCCTTGGTGACCGGCGCCACCGGCACCGGCAAAGAGCTGGTGGCCAGGGCGCTTCACCGGCTGGGTCCCGCCGCTTCCGCCCGGTTCGCCGTCTGCAACTCCTCCGCGATTGTCGAAACCCTCTTTGAAAGCGAGCTCTTCGGGCACGTGAAGGGCGCCTTCACCGGCGCCACTCAGGACAAGGTGGGGGTGTTCGAATACGCCGCCGGCGGCACCGTGTTCCTGGACGAGATTGGCGACCTTCCGCTGGCGACCCAGACCAAGCTGCTGCGGGTGCTCGAAACCAGGGAGTTCCAGCGCGTGGGCTCGCCCGCCCCGCGGAAAACCGATGTCCGGGTGGTGGCCGCCACCAATCGCGATCTGCGCGAGATGATCGACAGGAAGGAGTTTCGGGAAGATCTGTTCTACCGGCTGTCGATAGTCGAGCTCAAACTGCCGCAATTGGCCGAGCGCAAAGAGGATTTGCCGCTGCTCGAACGCCACTTTATCGAACGCATGTCCGCCGAGTACGGGAAACCGATCCGCGGCATCTCCCCGCGAGTCCAGATCCTGTTCGCGCGGTACTCCTGGCCGGGGAACGTGCGCGAATTGGAAAACGTCCTCGCCCACGCCTGCATGATGTGCGAAAGCGACACCATCGACATGCCGGACCTGCCGGAACACCTGACCGCCCCCGCGTACCACGCCACAGCCAACGATGAGGGCCTGCTGCCCATGGCTGAAGTGCACAAGCGCCATGCGCTGCGGGTGCTGGCCGCGGTCCACGGCAACAAGGCCGAAGCCGCACGCATTCTCGGGCTGCACCGGGCCACCCTGTACCGTCTGATCGAGGAGTTCGATCCCGAGGAAATCAAGGCCGCCGGAGGTTGATCGGCGACCCTCGGTTGAGCCTCCGGCCTCGCGACCCTACGACGCGCTGCGGGGCGTGCCGGCGCGTTGTGTCGAGAAACCGATAATCGCGCCCGTGATGAAACCCGGCAGCATGATCTCCAGGTAGTGTTGCCGGCCCTTGGTCGCGTCCATCGCCGCCACGCCAAACGCGAACAGCAGCCCCAGCGCCGCGCCCACCACAATCCCCCATTTCGTGGATTGCACCTTGCGGGCAAACCACCCGCTGGCGAGGCCTACCAGCATGCCCTTGAAGGACGAGCCCACCAGAATGCCCCCAATCACGGGTCGCGTCTCCGGGTAGAACCACGCCGTGGCGCCGTCAATGGCTCCCAGGATCAGGCCGGCTAGCAAACCCACCAGAATTTTATTCATCGTCTATTCCTCCCACTATGGAATTCCGCAAAAGCGCGGGTTCCTTTAACGGCGTCCCCAAAAAAACAGCAGAAACTTCACTGCGCCGTAGGCCGTCAGCAGCCACAATAGAAGGGCATTGCGCGACCAGAAGCGGCGCACCTTGTGCAGCGGCGGTTCTCGCCAGGCCTCCACCGCCAGCCCTTCCTGGAAGCGTTCGATATCGGCCAGCCAAGCGGTCACGTCCGGATAGCGTGCGTCTCGATCCGCGTTCATGGCCTTTCGGGCGATGGCTCCAAGGGCCGGCGGCGGTGGAGCGGGCAACACGAATTCGAGCAACGCCCCCAGCGCGTAGATATCGGAGCGCTCGTCCAGGCTCGGCTCGGGCGCGCGAAAGGCGGGTGTGCCGGCCACCGCCTCCACGCCCCAATCCATGACGTAGACTTCCCCGAATTCGCCCACCATCACGTTCTGCGGCTTGAGGTCGCGATGGATCGCTCCGCGCGAGTGGGCCAACGCCAAAGCCTCTCCTACCCGGCGGACCACCCGCAAACGCTCCGCCAGCGAGAGCGATTTCGCCACGTACCAGTCGAGCCGCGTGCCTGCCACCAGCTTCATGGCGTAGTACGCGCGTCCGTCGGGCAGCGTACCTGCCTCGTAGATGGGCACGATGGCGGGATGTTCCAGCCGCGCGATGAGCGGCGCCTCGCCTGCCAGCGCCGAGTCCAGCACCTTGAGAGCCACGCGCCGGCCGAGCTGGCGGTCGCGCGCGCGGTAGACCACACCCATCCCGCCCCGGCCGATCTCGCCTTCCAGTTCGTAGCGCGTCCCGGTGAGGTCGGGCAGCGCCGCCACCACGCGCAGATGGTCCAGGACGGAATCGCTCAGATCCATACGCGGCGCATCTCCTCGCGCAGTTCGCGTTCGCCCGACGTCACGCCGCGCATCCGTTCCATCACCAACCCGCGCAGCGTCCGGCGCGCCCAGGCGAGGTAGTTGGTGACCGAAGTCTCCGCGATGCCGTAGCGCTGGGCCAGCGCGGCGTAGGAAGAGCGGTCGCCCTCCTCCAGGTCGTAGGCTTCGAAGATGAGCCATTGGAGGCGCTTGCCCGCGCTGTCGCAGAATGCGCGCAGGTCATCCAGGGCCAGGGCGAAGAGCTGGCGCTGCCATTCGCGATCGAAGGCCGCCTCCGGTGATTCCGTCGCGGCCGCCTCTTCGCCGATTGGCTCGAACTCCACGCCTCCGCCCCGTTTCTGCCGGTTCTCGGCGGCGTGCGCGTTGGCGGCGAACCGTTCTACGGCCATCCGGAGATACGTCCGGAAAGAGGCCTTTGCGGGGTCGAAGCGCGCGAAGAATTCACGCTCCAGCGCGCTGGCGAAGAAGCCTTGCGTCAAATCCTTGGCGTCTTCGCTGTCCTTGCGGAATTTGAGGCGGATGAAGCGATAGACAGGCTTCCAATACAATGCGGCGACGCGCTCCAGAGCCTCGTTCGGCAACCCGGACGCGGCGGCACCCAACAGCCAACGCTGGGTGGAAGGGAACTGGTCGTGCGGTCCGCCGATGGCTGTATCGGAATCCAATCCCGGCTCTCCGATACGATCATAATATCGGCTCGTCGCGGTTGCAGTTGACGCGGTACTGGGCTGGTTCGGCCCCCGGGTTCGCCGACCCGGGGTTGCGCGCGTGGCGTGGCAGCTCCGCGCTCCCGATGGTCTGCCTCAGCCTCCTCCGCAGCAGACCTTTTGCCCGAACCAGCCCAGGAAATCAAGGCCGCCAGAGCTTAATTCCGGCCCTCCAGGACAGACCGGTGCGGCGTTGCAGGCCGCCGCACCGGGCCAGACGTGGTAGTGCGGCGAGGAGTGCGCCTCGCCGCGTGGGCCGCAGACATCCCTGTGTAATATCGGCGCGCCGCAAGCTCAGTTGACCCGGCGCGCGGCTGGTTCGGGTTCCGGGTTCGCCAACCCTGGATTGCGCGCGCAGCGTGGCAGCTCCGCGCCCCTGAAAGTCCGTGTCATCCTCCTCCGCAGCAGACCTTTTGCCCGAACCAGCCGAGCCTTCACGCATGCCTCCGTCAAGCCCAGCCGCTCCCCTGTTTCAGCCGTACTCAGAGTCTCCAACTCGCGCAGGCGAAACACCTCGCCGTACGCCGGTGGCAGGCATTCCAAAGCAGCCGCCAGGATGCCATCGAACTGCCGGTCGATGGCCTGCTGCTCCGGGTTGCGCGCCGGCGAGCGGATCGAGCCGATCTGTTCCTCGCCGGTTTCGACAATTCCCTTCTTTCGGCGCATCTGGCTAAGCGCCTCATTGACGGTGATGGAGCTCATCCAAGTGAGATAGCTGGAGCGCCCCGCATACTGGTCGATATGCCTGAGAGCCAGCAGGTGCGCTCCTTGCACGGCGTCTTCCGCGTCGGCTTCGCTGCGCAAAAACTTCTGCGCCAGCCGATACAGGCGCCGGTGATAGCGCGTCGCCAGAACCCCATACGACGAGGTCTCGCCCATCCTGACGCGCCCGATTGCTTCTTCGTCCGTGATTGCCGCGTTCATGCGATTCGGGCTTTCCATGTGCATGCCAATCGCCAAAGCCATCCCGCCTCCGCGGCACAGCCAACGACTAGTAACACAAGGAGTTACGCCTGGTGCGCCGGCGCGCGCCCGCGATCCGGTCCGACGCTTTTTGCGACAGTGGCGCTTTCCGCGACGCGAGACGGGTGGGCGTGCTGTCGCATCGCCGGCTTAGTGCGTGTGGTCGTGCGGCTCCAGTTCCTCCGGCTCGTGCGAATGATCGTGCGGCCCGTGTTCCCCCTTATGCTCGTGCGCGTGTTGTTCAGGATCGCCCGGGTGGGAATGTTCGTGCCCATGCTCATGTTCATGGTCGTGTTCGTGGACGTGGTCGTGCTCGTGAGTGTGCGCAGACTCGTCGTGGGAGTGCTCATGTGTATGTGTGTGAGCGTGTTCGTGCTCATGCTCGTGGCTATGATCGTGCTTACCTTCCATCGGATTTCCTCTCTCTTCTCAGTCTGGCGGAGAGCCAGCTTGGATTCACCAATCTTAGCAGAATCAGAAAAGACCTCTGCGTCATTCAATGTGTCCGCCCTACTGATTTCCCGAACCGGTAACAGAATTCCGGCATGTGTTAAGATATTGAATCTCACCGACTATTGGACTGCGTGAATCGGAAAAAGGCAATCATCATCGGAGCGGGTCCCGCCGGATTAACGGCTGCCTACGAGGTGCTCACTCGGACCGGGATCAAACCGGTCGTCCTTGAGAAGAGCGACTGCATGGGTGGGATCTCCCGCACGGTGAACTACAAAGGCAACCGGATCGATGTTGGTGGTCATCGGTTCTTTTCGAAGTCCGACCGTGTTATGGAGTGGTGGCTGCGGATGCTTCCCCTGCAAGCGTCCGAAAGTAGCCCGACAGCCATCAAATACCACCGCATGGAGCGGCCGATCGCGCCTTCCGCATCCGGTCCCGACCCGGCCACCGCGGACCGTGTGATGCTGCTGCGGTCCCGTAAGTCCCGCATTTATTATTTGCGCCGTTTCTTCGATTACCCGATCTCGCTCAGTAAAGACACACTCCTCAAGCTTGGCTTGTGGCGGACCTTCAAGATCGGGATGAGTTACGTTCAGAGCGCGCTATTCCCTCTCAAACAGGAGGAGACCCTGGAGCAGTTCTTCATCAACCGCTTCGGAAGGGAACTGTATCGCACGTTTTTCAAGTCTTACACCGAGAAGGTCTGGGGCGTGCCGTGCAATCGGATCAGCGCCGAGTGGGGTGCCCAGCGCATCAAGGGCCTCTCGGTTTGGTCAACGCTGACTCACGCCTTGAGGAAGGTGTTGAAGCATAGCAGCAGCGACATCGGGCAGAAGGGTACCGAGACCTCGCTGATCGAACAGTTCCTGTATCCCAAGTTCGGCCCTGGACAAATGTGGGACGAGGTCGCGCGCCGCATCAAAGAGAAGGGCGGGGAGATCCTTACCGGTTACCGGTTTGAGCGGATTATCACCGAGGGCTGGCAGGTCCGCGCGCTGCAGGCTACCGATTCCGCAACCGGGCGGACGGAGACCTTCCATGGCGATTACTTTTTCTCCACAGCCCCGGTACAGGAGCTTATGAGGTCGTTCGACGTCGCGCCTCCACGAGATGTGTTGGAAGTGTCGGACGGCTTGGTTTACAGGGACTTCATAACGGTCGGCCTCCTGGTTCGTTCGCTCCGAATCCATGACGACACGCCGCGGGGGAAGAAGCTGATCGGCGACAACTGGATCTATATCCAGGAACCCGACGTGCTGCTCGGCAGGCTCCAAATCTTCAATAACTGGAGCCCGTTCATGGTGGCCGACCGGGCGAATACCTGGTTGGGCCTTGAGTATTTCTGCAATCAGTCGGACGAGATCTGGAGCCTTTCCGACGAGCGCATGGCCGCTCTCGCGGCTGAGGAACTCACTAAGATCGGCATCATCGATGCCACTGAAGTGCTCGACTCGACCGTTCTGCGGATGGAAAAGACCTATCCCGCATATTTCGGCACCTACGACCGGTTCGCCGAGATCCGCCGGCATGTCGACCGGTACACGAACCTGTTCCTGATCGGCCGCAACGGCATGCATCGCTATAATAACCAGGACCACTCCATGCTCACCGCCATGATGGCGGTGGACGATATCATTGCCGGTAAGACGGACAAGACCGGTCTTTGGGAAGTCAATACGGAGATGGACTATCACGAGGCAAAGGAGACATCCAAGTGACCGGTCGAGCCAGGCTGGCTGTATTATTTTCTTAGTGGAGCAGACCCGGGCGGGATGGATGGCAGTGCGAGCGATCGTCGTGAACCGGTGGAGTTGCGCGAGAATCTGCGCTTTGGTCTTCCTGGCCGCTTTCGCGGTGCGGGTGGGACTGATGTTCGCGACACAATCCTACCTGTATCCGGACTCGGGCGAGGTGCTTGCAATCGCGAAGTCATTGGCAACGCATGGCACCTTTGCCGATGCATATTGTAACGGCTGCGGGCCGACCGCGCACTCGGCGCCGCTGTACCCGCTGCTTCTGTCATTGATCTTTCGCCTTTTCGGTATGGGTGTCGCTGGGAATTTTGCGCAGGAGGTATTCAGTTCGCTGCTGGCTTCACTGCAATACGCGCTTGTTCCCTATGTTGCCGAAATCTGCGGCATGGGCCGCTTCACCGGATTGCTTGGGGGGCTTCTCGGGGCTTTGCTGCCGATCAACCGCTGGGTACAAACCAAGGGAAATTTCGAATACGCACTCGCCGGGTTGCTTTGCGTAATCGTCACAATGGCTGTCATCCGGACGTGGCAGAAGCAGGACTTTTCGTGGCGGCGCGGTTTGTTGCTCGGCCTCTTATGGGGCATTACTCTTCTGACCGCGCCACAATTCGCTCTTTTGATGATTGTGTCACTCGCTTACCCATATCTCACTGTGCCGACCGCTCGTTCGCGTTACTGGATCTTCATTTTGGCTCATGTTGTGGTAGTGACGCTTTGTCTCGCGCCGTGGGCCATTCGGAACCTCAACGTGCTTGGTTCTCCTATCTGGGGCCGTTCTAATGTCGGTTTGGAGCTTAACCTGTCGAACAACCAAGAAGCTTCGGCTGTATGGCAGGAGAATTGGGACAACGGCCTGTTCGAGCGTTTGCATCCATATATAAGTCACGCGCAGAGAGAGCGCGTAAGGGAAGTCGGGGAGGTTGCGTATAACAGAGAACAGTCAAGCGCTGCGCTTCACTGGATGGCGAGCCATCCCACGCGATTTGTCAGACTGACTGCCCAGCGTGTGTTTTACTTCTGGATTTCTCCTATGAAGCGCATCGGCCAGACGATTGCCCTGGCTGTGATTACTTTGCTGGGCTTTTGGGGTCTTGTCCGCTACGTCCGAAGCGGCAGTTTCGGCCGGCAATACTTTTCGCTGCTTTGGTTTTTCTTCCCGCTTTCGGCTTATCTCTTTCAGCAGTCGGGCCGGTTGCGATACCCCATTGAGTGGAGCTCGTTCCTTTTTGCAGGTTACTGGTTCATATCCGTGGCAAAGAGCGGCCCGGCACACGCGGGCCGCTACGTGTATTTGCCCACCAGCACAAAGGGCGCCCAATAGAATGGGTGGGCGTACTTGTTGCGGATCTCGGCCGTGGCATGCTGCACCGCCTGGGCCTTGTTGGGGTTGGTCTTGAGATGCTCGTAAAACAGCTTCATGAACTCGGCGGTGCTCTGGTCGTTGACGTCCCAAAGCGTCACCAGCACTCCTTGGGCGCCCGCGTACAGTAATCCGCGCACCAGACCCAACAGCTCGTCGCCCCCCACCACCACGTTCAGACCGGTTCCACAACCGCTCAGCGTCACCAGCTCCGAAGGAAGGTCGAGCTGGTAGAGGTCAAACAGGCTCAGTTGCGAGTTTCCCAGGCTGATGGAGGAGAACATGGGATTGTCCTGCCGGAACCAACCGTGGGTGGCGATGTGAACCAACCGGCACTGCGGACCTCTCTCGCGGAGCACTTCCAGGGTGGCTTCGGCGCCGGTGAATACTTCCGCGTTCGAAAGCACGGAAGAGACCGCCTTGACCTCGTCCAGAATATACGGCGCGGAGGGATCGGGAACCCCCAAGACCAGGGCGCCCGCCGGCGGTGGCGCGTTCTTGGTGCAGCACAGGTGGTAGACGCTGGCGCTGGGGGTGTAGGAAATCGAAAAGCGGTCGCCCAGGTAGCGCTCCCCATCGAAAAGCGCATGGAACGGCAGGTAGTGAAGGAAGCCATGTGGAGCGACGATGAGATGGGCCGCTTTGAGGTGATGCTCAATGGGAGCGATCAACTGCCGGTAGAACTCGCGCAGGTGCTCGTTGGCTGCTTCCAGCAGTTGCTGTTGGAACGTGCGCACGTATTCCGGCCCGAGACGGAACTTCGACAGTTGGAAGCGCAGCAATTGGAGGACGCGGCGCAGCGCCGGCGCCGGTCCCAGCTCGACAATCTTCAACGCGCCGCGGGAGAGCAGGCACACGTAGAAGGCGTCGCCGACGCGATAGTATTCCACCAGCATCGCGTCCTCCGGCAGGGCGGAACGAATGGTCTCCAGGCCGATGGAACCGGCGGCTTCGAGGTTGGCGAACTCCTGATCTTCCACACGCAGATTCGCCAGGGCTTCCACCAGCCGCTGTTCGCAGTCGCGCGTCGCGCGCCGGAGTTTTTCCAGGCGCGGGCCCCTGAGGTTGGCGGGCTGGCCCTCCATAAGCTGCATCGTGCGGCTGTACCAATGGAGCTCTCCGCGGAGCGTGTCCACCCTCTCCACCAGCACGCGGTGCGTCTTCCGGGAAGCCGGAAGCCGGTGCGCGCGAAAGGCGATGAGATCGGCCAGGCTTCGGGACTTGGCCCGTTCGATGTAGGCGAAGGCGGCTTCCTGGCTGGCCGCGGACGACCCGCGGCCGAGGCACATCCGAACCAGGGATTCGTAGACCGCTAGTTTGTCTTTGAGAAAAGCGATCTTCATCTCCTCCGCGGTGAGGTGGCTCCTGAGATTCTCCAGCCGTTCATGCGCTTTGAGGTACGCCTCGTAGGCGGCCTCCGGCGCCCCCAGCGCCTCTTCGATCAACCCCAGGACGAAGTAAGCCTGGCAGCTCAGCGCGGGCGTTTCGGCCTGCTCCAGTTTCTGGAGCGCCGCCAGGCACACGCGCCTGGCCTCCTCGCCGTGCCCCAAACTCAGGTGAATGCGCGCCAGCAGGAGATGGCACAACGCGGCCTTTCCGCCCAGCGGGGACACTGAGAAGAACTGAATCGCACTTTCAGAAAGTGTACGGGCCTCCGCCAGGCGCCCTTCCTGGTAGAACACCAGGGCCTGGTACAAATCGATGGTCGCGATCCAGGCCTGGTTCTGCTCGCGGGTGAACAGGTCCCGGGCCTTGCGGAACATGTCCAGCGCAAACTGGGCATCGCCGTGATGGCTGGAAGCGATCGCGAGATTGGTCACGGCCTTGGCCGTTTCGTAGCCCATCCCGAGCTGCTGAAAGGTGTCGAAGGCCCGCCGGGCCAGGTGCGCGCCTTCCTCGCTCAGGTTCAACTCGAGGTACATTTCCGACTGGTCCAGGTCGCACAGCCCCTGGTGATAGTCGTCGCCCAGCGTGCGGCAGTGCTCCCGCGTGGCGCGATAGAGCTCGATGGCGCGGGTGTACTCGCCTCGCAGGTAGAACAGATAAGCGATGTTGTAATCGGCATGGGCCACCAGCAACGGCATGTGGTGGGTCACCGAGTAGGCCCGCACTTTGTGATACGTTTCCAGCGCCTCGTGGAACTGGTTCAGGCTGATCTGGCAGGTAGCCATGTTTTGCAGCGTGATGGCCACATCCTGGGGGTCGCCGATCCGGGCAAACGTGGTGCAGGCGCGCTGGTACCGTTCCAAGGCCTCTTCAAAACGGTCTTGCCGATGGAGGATGTTGCCCATGTTGGTGTCCAGGCGCGCCAGGCGGAGGTGGTCGCCGTGTTTGAGGAAAATGGTACGAGCCCGTTCCGCGCCGGCGAACGCCTCGTCATACCGGCCCAGGTAAATCAGGGTATGAAGGGAGCCGCTGATGGTGCGGCCCACGTCCAGTTCCCTGCCCAGGCGCTGGTAGATGGCCAGGGCCGCCTGGTAGCGCTCGCGCGCCGGTTCGTACTTGCGTTTCAGGTAGAAGACATGTCCCATAGCCCTCAGACTGGCTGCCCGGGAGCTTTCCTCGCCGATCTGCGCGGAAACCCAGGCAGCCGCTCGAGCCAGCCGTTCCGCCTGCCGGAGATCGATGCGCGCCAGCCGCACTACCTCGTCGTAGAAGCGTGCCACCGTCTCGGGCTTCCACCACTCGCGTCCGGCCTGAAGAAGCTGGCGGCGCCGGCGCGAGTCGGGCTGGAGCGCCAACAGCTCCATGAGGCTCTCCAGGGTCGCCGGGGTCTCGGGCGGGCCGGACATCAGAACCCTTTCGCTTCCAGAATCTTCTTCAGCCGTTCGAGACACCGCCCTCGAATGAACCCGATGGATCCCCGAGCCAGGCCGAGCCGCTGCGCCACGTCGGCATAAGGCAATGGAGGGCTCTCGAAAAAGAGGAGCTCGATCATCTCCCGGCATCGCGGCGGAAGCTGCGCGATCGCATCCCGGACCAGTTGTTCCCGCTCCAGCTCAGCCACCATGTCGGGCGGGGCGGCCGCGTCTGCCGAGCGGGCTGCCATGCCGTCTTCGTCCCACTCGCTCTCGCGGGAGCTCTTCCGGCGTTTCCAGTGGTAGCACTTGTGGGTGGTGACGCGAATCAGCCAGCCCTGCAAGGCTTCCGCATCGCGCAGCCGGGGGAGCTCGTTGAACAGATCCAGACAGACGCGCTGGAAAATGTCGGCCGCATCCTGGTGCGGAGCGCCGTAACGGAGCGCAATGGAATAGATGAGGTTCTTGTAGCGGTTCACCAGGACGTGCCAGGCCTGCTGGTTTCCTCGCCGGCACTCCTCGACCAGGCGAGAGTTGGTCCAGCCACTCCCCGGGGACGCGCTCATTGACGCGCTCCGGCGCCGGGCCCAGAGGGCGCCCCGCGCCAGCAAAGCTCCTCGATATTCCAAAGCGTGTAGTGCTCCAGAACCGCGGGCCGAAAGTTCTCCAGCCCTTTTTTGGCCCCGACCAGAATGTTGGGGCTTACCAGCGGAATGAGCGGCAGGTTCTCCATCAGCAGTTCCTGCACGCGGTCGAACAACGGCTTGCGCTCCGCGTAATTCCGCGTGACGATCTGCCGCCGCATCAAGCCATCGATCTCGGCTTCCCACGCGGTGGCGGGCGACTTCTGCTGGGGATTCCAGAGATGCGTTCCGCCGCTCGAAAGCCAGACGTTCATATCCACATTGGGGTCGGCATCGGCCTCAGCCAGCGACAGCAGGCAGGCGTCATATTCGTGCGTGCGCAACACCCGGTCGAGCAGGCTGCGAAACTCCAGGGGGACCACGTGGACGTCCATGCCCAGCGGCTTCAGATCGTCCTGGATCAGGGTGGCCATCTGTACCCGTTCCGGGTTGCCTGAGCTGGTTACGATAGAAAATTCCACCCTCCTGCCTTGGGGATCGGTCAAAGCCCCGTTCGGCGACCACGTGAATCCGTCGGCGGCCAGCAGCTCGCGCGCGCGCGAAAGAGAGCGAACAGGGCGGGGGAGTTGGGCGTCGATCCAGGTCTTGTTGCCTGGGGGAACAGGCCCCGAGAGCGGCGTCGCAAAGCCCAGGTAGACCAGGCGAACAATGGCCTCGCGGTCGATGGCCAGGGAAACGGCCTGGCGAAAGCCGCGGCGGTGAAGGAACGGCTGGGACAGGCCGTTGAGATTGAAGAACAGGAAATTGTACTCCAGGCCCGGACCAAGGTTCTGAAGCGAGTATCCGCGGCGTTGCTGGTCCTTTTCCAGAACGGAGTAGTTCCTGGCGCTGACGCGGCTGATCACGTCCGATTCCCCGGATTGAAACCGCATCACCTGCATGTCCTCGGTCCCGGCCAACTGGAAGTCCACCTCCGCCAGGTACGGCAGACGGTTCCCGGCTTGGTCCACCTTCCAGTAATATGGATTCCGCTCCAGCACGATGCGTTCCCCTGCCACGTACTGCTTGAAACGGAACGGGCCAAGACCGGCGATTTCGGCGGGTGGTGTTCGAAGACTCCAGGCCTCGGCCAGCTTCCCGGCGCGCCAGGCCTGCTCCAGGCGGTGACGAGGCAGGATGGAGAAGCCATCGAACAACCGTTCGGCCGCCGCATAGGGCTGAGGCAATTCAAAGGCGACATGGTACGCGTCGATCTGGCGAACGACAATCGGTTTTCCCTCCAGAATCAGCAGATCGCGCTGGGGCGAATCGACCTTTTCGTCCATCATCACCTGGAACGTGAAGACCACGTCGCCGGCATCGAAAGCGTGCCCATCCGAAAAACGCAGACCCTGCCGGAGCTCCAGAACGTAGCGGAGACCGTCGGCGGAGACGGTCCAGGACTTGGCCAGCGCCGGCTCGGTCTGCTGGGATTCTCGATTGATATGGATCAAGTCCGCCATCATCCGGTGGAGCACCTCCCGCGAGGCGTTATCCCCGGCGACCACGGGATTCAGCGTTTTCGGCTCGGTGCGCTGGGCGAAAACCAGTATGCCCCCGGGACGTCCGGTCAAGCCGCGAACCACCAGCAAATCCTCGGAAGCCCCGTGCAGGGAGCAGGTCAGTACCAGTGCAGCCAACTTGGTGTACCGACTGATGCGCCAAGGCGTCACGGCCACTGTGAGCTAGTTTATCCGATTGCGGTACAAAGCGATATTAACCAAAGGTAGTAAATCAGGTCTCTTGCGCGCCAAGAACAGGTATAATGCTTGCTGCGGTCGAATTCAAACAGTAGATTCGAGACGGAGGTCGTTAATGGCGTTTTGCGGAAGTTGTGGTGCCCCGGTGGAAGGGAAGTTTTGTGCGAAATGTGGTACGCCGGTGGGTGCGGCCGTTCCGCCGCCCGGCGCCGCGCCCGGCGGGACGGCGTATCAACCCGGCCCGGCTGCCACGGGGATGTCGGATAACGCGGCTTCAGCGCTGTGCTACGTGCTGGGCCTGATCACGGGCATTCTGTTTCTGGTGCTGGCCCCTTACAACCAGAACAAGGTCATACGGTTTCACGCATTCCAATCGATCTTTCTGAATGTCGCGTGGATCGCGTTCTGGATGGTGTTCAACATTGTTTTCGCCGCCATGCATCTGTTCAGCCTGTTGTTTCTGTCTCCGCTGATCGGGCTGGTGTTCTTCATCCTGTGGATCTACATGATCATCTCGGCCTACCAGGGGAAGATGGTGGTTCTGCCGGTGATCGGCCCAATCGCGCAAGGACAGGCCTGAGACCGGAATTGCGGCGTGCGCCCGGGCGCCGCGAGTAGGATGGGACTCACGAGACGGCAGCTTCTGGCCGCAGCGGCGGCCGGCGCAGGGCGCGCGGCGGCGCAGGCGCAGTACAAGGCCGGCGGCGCGAAACCGCGAACCAAGCCGCCGGTCTGCCTGTACTCGAAGCAGTTAGCGAAAGTGGAGTACGACGATCTGGGCAAGGTGCTTCGCGACCTGGGTTTCGATGGCTGCGATCTTTCGGTAGAGCCGGGAGGACACGTGCTTCCGGAAAACGCGCAGGCCGACCTGGTGCGCGCGGTGTTGGCTGTCACGGACGTGGGTCTCTACGTTCCCACGATCACCACCTCGATTACCTCTTCGGACGACCCCAACATCCGAATGGTGCTTGCCCTAGCGGGCTTCATGGGCGTGCCGCTCTTCCGGCCGGGCATCTGGAAATACAACGGCACTACCGATCTCGACGCGCGGATGGCGCAAGTGCACGTCGAAATCGCGGGACTGATGTCGGCGGGCCGTGCCGCCGGAATGGCGATGGGCCTCCGCAACGTCGCCGGCGACAACGTGGGCGGAGCCGTATGGGACACCAGCTTCATGATTCGCGGCATGGATCCGCAGTGGGTGGGCTACGATTTCGACCCCGGCTCGGCCACCGCTGCGGGAGGCGTGGACGGCTGGTGGGTGGCGCTGCGCCTGGCGCTGCCGCGGTTGAAGATGGCGACGCTCAACGATTTCACCTGGACCAAAGACGCGGGCGGGGCGTGGAAAGCGACCCCCTGCCCGCTGGGCGAAGGGGTGGTGGATTGGTCCAAGTTCTTCACCGCGTTGGCGCGTGTGAAGTTCACGGGGCCGCTTTCGATCGAGATGGGGTACCGGCCGGTGAAAGAAGTGGAGGCCATCCGGCGCGATCTGGAATTCGTGCGCCAGCAGGTGGCTTCGGCGTACGGAAGCTGACGAGTCAGTTCTCGGTGGAGTGCAGGCCGCCGGCGCCGGGGCCGAAGGAGATGTTGCCGTGCTGGGGGTCGTCGTCGAGGGGCGTGCCGCAGTTCCAAAGGCAGGCGCCGCAGTGCACGCACTTTTCGCGGTCGAAGAGGGGGACGCCGCCGGGACCGGGCGCGATGGCCTGGCCGGAGCACATCTCGATGCACATCTTGGCGACGCAGCGCTCGCAGAAATCGGGATAGATGAAGCGCACATGATCGGCGAAGCCGGCCGGCGCCTGAACCTTTCCGCCGATCAAAAGTGCGTCCTGGTGCGAGACCAGCAGTCGGCCGTCGTAGGGAATGGCGGGCCAACCGCAACGCTCCATCAGGGCATTGTGGCAACTGACGCCCTTGGCGCGGCATTGCTCGAGGATGCGGTCGAGCTCGGCGGCGGGGATCTTGCGGCGGTAGTACTTTTTCAGGTCGGGCAGCAGCCGCGGCTCGCCGCCAATGGAGCGCTTACCGTTGGTGAAACCGGCCAGCGCCATGCCGATCAAGCCGGGAATCAGGCCGCGGTGGAAGCCATCGCGAGCTTTCTCGGCCACATGGCCTTCTTGCTCGACCCAGCTCGCGCGGCGGCGCGCCACGTAGGTCCGCTCCAGGTTTTCCTTGGTGAGCGGACGGCCCTGGTGGAGCAGCTCGAGGACGGCCTCGGCGAGCTGCGATCCGGTGGTCCAGGCTTCGTCCACGCCGGAGCCGGTGAGCACGTTGGTGCTTCCGGAGCCTTCGCCGATGCGCGCGTAGCCATCGCCGGCCAGGAACGGCTCGCCGCGCCGGCCGGATTCCTGAAGCGACTTGGCGCCCCACGAACGCAACTTGGCCCCCTGTAGGTAGCGCCACAGGTAGGGGTGCAGCATGAAGTGCTGCAGGTAGCGGTAGGAGGTGCGCATGGGACTGCGGAACCACGACGGCACGAAGATCCCCACGGTAGCCACGCGTTCCGGATGCACGTAAAGGAAGCCGAAGATCTCCGGCTCGGGATAGCCGAAGGTGTGGAAGACCGTGCCGGGCTCGAGTGGGGTATCGGACGGCAGATCGACCACGATCTTCATACCCACGGCCCACTCGCGCTGGTGATGGCCCGGCGGCAGCCCGAATTGCTCATCGAGCTGGCGGCCGATGGATCCCACTGGCCCGTCCGCCACCACCGTAAGGGCCGCGCGCACATCCATGCCGGGCATGAAACCGGCTTCCGGAAGGCCTTCCCGATCGACGCCCTGATCGCTGAGACGCACGCCGCGGACACGCCCATCTTCGACGATCGCGCGCGCGACGGGCATCCCCGGCCAGATCTGCACGGTGCCCGAAGCCATCAATTCCGAGCCGACGAACTGCATGAACTGGCCCAGGGACATCACCAATCCGCCATGCTTATGCAGAAAAGCCGGAGTATAAGGCAGCTCGACGCCATGGTTGCGGCCGAGACCGAGCGCGCGGACGATGCGGTCCGCGAACCGCAGCATGGGGGAACGGCGGCTGGCGCCGGCGGGATCGAGGAGATAGACGACCTTCTCCTGGGTGACGGGCGCGGCCATGGGAATGCCGGCGGGATCGAGGTGGGGCAAGGAGGCGCGGATACCGCGCGCGCGAGTCACCACGCCGGAAACACCGAAGGCGATATCGTCGGCGCGCTCGTAGCACACCACCTGGAGCGGCAGGCCGGGGCAGGCAAGGCTTTCCAAGGCGGGCGTACCGTCGGGATTCACGAGCCGCCCGGAGAGCGTGGTCAGGAAACCGGCCGTCGCGGGGCCGAAGCCCACGCAGACGATATCGACCTCCATGGTCTGGCGCGCAATGGGCGGCGGGCTCATGCGGGGTAATCCAGCGCTTCGGGAATCATGACTTTGGTGAGGGCTTCGGCGGCGCGGTCCTTGGCGAGCTGCGAGCCAGTGAGGCAGCCATCCATACGCGCGCGCAGGCGGGAGAACTGGTCGAGCCCTTCGAAACGCACGCAAGGTCCGGCTTTGGGGGGATGCGCGCCATCGTGCTCGATAACGTCGGTGTAGCCGCGCGCGAGGCTTGCTATGCCGGGGATGAGGCTTTCCATGGCGTCCAAGTCGCCGGCCTGGTAGCAGGTGGCGCAACCCTCGGTGTCCCATGCCGGATGGCGGTTGTAGCCGAACACCAGCTCGGCGCAAACGCGGCCCACTTCACCGGCCGAGCGCGCCGATTGCACGTGGCACAGGTCGGTGAGGAAGGCCAGCAGGCCGGGAAGTCCTTCGGCGACAGTGGGGTTGGCGGGACCTTGGGTCTCGAGTTCGAGCAGATCGAGAATCTGGCAACGGGCAGAGAGCAGCCAGCAGAGGGCATCGGCCAAGGGGAAGGTGACGCCCTGGCGGGCGGTTTGGTAGAGCTTGGCGCCATCGGCGTCGGTGGCTTTGAGCAGGTGCCGGAGGGTCCAGAGCCACAGCTCCATGGCGGTGGCGAGGGCGCAGGCGCCGGTGCCGGGCCGGTCGTTGGCGATGAGGCGCATCTCGCGGATCCATTGGCGGAACTGGGCCAGGAACAGCTCGTCGGTCATGGTGACGCTGAGCTGGCGGCGCTGGACGACCTCGGGGCCCTCGTAGGTGGCTTCCAACTGCGAATCCATCCACTTTTGGCCGAGGAAGCCGGGGCAGTCTTCGGTGACGCCGTAGCCGCCCATGAGGCTGACGGCCTCGCGCATCATCTGCGCGCCGTGGCCGGTGTTCCATAGCTTGGTGGCGGGGCAGAGGACGTTGGCGACGGAATCGAGGAGGGCGAATTGGACTAGGGGGGCAGGTTGGGGAGGTGAGCTAGCACGCAGGTACTCGATGGCTTCCTTCTGCACCTGGCGCATGGCTTTGAACATGCCGGTGCCCCCGGTGATACCCCTCGTCGCCAAAATTTCGTTCCTCTGAATTTCGAGCGGATCGAGCTGGTCGAAGACGCGAGCGGCCTCGAATCCCAGCGCGGCGCTGGCTTCGCCGGTGGCCCACACATCCACCAGCCGGTGCACGGCGTCCTGCTTGAGCTGGAGGCCGAGCTCATAGCGCGGCGAGCCGGGAGCGATTCCGCCGCCGCGAAACCGGCTGCGGTGATAGCGGATCACAGGCTCGACCGCGGAGAGCAGCTTGGCCGAGGTCATGATGCCGACGGTGACGCGGGTGCGGCGGAAAACGGCTTCGATGATCTCGCCATGGTTGTACCGCGGGACGATTTGCCCGTCCTTGACGCTGTAGCCGCCGATGATACGGCTGGCGGGAACGCGCAAGCTGAAGATGGGATCGCGGGTGGAGGAAAGCTGGTGGACCAGCTTGCGGGTGGGAGTGCCGCGGTCGAAGGTGCCGGGGTCGGTCTCCTCGAGGATGACCATGCAGGTTCCCTTGATGCGCGGGTCGTCGGAATCCACGGCCGCGGTGACGAAGTTGGCGAACCCCATGTTGGTGATGAATCGGCCGCGCTTCTCGACCTGCAAGAGAGGCTCTTGGCCTTCGTTCCACTCGGCTACCTTCACCTTGCCGCCGAGCATGCCGGTTTCGACTCCCACGTAAGGGATTGGCTCGGTGAGGCAAAAGGCGCCGCGCCAGGGCTGGCGATCCTCGCCGGGTTGGGCGGGGGCGCAGCGGGACATATAGTAGTCGCGCTGCTCGGGGGTGCCGCGTTCGTGGATGGGGGAGAGCGCCAGGCAACCGGCCAAGCTGCCGGTAGCTGCGCCGGCATCCACCCAGGCCAGCTCGAAGGCCACCAGTGCCAGGGCGAGGTTCTTAGGCCCTTCGATAAAACCACCCTGGCCGGGGTCCATGAAGACGCCGGTGATGCCGGATTCGTCGAAGGCCTGAAGGAGGGCCTGCTTGCCGGGGGTCCATTCGTGGGTGTTACGGGCGCCTTGGGCTACCAGGCGGGCGACCGGGCCGCGTGCGACGGCGCGTACGGACTGCACCAGCATTTGCAGGTCGTAGCGGCTTGCGAAGCGCCACAGAATCTGCCGGACGTCGTCTCCCGGCAGGGCGCGCAGGTACTCGGTAGGGGGGGCTAGGGTCATGGATGGCGTCCTTTACTGGTGGGGTCGGAGGCCGGGGGCCAGGGGCCGGAACGCAGCGGATATGGGAAATGACGAAACGAACCCAATTCGTGGGTAACTGCCGGTAAATCAAGGGCTGAGGAGACGGCTGCGATAGAGGATGGCGAAAAGAAGCCAGTCGGGAGAGAATGGCGAAACGAAGCCAATCGGAGTTGTCGAAGGATGGGCCAGCAGGGATCTCTCACCGTTTCCAGTGTAGCGCGGGGAGGGAGGGGATTTCAGTTAAAACGTTGATCCTATTCGTGGAATCGGTGGTTAACGAGACAGGGTCTGGCGGGCTTCGCGCGGGGAATTAGGCTCATCGAGTGATCGCAAAGTGCCGGAGATCCCGACGGACTCCAACCGCATCCGGCAGTAAGGGCTCGTTGTAGCACGTTGTTCCATTAACCCATTGACAAACATTCATCGGGTAGAGGTGCGGCCGCGTCGTAGATGCTCTGTATCGTGTTGGCGCGGCGAAGCGTGGAGCCTGGACCGCGTGACGCCGGGCCATCATAGGCAGTGCGCCACATCAGCGATTGAGGCGAGCGGCGGTGAAGTGCGGTTGAGCGAAGCGGGATGATGCCATCCGCGCCAGCCCGGCCATCTACGCCGCGGTATCGGACCTGACCACCGAGATCTTCACGCGATAACCCAGGGAGGCGAGAATGCGGATCAGAAGATCGCTCGATACATGCTGGAGATCGTCGTTCAAAATCGCAGTCACCCTGGTTCGTGAGGTGCCAGCTCGCTTCGCGATCTCCGCATGAGTGATCTTCTGCCGCTGCGCGATCTCCTTCAGCCGGCCAAGCAGGATATGCTGAACCTGCCATTCCTTTGCGGCGGCGGTGGAGAGTCCCAGGGCGCCAGCCAACTCCTCTGGCGTTCTTGCAACGATCGGTTTGAGTTTATGCATTGCGAAGCTCCTTTAAGCGCTTTCTGGCCAACTCGATTTCGGATGGAGGATGATCGGCCGCACCTTCATATTGTATCAGATTTGAGACATCGGCACATGGCGGCCGTTTCCAGTGTAGCGCGAGGGTGGTGACGCCCACGAAAGGCCCAATGACCACAAAGAGCCACCCGGCTGGGGTAACGGCGGGTTCACACGCTAACGTCTCCTCTAGCGGGTGATCTGCCGATCATACTACGGGATGGGTGCATTCGCGGGACGAGGTGCCGTTGCGGCCGCGGTTGTGGGTTGGCTGCTGGCTGGCGCCGTTGCGCGGGCAGAGGGTCCGGCGGATTCGAGCGAACCGACGCTGGCAAACCTGGTTCCGGCAAGCCCCTTCAATGAAGAACGGATCTTCTGGGTCATGCCGGATTACCAGACGGTGAGGGATTCGAGCATCCCGGTTGCGCCGCTCACCCCTAAACAGAAGTGGGACCTGGCTTGGAAAGAGACCATCGACCCGTTCAATTTCGCCAGCGTCGTGGTGGCGGCGGGGTTTTCGCAAAGGGACAACCAGACTCCGAAGTACGGAGAGGGTGGTGCGGCATACGGCGAACGTGTCGGCGCCGCCTTCGCCGATTTCGGGACGCAGAACTTCTTCAGCGCCGGCTTGCTGGCCAACCTGTTGCACCAGGATCCCCGGTATTACCGCAAGGGGCCTGCGACCGGGGTGCTGAAGCGTGTGGCCTATTCAGTCAGCCGGATTGTCGTCACGCCAACGGACTCCGGCCGCCCGGTGTTCAACTCCTCCGGCGTGTTCGGCATGATGATGGGAATCGCGGCATCGAACCTCTACTATCCTTCCGCCAGCGTCAGAGGCACGGTGATGGCCGGCCGCCTGTACACCAGCCTGCTGGGCGGCGTCATCGGCAACGTCACGTCGGAGTTCTGGCCCGACATTCAGAAGAAATTCTTTCACCGCAAACCGTGACGCGTCTGGATTCGGTATAAAGGGTTTGGAGCCTATTACCATGCATCGATCCGACTCTCTGCGGTCCCTGGCAGCCCTGGTGGCGTGCGGCGCGTTCCTGGCTGGCGTTCCTTCCCGCGCCGATGAGGGGATGTGGACCTTCGACGATCCGCCGCTCAAACAGTTGCAGGAGAAGTATGGCTTCACGCCATCGCAGGAGTGGCTGGATCATGTCCGCCTGTCCTGCGTCCGCTTGAACGACGGCGGATCGGGATCGTTCGTTAGCGCGCACGGCCTGCTGCTGACCAACCATCACGTGGCGCGCGGCCAGTTACAGAAGAACTCGACCAAAGAGCACGATTACATCCAAGACGGCTTCTACGCGGCCACGCCAGGCGAGGAAATGAAGTCGCCGGACCTGGAAGTCAACGTGCTGGTTTCGATGGAGAACGTGACCGCGCGCGTGGTATCGGCGCTCGAAACCGCGAAAACGCCGGAGGAGGAGTTCGCCGCGCGCAAGGCGGCGATCGCCGAAATCGAGCGCGAGAGCCAGCAGAAGACCGGGCTCCGCTCGGATGTCGTGACGCTGTATGCCGGCGGGGAATATTGGCTCTACCGATACAAGAAATACAACGACGTGCGGCTGGTGTTTGCGCCGGAGGAGCAGACTGCTTTCTTCGGCGGCGATCCCGACAACTTCACCTATCCACGCTACGACCTCGACATGGCGTTGTTCCGGGTCTACGAGAACGGGCAGCCGCTCGACACCAAGGACTATCTGAAATGGAATCCCCAGGGCGCCGCCGATAACGAGCTGGTGTTCGTGGCCGGCCATCCCGGAGAGACCTCACGGCTGGATACCATGGCGCAACTCGAGAACCTGCGCGATGCGATCGAGCCGGCCGAAATCAAGGCTCTCAAGAGCCGCCTTGCGGTGCTGGAGCAGTACTCGGCGCTGGGCCCCGAGCAGGCCCGCCAGGCGGCCACCATGATCTTTGGCCTCGAGAACAGCTTGAAGCTCGATGAGGGCAGCTACAAGGGATTGCTGGACCCCGGCATCATGGCCAAGAAGCGCAAGGAAGAGGAAGAATTCAAGGCCAAGGTGATGGCCAACGCGCAGTGGAAAGCGGCTTATGCCAGCGCCTGGGACGCCATCGCGGAAGCCGAGAAGAAGGATGCCACGCGCGCCAAGGAACAGTTCTTCCACCTGTTGAACTCGCAATTCGCCACCATTGCAATGAACATCGTGCAGTATGTGGCCGAGGTCAAGAAGCCGGATGGCGAGCGGCTGGCGGGCTATCACGAGTCGCAACTGGATTCGCTGCGGTACCGCATGTTTTCGCCGGCGCCCATCTATCCGGCGTTTGAGATTGCGCGCATCACCGGCGCCCTCGGGGATTCGCTGGCCGAGCTTGGCCCCGACGATCCATACCTGAAAATCGTGCTCGACGGGCGCGCCCCCGAGGAAGCCGCCACGGCGCTGGTGAACGGCACCAAACTGGCGGATCCCGCGGTGCGCAGAAAGCTGGTGGAGGGCGGCGAAGCGGCGGTGGCGGCCTCGGACGACACCATGATCGTGCTGGCGCGCAAGCTCGATCCCATGCGGCGCGAGACCATCAAGTGGTCCGAGGACAACGTTTCGAGCGTATTGCAGCGGGCCGGCGAGCAGCTTGGCAAGGCGCGCTTCGCGGTCTACGGCAAGACCACGTATCCGGATGCGACGTTCACGCTGCGGCTCTCCTACGGCAAGGTGCAAGGCTATCCTATGAACGGCACCAAAGCGCCGTACAAGACCACCTTCTACGGGCTCTACGACCGGGCGCGGAGCTTCGATTTCGAAGGGCCGTTCGCGCTGCCGTCGCGCTACCGCGAAGGGCGCGACAAACTGGACCTGGCGACGCCGCTCGACTTCGTGACCACTAACGACGTGGTGGGCGGCAACTCGGGCTCGCCGGTGATCAACGCCAAAGCCGAGATCGTCGGCCTGGTCTTCGACGGCAACATCGAATCGCTCATCGGCGACTTCGTCTACGACGGCGCCACCAACCGCACTGTGGCGGTTCACACCGCGGCCATGACCGAAGCGCTGCGCAAGCTCTACAACGCGTCCGCGCTGGTGAAGGAGCTGCTGGGCGAGTAACCCGGGATAACAGGCCGTATCCATCCAAAGTGTACGGGCAGGCGCTTACCAGTGCGGATCTTGTTTACCGGGCCGCCGGAGACTTACTCTCGAAGCGATAACCAACCAGGGCGCGCGGCCCCTCTACAGGATTCGGCGAAACCGGGGCCGCCGCCCGATATGGAAGGTGCGGCAATGCAACAAGAGTCGCAGGTTCTCGATCAGCCCGCCGGCCCCGAAATCCACGATGCGAGTGTGATCGCCGGCCAGGGAATCCGGACAGCCCGTCGCCGCTTCAAGGAATGCCCCGTCTGCCTCGGGCAGCATGACGAACAAATTCACGATGCGACCCTGAGCGTCCGGCAATGGTTCCGCGGAGAAGTCACCAAGAGTTTCGACGTAGTCTTCTTTGAATGATATGCTGTCTTCATGTCGAAATCCGCTAACCCGATTCCGCCCGGTTTTCACTCATTGACGGCGCACCTCAGCGTCAGCGGCGCCGCCGCTTACATCGACTTTCTCAAGCGCGCGTTCAACGCCATCGAAATCGACCGTTCGCCCGGACCCGGCGGCAAACTCATGCACGCCGAAGTGCGCATCGGCGATTCCCTGCTGATGTTTGCCGACGACTTCACCGCCGAATTCGGGCTGCCGCCGCTGGCGCAGGGCCGCCTGCCGTTTCAACTGCACCTCTACGTGCCGGATGCCGACGCCACGTGGAACCAGGCTGTCGCGGCCGGCTGCGAGGTGATCATGCCGATCGGCGATCAATTCTGGGGCGACCGTTACGGACACGTGCGCGACCCGTTCGGCTTCCTCTGGTCCATCGCCACGCGCCAGGAGGACCTGACGCCCGAAGAGCGCCAGGAGCGGCAGGCCAAGGCCTTCGGCGGCAGCCATCCATAGGCCATAATCAGAGCATGGCTACTCTCGGACTTATCGAATACGCCGATGCCAGCCCCGAAGTGCGGGCCGTCTATGACGACATCATGGCCACCCGCAAAACCGACTGGATCAACAACTTCTTCAAAGCCCTGGCGCACGACCCGGTGACGCTCCGCCGCACCTGGCAGAGCGCCAAGGAGATCATGGCGCCCGGAGCGCTCGACGCAGTCACCAAAGAGATGATCTATCTCGCGGTGAGCTCCACCAACCAGTGCCCGTATTGCATCGCCTCGCACACCGCCTCCGCGCGCAAGGCCGGCATGACGGATCGGATGCTCGCCGAACTGATGGCGGTGGTGGGGATGGCCAACGAAACCAACCGCCTCTCCAGCGGTTACCAGGTGGAGATCGACGAGCGGTTCAAGACGCCGTAGCGCCGGCGGTTTGCCGCCAGTGTCCCCGAATTTCGCGGCACGAGGTTAGTCTGGCCGCGTCAGCCGGTCCTTGTAGAGGCCGAAGACGCGATTGAAGTCCAGGTCCAGCATCACCGTCACCGGTGTGGCGTCGGGCGCCAGATGGCGGTCCAGCGGCACAGTCGCGCCGTAGAACTGGCCCCAGGCGGTCTGGACGTCCAGGTACCGCGTCTCGGATTTCGTCACGAACCCCGGGTCGATCAGGTACGCGGCGGCCAGCGAGTCCCACATGTGGGACGTGGCCTCGGGGTGCTTCAGGAAACCGGGATAGCGGTTCCCGAGGTCGTCGCGAAAGAGGTCCGTGATGGGCGTGTGGGCGGAGGCGATCTGGTCGAACTCGGCCTTCCTCAGCACGGCCAGGTTGCAAATATCCAGTCCGAACATCACCTTGTTCGGAATCCGCGACCGGAGCACGATTCGCGCCGCTTCCGGGTCGAACCAGAAGTTGAACTCCGCCGCCGACGAGGCGTTGCCCGCCACGCGGATGTTGCCGCCCATGAAGACAATCTGCTTGATTTCCGTTTCGATCTCGGGTTTCAGCCGCAGGGCGAGCGCGATATTGGTCATCGGACCGATGGCCAGAATGGTCAGCTCGCCCGAGTGGCGCTCGATCTCGGTAATCAGGAACTCCACGGCGCCGCGGCGCGGTCTTCGGTTGGTGAGTTGGGCTCCGGGCGCGGGCTTCACCATGGCGGGGTCCTGGGTGAATGCGCCGGTGTACTCCAGCGTTCCCCACCGCCGCTCGGACTCGCGAGCCATGGCGGCGCTGTTCATCAGGGGCCTTTCCGCCCCTATAAGCAACGGCACCTGCGGCCGTTTCACGAGATCCAGGATGTGAAACACGTACTCCGCACCCTGCGCCGGCCAAACGTTGCCCGGCGTCACCGTGATACCATGAACCGCCGTCTGCGCCGGGCTGCGGAGCAGCATGACCAGGGCCGCACCGTCGTCACCGAACAGGCCCGAGTCGGTGTCGACGATCACGAGCTCTCCCCCATTCGCGCGCAACGCGCACGCCAGCAAAATTCCAGCCACCAAACGCAGCATGTATCCTCAATATAGCGCGCTAGGGAACATCCCGCCCGGCGTCCGCGCTACAATGCAAAAGCTATGCAAAAAGTCCGCTGGGGAGTTCTGGGCGTCTCCAAGATCGCTACTACGAAGGTGATTCCGGCCATGCAACGGGGCGAGTGGTGCAAAATCGCCGGCATCGCATCGCGCGACCGCGCCAAGGCCCAAGAGGCTGCCCGGAGTCTGGGCATCCCGAAGGCCTATGGCTCGTATGAGGAGATGCTCGAGGATCCTGAGATCGAGGCCGTCTACAATCCGCTTCCCAACCACATGCACGTCCCGTGGTCCATCCGCGCCGCGGAGGCCGGCAAGCACGTGCTGTGCGAGAAACCCATCGGCATGAACGTGGCGGAGACGCTGGAACTCATGGCCGCGCGCGACCGGACGGGCGTCGTTATGGGCGAAGCGTTCATGGTTCAGTCGCACCCGCAGTGGCTGCGGACCATGGAACTGGTGCGCGCCGGACGCATCGGCCAGCTTCGCTCAGCGGTAGGCTCGTTCAGCTACTTCAAGCTGGACGCCGGCAACATCCGCAACATTCGGGAATACGGCGGCGGCGGGCTGATGGACATCGGCTGCTACCCCATCAAGACCTCGCGGATGGTTTTCGGAGAGGAACCGGCGCGCGTCTCGGCCGCCATGGTCCGCGATGCGCGCTTCGGCAACATCGACATGCTGACGTCCGCCATTCTGGATTACCCCTCGGGCCACTGCATCTTCACTTGCAGCACGCAGGAGGCGCTGCAACAGAGCATGCGGTTCTACGGAACCACGGGGCGCATCGAGCTCGATATTCCGTTTAACGCGCCCGAGAATCGGCCGTCGCGCATCCGCATCGACGACGGCCGCGACCTCACCGGCTCGGGCGCGACGGTCGAAGAATTCCCCGCGTGCGACCAGTACACCATTCAGGGCGACCTGTTCTCGCGCGCCATTCGCGAGGGCGGCGCTCCGCCGGTGCCGCTCGAAGACGCGCTCAAGAACATGGCGGTGATCGACGCCATCGTCCGATCCGCCGAAACCGGCCAGTGGGTAGAGCCCGCCGAGATCTTGAAAGGCGCGAAGTGACGGGGGCGAATTCACCTCGCCAGCCACAGCAGCGGCGCCAGCCCGGCTAGTGCCAGGCCGGCCAGCAGGCCCAGGCTCTCGACACCCGTTTTGCGATCGGACAAGCTGTAAGCATAGATCCCTTTGACCAGGTTGTTACTGGCCGCGGCAATCAGAATAGCCGCCGCGGCCACCTTCAAAGAAGTGATTCCTCCCGCCGATTGCGTCATGCCCATGATGAAGGGGTCCACATCCGTGACTCCCATCACCGCCGCCAGCGTGTACACCCCCGCCCTGCCGAGATAGGTGACCACCAGATGCGTGATAACCAGGATGCCCAGAAACAGAAAGGCAAAGAAAAACGCCGCGCGCAGCTCGAGGGGGTTCTTGGGTTCGAATTCCCGTTTGACCTCGCCGGCACTGGCCTCGGGAATGCGCGTCCAGAGCCAGCCCACGCCCACCCCCACGCCCGCCAGAATGGCGAACGGCACGCCGAGGGTCGTCAGGAGGTTTCGATTGAACATCGTCACCAGGCCCGCCACGCGCAAGTACATGACTCCGGAGGCCATCAGAATGCCGCCCGAAAACAGGTGCGGGCGGCTCTCGCGCGCGGCTCGTTTGGCCAGAACCACGGTGGTCACGGTGGACGAGTAGGCGCCTCCCAGCAATGCGGCCAGAATCACGCCTCCCTGCCCCTTGGTCAGCTTCTGGATCACGTAGCTGCCGTAGGAAACGCCGCTCACCGCTACCACCACCAGCCAGGCCTTGAAAGGATTGATCTGGAACGGCCCGAAGTCCTGGTTGGGCAGAACCGGCAGAATCACCGCGGTGAGCAGAAGGAATTTGGTGAAGGTGAGGATCTCCTCGGGAGCAATCCGTTTGGTCAAGCCTTCCAACACGGCTTTCAATTCCAGCAACAACATGCTGGCGACGCTGACCGTGGTGGCGATCCAGAATTGCTCGCGATATACCAGCGCACCCACCAGGTACATGGTGAGCGCCGACATCTCGGAGGTGACGCCGGCAAGGGCGGAAGTGGCCACTTTATGCTGGTACGACAACATCAGGAATCCGCCCACAACGGCGAAGCCCAGCATCACCGGCAAGATCCGCCCGCCTGAAAGAAGAGACGCCGCATAGCCGATGAGTCCAATCAAAGGATAGGTGCGCACTCCGCCGAACGAGTAGCTCTCGCTTGCGGCCCGGCGCTCCTCCCGCTCCAAGCCGGTCAAAAACGAGAGGAACAGGACCAACAGGATCTTCGCGCCTTCCGGCGGCAATAAATGGTAAAAGCCCACCAGTTTCCGTGCGCCTCGTCTATCTCAGAGTACAACTTCGCGGAAAGCCAGGCAGACGGCGGGGCAACTCCCCTCGCTATACTCTCACTATGAAAACCCCGCGCCCGCCGGCCCTTTTCCTGACGGCTTCAGCTTGACCGGGCCCGGGGCTGGACCTACAATGTAATTACACCAACATGCGCGCCAACCTCATACGCATCGGCAACTCGCGGGGGATTCGGATCCCCAAGCCGCTCCTGGAACAGGCAGGCCTAGGGGGTACCGTAGAACTCCTCGCCGAGAAAGGCCGGATCGTGATTCGGCCGAACCGCACGCCGCGGCAAGGTTGGGAGGAAGCCTTTCGAGGCGTAGCTGTGAGCGGCGACGATGGCGTCCTCCTCGGTAAGATCACCAACGCGTTCGACCGGGACGAGTGGACGTGGTAAGCAACGTTCGCCGCGGACCTCGCCAGGGGGAAGTCTGGCTGGTTGCGCTGGATCCCACGAAAGGCTCCGAAATACGCAAGACCCGGCCCTGCCTGGTGGTCTCGCCGGACGAAATGAACCAACACATCGCAACCGTGATCGTGGTTCCGTTGACGACGACAGTCCGTGCTTACCCCACGCGTATCGGCATCCACTTCCGGGGAAAGACCGGCCAAGCCGCGCTCGACCAGATCCGCACTGTGGACAAGGCGCGCCTGGTGAAGAAATTGGGGGGAGTGCCCGAGGCCACGTCGGACGAGGTAGCGGGCGTCCTGGTTGAAATGTTCACCCGCGGGTAGCTCTGGCAACGCCATGCCGCGCAAAGTCACGCTTTTTCCGCTGATCGCCGCCACCTACATGATGGTGGCCGGCGGTCCCTTCGGTTTGGAGGATATCGTCTCCAAATCGGGGTATGCGGGAGCCATTGTGATCCTGCTGGCGACGCCGGCGGTGTGGAGCCTTCCCACGGCGCTCATGGTGAGCGAACTGGCGAGCGCCCTGCCGAGCGAAGGCGGCTACTACGTCTGGGTGACCCGCGCCATGGGCCGTTTCTGGGGGTTCCAGGAGGCGTGGCTGTCGCTGGCCGGCAGCATTTTCGACATGGCGATTTACCCGACGCTGTTTGTGGACTATCTCGGCCACTTCGCCCCCGCACTGACCGCCGGGAGCAGAGGGACCTGGATCGGCGTCGCCCTGATCGCGATGTGCGCGCTATGGAACCTGCTGGGCGCCAAGACGGTGGGTGGCAGCTCGCTGGCGATGAGCATCGTGCTGCTGGCGCCATTCGCGATTCTTGCGGGATATGCCGGCTTCCACCGCGCGGCGCCCGGCGCGGCGGCGGTTCCGCTCCACGATGTCGACATTCTTGGAGGCATTTTGGTCGCCATGTGGAATTACATGGGATGGGACAATGCCTCGACCATCGCCGGTGAAGTGGACCGGCCGCAACGCACCTATCCGCTGGCGATGGGCGGCGCGGTGGCGCTGGTGGCGGTGACCTACGTGGTGCCCATCGCGGCGGTTGCCATGACGGGGCTCGACGCCAACCGTTGGTCCACGGGCGGTTGGGCGGATGTGGGGCGGGCGGTGTTGGGAGGCGGCGCCGCCGGCGGCGTTCTGGCGGTGGCCATCACCATGGGCGGCATGTTGGGCGCGGTGGGCACGCTGAACGCCCTCACCATGGCTTATTCGCGGCTGCCGGCGGTGATGGCGGAAGACGGATTTCTGCCGAAGGTATTCGCCAAGTGCCGCCCGAAGACCGGCGCTCCCTGGGTGGCGATCTTTGCCTGCTCGGCCGCATGGGCCCTTTGCCTGGGGTTCAGCTTCGTAAAGCTGATCGTGCTGGATGTGCTGCTGACGGGCCTCAGTATTCTGCTGGAGTTTGCCGCGCTGGTAGCGCTGCGCATCCGCGAGCCGAAACTCCAGAGGCCGTATCGCGTTCCGGGCGGTCTTTTCGGCGCCATCGCCGTGGGCGTCCCGCCGCTGGCGCTGCTGGTTCTGACGGTGATTCGCAATAACGTGGAACCGATCGGGCCGATCAATGCCCTCGAATTCGGCGGGCTGCTGAGCGGAGCCGGAGTTGTATGCTATTTCTTGAGCGAGCGCATGCATGATCATCGCCGATCTTTCCCAAATTGACGGGCGGACGTATCCGGCAAGGCGCCGGACGCAGAACCTGGTGGGAGGCGCCAGCCCCATCCAGGCGGCCAGCTTCTCCATGGGCCAGGTGACGCTGGAGCCGAATGGCGGGCAGGTGCCGTGGCACAACCAGGAGCAGGAGGAGATCTACTTCATTGTGGAAGGCGCGGGCGAAATGTGCCTGGGCGAGGAAAGGGCCGCCGTGCGCGCGGGACAAGCGGTCTACATTCCTCAGCGCGTGTTCCACCAGTTGACCAATACCGGCGCGGCGCCCATGCGGATGATCTACTGCTACGGACCGGCGGGCGACGTGGCCCACTGGCGCCAGGAACTGGAGGGGACGCTGCCGCGCGCGGGAGTGGAAGCGCCGCCGCTGCCCGCGGGGGCGTGGCCGCAGTCGATGGAGAAGCCATGACCACTCACAGCGTGGGCATCATCATGAACGGCGCGACCGGCCGCATGGGGCTGAACCAGCACTTACGGCGGTCCATCGGGGCCATCGTCCAGCAAGGCGGGGTCAGGCTGAGCGATAGCGAAACGATCGTGCCGCGCGCGCTGCTGGTGGGGCGGAATTCCTCCAAGCTCGAAGCCATTTCGGCGGAGTGCGGCGGCCTGCCCTGGACCACCGACCTGGATGCCGCGCTGGACAACCCCGAGTACTCCATCTACTTCGACGCGCAGACCACGGACCGGCGCGCGGACGCGATGCGCCAGGCCATCGCCGCGGGCAAGCATGTGTATTGCGAGAAGCCGGTGGCCGATAGCCTGGAATCGGCGCTCGATCTGTGGAAACTGGCGGAGAAGGCCGGTGTCAAACACGGCGTGGTGCAGGACAAGCTGTGGCTGCCGGGATTACTGAAGCTCGAAACTCTGAAGCAGTCGGGATTCTTCGGGCGCATTCTTTCGGTTCGCGGCGAATTCGGATACTGGGTGTTCGAAGGCGACACCGTGGCGCCGCAGCGTCCGTCGTGGAATTACCGCAAGGAAGACGGAGGCGGCATCATCCTGGACATGCTGTGCCATTGGCGCTACGTGCTGGACAACCTGTTCGGCGCGGTGAAGGCCGTATCCTGCCTGGGTGCGACCCACATTCCCACGCGCTGGAACGAGGCCGGCGAGCCATACGATTGCACGGCCGAGGATGCGGCGTACGCCACGTTCGAGCTGGCGGGCGGCGTGGTGGCGCACTTCAATTCTTCCTGGTGCGTGAGGGTGCGCCGCGACGATCTGCTGACCATCCAGGTTGAGGGCACCAAGGGCAGCGCGGTGGCCGGCCTGCGCCAGTGCTGGATTCAGCCGTATGGCGCGACGCCGCGCCCGGTGTGGAATCCCGATATAGAAAGCCCGCTCGACTACTTCGATGGCTGGCGGAAAGTGCCGGAGCAGGAGACGTTCGATAACGCGTTCAAGCGCCAGTGGGAGCTGTTTCTGCGGCACGTGGTGAAGGGCGATCCGTTCCGGTGGGGATTGCTCGAAGGCGCCAAGGGCGTGCAACTGGCGGAGAAAGGTCTGGAATCGTGGCGCAAGCGCGCGTGGGTGGAGATCCCGGAGCTCACGGCCGATTGATCAGACTAGCGACGTAGCCCGCGCCGAAGCCGTTATCGATGTTGACAACCGTGACGTTGCTGGAGCAACTGTTCAACATGCCGAGCAGCGCGGCCAGGCCGTTAAAGCTGGCTCCATAACCCACGCTGGTGGGGACCGCGATGACGGCGCATGAGACCAGGCCGCCGACCACGCTGGGCAGCGCGCCCTCCATGCCCGCGCAGACCACGATGACGCGGGCCTCGGTGAGGCGCTCGCGAGTGCTCAGCAGCCGGTGAATCCCGGCAACCCCGACATCGTTAATCGCTTCCACTTCGTTGCCCATCACCTCGGCGGTGATTTGCGCCTCTTCGGCCACCGGCATGTCGCTGGTGCCGGCGCAGACCACGATGATCTTGCCCTTGCCGCGGACGGTTCGGTCGCGCCAGAAACGAATCACTCCGGAGAGCGGGAAATACTCGCCGCATGCCAGCTTACCGGTGACGGCAGCCGCGCACTCCCGGTCTGCGCGCGTGATCAGCACGTTCTGCGAATTCTCGATCAAGCGTTCCGCGATGGCCACCACCTGCTCAGGCGTCTTGCCCTTGGCGAAGACCACCTCAGGCATGCCGTGGCGCAACGCGCGATGATGGTCCACTTTGGCGAAGCCCAGATCTTCGAAGGGCATGTGGCGCATGCGGCCGATGGCGGCATCGATATCCACGGCGCCGCTACGCACCTGCTCGAACAACGACCGGAGTTGGTCCTGGTCCATGAGGTCAGAATACCAGAATGCACGATCAGGCCCGTTCCGCCTGCATCGGGAGCTCAAATTGTGACCTGCCAAAAGTCAACGAAAGTACTAAGCATAAATGGGGTCTTTTTAGTGCTTTTAGTCTATTGTTGAGCACGCGCATTTCCCGCATGATTAGGGATGAGCATGGAAACAAGCGCGTACGGTACAGACGCGAATTTCGGAGGCAGGACAGATCGGAGGGACACCAGCCGGTTTCCGGTCCGGGAGGAAGTCAGATACCGCCTGCTGAATGCCAAGGGGCTGCCAACCAGTGGGGTCGGGAAGACACTGGATATGGGCAGCGGGGGGATTCTGTTCACGACGGAGGGAAGGCTCCCGATGGGACGCCCGATAGAAATCTCGGTGAACTGGCCCGTGCGGCTGGGCGGCGCCTGCCTACTGCAATTTGTAGCGGTGGGCAAGGTGGTGCGTTCGGAAGCCAACAAAGCGGCGGTCGAGATTGAGCGCTACGAGTTCAAGACGCGGGGCAGTAACGGAGTGGCCGCGGCCGCGGCGGGTTAGCTACGAACCCACCACTCCCGCGAGCGGGCTGCTGGCGGAGGCGTACAGCTTCCTGGGCATGCGGCCGGATTCGTAAGCCATGCGGCCGGCTTCCACGGCCAACTTCATGGCGTGCGCCATCTTGACGGAGTCTTCGGCGGCGGCAATGGCGGTGTTCATGAGAACCCCGTCGGCGCCCAGTTCCATGGCGATGGCGGCATCGGAGGCGGTGCCGACGCCGGCGTCGACGATCATCGGCACCTGGGTGATCATCTCTCGCAGGATGCGCAGGTTGGCTGGGTTTTGCACGCCCAGGCCGGAGCCGATGGGCGCGGCCAGCGGCATTACTGCGGCGGCGCCGGCGTCGATCAGCTTGCGCGCGTTCACCACGTCGTCATTGGTGTAGGGCAGCACCACGAAACCCTCCTTGACCAGGATGCGGGTGGCTTCCAGCAATCCGGCGTTATCCGGAAACAAGGTCTTCTCATCGCCGATCACCTCGAGCTTGATCCAGTGGGACAGGCCCACCTCGCGCGCCAGCATGGCGGTGCGCACGGCGTCGTCGGCGGTGTAGCAGCCGGCGGTGTTGGGGAGGATGAAGATGCGGGAGCGGTCGATGTAATCGAGGAGCGATTCCTTAGAGCGGTCGGTGAGGTTCACACGGCGTACGGCGACGGTCACCATCTCCGCGCCCGAGGCCTCGTGGCAGCGCTGCATCTCGGGGAAAGTGCGGTACTTCCCGGTTCCTACGATAAGGCGCGAGCGGAATTCGCGACCGGCAATGGTGAGGGTTTCCGACATAATTCATGGTACCGCGCGGCGGTCCCAGGGCAGAGCGGCCAACCCGTTGCCGGCCCCACGAGCTATAGATAGTGCCGCAGCAGCAAACCGCCGGTGGCAAGCAGGAACGAAGAGACCGCCGGAACCCGCCAGAGCGAAGTGCTCTTCTTGAGCTGCGTGAAAGCCGGCGCCGAGAATTCCACGGGCGGGTCCATCGAGACTCCAGGCTCCTGCGGGGCTGCTCCAAGCGAATCGCCGGCTTCATTGAGCGGCGGGTCGGTATTGGAGAGCGGAGGCGCGCTCTCGGGCAGCGGCGGCGCGGAATCGGTCATTCGCTCGGCGGCCTGCCGGCACATCTGGCCAATGGCCAGGATGAGGTCCAGGACGGTGCGATCACTCTCCGCCAGCCGCTGCCGCATTTCAGCGATCTCCACGCGCAGGGGCGCGAGCTTCACCTCAATGGCGGCTTCCGCCGCTGCGGCAGCGGAGCTCGATGAGCGGTCAGCCACGCGCCGCATCTCTTCGCGCAGGTGCTGTTCCGACTCGGCAAGACCCTGCACTTGGGCAATCCGGGCTTCGAGTTCGGCCAAGCGGAGTTCCGCTTGTTTGGCGTGTTTGTCCAGGCGCTCTTCGACAGCCTGGACCACGGCCTCGATCACTCCCCGTGCGAAACCCGCGGGCCGCGGGCCAGGGGCCACCTCCGGAGCGGCGATGGGGGTGTGCTCGAGGCGTTCGAGACGTTGCTCGAGGCGTTCGAAACGATCAGCCAAGACAGCGACGTCGGACGGCGGCGTGCCGGCTTGGCGGGCCACGTTTTGCGTGAGTTTCATCCCCACGCCAAAGGCCAGGCCGTCCCCAAAAGCGACGGCGAGGCTCCGCCACATGGACGAATCGCGCGCGTTCTCCATACAACATAATCTACAGCAAATGTTCTGAATTTGAAAGAGAAATCGGCGCAGCCGGGCCCGGCAAATCGCCGTGACTAGAGCGTTTGGAGGCCTATGCGGCCTGGAACTGGAGGGCGGACAGCATGGCGCGGAGCGCCTGTCCGCGATGGCTGAGGGAGAACTTCCGGCCGGCGGAGGCTTCTCCGAAAGTGAGGCCGAGCGCCGGACAGTAAAAGAGCGGATCGTATCCGAAGCCAGAAGAGCCGCGGGGCTCGTCGAGGATGACGCCCGGCACCGCGCCGCGAAAGACGCCACGGAGACGCTGGCCTTCGACCAGAGCGATTACGCAGACGAAACGCGCGGTCCGGTTGGCCACGCCGCGCAGCTTTTCGAGCAGCAGGCGGTTGTTGGCTTCGCCGGTGGAGTGGGGGCCGGAGAAGCGGGCGGAATGAACGCCGGGGGCGCCGCCGAGCGCGTCCACTTCCAGGCCCGAATCGTCCGCGAAAAGCAAGCCAGGTGCGTACCGGGCGTAGTGGCGCGCTTTGATGACGGCGTTCTCTTCGAAGGTGTCGCCATCCTCCACGCAGGGGGGAATCCGCCGGAAGTCGGGGAGGGCCTCAATGGGGATGGGGCTATGATCTTGGAATTCGCGCAGCTTTCCAGGATTGCCGGTGGCGCAGAAGAGCCGGATCAAATGCGCGCCACCTTCTTCTGAATCTCGATGATTTGGGCGATGCCGGCGCGCGCCAGGGTCACAAGCTGCGCCATCTGCTGGTCATCGAAGAGGGTGTGCTCGGCGGTGGCCTGCACCTCGACGAACTTGCCGGCGCCGGTCATCACCACGTTCATGTCCACGCCTGCCCGGGAATCTTCGTCGTAGCAGAGATCCAGCATGGGGACGCCATCCACCAGGCCCACGCTGGTGGCGGCCACGAAATCCAGGACCGGCATGGTCTTGAGCCGGCCAAACTCGACGAGCTGGCGGAGCGCCAGGGCCAGCGCTACGAACGCGCCGGTAATGGAGGCGGTGCGCGTGCCGCCGTCCGCCTGGAGCACGTCGCAATCCAGCACCACAGTGCGTTCGCCCAGAGCCGACATATCGACCACGGAGCGCATGGAGCGGCCAATCAACCGCTGGATTTCGTGAGTTCTTCCCGAGGGCCGGCCCTTGGTGACCTCGCGCGGCGTGCGCTTGGCCGTGGCCCGCGGCAGCATGGAGTATTCCGCCGTAACCCACCCTTTGCCGCTGTTGCGGAGGAAATGCGGCACGGTGTCTTCCACGGTGGCGGCGCACAGCACGTGGGTGTTCCCCACCTTGATCAGCGCGGAGCCTTCCGCGGTCATGAGGCAGCCGGTGACGATCTCGACCGGGCGCAATTGGGCGGGCTGGCGGTTATCGGTTCGCATGTGTCATCACGTAGTAGAGGAACAGGCCGACCAGTAACATACCGGAGATGACCAGAATGACGCAGGGCACGCCGCCCTGCGGAGCGCGAGTCTTCCTGGCTTTTCCTCTTGCCGGCTTGAACTTCGCCATAACTGCGATGGTATCACCGCGACTAATGGAGTCATGCAAGAATTGAAGCTGATGTCGCGCCGGAACTGGATGTGGCTGGCACTCGCGCTCGGAGCCTGTGGCGGAAACGCCCCGTTGCCGGCGGACCTTTTCCCGGAAACGGTCGCCAACGTCTGGCGCCGTACGGCTGTGCGGAACCTGCCCGTTTCCGAAGCGCCGGACCCGGTGCCGCGCACCAGCGTCGAGCGGCTCCAGGTAGCGGCCTACGAAGGCCCCGGGAAGCTCGAAGCGCGCGTGTACGAGCTGAGCTCGCCGGGCGTGGGGCTGGACCTGGTGCAGCGCTGGCGGCCGTCGGCGGACACCGTGTTCTTCTATCGGGGGCGGTACTTTGTGGTGGTGAAGTGGCAGCAGGCCGACCGGAAAGCGCTCCAGGAGTTCGTGCGGGAGTTGGAGAAGCGGCTGCGATAAAGCGATCAGCAGTCAGCTATCAGCTTTCAGCTAGACCAACACCGGCGGTGGCACTATGTTTAGCTGATCGCTGAAAGCTGATCGCTGAAAGCTCCGTATAATAGGAAGACACCATGTCCTCTTCCGCACCCGCAGTGGCGACACCCGAAGCGATTGCGCGCTACGAGCCGGTCATCGGGCTCGAAGTGCACGTGCAGCTTGCCACCGCGACCAAGATTTTTTGCGGATGCCCCACCAGCTTCGGCGCGCCGCCGAATACCAACGTCTGCCCGGTGTGCCTGGGGCTGCCGGGAGCGTTGCCGGTGCTGAGCCGCGAGGCGGTGGAACTGGCGATCAAGGGCGCGCTGGCGCTGAACTGCCGAATCAACCCGAAGTCGCGGTTCGCGCGCAAGAATTACTTTTATCCGGACCTGCCCAAGGGCTACCAGATCTCGCAATACGACGAGCCGGTGGCGGAGCACGGGTGGGTCGATATCGTGGTGGAGGGCGTGGCCAGGCACATCGGTGTGACGCGCGTCCACATGGAAGACGACGCGGGCAAGAGCATCCATGACGGCTTCCGGGATTCGGACAGGTACTCCTACGTGGACCTTAACCGGTGCGGCACGCCGCTGGCGGAAATCGTCACCGATCCCGATATGCGCAGCTCCGAGGAAGCTTACGCGTTCCTCACCGAATTGAAGCAGGTGCTCCAGTTCGTCGAGGTTTCGACCTGCGACATGGAGAAAGGGCACCTGCGCTGCGACGCCAACGTCTCGGTGCGGATCAAAGGCGCGGAGAAGTTCGGCACCAAGGCGGAAGTCAAGAACCTCAATTCGTTCCGCTTTCTGAAGCAGGCGCTGGATTACGAAATCGCGCGGCAGGTAGCGGTGATCGAGAGCGGCGGCAGAGTGGAGCAGGAAACGCGGCTTTACAATCCGGACCTGGGCGAGACGGCCGGCATGCGCAGCAAGGAGCAGGCGCACGACTACCGTTACTTTCCCGAGCCGGACCTGGTTCCGCTGCGCATCAGCGAGAAGTGGCTGGCGGAGGTGCGGGCCAAGATGCCGGAGCTGCCCGCCCGCAAGCGCGCGCGGTTCATCGGGGAGTACGGGCTGCGCGAATACGACGCCGAAGTGCTGACGGCCACGCGGGCGGTGAGCGAGTATTACGAGACGGTGGCCAAAGTTTCGGGCGACCCGAAGACCGCGGCCAACTGGGTGATGGGGGACCTGATGGGCCTGCTCAAGGCCGAGGGGAAAGAGATTGCGGAGGCCCCCGTCAGTCCCGAGAGCTTGGGCGAACTGGTGAAGCTGATCGCCAAGGGCGAACTTTCCGGAAAGCTGGCCAAGCAAGTGTTCCCGAGAATGTTCTCAACGGGCGAGCGGGCGGGCGCGATCATGGAACGCGAAGGGCTGCGGCAGATGAGCGACACGGGGGCGCTGGAGAGGATTATCGCGGAAGTGATCGCCGGCAACCCCAAGCAGGTGGAGCAGTACAAGGGCGGGAAGACGACGGTGATCAACTTCCTGGTAGGCCAGGCGATGAAGGCCACGCGGGGACAGGCAAACGTGGCGCTGGTGACCGATTTATTCAAGCAAAAGCTGGGGTGATCGATGTTGAAAGTTGGCGACAAGGCTCCCGATATTCGCGTTCACACGGACACGGGCGGCGATTTTCGGCTGTCCGACCTGAAGGGAAAGCGCGTGGTGCTGTACTTTTACCCGAGGGCCAACACGCCGGGCTGCACCGTGGAGGCCTGCGAGTTTCGCGACGGCATCCAGGCGTTTGCGAAGAAGGGCGCGGCGGTGGTGGGTGTGTCGCCCGACAAGCCGGCGGCGCAGGCCGGATTCAAGGCAAAGTTCAATCTGCCGTTCACGCTGCTGGCCGATGAAGACAGAGCCGCGGCCCAGGCCTACGGCGTATGGAAAGAGAAGAACATGTACGGCAAGAAGGCGATGGGTATCGAGCGCAGCACCTTCGTCATCGGGCCGGACGGCAAGATCGAGAAGATCTACGCCAAGGTCAAGGCCAAAGGGCACGCGGCGGAAGTGCTGGCTAACCTGTGACCGGCGCCGCGCCTCCTTGGGACGCACCGCCGCCGAAGGACTGAAGCGCCAGATAGCTCGGGCCGAACCTCTTGATGTTGTCGGACTGCTTTTCGAACTGATCGAAGTGGCGTTCCTCGTCGTTCACCAGTTGCTCGAAAAGCTGCTTGGACGCGGAATCGGCGTTGGCGCCGCACTCCAGCGCCGCTTGGTTATAGCTCCGGATGCCATCTTCTTCCATGGCCATCGCCTTGACCAGAATGGCCTCTGGTTCGACAATCTTCTCCACCGGGCCGGCCGCAACCATCTCCACTTCGCCCTTCAGGAACAGAATCCGGTCGGCCAGCAACTCGACGTGGCCCATTTCCTGGATGGCGGTCTGCTTGAGCAGCATCGCCAGCGGCCCGAAGCCCTGGTCCGCCAGGTGAAAGTGAAAATACATGTACTGGTGCACCGCCTGTAATTCGTCGGCAACCGCTTTGTTCAGTAAATTAATGCTTTTGGCTCGATCCATACCTTCGCCTCCGAATTCATTATCGCGCGGATGGGAGGGCAAGCACGGTGCGGGCGCGCCCGGCCCTACTCTTTTAACTCGACGATGGTAGCGCCGGCGCCGCCTTCCTGCTGGGGGGCCGGGTAGAACTTGGCCACGTGCGGGTGCGCACCGAGCAATTCGGAAATGACTTTCTTGAGGACCCCCATGCCGTGGCCATGCACGATGCGGACGCGGCTGGCGGTGGCCATGACAGCGCGGTCGAGGAATTCATCCACGGCGTCGCGCGCTTGCTCGGCGCGCTGGCCAATTACGTTGATCTCCTGGTGCACGGGCGCCAGCTCCGGAGCAGGCTTGTAACTCACACCCTGGGGTAACTTGCCGGGCCCAGAGGGCACCCCAACGCCGGCCTCGGGCAGGACTTCGATTACGTCGTCGATCGAAACCTGCATCTTCATGAAGCCGGCCTCGACTTCAATGCGGTCCGCGCCCAGCTTGCGGCGCACACGCGCCGGCTCGCGCACGTCCTTCAATCGCACGCGCGCGCCTTCTTCGATGCGCAACGGCCGGATGCGGTCCTGCCGGGAATCGTCCTGGGTGGCCAGCACGGTGGTCTGGAAATCTTCCCGCATCTCGCGTTTGGCTTTGGAGACGCGGCGCTGCGCCTCCTGCTCGGCCTTGCGGCGGTCGGCGGTTTGCGCCATTTTGCCGATGGTCTCCTGGGCCTGCTCCTCGAAGCGGGCCAGCGCCTGCTCGGTGCGGCGCTCGAGCTCCTTGAGCTTGGCGGTTTCGCGTTTTTCCCATTCGCGCGCCAGCTCCCGTTCGCGCTTCTCAAGCTCCGCCAGCTTTTCGCGCAGGCTCCGTTCGAGCGCCTGGGTCTCTTCGACGCGGCGATGCAACTCAGCCAGGAACCGGGCGACGTCGCGCTCGCGGCCGCTCATGGACTGGCGGGCACGCCGCATGATGTCCTCGGACATGCCGAGCCGCGTGGCGATTTCGAGGCCGGCGGACTTGCCCGGCAGGCCCAGACTCAGGCGGAACGTGGGCTCGAGGGTCTCTTCATCGAAGCCCATGGAGCCGTTGACCACGCCCTCGGTGCCGGCGCCGTAGATTTTGAGCGCCAGCAGGTGGGTGGATACCAGGGTGTAAGCGCCGGCCGCGCGGAAATGCTCGACGATGGCCACGCCCAACGCGCCGCCCTCTTCAGGATCGGTGGCGGCGCCCAGCTCGTCCAGAAGCACGAGGGAATCGGGGGTGACGTCGAGCGCCATTTCGCGGATGTTGGAGACGTGCGCGGAGAAGGTGCTGAGGTTTTCCTGAATGGATTGATAGTCGCCGATATCGGCCAGCACCTGGTCGAAGAGCGGGAACTCGGCCTCGGCGGCGGGCACGGGAAGGGCCGATTGCGCCATGAGGCTGAGCAGACCGACGGTCTTGAGCGTCACGGTTTTGCCGCCGGTGTTGGGGCCGCTGATCAACAGCGTGCGGCGGTCGCGGGTGAGCTCGAGCGAGACCGGCACGGCGGTCTTATGGCGGCGGCGCAGCACGTCCTCGAGCAGCGGATGGCGGGCGTTGAGCAGGCGGAGGCGCTCGCCGAAGCTGGGGATGGCGCAGTGGAACTCGGCGGCAAAGCGCGCCTTGGCGAAGATCATCTCCAACTCCGCCATGGCGACGAGCGTCTGGCGAATCGAGTTGGCATCGGCACGCAGGCGGTCGGTCATTTCGAGCAGAATGCGGTGAACCTCGCGAGCCTCTTCCTCGGCCAGCCGCACCAGCTCGTTGTTGAGGTCGATGGTTTCGAGCGGCTCGACGAACAGGGTGTGCCCACTGGAGCTGGCGGCGTGAATCACGCCATCCAGCTTGCGCCGCTGGCCGGCGATGATCGGCACCACAAAGCGCTCGTTGCGGATGGTGACGAATTCCTCCTGCAGGACGCCTTCCTCGCGGTGGGCGTGCAGGAAGCGCTCGAGGGATTCCTGAATGGACTTCTTCTGGCGTTCGATGTCGCGGCGCAGGCGGGCGAGCGCCACGCTGGCGTGATCGGCCACCGTGCCATCGGGCAGGATTTTGCCCTCGAGGTCTTTCAGCAGGGCGCGGAAATCGCCGATGGTCTGCGCGCGGCGGCCGAGGCGGGGGAAACGCTCGGCGGCGGCGGTGAGCAGCGATTTGGCGTCGGCGGCGCGGTCGAGCAGAAGGAAGAGATCGAAGATTTCCTTGGGGTCGAGGCTGGCGCCTTCGATGCGCAGTTTGTGGACGGCCGGTTCGACGTCGGGCAGGCCGGAGAAATCGAGGCGAATGGCGGCGCCGGGGTGCCCCCTGGGCCCGGCGGGCTGCGGGCGCGTGGCCGCGCGCAGGTATTCGACGGCCTCTCCGGCCTCCGCGAGGTCATCGGCCAGGCGCGCGCGATCGGCGTGCGGAGCGACTTTTTCCAACTCGCGGCCGCCGAGCGGGCTGGAGATGTAACGGCCCAACAACTGGCGGAGGGCTTCGAATTCTAGAACGGCGGCGCTGGTTTTCAAGAGGCTATCTATATTCTCGGCGTTTGCGGAAGGCCTTTTCAATCACCGCCAGGGTGCCCTCCGTGATCTGGAGCTTGGGCAGATCGCGGCGGCGCACCCATTCCACCGCGCAGACGTCGTCGCCGGGGGCTAGAGTTCCACCCATGACGCGGCACATGTAATCGATGAGCACGTAGTGATACTCGGGTGCGCTGGAGGCATCGCGCATGATGCGCTCGAAGATTTCCAGCACGCCCAGCGGCCGGATCTCCAGGCCGGTCTCCTCGTGCACCTCGCGGCGGACGGCGTCCGCCAGAGCCTCGCCGATTTCCAACAAGCCGCCGGGCAGAGACCACCAGCCCATAAGCGGCTGCTTGCCGCGCTGCGCCATGAGGATGCGGTCGCGTTTCAAAATGAGCGCGCCCACGCCGATGAGCGGGCGCTGCGGATAGCGGCGGTCGTCGAGTAACGCCATGCCACAGTCTATCGCTAAACGGCGTCGGCACGAGTGCCGACACGGCACGTTGAGAACGTGCGCCACGCTGCGGCTTACGCCGTCCGCTGGGTTTCCGACTTATCGCCTGAGATGGCTGCTTGGGCGGCCGCCAGGCGGGCGATGGGCACGCGGTACGGGGAGCAGGAAACGTAGTCCATGCCTATGCGGTAGCAGAACTGCACCGAGCTGGGCTCGCCGCCGTGCTCGCCGCAGATGCCGATTTCCAACTTGGGATTGCCTTTGCGGCCCCGTTCCACGCCCATCTTCACCAGTTGGCCGACGCCTTCCTGATCCAGAACGGCGAAGGGGTCGTGGGCGAAGATCTTGTGGTCCTGGTATTCCTTCTGGAACTTGGTGTAATCGTCGCGGGAGAGGCCCATACAGGTCTGGGTGAGGTCGTTGGTGCCGAAGCTGAAGAAGTCGGCCTCTTTGGCCACGTCGCAGGCGGTGAGGGCGGCGCGGGGGATCTCGATCATGGTGCCGACCATGTACTTGAGGTCCTTACGGCCGGCTTTGGCGAGAACTTCCTCGGCCACCTGGACCACGATCTTTTTCTGGTTTTCGAACTCCTTGACGCCGCCGATGAGCGGGATCATGACTTCGGGAATCACTTTCACGCCCTTCTTGGCCACCTGCACGACGGCCTCGAAGACGGCGCGCGCCTGCATCTCGGTGATCTCGGGATACAGGATGCCGAGACGGCAGCCGCGGAGGCCCAGCATGGGGTTGAACTCGTGCAATTCCTCGACGCGCTTGAGCAGCCCGGCCAGCACGGTCTTGAGGTTCTTCACCTCGGCGCCGAAGCGCTGGTAGGTGGCCGCCAGCTCCCTTTTCTTCGTGATATCGGCGTAGGGCAGGATGGCGTTGTCCACCATCAGTTCCTCGCGTTTGGGCAGGAATTCGTGCAGCGGCGGATCGAGGGTGCGAATCACCACGGGGAAGCCGTTCATGGCTTCGAAGAGGCCGGCGAAATCCCTGCGCTGCATGGGCAGGAGCTTGGCCAGAGCCTTGCGGCGGGTCTTCTCGTCGGGCGCCAGGATCATGGCCTGCATGTGGGGGATGCGGTCCTCGGCGAAAAACATGTGCTCGGTGCGGCACAGGCCGATGCCCTCGGCGCCGAACCTACGGGCCGCCTTGGCATCGCGGGGGATGTCGGCGTTGGCGCGCACGCCGAATTTGCCGCGGAATTCGTCGGCCCATTCCATGAAGGATTTCAAGACACCGGAGGAAGGATCGGCATCGAGAGTGTTGGCTTTGCCGGCGTAAACCTCGCCCGTGGAGCCATCCAACGACAGCCAGTCGCCCTCCTTGAGAGTGAGGGCCTTGCCGCCTACCGTGACGCCGACTTCTTTCTTGTGCTCGTCGACAACGATGCCTTCGGCGCCGGCCACGCAGGGGGTGCCCATGCCGCGGCAGACCACCGCCGCGTGGCTGGTCATGCCGCCGCGCGAGGTGAGAATGCCCTTGGCCACTTCCATGCCGTGGATGTCGTCCGGAACGGTTTCTTTGCGGACCAGGATGACGGGCGCCGCCTTGGCCTTCTCGACGGCGTCGTCGGCTGTAAAGACGATGGTGCCGACCGCCGCGCCGGGCGAGGCCGGCAGACCCGTGGCCAGCTTGGCGAGCAATTTCTTGGATGCCGGGTCGAGCACCGGGTGCAGAAGCTGATCGAGCTGTTGCGGGTCGACGCGGAGGACGGCTTCCTGCTTGCTGATGAGGCCTTCGCTCACCATCTCGACGGCGATGCGAACCGCGGCTGGACCGGTGCGCTTGCCATTGCGGGTCTGGAGCATGTAGAGTGTGCCGTCCTGGACGGTGAACTCGAAGTCCTGAATGTCGCGGTAGTGCTTCTCGAGCATGGTGGTGATGTCGCGGAGCTGGTTGTAGACCGCGGGATTCCACTTCAACAGGTCCGCGAAGGGGTGCGGCGTGCGAATACCGGACACCACGTCTTCGCCCTGCGCGTTCTCGAGGAACTCGCCGTAGAAGGCCTTTTCGCCGGTGGCCGGATTGCGGGTGAAGCCCACGCCCGTGGCCGATGTTTCGCCCAGGTTGCCGAACACCATGGCCTGCACGTTGACGGCGGTGCCCAGGTCGTCGGGAATCTGGTTCATCCTGCGGTAAGTGATGGCGCGGGCGTTGAACCAGGAGCGGAACACGGCATCGCGCGCGCCCTGGAGCTGGTTCAAGGCGTCCTGCGGGAACGGCTTGCCGGACTCCTTCTCGACCACCTTCTTGTAACCCTCGATGACCTGCTTCAGGTCTTCCGCCGTCAGGCCGGTGTCAAGCTTGGCCTTGGCCTTCTTCTTCTGGCCATCGAAAACCTTTTCGAAATCCTCTTTCGGGATGTCGAGAACCACGTTGCCGTACATCTGGATGAAGCGGCGATAGCAATCGTAGGCGAACCGCGGATTGCCGCTCTTGGCTTCCAGCGTCTTGACGGTCTGGTCGTTGAGGCCGAGGTTGAGGATGGTGTCCATCATACCCGGCATGGAGAACTTGGCGCCGGAGCGAACGCTCACCAGCAGGGGGTTCTCGACGTCGCCCAGCTTCTGTCCCATGCGCTCTTCGAGGATCTTGAGCGCTTCCACCATTTGCTCCTGGATCTCCGGCGGAACAGCGTTGTTATTGTGGAAGTAGATGTTGCAGACCTCGGTGGAAATGGTGAAGCCGGGGGGCACCGGCAGCTTGGCCCGGCACATTTCGGCGAGCCCGGCGCCTTTGCCGCCGAGCACATCTTTCATTTTTCCATCACCGTCGGCGGTTCCGTTGCCGAACGAATAGACAACCTTCTTCATGCTTTGCTCCTATGAATTAGTAACGATTTCAGAAAAATCCGCTATGGTGGAAAATTCCGCCAACAGCGTGTGCAGCAGCGTTAAACGGTTTTGCCGGACGCCCGCGTCCGGCGCATTCACCAGCACTTTGTCGAAGAACAGGTCGACTCTGGGCCGCAGTTTCGAGATCACGCTCTCGATGGGCTGGCCGGCGATTTTGGTGAACTCCTCGTAAAGCTCCAGCTCCGGCCCCGGCTCAAGCAGGCTCTGGTCGATGGCCCCGCCGCCCGTGAAGCCCGCCTGTACCAGAATGTTGCGGATGCGCTTGAAGCTGGCGGCGAGAGGCTCGAAATCCGGCGTGGGGCGAAGTTTCTGGATGCGCACCAACCGAGCCTCGAGGTCCACCAGGTTGCTCCAGCCGGCGGCCATGGCGGCGTTCACTTCGTCATACTTGAAGCCGCGGTGCTCCTTGAAATAGAACTTCACGCGGTCTTCGAAGAAGGCGATTAGTTGCTGGTTACCCTCCAATAGATCGAGGAGCGGCACTGCGATCTTGCCCTCGACCAGGATCCTCACCACGCCCTGCGCGGCCCTACGCAACCCGAACGGATCGCGCGAGCCGGTGGGAATCATGCCCACGCGGAAACAGCCGCGCAGCGTGTCGAGCTTATCGGCCAGGGAAACGTGCCGGCCGGCCAGGTTGCGAGGGATGGCATCCTCCATGCTCTCCGGCTTGTAGTGATCGTAAATAGCCTGCCAGACCTCGGCGCGCTCACCCTGTGCGCGCGCATAGAGGCCGCCCACCACGCCTTGAAGCTCGGTGAACTCCTTTACCAGCTCGGTCGAGAGATCGCACTTCGATAGCCTGGCGGCGCGCACGGCCGGCGTCTTGCCGCCCAGTTCCTTCACCAGCGCCATCATGCGCCTGGTCTTGGCGCGGTAGGAACCAAGTTTGGCCTGAAAGGTGACGTGCGCCAGATCGGGCAGCCGGTCGGCGAGTTTCTTCTTCTGATCGGTTTCCCAAAAGAAGCGGGCGTCGTTGAAGCGCGCGCGCAATACGCGCTCGTTGCCGCGGCGGACGATGCCCTCGGGATCGGCATCGATGTTCATGACGGCCACGAACTGGGGCGCCAGCTTGCCCTGGGCGTCCTCGACGGAAAAGTATTTCTGGTGATGCCGCATCACCGTGATCAGCACCTCTTCGGGAAGCTCGAGGAACTGCGGGTCGAAGCTGCCCATGATGGGCGTGGGGTATTCGGTGAGGTAGACCAGGGTTTCGAGCAGGGCCGGGTCGGGCTTCACGCGGACGCCGGCCAGCCCGTCGCGGATGCGGTTGCGCCGCTCCTCGGCCGAGAGGATCACGTGATGATCGCGCAGGCGCGCGACGTAATCGGCGGGCGTGACGGCGATCTCTTTGGCTCCCAGCCGGCGGTGGCCGGAGGTCGAAGCGCCCGAGCGCACGCCGGCCAGCTCAAAGGGCACAATCTCCTCGCCAAGCACGGTCACGATCCAGCGGATGGGGCGGATAAAACGGGGGCCGTTCTTGCCGGTCCAGTACATCGTCTTGGGGAAGTAGATCTGGAGGATGATGCCGGGGAGCGCCGCCGCCAGGATGTCTTTGGTGAGGCGGCCCGGCACCTTCCTCACATAGCTGTAGTACTCACCCTTGGGCGTGGCTTCGATGGCGAGGTCCTCGGGTTTCACGCCCTGTTTGCGCGCGAAGCCCTCGACGGCCTGGGCGGGGGCCGATTTAGCGGGGCCGAGCACGCGCTCCTGGCTATCGGCCTGCCGCGCGGGCAGCCCTTCGGCGCGCAGCACCAGGCGCCGCGGGGTGGCGTCGAGCGTCACGGATTCGTAGGGAATCTCAAGCTTTTCAAACAGGAGACGCAGGTTCTCCAGCGCGTCCGGAATCATCCAATCGGGAATTTCCTCGACGCCGATTTCGAACAGGAAGGGCAGGCTCACAGTGCCACCTCCTGCTGGACCAGTTGTTGATCCAGCCAAGCCTGCGCCACTCCTACGGCCAGCTTGCGCACCCGCTGGATCACTCCCACGCGCTCGGTCACGCTGATGGCGCCGCGCGAATCCAGCGTGTTGAAGAGGTTGGAACACTTGAGCACGTGGTCATACGCGGGCAAAATCGGGAACCGCCGCTTGTCGGGCGACTTCGGGTCGTAGGCCCCGAGCAGGCGCGCGGCTTCGCCCTCGTGCAGGCCGAAGAGCTTCCACAGGGTGGGAATATCGGCCATCTCGAAGTTGTAGACGGAGTACTGCAACTCCTCCCGGTGGCGCACATCGCCATAGGAAAAGCCCTTGGCCCATTCGATGTCGTAGACGCTGTCCTTCACCTGGAGGAAGGCCGTGAGGCGCTCGAGCCCGTAGGTGAGCTCGGCGGGAACCAGGTCCAGATCGATGCCGCCGCACTGCTGGAAATAGGTGAACTGGGTGATTTCGAGGCCGTCCAGCATGACCTGCCAGCCGATGCCCCAGGCGCCCAGCGTGGGGGCTTCCCAGTTGTCCTCTTCGAACTTGATGTCGTGCTGGCGCCTGAAGCTGGGAATGCTTGTAGAGGCGGTTGGGATTGTCGCCGTAACGCCCGTCGGCCGGGCGGCGGCTGGGCTGGACATAGGCGACGCGGTAAGGCTGCGGGCCGAGCACGCGGAGGAAGGTCTCGGGACACATGGTGCCGGCGCCGACTTCCACGTCATAAGGTTCTTGGATGATGCAGCCGCGGTCGGCCCAGTACTGCTTCAACTTGAAGATGATTTCTTGAAACGATGGCATTCGCTAACTCGACACTTCTTCAAACAACGGCGCCGTGACCAATCGCCGCTCGATGTGCGACTCGATCTGCCGCACCAGGAAGCGGCGCAAATCCGCCGCGGTTCCCTGGTCCCAATCCGTTTTCGAAAGCTGCGCCACCGGGGTCCGCAGCATCTCCAAGGCAATCGCCCTAGAGCCCGGACTCAACTTCGGGGCGCTTCCCATTTCGGGCATCCATCCGGAAAGCCGGAGCGCCCACAACGAAAAGTAAGTAACCGCCCGCCACACCCGGCTGGCCGGCTGAAGGTCGTCCAGCACGGCCAGCAAGAGGCGGAAAAACCTCTCATTCGGCTCCGCGGC
>JBEKTU010000015.1:0-77591 GCA_049515735.1 Bryobacteraceae bacterium
AACGTGGCCGAAAACGCCGGCGGACCGCACACGCTGGCCTACGGGGTCACCACCAACCACGTGCTCGGACTGGAGCTGGTGCTGCCCGACGGAACCGTGGTCGAGACCGGCGGCAAGGCGCCGGACCTGCCCGGCTACGACCTCACCGGCCTGCTCACCGGCTCGGAAGGCACCATGGCGCTGGTCACCAAGGCCACCGTGCGGCTGATGCGCAAGGCTGAGACGGTGAAGACCGCCCTGGCGGTTTACGAATCCAACGAGGACGCCGGGCGCACCGTCGCTGAGATCACCGCCCGCGGCATCACGCCGGTGGCTGTGGAGATGCTCGACGGCGTGATGCTGCGCATGGTGGAAGAGGCCACCCACGCGGGCTACCCCATGGACGCCGCGGCGGTTTTGCTGATCGAGCTGGAGGGGCTCAGTGAGGCGGTCGAGGAGCAGGTGGAGCAGATCCGCGAGGCCTGCCTGCTGTGCGGCGCGCGCGAATTCCGCGTGGCACGGACCGCCGAGGAGCGCGACCTGCTGTGGAAAGGCCGCAAGAACGCCTTCGGCGCCGTAGGCCGCGTCAGCCCCACATATTACGTGAACGACGGCGTAGTGCCCCGCACCAAGATCGCACCCACGCTGCGCTTCATCGGCGAGGTGGCCCGCAGGCGCGGCCTCACCATCAGCAACATCTTCCACGCCGGCGACGGCAACATGCACCCCATCATTCTGTTCAACCCGCGCATACCGGGCGACCTCGAAAAGGCGCGCGCCGCGGGCGAAGAGATCCTCACGTATTGCATCGAAGCGGGCGGCTCGATCACCGGTGAGCATGGCGTCGGCATGGAAAAGAACGAGTTGATGGCCAAGCTGTTCAAGCCCGAGACGCTGGATATGATCCGGCGGCTGAAAGTGCTGTTCGATCCGGACAACCGGCTTAACCCCGGCAAGATGCTCCCGACCGGGCGCGGGTGTCTGGAGATTCGACAGCCGGCGCCGGCGGCGAGTTCGCCGTCGTAATAGATTGCTTGCTATTCCGATCGCCGTCCGCGGCGCTTCCGCATTTCGACCGGCTCTAGCAACGCTACCGGGACTTGCCGGAATTGCGCGATGGCGGCCAAGCCCCGGTCAAAAGTAACTACGTGCGCGCCGGCCGCCTCAGCGAATCCGATCAGGTAGCAGTCGGCGACCGCTTTCGTGGCGGTCAGTCGTACCACCGGGAAGCGGAGACGTGTTGCGGATGCCGATCCCAGGTCAGCGCGAGCCAGACGTTGATGTCAATCAAACACGAGTCCGTAGGGCGTCTCCGTATTGGGGCATAGCGGTCCAGGCCGACCCTTCCCCCTGAGCAGCGGCAGTGTGACACGCTCGCCCTTGCGTATGGGGCGAATCGAGACGACACGGGCAACGGGGCGGCCGTGTTTGGTGATGACGATCCCCTCCTCGGGCAGATCCTCCAGCACCGTCAGGCACCTGCGGCGGAACTCGGTGATGCTGAGGCTTCGCATACCCGGTCTACGCCCGCCGCCGCATCTCCGCGCGCGCCTCGGCTTCGGCGGTTCGCGCCCGGTCGGCCTCGCGCTTGTCATACAGCTTCTTGCCCTTCGCCAAGGCCAGCTCGCACTTGATCTTCCCCTTTTTCAGGTAGACCCTGGTGGGGATCAGCGCCAGGCCCTTTTCTCGCGTCTGGCCCAGAAGCTTGTCGATCTCCCGGCGGTGCAGCAGCAGCTTGCGGTTGCGTATGGGAGGGTGGTTCTCGCGGTTTCCGTGGGAGTACTGGCTGATGTGGGCGTTGACGAGCCAGGCCTCGTTGCCGAGCACGGCGCCATAGGCGTCCTTGAGCTGGACCTTGCCGTCTTTGGCGGCCTTCACCTCGGTCCCGGTCAGCACCAGTCCGGCTTCGAACCGCTCCATGAGGAAGTAGTTGTGGCGGGCCTGCCGGTTGTCGCTCAGGATCTTGAGGGAAACGTCTCTGTCAGCCAACTGGATCCCAGCCTTTTTGTCTCAACGCGCGGAAGTCCGGCGTCGTCAATGACTTTAGATGATCCTTAACCGGATGATTCGACTTCATCTTAGCATAGGGCTTCCGGAAGGCCGGGAAAGTACGGAAACATGCTTTTTTTCAATCGTTTAACCGCCATTGCGCTGGCCGCCATGCTGATTGCGCCGGGGGTTTCGCTGGAGGCCAGCACCAAGAAGGGCGACAAGTATCTGGCGGAGGGCCGCGCGAGCGAAGCCAAGAAGGAGTGGGACGCCGCCCTGGAGTCTTACGAAAAGGCGCTTTCCGAGGACCCCTCCGAGATGGTCTATCAGATCGCCGCCGAGAAAGCGCGCTTCCAGGCCGCTCAGGGGCACATCGATAAAGGGTTGAAAATCCGCTCCCAGGGCTTGCTGGGCGAGGCTCTGCTGGAATTCCAAAAGGGTTACGCGCTGAACCCCGGCTCCGCGGTTGCCGTACAGGAGATCCGGCGCACCGAGGAAATGATCCAGCGCGAGCGCCAACGAGTGGAAGAGACCGGCAAGGAGGCCCCCGCCCAGGAGCGGGCTCTCACTCCGGCGGAGGAGGTGAAGAAGGAGATCAGGGACAAGATCGACCGCATGTTGCCCGTCCCCGAGCTCAAGCCTCTCAACCCCGAACCCATCCGCCTCAAGATGAACAGTCAACCGGTCAAGGTTCTCTTCGAGACGGTCGGCAAGCTGGCCGGCCTCAACGTGGTGTGGGACCCGGAGTACACACCGCCGACCAAGAACAGCTTGTCGGTGGAGTTCGATAACTCGACCATCGACCAGGCTCTCGACGCCCTGGCCGTGCTCACCAAGTCTTACTGGAAGGCGCTCTCGCCCAACACCATCTTCATCACCAACGACACGGTCAACAAGCGGCACGACTACGAGGAGCAGGTGGCGCGGATTTTCTACCTCTCGAACATCACCGCGAACACCGATCTCCAGGAAATCATGAACGCGGCGCGCGCCGTGTCGGACTGCCAGCGCATGTTTCCCTACACCGCGCAGAACGCCATCATCGCCAAGTGCGAGGGCGACCGCATGGCCTTCGTCGAGAAGGTCATCAACGATCTGGACAAGCCCCGGGCCGAAGTTGTAGTGGATGTTCTGGTGTTGCAAGCCAGCTCGACTTTCAGCAAGCAAATCACGGCGGCGCTGGCTTCCACCGGGATCAACTCTCCCATCAGTTTCACGCCGCGCTCCAGCATACAGGTGCCGATCAGCTCCACCAGTTCCACCGCGACAGCCAGCACCAGCACCACCAGCACCACAACCGCCACGACCACCCCCACGACAACAACCGGCACGAGCACCTCCGCCACCTCTATCCCGCTGTCCAACCTCGGGCACCTGGCCAGTGCGGACTTCTCCACTACCCTTCCCGGCGCCCTGTTGCAGGCGGCTATGAGCGACGCACGGACCAAAGTGCTGCAAGCTCCGCAAGTCCGCTCGGTGGATGGGGTGAAGGCCACGCTCAACATCGGCGACCGCGTCCCTACCGCCAGTGGCAGCTTCCAGCCGGGCATCGGCGGCGTGGGCATCAACCCGCTGGTCAATACGCAGTTTCAGTACATCGACACCGGTGTGAACGTGGAAATGCTGCCGCGCGTGCATGATAACGGCGATGTCACCATTCACGTGGACCTGAATATCAATAGCGTGAGCTCTTACGTCAACCTGGGCGGTATCAACCAGCCCGTTATCAGCCAGGAGAAGATCTCGCACGATATCCGCATGCGTGAAGGCGAAGTTGGCCTCCTGGGAGGTCTCGTCACGGAACAGCAGGACAAGACCGTCACCGGCATTCCGGGCCTTTCCAGCATTCCGCTTCTGAACAAGTTGTTCACCGGCAACAGCATGGACCGCAGCCGCAACGAGCTGATGATTGTGCTGATCCCGCACGTCATACGGCGGCCGGAAATCACGGCGGAGAACCTGCGCGCCATCGCGGTCGGCAACTTCGCGACGGTCAAAGTGAACTACGCGCCGAAGCCGGTTGAGCACGAGGCCGCCAAGCCGGGCGCGGAAGGCGCCGCAGTGCTGCCGGGCCCGGTGAGCGCCCCTGCGCTATTGGCTACCGCACCACCGGCCACTGCACCGCCAGCCACCGCTCCGCCAGCCACCGCTCCGCCGGCAATGGCTCCTCCAGCCACGGCTCCGCCGAGTCCGGGGGGCGCCCCTGCGCCGCCGGGCCCAGGGAACACCCCCGCTCCGCCGAGCCCTAGGGCCACCCTCACGCCGGCAGGTGGCACGCGCGTTTACTTCGAGCCTTCCCAGGCGACTGTCAACGCGTCGGAACGCATCACCGTCTCTCTGTTAATCGAAGGCGGCGCCGATGTGGCCTCTGCGCCCATCCAGATCCAGTTCGATCCCAAGTTCCTGCGGCTGAACGACGTGCTTCTCGGCGACTTCTTCACCAAAGACGCCCGGCAGCCGGTCTTCACCAAGAACATTCTGAACGACACCGGCGCTGCCGTCATCCAGCTCAGCCGTCCGCCCGGCACACCCGGCGTGGGCGGGTCGGGCACGCTGGTCACTTTGAGCTTCCAGGCAGTGGCCCGCGGCACCGCGGTCGTCACGATTCCGCACCTGGCCGTGAGAAACACCAAAGGGGCGATCATTTCAAGCTCGACGCCGCAACTCACCGTCACTGTGAAGTAGGCAGGTATGAAGCGCCGGAGACAGAGAGGATTGACGCTGGTGGAGCTCATCGTGGCCTTTACGATCATGCTCATCCTGACGGCCATGGCAGTGCCCCTGGCGCGCAACAAGGTGCGCGTGGAGCGCGAGCGCGATCTTCGCTACGCCCTGCGCGAAGTGCGGCAGGCCATCGACAAGTTCAAGGACAATTGCGATATGGGCTACCTCGGCCCGCAGAAGTTGGGCGCGAACTGTTACCCGGAAACCCTGGAGCAGTTGGTGGAGGGCGTGAAGCTGCCGGGACCCGCAGGCAAGAAGATGCGCTTCCTGCGCCGCATCCCGCGCGACCCCTTCACCGGCACCGCCGACTGGGGCCTGCGCAGCGATCAGGACGACCCCAAGTCCACCAGTTGGGGCGGTCAGGACGTTTTCGACATCTATACCAAGACCACGCAAAAGGCTGCCGATGGGACTTCATACTCCGAGCAGTGGTAATCCAGGCAGCCGGCCGGGTGTGCGGTGGCGCGTGCGCGGCTTCACCTTCGTCGAGCTGATGGTGGTCATCGCGATTATCGTGATTCTGATCTCGATGGCCATTCCCATTTACAGCCGGTCCATCACGCGCGCCAAGGAGAGCGTGCTCAAGAACAACCTGTTCACTCTGCGCACCGTGATTGACAATTACACCTATGACAAGCAGAAGGCCCCACAGTCCCTTCAGGACCTGGTCACCGACGGTTATCTGCGCGAGATTCCCATGGACCCCATGACCGGCTCCAGTCAAACGTGGAAACTTATCATGGAGGATGCCACTCAGAGCGTCAACCAGTCGGAGCCTGGCATTTTCGATGTGCTCAGCGGATCTGATAAAATAGGACTAAATGGGACCCCATACTCCGATCCTTCCTGGTAAACGGGCCGTCCCGCTAGTTGCCTTACTCGCCCTGGCGATCAGCCCCTCTTTCGCCCAAACACCATCCTTCTCCGGCCAATGCGTGGCTTCCGGTCTGCCTGTTCAGGTGCGCGCGGAGGGCCTCACGGAACGCATGGGCGACATTGTGGTGCAATGTTCCGGCTCCAGTCCCGGAGCCGTATTGTCGGGCAACCTCACCATCTTCCTGCCGGTCGGTATCACCAACCGGGTAGACTCCAACAACCTCGCACAGGACGCGGTGCTCTTTGTGGATTACGGGAGCGGCTTCGTGCCCAGCGGGATTGCCGGTCTGGTGACGGGCGGGAGCATCGCCTTTTACGGCATCAGCTTCGCCGTGCCGCCGAGCGGCAATCTCAACATCAAGATTTCAAACATCCGCGCGGCCGTTGGCGCGGTGGCGTCGGTCGCGGCGAACATCAGCTCTCCTATTCCACTCAGCCAGTCGCAGGTAATCGTCGCCTTCCCACGGACGAGCCTGTACGCCACCCTGTACAGCACCGATGTCCCCTGCACCGGCTCGCCGCTGGCTTCCACCACGAGCCTCACAGCCCTCTTCGCGGCGGGGACCGTTTTCGCTTCCACGCGCATCACCGAAAGTTTCGCCAACGCGTTTGCGACGCGGGCCGCCGGCGACGACACCGGCACGCGCTTCCTGGTCGGCTATTCCGGCTTCCCGGCCAACGCGCAGATTTACATCCCCGACATGGTGGCCGGGTCGAGCGCGCTGGTTCCGACGGCTGGCGGCGACCTGGGCGTGCCGCAGGCGGTGGGCCAGTACGTTCCCGGCAGCGGCACATTGCTGCTGGTGCGCGTCCAGTACGCCGATGCCACCGGGGCCGGCGGTATCCTGCTTCCGACGCCCACGGGCAGCGGCCCGGTGCTGCTCGATTCGGTGAGCCAGGTGCCGCTCACCAACGGAGCCGGCTACGCGGTCTACGAGGTGGCGGATACTAATCCCAGCGTGCTGGAGAGCGCGCAGTTCCCCACGTTTGTTTCAATTCCCAACGTCACTGCCGCGGCTGTGACAGAGGAGAGCCTCTCTTACGCTCCGGTGTCCACGGTGATGAGCGCGTCCATGAGCGCGCCGGTTCCGCGGTTCGCCGCGGGAACGGGAACACCGCCGTCCGACTGCACCATACTCAACGATTGCCAGGCCGGTTACTTCCCGAAATTGTCGATAGAGCCCATGTCCGTCCAGCTCACCGCCATTGCCGGCGGCGCCATGACCAGCCCGCCCGGATACATTCCGGTGCAAAATGCGAGCGGCGGCATCATGAGCTGGACCGCCCTCGTCAGCTACACCACCGGCTCCGGCTGGCTGACCCTCAGTAACACCTCGGGAGAGAACAACGGCACCGTGCAGGTCTATGCGTTGCCGAAAGCCCTCACGGCAGGCACGTATCAAGCCGGCATCGTCATCGATGCCGGGCCGCTGGCGGGGAGTGTTACCATCCCCGTGACCTTGACGGTGCAGCCGGCGGCGCCGACCCCGACCCCGACGCCGACTCCGCCCGCGCCGGTAGTGACGGTGACCTCCGTCGTGAATGCCGCCACTTTCGCGGTGACGCCGCTGGTGCCGGGTTCTCTGGGCACGCTGTTGGGCGCCAACCTGTCCGGCAAGAGCGTATCGGTGACGTTCGATGGCACGGCGGCCACGCTGCTCTACGCGGGAGCCGGCCAGATCAACTTCCAGGTTCCGGCGAGCCTGGGATCCAAGACCTCCACTACCCTGGTGGTAACGGTGGATGGCTCGAGCAGCGCGCCGCAAGTAGTGGCGTTGGCGCCGGTCTGGCCCGCCATTTTCGCGAATGGCGTACTCAACCAGGACAACACCGAAAACGCGGCTGCAACCCCGGCCACGGCGGGAAGCGTCCTTCAGATCTTCGCCACCGGCATCCCCGCCAGCGCCACGGTTTCGGTTCAGATCGCCGGCCAGAAGAACCTGATTCCGCAATACGCGGGCGCGGCCCCGGGGCTTACGGGCGTGCAGCAGGTCAACGCTGCGATTCCGGCCGGTCTGGCCGCCGGGGCCACTCAACTGATCGTTTGCGCCACCGCCGGCTCACAGCAAGCCTGCTCTCCCCCTTACCCGGTGGTGATTCAGTAGTCATGCATCGAATTCTCCCCGCGCTGGTGGCCGCGGCCGCGCTTCTGACAACCGGCTGCGGTTACACGGGAGAACCGATGCCTCCGCTGGCCAACATTCCGACGCGTGTCAACGACCTTGCCGCCATCCAGCGCGGTAGCCGCATCATGGTCCAGTTCACGGTGCCACCGCGCACCACCGAGGGCGTGGCAATCAAAACGCCCCTGAAGCTGGACCTGCGCATCGGTACCGCGGAGCCGCCTTTCAGTCAAGAGGCATGGGCGGCCCACGCCACACCGGTTCCCGCCGGCCCCGTCGACAACGGGGTGGCTCGCTACGAAATCCCCTCGGCGGCATGGACTGGCAAGGAAGCTACCCTGGCGGTCCGCGTTCTGAGCGTCAGGGGCAAGACCCTAGGCTGGTCGAATTTCGTGAATCTCACAGTGATTGCGCCTCCCGAGAGGCCCGTGGAAGTGCGTGCCGAGGCGACGGCCGAAGGTGTGCGCCTCACCTGGCACGCACGGGGCGACAGTTTTCGCGTCTACCGGCGCACGGGAAGCGAACCTTTCGCGCCGGTGGCCAACGTGCCGCAACCGTCCTGGACCGATTCCGGCGCGGAGTTCGGCACGCACTACATCTACCAGATCCAGACCATTGTCAAGCTGCCCAACAATGCGCAAGCGGAAGGCGACATCTCCGAAGAGGCCGGCATCACCCCGGTAGATGTTTTCCCGCCCGCCGTGCCCGCAGGGCTCAATGCCGCCACCGCACCGAATTCCATCGAGCTCTCCTGGGAAGGCGACACCGAACCGGACCTGGCCGGCTACCGTGTCTACCGCTCGACCGGCGCCGGTCCCTTCGAGCAGATTGGGGAGATGGTGTTGGTCCCCAGCTTCTCTGACCGCGCCGTCGAGCATGGCAAGACGTACCGTTACGCCGTGAGCGCGGTCGATAAGACCGGGAACGAGAGCGCGCGATCGGGGCCGGTGGAGGCCACGCTGCCGTAGTTTGGTGTATACTCATAGTTCGATGTCTTACCGCTTCGCCAGCTCGTTTACTTACCGGCTCAGCCGGTAGAGTGGCGTTGGCGGAGACAACATTTGCAAGCCGGCCCACTCGGGAGAGTGGGTTTTTTATTTTTGGGGGAAGAATGATTATCTCGATGAGGCCACATGCCACCAGGGCGGAAATCGACCACGTCTGCGAACGCATTCGCGAGTTCGGCTATAAGGTCCACTCCATCGAAGGGGAGGAACGCGTGGTAATCGGGGCGGTAGGCATGGGAGACGTCACCGCTTGTCTGGAGTCCCTGGAAGCCACGCCCGGGGTGGAGCGCGCCGTGCGCATCTCGGCGCCGTACAAGTTCGTCAGCAAGGAATTCAAGCCGGGCCGCTCGGTAATCAAGGTGAACGGCCTCGAAATCGGCGGCGGCGAGTTCATTGTGATGGCGGGACCCTGCTCGGTGGAAAGCGAACAGCAGATCATGCGGACCGCCGAAAGCGTGGCCGCGGCGGGGGCGCGCGTATTGCGCGGCGGGGCCTTCAAACCGCGCACGTCACCTTATGATTTTCAGGGTCTCGAACTGGAGGGGCTCAAGCTTCTGCGCAAGGCCAAGGAGGCCACCGGACTTGGCATCGTCACCGAAATCATGAGCGACCGGGACGTCGACCTGGTGGCCGAGTATGCCGATTGCATGCAGGTGGGCGCGCGCAATATGCAGAACTTCGCGCTGCTGAAGTCGCTCGGTTCCTGCGGCCGCACGGTGCTGCTGAAACGCGGCATGAGCTCCACCATCAAGGAACTGCTGATGTCCGCCGAATACATAACGGCCCACGGCAACCCCAACGTGATTCTCTGCGAGCGCGGAATCCGGACCTTCGAGACCGCCACGCGAAACACCTGCGACATTTCCGCCATCCCGGTGCTCAACGAGCTGACGCACCTGCCGGTGATCCTGGACCCGAGCCATGCCGCCGGCAAGCGCAGCCTGGTGCCGGCCCTGGCGCGCGCCGGCGTGGCGGCGGGGGCGGACGGGTTGATCGTCGAGGTGCATCCCTGCCCCGAGAAGGCCGTCAGCGACGGAGCGCAGTCCCTGTCGCTCGAAGACTTCCGCGCATTGATGCGCAGCCTGGACCCCTACATACGGTTGTGGAAGGAAGCGCACGCCGCCGAAAGCGTGGCTGTGTGATACTGCTCTGGTGAGCCAAAAACCTCCGGCATGGCTGATGGTGGTGGGAATCGCCGCCGTCTGCGGCGTTTCGGTTGGGGGAGTAGCGTGGTATCGGGCGCGCTCCCTCACCACGGCGTCGCTGCTCCGGCGGATACCGGCGGAAGATGCGCTGGTGGCGTATATAGATTTCAGCGAATTGCGCCGCGGCGGAATTCTGCAACTGCTGGACGGTTCCAAAGCCGGCGAGGACCCCGAGTACCGGAGTTTCGTTCGCCAGACCCAATTCGATTACAAGAAGGACCTGGACGCGGCGATCGTCGCCTTTGCCCCCACCGGCCGGTTCCTGCTGCTCAAGGGACGCTTCGATTGGAAGAGCCTGCGCGCTTACGTGGAAAGCCAGAACGGCAAGTGCGCCAACTCGTTTTGCCGCATGACCGGCAGCACTCTGGAGCGGCGCATCTCGTTCTTCCCCCTGCGGTCGAACCTGATGGCGCTGGCGGTGAGCCCGGATGACTCCGCGGCCCTGCGCCTGGAGAGTGCCGTCTCCGGCCCGGACCCGCAAGTTCCCGCCGCCCCGGTGTGGCTTTCCATTCCCACTTCCGTGCTGAAATCCAGCGACAGTCTTCCCGAGGGCACCCGCATGTTCGCCAGCGGCATGGAGCGAGCCGAAACCGTGACCCTGGCATTTGCCCCCGAAGGCCGTGGCCTGGCGGCGAGGCTGGACGTCCGCTGCCGCGATGAGCGGGATGCGGCGGACCTGGCGGCCCAGCTTACACGCACCACGAGCCTGTTGCGGGAGATGATGGAGCGGGAGCACCGGAAACCCGACCCCGCCGATCTGAGCGGCGTGCTCACTTCAGGCGCCTTCCGGAATGACGGGCGGCGCGTTCTCGGATACTGGCCCATTGAGCGGGCGTTCGTTCAAAACGTGCTGGGCGGAAGCTAATGAGACAGCGTATAGGCGGCCTCGATCGAAGCTACAATCGGCCGAGCACGACGGCGATGGTTTCCATCAGTTGGTTCACCGTGTAAGGCTTTTCCAGAAAACCAGCCATATCTTTCCCGGCGAAATGCCGCGCCGCCTCCATTTCGCCGTAGCCCGTCGATATGATCACCGGAACACCGGAACGGATGGCTTTCATGCGGTCCAGCGCCTCCCCTCCACCCATAACGGCCATGGTCATGTCCAGGATAACGACGGTGATGTGTTCCTGATTCTCCTGAAATAACCGAACGCCCTGGGCGCCATTTTCCGCCAGGAGCACATGCCAGCCGTTGCGCTCCAGCGCCGATTTGGCCAGGCGCCGCAGCGCTTCCTCATCGTCTACGAAAAGAATGGTGCCGGCGGCGAGGATTTCGGTGGGCGGCCTCCGCGGGCCGTGGTCCGCTGCCTTGGCCGCAACTGCCGGGAACAGGACCTGAAACGAACTCCCACGCCCGGGGGTGGAGTAGACGCGTATGGCGCCTCTTTGGGCCCTCACGATGCCGGACACCGCCGCCAGCCCCAAACCTCTGCCCTGAAACTTGGTGGTGAAGAAGGGATCGAAGATCCTGTTCCTGGTGGCTTCATCCATACCCAAGCCGGTATCGCGAACCTCGATGCCGACATAGGAGCCTGGACTCAGTTGATCGTTGGGAAACTCTCTTCGTATCTCCTCCGCGTCCAGATCGCGAGTTTCCGTGCGGATCACCACCGCGCCCGGGTTGCCCTCGCCAATGGCCTCCGCGCCATTGATGATCAGATTCATAACGAGTTGCTGAATCTGCCCCGGATCCGCCTCGACGGATGGGAGGTCCGCTGCGAGGTCCAGTTGGATGTCAACCATCTTGGGGATGGAGGAATGTATCAGCGGCTCGATTTCCCTGACCAGTTGCGACAGGTCGATTCGCTCCAGGATAAACCGGCCCTTGCCCGCGTAGGCCAGCAACTGGCGCGTCAAATACGCCGCGCGTTCGCTGGCGCTCACAATTTCCCGGAAATATCTGCGGATGGGAGCGGAATCGGGGAGTTCCGTCAGCCCCAGGCTGGCGTTACCCATGATCCCGGTGAGCAGGTTATTGAAATCGTGCGCGATTCCCCCGGCGAGTAAGCCCAGGCTTTCCAACTTTTGAGTGTGCTGGAGGTGACGCTCGAACCGCTTGCGGTCGGTAATGTCGCGAATGTTGAATTGGATTACGCTGCGTTCTCCTTCCGCGTACTCGTTGGCCACCAGCTCCACATGCACCGCGCGTCTGCTCTTGGCTTTGAGCGGCAGGTCGGGGAAGTGCGCCACGTCTTGCGCACGCATCCGCTCGAGCGTGGATTTCACATCGGGAAGGTCGCGGAGAAGTTCGATTTCCCACCATTTCCCGCCCACCAGTTCCTCGCGCCGATAACCGAACAGGGCCTCGAGGTGCGGGTTGGCATCGGTGACCTCGCCCGTGCCTCGATCGGCTATTAAGATGCCGTCTTTGGCGGCCTCGAACAAGCGGCGGTAACGGGCCTCGGCGGCGCGCTTGCGCTCGGTGATGTCCTCGAACGCCAGCAGAATCAGTCCGGCGTCTTCCTGCTCGATGCGGCGCGCGTTCAACAATATCGTCTTGCGGCCAATCCGTTCGAAATTGCGCTCGATCTCCACGTCCTCGATGATGGAATCGGTTTTAGCTACGCGATTGAGTAAATCGCGGAGCTTGGGGAAGTCGAACTGGCCTCCGCCCACCTCGTAAATCGGTTTCTTCAGGTTTTCTTCCGGCGAGGTACGGAACGTCTGAAAGAAGGCCCGGTTGGCCGTCTCGATTCTCAACTCCGGGCCGAGCACGATCAGAGGTTCGCGGACCGTCTCGACGATGGCCGAGGCGTAATCCCGCGCGTGCCTGACCTGCTCGAGGGTTTTCTTCAACTCATCGATGTCGATCAACTGGAGGACGGCGCCTTCGATCCGGTTCTCGCTGGTGCGATAGGGCCGCACTCGAAGGGAGTACCACCGTCCCTCCCGATCCTGCACCTCCCGCTCGTCGGGAGCGAGTGTATCGACGACTTGCGAGATAATCTCTTCCAACTGGGGCAGGTTAATCCTTGGCTGTAAGTCGGAAACCGGCCTCCCGATATCGGCCGAGATCAGGTTGAGCAGCTTTTCCGACACTTGCGTGAAGCGCCGGATGCGGAGGGATGCGTCCAGCATCAGAATCGGAGTTTGCAGGCTCGCCAGGAGATTGAGCAGGTCGTCGGTCAGGATCTTGAGTTCCGCGTTGCGGCCCTCCATTTCCGCATTGAGCGTATGCAGTTCCTCGTTGGAGGCCTGCAGCTCCTCCTTGGCGGTCTGCAACTCCTCGTTGGAACTTAGCAACTCTTCATTGGTGGACTGGGCTTCTTCGTTGGACGAGCGCAGTTCCTCGATGATGGATTGCAGATACCGGCGCGTGGACGTCAATTCGGTTTCCAACTGGGCAATCCGCCCCAGGGAATCGAGCGGGCCCTCTGGCCTCGCCGCCGCATCCGCCGGGGCCGTCCCGCCCGCGGCGGCTCGCGGATCATCCTCGAAGGTGATCAGGAAGTGCCGCCCTGACTCAGTGGTTGAGAGCGGTGTAACGGCCAGTGCGATGGTCCGCGGCCCGCCGCGGGAGACCGGGATACCCTCCACCCGGATACCCATGTTCTTTTGCCGCGCCTCTTCGACGGCCGCTCCCACATGCAATACCACATCCTCGCGAAGCATGCGGAATAGATCCAGATCGGCTTCGCCCGCGTGCGGGGCGAGGTACGGCCCCACGTGTCCGCGGAACTCGACAATGCAAGAATTGTCGTCGATCACCACGGAAGGCGGCGCGTATTCGGCCAGCAGCAAACGATCCACCTGCCTTTGCAGAGGGCTTAGCGGAGCGCCCTCTCGCACCTTGGATTCGCCCGCGGGCAGATTCTCGTCCTGCCTGAAGATGGGGAAGGTGGCCACGCGGGTAGGCAGCTCGAATCCATGCCGGTCCGCCGCCGGTTTGCGGGTGTAGATCCGGTGCTGGCTATCGAGCGGAGTAAAGTACTCCGCCAGGCTCCCGGGAGTCTCCGTGCTGCCGAGGAGCAGACAGCCGTCGGGCTGCAAGGCGTAGAACAGCGTACTCATGACGCGTTGCTGCAAAGCCGGTCCCAGATAGATCAGTAGATTCCGGCAACTGATCAGATCCATTCGGGAAAACGGAGGGTCGGCGGCCAGGTTATGGACGGCAAACACACACCGGTCCCGAACCGGGCGGACGATCTGGTATCCCGCGTCCACCTCCACGAAAAAGCGCTTCAACCGCTCGTGAGATATCGCGGTCGAACTGCTGTGGCTGACAACGCCGGCGCGGGCCTTCTGGATGCTCCTCTCACTGGCATCCGTGCCGAAGATGTGCATCGGAAAGTTCAGTCCGGCGTCTTGCATGTATTCGATGAGGCAGATGGCGATGGAATAGACCTCATCGCCGGTCGAGCATCCCGGAACCCAGACGCGGATTGGCTGGCCCGGTTGCCGCTCCCGCACAATCGCGGGGAAAACGCTTTCTTTCAGTGCGTCGAAGGCGGGCGGGTCGCGAAAGAACTCGGTAACACTGATGAGAAGGTCCTCGGAGAGCGCCCGGACCTCGGCGGGGTTCTGTTGCAGTATCCGAAAGTAGTGATCGGGATCGCCGGCCTTCTGCAAGACGATCCGCCGCTCCATCCGGCGTAAGAGCGTGTTCGGTTTGTACTGCGAAAAATCTACTCCGACGGTGGTCTTGAGAAGCCCTAAGATCTTCTGAAACGCGTGCGTCTCCTGGAAGCTGGGCGCCGCGCCACCGGTGCGGTATGGATGACGCGCGATAGCGGCCAACTCCCGGGCAATTTCATCCGGGGGCAAAACGAAATCCACCACCCCGGCTGCGACGGCGTTGCGCGGCATGCCGTCGAACTTGGCGGATTCATTCTGGGCAAACGTGATGCCTCCCTCGGCTTTGATGGCTTTCAGGCCGAGAGTGCCGTCGGTTGCCGCTCCGGACAGGATGACTCCAATAGCCTTGCCCTTCTGATCCTCCGCCAGCGAGCGCAAAAAGGAGTCGATCGGCATGTATCGTCCGCCGGGTTCGGGACGTGGCGTCAGGCTGAGAGCGCCTCGCGCGATGGACATGTTGGCGTTGGGAGGAATGACGTAGATCCGATTGGGACGCACCACGGTCCCGTGCGCTACTTCGACCACGGGCATTTTCGTCCGGTGACCGAGCAGCCCTGCCAGCGCGCTCGAGTGCCGCGGGTCGAGATGCTGAACCAGCACGAACGCCATCCCGGTGTCGTCGGGGAGGGCATTCAGCAACTCGCCAAACGCCTCGAAGCCTCCGGCCGAAGCTCCTATCCCGACAACCGTGTATGCCGCCGCGGGCGGCGAATCGGGGTCGCCGGTATCGCTCTGGGCAGTCTCATCCGCTGGGGGTTCATCGGTTTGGGCCATGGGGTAGTCTCTTCCGGTCGGGGTGACTGTAAGCTATCGTATCGCAAGTGGCGCCGCCGTGGGTGAGCGAGGGGCTCCCGATCGGTTATCGTTGAAGGTGCCCATGTACAAGGCCATCATTTTCGACCTCGGCAGAGTGCTCGTCGATTTTGATTTCCAGCGCGGGTTTCAAGCGCTGGAGGGCGTCTGCCCGTATGACGCGGCGGAGATTCGCCGGCGCATCGCGGCCACCGACCTGGTGGAGCGTTTCGAAACCGGTCTGATCGAGCCGCCGGACTTCGTCGCGCAGCTTTCCCGGATTCTCGCCCTCGACATAGACCACGCCGGTTTCTGCAAGCTGTGGAGCAGCATTTTCACCGATCCTCTGATCCCCGAAGCCATGCTGGAAGGTCTGGCGGCCCGCTACCGGTTGTTGCTGCTCTCCAACACCAACGCCATCCATTTCGAGATGATCCGCGAGAACTACCCCATGCTGCGCCACTTTCACCAGCGGATTCTGTCGTACGAGGTGCACGCCATGAAGCCCCGGCGCGAGATTTTTCAGGCGGCGCTGGAACTCTGCGGATGCCGTCCCGAGGAGTGTTTCTACACCGACGATATAGCCGCTTACGTGGAAGCGGCCCAGGGGCTGGGCATGGATGCCGTTCAGTTTGAGTCCCTGGCGCAGTTGGAACGGGAACTGAAGGCGCGCGGCATCCGTTGGTAGAAAAAAAAGACCGGGCGTCCCGGAGGAGGACGCCCGGTTTATTAACTCCCGTGATCCGCTCGGAGGATACGGATCGCAGGGGTGGAGGAGCTTGTTATGCCAGCAGACCGCCGTGTCCCAGGCAGGCCACCTCCCAACCTGTGACGTGATAGCGGGCCAGTAGCGGCGGCAGCACCAAGTCCACGACATTGGGCTTGGCCGACCGGAAACAGCCAGGCGCTGAAATGATCGGCGCCTCATCCTTGTACGACAGCAGGAGCAAATTCCCCGGCTCGACTGGCGCCAGGAACCGCTCCACCTGGCAGCCAACCTTCAACATAGCTTGGCCGATGACGTCTTCGGGACCGGCCGGCGCGGTGGTGGAAGCCACCAGAATCACGCACGGCTTGGATCGAAGCAGATGTTGCAGGCAGCGCGCGACCGAATTCTCATCTTCCGTGCAGGCCAGAACGAAGTTGGCGTTCACCCCGAAGCGGTCCAACCGCTGGCGCATGATGTTCTCGAAGAGCTGCCGCGCCCGCTCGCCGCTGATGGGGTCAGTGTAGAGAACTCCTACACTCGGCGTCCTGACGGGGCGCGCCTGCAGGATCGGCCCGCGCTCTTTCAAAATCCCGGTGACGGCGTCCAACTGATCTTTGGAAACCGCGAATGGAGCGCTCTTTACTGTGGCAATCCGTTGACCGGCAATGGCATAGCTGAAATTTAACGAGGTTGCGATAACCACGCTGGCAGTGCAATTGATCTGCTTCAGGAGTTCGTCGTCCACCAGCACGCAGCAGTTCTCGGTGGCCAGGAGATTGGCCCGGCCGCCCGCCGCCAGGCGGATTTCGAAACTCCCGCATCCCATCTCGCTGGCTACGGCACAGACCGCATCGTCCTCGCCGATCTCGCCATCCTCCAGCTCGGTAACCCAAATGGTCTCCATGCCTTCGGACGCCAGGACCCGGATGTCTTCGTCGCTGATTACATGGCCTTTCGCCAGCAATTTCTTCCCACCGGGCCGGAAAACGGTGCAACACAGGACCCGACCAGTTGAGGATTTCACGTCAACCGTTTGCGCTCTCATGCTTGCCTCACAAGAAGTAGGATCAAACCATCAAATTTTAGGACCTTAGTGTCCCAAAAGCAAATTCTACATCCAGATTGTCCAAAAAGCGTAGATTTTTTCAGCGGTCTTTTGCGGGGAGCGGCGGAAGTCCCCTTTTGGGGGGTATTGAATGGTCTATAAGTTGCACGGTGTGGGGATCTGGATGAGCTGGTCGTCGGACGAGCCGAGCGCCTGACCCCAGAGCGGTTGCGTTTCCGTCCCCCGCTCCGGGCGCAGAAACCGCAGCACGGCGATCTCATCGCAGGCCTGGAATTTGGGGCAGCGCACGCAGTCCTTCCATGCCTTCAAAGGAAGCGCTCCGCGCTCGACGGCGTGGAAGCCTACCTTCTGGAAAAACTCCAGCACGTAGGTGAAAGCGAACACGGCATCAAGCTCGTACTCCTGGGCCTCCTCGACCAGCGCTTCCACCAGCTTGCGGCCGACGCCTTGCGTCTTGGCCGGCTCGTGGACTGCCAGCGAGCGGATCTCGCCGAGCGTAGGAGTGTAGAAATGCAGCGCGCCGCAGCCCAGCAACCCTTCCCCGAGCGTCACCACGGTGAAATCGCGGATGGCCTCCGACAACTCGAATTCCGTGCGCGGCAGCATGAGGCCCTTGGCCGCATACCCGTTGATCAGGTCGAGGATCGGCGGGATATCGTGCATCACCGCCTTGCGGACCAGCAGCCGCCCTCGAGCGGTGGAAGATTCCACAAAAGCGTCCGCGTGCAGTCCGCTGATCATGCCGCATGCACCTCCTCGAGCGCCATTCGAGTGCCGATGCCGCCACCCGCCAGAACCCGATCGAGCACGCCTTCGGCCGCGCCCGGGGCAATCCGCACCTGCTCGACGCCGCCCGCCAGCGCCGCCAGCGCGGCCTCGAGTTTGGCCTGCATGCCGCCGGTAGCCACGCCGTCCGCGATCAAACGCCGGCTCTCGGCCACCGTCAGCACGGGCCGCACGCACCCGGCACCGTCGAGCACGCCTTCCACGTCGGTCAAAAAGATGAGTTGGCGCGCGCCAAAGGCCGCCGCGCAGGCCACGGCCATCTGGTCGGCGTTGACGTTGTAGACCCGCCCCTGCCGGTCGCCGGCCACGCAGGCTACCACGGGCAGGTAGCCGTTGGCCGTCAGAAGCTGGAGAAGCGCGGGGTTCGATTTGGTCACGCGCCCCACAGCGCCCAGCGCCGGGTCCAGTTGCTCGGCTTCCACCAGCAACGCGTCGATGCCGGAAAGTCCCACGGCCAGCGCCCCGGCGCGGTTGAGGCTGGCCACCAGCTCGTGATTGACGCTGCCCGCGAAGACCTTCAGCACGGCGTCCAGCGTCTCCGGACTGGTGACCCGCAGCCCGCCCACAAAGCGGCTTTCGATGCCGCGCCCGGCGAGGTACCGCGTCATCTGCTTTCCGCCGCCATGAACCACCACCATCTCGACTCCCCGTTGGCGGGCTGCCGCGATCTGCGCCGCCAGGCGCTCACGCGATTCCGCGCTATCCAGCAGCGTGCCGCCGAGCTTGACCAGGACCTTCAAAGCAAACCCTCGGTTTCGGGACGCCCCAGCATGAGATTCATGTTCTGGACCGCCTGGCCCGCCGCGCCTTTGACCAGATTATCGATGGCGCTCACCACCATCGCGCGCCCGGTCTTGGCGTCCAGCGCGACCCCGATGTCGCAGAAGTTGGTCCGCGCCACGCCGCGCAGGTCGGGCATGTGACCGGGATTGTACAGCCGGATGAACGGCTCGCCGGCGTACCGCTTCTCATAGATGGCGAGCAGTTCCTCGGCACTGGCGATACCCGCCGCCCGGAAGTAGATGGTCTCCAAAATGCCGCGGTAGAGCGGCAGGAGCTGCGCGGTGAAGCTGAACTCTCCTTCCTCGAGGCCGCTGGTTTCGAGCACCTCCGGAACATGGCGGTGCTTGAAGATGGAGTACGCCGAGAAGTTCTCCGTGACCTCGCAGAAGCTGGTTTTAAGACTGGGCCTCCGCCCGGCGCCGCTGACGCCCGACTTGGCGTCGCAGACGATCCCCGCAGCGCGGTCGACCACCCCGGCCTCGACGAGGGGCCGGATGGCGAGGTTGGCGGCCGTCGGGTAGCAGCCCGGGTTAGCCACCAGCCGCGCCGCCGGAATGCGCTCGCGGAAATACTCCGGCAGCCCATAAACGGCCTCCGCCAGCAGCCCAGGCTGGGTATGCGGCTCGTTGTACCAGGCAGTGTAAATCTCCGGGTTGCGGAACCGGAACGCCGCGCTGAAGTCCACCACGCGTGCGCCGGCCTCCAGCATGGCAGGCGTCAGCTCCATGGAAACCCCCTGCGGAGTAGCCAGGAAAACCAACGCCGCTCCCTCGGCGCGAACGGTCTTGGGGTCGCACGGCAAGCGAGACGGCCCCTGGGCGCGGCGGATGGAGGCGTCGTAGTCTTGGTCGTCGATGTCCGACCGCAGTAGCGGCTGGACGTGAGGGTGACGCTCCAGGATACGGACGAGTTCCGCCCCGGCGTAGCCGCGATAGCCGACAATACCAACTGGGTGCTTCATTTGTTTGTTTATTCGTTCCTACGAATAAATATACCACAGAAGGGAGGGCGGGTGCAGTAAGCTTGCCTTGGTTGCCGCTGCCTTGAATTCGAACGGAATCCGGTGAATCGAAACCCCGAGACGTGGACGATCCCGTAAGCGCAGCGGCGTTTTCCCTTACCTATCCGATGGGTGGGATTGGTCTAGGAGCGCCATTTTTAACCTTGCTGACGAAGCCTGCAAAACTGGGGCTGCGGCCTGCGATGGTATGGGGGTCCAACAGCCCGGCGATCTGTTCCGCAACCCGAGCGGTATAGACCCTGTCACGTGACCGAAGAAGGTTGGTCAGGTGAAGCTTCGGATTGTCGATTTCGTCCGGTCGTGAGGTGTCAACGTTCCCCGGGTCACGGTTCAGAAACTCGCGAAGTTTTTCCGCATGGCCAAAGAACCAGGCCTCCAAATGTCGGACCGCCACAGCGACAAGTCGTGGCGCAGGTATGTCCGCGAGATGATCCACTGCCTCCTCGAACGGCTTCGCCGCCACCTCGGGATCTTGGGCATTGGCATCAGCGTCAACTAGCACCACGAACTTGTCTGGCACCTTGCCGCGACCATTCAGCTCATACCATGCCGCTCTGATCAGCTTGATAGCCTGCTCAGGTGTAAGAGCAGCGTTGCCGGGGGGCTTCCGTACCTCGATGAACTCCGCTTGCTGCAAGAAGCGTCGACAAAGATGTGGGATCGAACGCCGATCCGATTCTCCGGAAACTATGACTACCACCTTCTTCGCCACTCTTCAGCCTCCAAAACCCTTGCTTTCGTAAAACTCACCAAGCCCGAAACCAGACGCATCGAGAGCTTTGCGAACCGCCGCGGGATCCGGCTCTCTTTCGACTTCGGTCCCCCGATCGCCGCGGCGTACGATGCAAACCGCCTCCGGCGCACTCAGAAAGTTGAGCAGGAGTGGGGAGTGCGTGGTTATGATGATTTGAACCCTGTCTTTGGCCAGGAGCAGATAGCGCGCGAAGGCCTCGAGAGCGTTGGGGTGAACGTAATTTTCGGGCTCCTCAATTCCGACCAGTGTCATGTCGTCTTCCCCCAGTAGCGCCGTCATCAGAGCGAGCATGCGGAGTGTCCCACTCGAAGCCTGAAGCTGGTGGACAGGGTAGTTTAATCCAGCCTCTGTCTGCACAAAGTAGATGCGGCCATCATAATCCTGCCGGCGTAGCTCGATTGTTTCGGGGACGCCGAGGACGTCGTTGGTAGCAGAGACGATCCTTCTGAAGACTTCTGGACTTGCCTCATTGATAGCAAAAAGCCTGCCAGCGAGGTTACGGCCAATCGAATCCAGGCGCGGACCCTCCTCCTCATCTGGAAACGTCGCTTTTCGCAGGAAAGCAGGGCTGGGATCAAAAAAGCCCCACCTGTTGACGCACTCCAGGACGCGACGGCCAGGGAACGATTCATCGACAGACGCAGCAGAGAGGGCGCAGCCAGTTGGTTGCGGGAGCAAAAGGTTCACCTCCTCCTTCTTTATGCCGGACCACCACCAGCCGGTCCCTTGTTGCGAGTGAAGCAACTGAGCAGGAGGGGCGTCTTCCTTAGCCACCCGGAGATCCTCGCTCAGATCGTACTCAAACCCTTGCCTGTCCACCCTGACTGACCAATCATAGCGTTCCAGTCCCTCGATGAAGTGGGCCCTGAGGGAGACGAACTCCGCTTCCGCCCCCTTCCAGGCAAGTTGAACAACGTTGCCACGTGAGCCGACCGCTCGAGCGAAGTCCTTTTCCTGAGCACCTTGGGCCAGAAATCGCAGCGCATCGAGAATGTTGCTCTTCCCAGATGCATTGGTGCCGATCAGTAGATTGAGCGGCTGCAACTTCAGGTCAATGTCCCGCAAGCTACGGTAGTTTTCGACCCGCAGACGATCCAACTTCATTCCCACAGTGTACCTCGTGTTCTGCCGATCCCACAGCCGCAGTTTGACGAGCGCGACATGCCGAACGGCTTCGGAACCATTACGCGCGTGTAGCCGCTATGTGTTTGCCTGACCGGAGCCGTTGCGATTGGCATCCCTTTAGTTCCGGGCACCAAGCGTAACATCCGTGCTCGTCTCGTTCGATTACGACACTCACCTTACGCGGCATCGGGCCGGCGCTCAGCTCCGCATCCTTAACAGCAAATACAGTCCCGTCAGCGAGAAGACCCCGTCGGGCGACCAGGCGGCGATCACCGGCGGTAGCAGGTTGACGTCGCCTACCTTTTCGAAAAGCGTCCCGATTCCCCAGTAGGCCACCGCAATCGCAATGCTGATGCCAATGCCCGTCATCGCCCCGCGGCTGCCTACCAGAAAGGCGAACGGCACCGCGATCATCGCCATGATCACCGCGAACAACGGCACCGAGAACTTGCGGTAGAACTGCACTTGCAATTTCACCGTGTCGAACCCGCTCTGCCGCAGGTCGCGAATGTAGCGGTCCAGTTGGAAGAAGTTCATCTGCTTGTCCTGCACCGCTTCCTTGAGGAAATAGTCGGGCGGCTCGGTCAACTCGGAGAATGTCGTGGCCTGGGAAGGAAAGGGGCTGTAGGAAGTGCAGGCGAGGCCCCGATATCCGCAGCTCCAGCCGTTTTCGAACACCCACGTTTTGAGAGTCTGGCTCCAGCGCGCGCGCTCGGCCGAGATCTGCCGCGTGAGGCGGAACGTGTTAGGCTCCAGTTCGAACACACTTACCCCCTCCATCACTTTTTCCGTGGTATCGAAGTACCGGTAGTAGTAAATGCGCGACCCGTAACCCATGATCCACTTGCGGTCCGGGCGCAGATAGGTTTGCGTGGCGCGGCCCTTGATTTCGTCGCGCAGCGCGTCCTGCTTGCGGTTCGCCCCGGGCACATAGTAGTAGTCGAACAGGAACAGCCCCGCGCAGAACAGCGCGCTGCCGAGGAACACCGGCAGGGCCAGCCGGTGAAGGCTCACGCCGCAGGCTTTGAACGCCGTCACCTCGTTCTGCTTGCTGAGCACTCCGAAAGCCACCAGCACGGCCACCAGGATGCTGATCGGCAGCGTGTCGTAGATCAGCTTGGGAGTGAGGAAGAACAGGTACGTGAACATTTTGACGAGCGGGATCTTGTTGCGGATCATGTCGCCGATCAGCTCGAAGAAATTGTAGACCAGCGTCATGGATACGAAGCTGGCCAGCAGAACCACCAGGTAGAACAGAAAGTTCGAGAGGATGTAAGTATCGACAAGCTGCGGCAGCAACGGCAGTCTCCAGCCCGCCAGGCGCCGCCGTTCCGGCTGGCCCGCTTTTTTCGACTTGAGCCTGTCAAACAGCCCGCCGAAGACCCCTTTCATGCCGCTGAGAAGATCGCTATCCCCGGGCAGCTCCATGCGCGCCAGAAAAATCAGCCCCGCCAGGCCGAAGACCACGTCCGGAAGCCAAATGGCTACCGGAACCGGCAGCGTCCGCTGCCTCGCCAGGCCGATCAGCGAGACCGAAGCCAGGTGGTAGCAGAAGAACGCCAGGAACAGCCCAATCACATATCCGGCCGATTTGCCGCCCTTGCGCGTGGCGATGCCCAGAGGGATTCCCACCAGGGCCAGCATGATACAGGCCACCGGAAGCGCGAATCGGCGGTGCAGTTCCACCTGGGCGTCAATCCAATCCGGCCCGGTGTAGTGCAGCAACTGGCGCGTATTCATGGCGCTCGAGGCCAGCGGCTTGGGCACCGGCGCCGAGGCGTATAGCGCCTGCTCCCAGGCCGGGGAAAAGCTGTCGTTGGCCTTGCTGTCCTTGCCCATTTCGTGCACGGCGCGGTCGCGCATGGAAAGCTGGATGCGGTTGTTCTTGGGATCGGACACGGCGAAGGCTTCGCGCGCCACGGTGATGAGAGGGCCTTCGGCCTTCTCCCGCATGCCGCCGGTGCGCTGCTCGGGCGGGGTGAGGTCGGCAATGAACACGGCGCGCCAAACCGTGACCGGTCCGGGCCGCACATCGCCCACGTAGAGGATGGTGTTGGGGAAGTCCTCGTCGAAAACGCGCGGCTGGATTTCGGCGGAGAGCTGCGTGGCCAGCAGATCGTTGGCGATGCGCGTGCTTTCGCGAATGGCGAACGGCGTCAGCCGCAGCGAAGCATAACCCGCCAGTCCCGCGCCGATGGCCGCGAACACCAGCACCGGCGCGATCACCCGCCGGCTGGAGACGCCCGCCGCCCGCATGGCGATGATTTCCCCGTCGCTGGCCATGCGGCCCAGCCCGATCAGAATCCCCACCAGCACTCCGAAAGGAATCGTCAGCGGCAGCACCGGGGGCATGGCTAGGGCAAACAGCGTGATGACGGTTTTGAACGTCGCGTTGCTGCTGCCCACCAGCATTTCAAACAGCTTGTCCACGCGCTGCAGGAAGATGACACACGTGGCCAGCAGCGTGCCGAGCACCGCGCTGGAGAGGATCTCCCGAAAAACGTAACGGCCGATCAGGCGCAACTCCGCCGCCTCCTCAGCGCACCAACTCCGGCGCCGGCGCTACCGGTAGTTTGGGCAGCTCCTCTTCCTCGGGATGCAGCTCCAGATCGTCGATCAGAATGGAGGGCGCCACCACGCACGTTTCAGCCGTAAAGGAAGAAGCGCCGATCAGGGCGAACGGCGCCGGGCTGTTCATGAATTCGAATACCGTGCTGTCATCGCCCGCCGCCAGGATGTCCTTCAAAGAACGGGTGTTCAACCCGCGGAAACGCAGGCCGCGCACCAGCTCTTCGCGGCCGTCCGGGTAGACCTTGTAAACCAGGATCGGAATGCTGACCGGGCGCGTCGTCCCCTGCGAGCCGGAAATCAGCCGCCGCACCTCGTCGAGCGACGCCGAAGAGGGAAAATCCATCTTGCGGACGATGATGCCGTAGGGCTTGTCGCGGGTCTTGCAGAGATCTATCAGCGTCCTCTTTAGCTCCGCGGCCGGGGTGACCTCCGAAGAGCTGACGAACAGGTTGCTGATACCGGCGGCGCTGGCGCCGTAGTTGCCGGGCATGCGCGCGCGGCCGTTCGATCGTTCAAACCCGCGGACCGGCTGGCGGGTCAGGAGGAATCCTTTGAGCACGCCCTTTTCAATGAGGCGCAGCGGCGCGGCCGCCACGCCCTCGCGGTCCACGTCGTAGCTGCCGAAAAGCGGCCGGCCGCGCCATTCCTTCTGGGTGGGATCGTCCACCACGTCGAACGAATCGGGCAAAATGCGCGCCCCTATGCGGCCCTCCAGCTCGCTGGCCGAAAACCCGCCGCCGCGCCCCTGCTCCATGGCCGGCCGCCGCGTGAGCGCCATGTTCCGGCCCAGCACTTCCGCGAAAATCTGCGCGCCCGCGACGCCCGCAAACAGCACCGGCCCGCTGTAGTCTTCGCCCTTGGGCGCGTGCGCCAGCGCCACCACGTTCTCGGCCAGCGCCGTGACGCCCCGGTCGAGATCGACATCGGTGGGCATGCGCGTCGCATCCAGCGAGTGAAAGGCCACGGCATCCCGCACGGTCATGCCGTCGGGCGCCTGCGCGGTGGCCTGCGCCCGCAGGTAGGTGGCGCTTTCCGGCGCGCGCACCTCGGTGCCCTCGGAATTCACCAGGTAGTACCCGCCGTCGCCGGCTTCCAGCACCACGGTGGAGTTCTTCACCTCGGGATACTGCGCAAAAATCGCGGAGAGCGCCCGCACCCGGTTGGTCCATGCCTCTTCATCGATGGCCAGCCGGGATAATGGCCGGATATAGTGCACCGGCTCGGCGTGCGCGAAATCGTCGATCTGCTCGCCGGCCGTGAGGTTGCGCAGAGCCGCGCGCTTGCGGGAGATGGCTTCCACCGCCGACTTGTAAGTCGAATCGGTCTGCAACCAGAAATACCGTCGCAGCACGGGGTAAGCGTCTTCCAGCGGAAACCGTTCCAGGTCGTAGCGCGTGCCGAATGAAAATCCGCTGCCGGCGTAGTTGGTGTTGTCGAACTTGTAATCGCCCACGCGCACGCGGACTTCCGGCGAGCGAAAACGCTCGTGGCGCCGGGCTACCAGGCCGCCCAGGTTGGCCGTGACGTTGAAATCCTCTTCCTCGTCGATCAGGTATTCGATGAAATAAGGCGCCTCCAGGCTGGAGACCGTCAGCTTGCGCGAGCGCTCCAACTCATCGCGCATGGCCCGGAGCACCGGATCGAGCGAGGGCGTGGGTGCGGGTGCCTGGCCGCTCCAAGCCATCGCCGCTCCCAGTGCCGCGGCGCCCAGCACCAGGCGCCTCACTGCGAGGCTCCCTTGCTCTCCATGGAGGTGGGCTCGGGGAGCAGCGGAGGCCGGTCCTGCGACTTGGCCTTCTTTTCAATCTCGATTTCCGAGACCAGTATCGCGGGCGAAACCGCCGAGACCGGGACGCTGCCCGATTCGGCGCCGCAATATCCGTTGAATACTTCGGGCTTGTCGGAAGTCGCCAGGATCTTGGCGAAGCTCGCCAGCGGCGTGCCGACGATGTCCGCGCCGCGCACCAACTCGTCCGGCCGGCCATCGGCATACACCCGGTAGACGATCACCGGAATCACTTTGAAAGCCTGCAACCCGGCGCGCTGCGTGGTGGTGAAGCCGCCGGTGATGTCGCGGAAGTAGAGGCCGTAAGGCTTGTTCTGCCTCTTGATTTCGCCGATAAGCATCTGGCGCAGCCGGGCATCGGTAACCGCGTTGGACGATTCCACGATCAGGTTCGACTGGCGCGAAACCACTTCAAACCCCGGCTGCCGCCGGCCGTGCCCGTTGGAGTGATCGAAGCCGCGGATGGGCGAACGCGACATCAGGAACGTCTTGAGCACACCCTTGTCGACCACCGTCAGGGGCCGCGCCTTGACGCCCTCATCGTCGTAGTCGTACCAGCCGTTCAAATCCACCGGGCCGATCTTGCGGCGCGTGGGGTCGAACACGACCGAGAGGAAGTCCGGCAGGACTTTGGTGCCGACGCTCTTGGTGAACGTCTGGCCTTCGCTTTCGTCCTTTTGCCGGTGCCCTTCGACGCGGTGCCCGAAGATCTCGTGGAAGAACACGCCCGCCGCGCGTCCGGAAAAAATCGCCGGGCCGACAAACGGCTCGGCTTCGGGCGCGCGCAACAGCGCCGAAACGTCGTTGGCCACGCGGTCGATGGCCGCCAGCAAGGCTTTATCCTCGGGGAGCCCGGACGCATCCACGGCTTCAAATGTCTCGAACGCGCTCAGATCCGTGCCGTCGTCGGCTTTGGCCGAAGCCGTGATTACCACGCGCGCAAAACCGCGCCCGTGCTCGACGCGCGTGCCCTCGGTGTTGACCAGGTAGCGCGTGTCGGTCTGGCAGAGCACGGCAACGTGCGAGGTGAGCACGCTGGGGTAGTGCTGGAAGCGCGCCGACAACCTGCGGACACGGTCGCTCCACACCGCCTCGTCGAACTTCAACTTGGGCGGCGCCTGCTGAAACACGGCCGGTTCCTCGGTGGAAAAATCGTCGGAATTGTCCTCTTCCGCCACTTTCACCTGGGTATTCGTCTTGATCCGGATCAGCCGCTCCGCGGCCGTGCGATAAGCGCGATCGGTCTCCAGCCACAACCGCCGCTTGATGGAGTTGACGTTGTCCTCGTAGGTAAGCGAGGCGCCCGAGGTGAACTGGCCGCGGTCTCCCCGCACCCGGTGATAGTTATCGATCTGGGGTGAGCCGACGCGCACCGAGACATCCAGAAAGCGGTCCTTTCCGCCCTCGGACGCCGTGATGGCGCCCAGCGTGCCCGAAACCGACCGAACCTCCTGCTCCGTGACCTCGTAGCTCATGAAGTACGGCGGAGGATCGGCTTTCTCCTTCAAAACGCTGAAGTTACGGTTCAGTTCCTGGGACATGGCGTCGAGCAGGACCGAGGGTTGGGCGAAGGCGATGGAGGCCACCGCAATCAGAAGCGTGAGCCGAAGCGAGACTAAGCGGATCAAGTACTTAGGATAGCATTGGCGCCCAAGCCGCGGCGCTCCCGGAGGAGCCGCAGCCGGCCCGCGCGATGGAAAGAAATGAGAGAAACGGCTCCGGTTATACGATTAGAGTTATGCTTGATGGTGTGGCCAGGAAGCCAAAACGGTAGTCCCGGCCAATGAACTCCGAGAGGACAAAGAGGGACAACGAGTATGACAAGCGAAGAGTCTTCGGTTGCACGCCGGGTACGTGCGCTTTGGGCGGTAACGGCGCTCGCGGTAATTTCGATCTCGTTTGGTCTTGGCTGGCCGCGCGCCGCCACGGCGTCCACGAACCGCCCCGAGGCGAAGCTCATGAGCGTGCCGTTGAGTTTCGAGCCCAACCAGGGGCAGGCGGCCTCCACGGTTCAGTTTCTCTCGCGCGGTTCCGGCTACGCCCTCTTCCTCACTCCGGGCAAGGTCGTCCTGAACCTGGAGCGGCAACAGCCGGCATCGGCCGCGTCCGTCGACACTCTGCGCATGAGCCTGATCGGGGCGAACGCCAAGGCCAACGCAGTAGGACTGGCCCCGCAGCCCGGCGTGGTGAGCTACTTCATCGGCAACGACCCGAAGAACTGGCGCTCCGGCATCCCCACCTATGGCAAGGTCAACTACGCCCAGATCTACCCCGGCGTGGATCTGGTCTTTTACGGCAATCAGCGCCAGTTGGAGTACGACTTTGTCGTCGCCCCCGGCGCCGACCCCAGCCGCATCGCCTGGCGGATCGACGGCGCCCGCGCCAGCCTCGACGCGGATGGCAATTTGGCTCTGAGTGCCTCCAACGGTCCGGCCAGCTTCAAGAAGCCGGTGCTGTACCAGATGGATGGAGACAAGAGGACCAGCGTCGAAGGGTGGTTCGCCGTGGCCGGGAACCAGGTGCGCTTCCGGCTCGGCAGCTACGACCATTCCAGGGCGCTGATCATCGATCCCGTGCTTAGCTATGCCAGCTATCTTGCCGGGAGCGCCACCGATAACATCGGGTGGACGACCGGACCCGGTAACCTTCAGGTCGGTACGTCGCAGGGTCTCGCGGTGGACAGCGCGGGTAGCGTGTATGTGGCGGGCGACACCTACTCGATCGACTTCCCGACGAAGAACCCTTATGAAAGCGCGCCTCCGGCAAAAGTGACGGGCGTCCTTCCCGGGCAATGGCCTTCGGCGTTTGTAACCAAATTCAGTCCGGATGGCAGTTCGCTGGTCTATTCCACCTATTTGGGCGGCAACAACTATGACTACATCTACGCCATAGCGGTGGACTCCAGTGGCAGTGCCTACGTGACCGGCCAGACAAACTCGACCACTTTCCCGGTAACCTCCGGAGCGTACCAGACAGTCTACGCCAGTAACATTTCCGCATTTGTGACCAAGCTGAATTCCACCGGAACCGGCCTTGTCTACTCGACATTTCTGGGCGGCGCCAATAATGCGTACGCAACTGCCATTGCCGTGGATGGCGCCGGCCGCGCTTACATTGCCGGCAACGAAGACGAGTATTGCACCCCATACCAATCCTGCTTTCCAACAACCAGCGGCGCGGTAATTGGCGGAGACCTGACTGGCGGAGGTTCGCCGCAATACGCCTTCGTCACGGCATTCGATCCCACCGGCGCGCAACTGCTGTATTCCACGATCTTCGGCGACCTGAACGGACTCGCTCCCCTCAATGGCGGCGGCACTACGTATGGCACCGGGGTCGCAGTGGATGCCAACGGCTATTTCTATCTGGTCGGCGAGACCTCGGCGGGCAAGCTGCCGACCACCGCCGGCGTCATTCAGACCAGCGCCGCTCCTCTGGGCAGCACTGGAACCTATGTGGAGGCTTGGCGCGGCTTCGTCGCGAAGTTCAATCCTGTCACTTCCGCCGGTGGAGCAACGCTGGCTTACTCCACTTACCTTGGTGGGCACACTGAGGCCTTAAGCGACTTCATCAGCGGCATCACCATCGACAGCGCCAGTAATGCCTATATCGTCGGATACACCAATTCTCCGGATTTTCCCGTGACGCAAGGCGTTTATTCGACAGTCTGCGGGCCAAATGGGCAGAACTGCGCGGCAGCCCACGTGACCAAGCTGAATCCTACCGGCAGCTCCATCCTCTGGTCCACCTTTGTGGGAGACAGCAAGGGCGATGCGAGCGACGCGTTATTCTTCACGGGCCCCATCCAGTTGGATGGGAGCGGGAACATCTATATCATGGGGCAAGCCGGTCCGGGTTTCCCATTGGTCAATCCTGTTGAGCCGCCCGTAACTCCCGGGTACATGGAGGTGACCGTCGCCGAGCTTGACCCGGCGGGCGCTAACCTGCTGTTCTCCACGCGCATCGGAGCATCCGGCGGGCTCGCCAACACGAATCCCGCCGGGCTGGCGGTCGACTCCGCCGGCAACATCTATCTCGCCGGCAATATCGTCGGCCCGGGCCTGATCACGACCCCCGGCGCATTCCAGACGACCGCCAGCAACAGCGGCTGCTGCTACCACGGCTTCGTCGCTAAGATTGCACCAACCGTTCTACCACAGATCAACAGCGGTGGAATCGTCAACAACGCCAGCTATAGCCAATTCCCTTCCGTCGCTCCGGGATCGATTGCCGCACTCTTCGGCACCAAATTGACGGATGGCACATCCTGCCTGCCGCCGGCGTGTAATCCCACATTTAGCAACGGCAAGTTGGGCACCACCATGGCCGGGGCTCAAGTCAGCGTCAACGGCACGCCGGTGCCCATCTTCTACGCCGCGCCGGCGCAGCTCGGCATCCAGATTCCTTTCGAGGTGACGGGAACCTCAGCGACGGTCTCCGTCTCTGTAGCCGGGCAAGCGGGCAGCTCTGGGACCATAACTCTGGCCCCGGTTGCTCCCGGCATTTTTACGGCTACGTCGGACGGTAAGGGCGTCGGCGCGATCACGCACGTGGATGGCTCGGCGGTTACCACTCAGAATCCGGCTCAGCCGGGAGAACTGGTGATTCTCTATGCCACAGGACTCGGGCAAGTCACGCCTGCCGTTGCGACCGGCGCATTGCCGGCGGGCGCGTCCAGCACGGTTGCGCCGGTGACTCTGACCATCGGCGGCATCAACGTCGGTCCGCAGGACTTCTTCGCCGGCCTGGCAGGCTGCTGTGTGGGACTCAATCAGATCAATGCACACGTACCGTTGGGAGTCAGTTCAGGAAACGCCGTGCCGGTGGTGTTGACCATCGGCGGCCAGTCGTCCAACACGGCTACGATTGCCGTTCAATAGGCAAACCTCACCCAGCAGAACCGCCCCCTGCACCGGCCGCCGCGCCCGCCGCCCTCAGACCCTTCTGTTTCAGCCCCGAAAGCGCCAGGCCGTACCGGCCGCGGATGCCGGTCTTTTCGAAAATGTGCTTCACGTGAATCTTGACTGTGCCGGTGCGGATGCCCAGTGCGATGGCGATTTCCTTGTTCCGCATCCCGCGCTCTACCAGTTCCATCACCTGCAGTTCGCGCGCGGTGAGGGCCGAGCGGCCAATGCGCACCGGCTGGTCCGGTGCGGCGACCAGATCTTCTTCCATCCAGGTGCTTCCGCCAGCCACCTGGCGGATGCAATCCACCAGCGTGTCCAGCCGGGCAGTCTTGTGAACCACTCCGGCGGCACCGGCTTGCAGCAACCGCAACGCCTCGGCCTCCGAGAGTGCCACGCTCCACACCACCGCCGCAGTGCGGAATTCCTCGCGCCGCAGGGTCCGGAGGCACTCCATCACCGCTTGGATACCGAAAGACTTGTCCACGACCAGTACGGCCGGCTGCAACTCGCGCACCGCGTCCATACCATCCACCAGTGAGGTCTCGGCAGCGATGACGCACAGCCCCTCCGCCGATTCCAGCAGGCTTCGAAGCCCTTCCATGGCGACCGGTTCTGTGTCGCAAACCACGACGCTATCCAAAGGCCCACCTTCCGCGCACAGCGCGCGCTCCTCTATCACTATATCGGCTTTGAGGTCTCAATACTGTAGTGCCGCCCGAAGAAATACGTCTCAAGAATCCGCCCCTACCTGACCGCTACTGTCCCAGCCGGCACTCGGCCAGGTCGATCCACCCATTGCTCAACGTGTTCCGGACAAATACCGTCCGCTCCACCCGAAACACGCCGCTGCCCCGGTATTCCCGCCATCGCCGCTGGGCGAGTTCGTAAATGGTCCGGACCTCCTGGTGCGGAATCTCCTGCGCCAGCGTGATGTGGGGATGGTACGAAAACGGCTCCTGGAACTCCAGCGCGCCGGCGTTCATGGCGGCGTGCATGCGCCGCAGATCCGCGGCTCCGGCGCCGATTTCGATATAGATCACGTTGGTGACGGGAAAGATCTGAAGCCCAGCCAGTTCAATTTCGAAAGGCGCCCACCCCTCCATCAAGGCGCGGGCTTGTCCGGCCGCCGCCTGCCATTCCACCGCCAGCGGCCGCGGCGGCAGCACGCTCACGTGCGCATGGGGATTGCACTGGGGGGCCAGTTCCCGCCGCAGGTCGTCCAGGAATTGTCCCAGCGGGTCTGGAATATAGATCACCAGGGCGAAGACATTGAGCCGCTCCTCGGCTGGCACACCACGGGTCACCCCGTTCTCTTCAGAACCCATGCTCATTCTATGGTAACCATTTTGTAGCTCTTTTCGCGCACCTGTTACGCTTTATAGAGTGCCCGACCCCAGCCAGCCGAATCCGCTTCTTGCACTCGAGTTCCGAATTCCGTTCGACCGCATCCGCGCCGCGCACGTCGAGCCCGCCGCCGCGGAATTGCTGCGCGAGGCGCGCGCGCGTCTCGACGCCATCGCCGCCCAGCCCGGCGAGCGCACCTTCGAGAACACCATGCGCGCACTGGACCACCTGACGGAGCCGCTGGATTGCGCCATGGGAGTGGTGCGGCACCTCGAAGCCGTGGCCACCTACCCGGAGTTGCGCGCCGCGTTCAACGCGGTCGAGCCGGAGGTCAGCGCGTTCTACTCGGGCATCCCCCTTCAGGAAGGGCTGTGGAAAGGTATCCAGGCGTATGCCGCCACCCCGGAAGGCGCCGGCCTGGAGGGCGAGCGGCGGCGGTACCTCGACAAAACGGTGGACGATTTCCGCCGTCACGGCGCCGACCTGGACGCCCCGGGCAAGAAGCGGCTGGAAGAGATCGACGTCGAGCTGACCCAGCTCACCACGAAGTTTTCGGAAAACGTGCTGGATTCCACCAACGCTTTCGATCTCCTGATCGCCAACCCGGCGGATCTGGCCGGGCTGCCCGCCACGGCGCTCGCCTCGGCGCGCGAAAGCGCCGCGCGCAAAGGCCGGGAAGGCTGGCGTTTCACCCTGCAATCGCCCGATTACTTCGCCGTCATGACCTATCTCGACAGTGCCGCCATCCGCCGGCAGGTCTACCTGGCCCACTCGGTGCGCGGGACGGCGGGCCAGTGGGACAACCGCCCGCTCGTCGCCCGCATCCTCGATCTGCGCCGCGAGAAGGCGCGGCTGCTGGGCTTCGCGGATTTCGCGGACCTGGTGCTCGAAGATCGCATGGCCCACAACGGCGCCCGCGCCATGACGTTCCTCGAAGATCTCAAAGCCAAGACCGAGCGGCGTTTTGGGGAAGAGAACCGGGAACTGCTGGAGTTCCGCCGGTCTCTGGAGGGGCCGGACGCTCCGGAACTTGAGCCTTGGGACGTGGCTTACTACGCCGAAAAGCAGCGCGCCGCTCTCTACGACTTCGACGAGGAGGCGCTGCGGCCCTACTTCCCGCTCGAGCGCGTGACCGCCGGCCTGTTCGACCTGGTGAACCGTCTCTATGGCATTCGCGTGTCCGAAGAGCCGGGCGTGCCGGTGTGGGACCTACAGGTTCGCTACTACAATGTCCACGACGGCGACGGCGCGTTTCTGGGCGGCTTCTACGCCGACTGGTATCCCCGCGAGAACAAACGCGACGGCGGCTGGATGGATGCCCTGATCACCGGTGGTCCCGCGGCCGGCGGATTCCAGCCGCACCTGGGCCTGATTTGCGGGAATCTCACCCCCCCGGCGGGCGGCCGGCCGGCGCTCCTCACGCATCGCGAAGTGGAGACCATCTTCCACGAGTTCGGCCATCTGCTGCACCATTTGCTCAGCCGGGTGGAAATCCGCACGCTGGCCGGCTCCAATGTGGCGTGGGATTTCGTCGAGCTGCCCTCGCAGATCATGGAGAACTGGTGCTGGGAACGCCAGGCGCTGGACCTGTTCGCGCGCCACTGGGAAACCGCCGAGCCAATCCCCGACGGCCTCTTCCAAAAGATGAAGCTCGCGCGCACCTTCCGCGCCGCCAACGCCCAGATGCGGCAACTCGGTATGGCTTTTGTCGACCTGCTCCTGCACACCCGCTATTCACCCGAGCGGGATGGAGGCGCGGTCGAGTACACGCGGACCCTCTTGCAGGAATTCGTGCCCGCACCGCTGCCGCCCGAGCACGCCATGATCGCGGCCTTCACCCACCTGTTTGGCAGCCCGGTGGGCTACGGCGCCGGCTACTATTCCTACAAATGGGCCGAAGTCCTGGACGCCGACGCCTTCACCCGTTTTCGGGACCATGGCATCTTCAGCCGCGAGATCGGGACTGAGTTTCGCGAGAAGATCCTCTCCCAGGGAGACAGCCAGGACCCCGCGGAGTTATACCGCAGCTTCATGGGACGAGACCCCGACCCGCAGGCGCTGCTCGAGAGGTCGGGGCTGACGTAGGCGGGAGTTTCACGCCGCGACTACGTCCGTTTTCGGAAAGTCAGCCCCCTGGAACAAAAGCGGTTCCCCTGAGACCTTCGAAAGCGCATAGGCGCAGCAATCGCAGAAATTCAGCCCTGCGGGATGATTGCCCTTCCCGAACTTCCTCCAAGCGCTTCTTGCCTCGTCCATCTGTTCCGGCGTGAACGGCACGATATCGATCTTGGCCTTATGTACCAGCAGGTCGAGCTCGCTCCCGCCTTGGTCGCGCTTCCGCGCTTCGATTACAATCGCGGACTCCAAGGCGTTGACCGCCGATATCAAGCGCACCGGATCGCTGGCAATGGAATCGATGAAGCGTTCAAAGCCCGGTTCCTTCAGTAGAATCGCAACAATGGCAGATGTGTCGATCACCATTGGGATTACGCCGGCAATCCGTGCTCGTCAAAGCCGATGATCTCCTCAGGGCTGCGCTTGTCGTAGTCCGGCAGAGCCGCGCATCGTTCACTGATAGCGCGCAGCTCTTCCGCCAAGCGGGGCGCGAGACTGCGTCCCGTCTCGCGTTTCAGTTGCTCCCGGAGCGCATTCACTACGGCGTCGGTGATCGACTGGCCGGTGCGAGCGGCCAGCGCGCGCGCCAACTCGTCGGCCTGAGCGTTCATGATGTTCAAAGCCATTTACAGATTCTTCCTAAATGTATGCTTTCTTCCTAGACGATATAATAGCACAGCACCTCGCGGAAGCAGGATACGAGGTAGCGGTTTCGCACACCGGACGGATCGGCTAACCGCCGCACGCTGGTTTCGGAGCTCTCTGAGTCTGGTGCCGGCGACGAGGCGATCATGAGCATCGCCGGACACGTCTCGCGGGCCATGCTCTCGCGTTAGTCCAACGTTCGGATGGAAGCGAAGCGGCGCGCTCTTGACGAAATCGCCGCACGCCCGCGCGCAGCGGACGAGAAGCGGCGCATTTCGACAACTCCATCCACATCAAGGCTATCCCGGCTTTAGTACTAAATAGTACAACTGCGCAGAATTCGAACTACTTCATATTGCGACGCAAGAACCGCGCACTGCATCTTCCGTTACAGGGCTGACACTTTGAAAACAATGACCCTCAAGCGCCCCGGCCGCATGATCCTGGTTTTGGTCGCATGTGTGTCGTTTTGCATCCTCCCTACCCATCACACCGCTCTTGCGCAGAACCTGGAAGCCAATTCAAGCAATATGGGGGCAACCGATCCGGAATCCTGTGCAATTCTGGGCGATCCCTTCACCCGCGTAAAACGCGACGAGACCATTGCCACCCGAATCCCATCCGCGGTCGGCATGAACGTCTCGGATCGTTGCACGGCGGTGCAGCAGAGCCGCATTGCACAATGGAGAGCCGACGACGGGTCCGCGTGGACACAAGTCCGCAATCGATACTGCTCTGCCGCGCTCGGATGGGTAGAATACCATCCCGGAACCTGCCAGGCGGGAGGTCCGCCGCCCATCTGCCCAGCAAACCATTGGCACAAGGATCCTACCTCGGCGATCGACCAACTTCGGAAATTTGCTGGGGCCAACCAGAATGTCCGACAGACCCGCGCCGAAGAGCTTGCCAGACTTCAGTGCCAATGTAGCGTGGAGGATGCGAAGCTGGCCGACGCACACGCATCGCGACCGCGCCTCCCGCGAGTGCCCGGATTGTCATCTGACCCGGGTCGTATCTCGCTACGTTGTACCTCGGATAAGGAGTGCCAGGAAATGGCGCCAGGATATACCTGTGTCGAGGGCTTTTGTCAACTGCCAATCTCGCCAAACAGGGACCTAGATGAGCCAAGTGATGAGGTCATCAAACATATTGTTGAGGAGCAGCACACTGGCCTTTCCGGCCTCTTTTCTGACCTCTGGGTCCAGGTAGCTCTGGGCGTCATGAAGCCAACCCTTCTGTCAACTTTCTCTGATTCCTACGTACGACACAGGAGCGCGCTGTTGTCCCTTGTCAATGAGATTCCGAGAGATATAAGCACCATGCGGAGCGCGAGCGTGAACTCATCCGAATACACCGACACGCGTGTCCGGCTCGACGACATTCATGGCCAGATTCTTGAACTAATCAAGCACCTTAATGAAGACAAGCAAGGAATAATAATGGAACGCGAGTTTGGCAATCAAGCCTGTTACGACATGCTTTCTTATGAGCATGAGAAGGTCTTGACTCAAACGGCCAACCTGGCTTCTTATCTGAGGTCGCTTAGATAGAGAGCGAGACTGTTGAGGTATAGAGAATGATCAATAAAGCAGACAGCCTCAGTAGCCTGAGTCTTTGTGCCGCGCTCGCCGTATTCTGGCCCACGAGTCTTCATGCACAGCGGTCGGATGCTGACTTATTCACGGAGGCTAGGGTAGCCCTCGATAAGTTCCACGACTGTAAAGCGGCGGCGGAGGCCCTCGATGAGGTGTCGTCACATGGGAAGAATGATCCGATTTGGATATTCTTTACTGCTAAGGCCAAAGAATGCGTCGGGGCGCTAGATGAAAGCCTCGCGCTGTATCGGAAGTATGATAAGGCAGTTCCGGGAAGGGCCGAGGTCCAGGACAAGATCGGCGAGTTGGAGTACAAGCTACGCAAGAAAGCAGAACAGGATGATGCGTTGCGGGCCCAACGCGAGGCCACTGAGAGCAAGCTCCGCCAAGCATTGGGTTTTTGGTCTTGGAAGGAGTTTCGAACTAACGTGAGCGTCGATGAGGTGTGTATGCTATTTTCTGATTCCTACCGGCAAAGCTATACGTTTGAAGAATCTGGATTGAAGGATGCTGAGCTTATCGGCGATAGCTCGTATAACAGATTCGCTACACTTAACACCAAGCAGGACGCTAGTGACAACGGCGACGAATGTCGCAGGCAGTTTCCTGAGCACCAAGGTACAGGGGACGGTCAGATTCTTAATCAAACTCTAGCAGCGAAGCTGACAATTACGGTCGACCAAGCAGGCCGGCTTGTCTTACAGCAACAGGACCTTGGGTGCGAGGGGGACTGCAACGGCGTGTACAAGAACTCGACCACCTACTTCGTCGAAGTAGAGGGGAACACTCTCACGCGGGTACCGATAAGCTCTGGGACTCGGCGGGAGTTCAATCGCCCGTAGGTCCCAAAGGGCGGGGTGCCATTTCAGTGAACCCGCTGCGGCTATGCTGGCTCTCGTCCAAAGCGGCAGATCAAAACTCCGCCACCGCCTCGCAAGAATACGTTTCTGAGTGTCCTCCAGGGTCCCCCCCCAATTTCCGTGGGAATTGGGAATTGACCGGGTCGCCGCCCTAGGTGTTGTGTTTGCAACGTAAGGCAGCTAGAGGAAGAAAGAATTCGATTGATGGGTGAGAGCTTTGCGGTAAGCTGGCAAAGCGATCACTGGAAGCACAGAGGGGCGGCCGTGAGTCCGGCTTTGACGCGCATCGAGATGCAGGCGGGCCGGCGGCTCACTCCCCAGCAGATCTTCGCATGCTCGCCGGCGCCGTGCCCATCGCGCTCGGCGTGCTGCGTAGCGTGCGGAAGCGGGATCTGGCTCCCACGGCGTAGGGGGGCGTGGCGACTGTGTCCTCCGCCCGCCGGGCCTCGCCATCACTTTCCTCGAAACCGGCCCCGTTTTGTTCAAGCGCGAGGGCGGTGGACGTAACAGTGCTGGCGCCCGCGGCTTCGGCGTGACGGTCCAGGTTCGGCAGTATCTGTTGCTTGCGCGCCTTCGCAACCTTCATCGTGATCGGCGTGCCGAATGGCGAGTGAGTGCAGTCCCAGCAACGGTGTAGGTGTGTGTTGTAATTTTCTCAAACCGTTCCCTTTGCCCGACCTTACTCGCATGAGCTTCGCGGAATTTCTTGACGTGTTCCAACTCTTCCGCAGTGAGTGAATTTCCATCGATGTCTGCCATGATGTCAGTCTCCGTTTGGTCACGGCGCATTTCGTTGTCGGATGCTTCGATTTCGTGGCGAAGCGCGGCGATCTCAGCCAGGACCGCCGGCCGTTCCGCGTCTGGTACCAGGTGGGAAGTGACACACCGAAATCTCCAGTCCGGTTTCATCGGCTATCAGCCCGTGGAAGCATTCGATAAAAAGTGTTAGAATTCTCTTTATCGTTTTGGACCGGTTTGTGACGGCTGCACTGGGGGTCGCGTTCGCCCGAGCGTGCCAACTGCCTCGTTTGTTGTGATGGCCCTTGGGTTGCCCATGGCCAACAGGCGCCAGAAGCCCTCTCCAACGTTTGAGGAAACATGTTTTGAGGAATGATATGATTCGTCGCATCGTCAGCGTAAGAACCGGATTGTTATTGGCTTTGTTTTTTCCCCTGGCCGCTGGTCTTCAGGCCCAGGACGCAACGGGAAAGGTCGCGGGCAACGTTATAGACCCGACGGGGGCAGTCATTGCCGGGGCGAAAGTGACCGTCACCAACATCGCCACGCAGATCTCCAGGCAGACCGCGACCGACAAGGACGGCTTCTACCAGGTCTCGCAGTTGCCGATCGGCCTGTACGAGGTCGCAGCCGAGGCGCCGGGCTTCGCGCGCCTGGTCGTGCAGGCGAAGAACCCGCTCGAAATCAACCAGACTCTGCGTGTCGATCTGACACTCGAAGTGGGCAACACGAGGGACACGATCTCGGTTGAAAGCGCTGCCAGCGCCGTGGAGACCGAGAACTCGACCATGGGTACGACGGTCGACGGAAATGCCGTTTTCGAGTTGCCGCTCAATGGGCGCAACACGCTCGACCTGCTAGGCACGCAACCTGGCGCGACCGCCAAGAACAGCGACGCTTCGCGCCAGGCGGGATCCTATTCGATCGGCGGCATGCGCTCCGATTCGGTCACCTACCTGCTTGACGGTGGCAACAACAACCATCTGATCAACAACGATGTGGTGATCAATCCTAATCCCGATGCCGTGGCGGAGTTCCGCGTCCTGGAAAGCAACTACTCGGCCGAATACGGGCGCAACGGCGGCGGCGTGGTCAGCGTGGTGACCAAGAGCGGGACCAACACGCTGCACGGCACGGCGTTCGATTATCTGCGCAACGAGGATCTTGACGCCAACCTGTTCTTCAACAACGAACAAGGGATCGCGCGCCAGGTTTTGAAGCGGAACCAGTATGGTGGAACCATCGGCGGCCCGATATTCCTGCCGCACGTCGTGGACGGGCGCAACAAACTCTTTTTCTTTTTCTCTTACGAGGGGCAGAAACAGAACGCCAACGCGGCCTCGGGCAAGGTTACGACCTTCACGCCGCTGGAGGAGCAGGGGAATTTTTCCCAATCGTCCAACGGCGGTCCGGATCCCGCGGTGGCCGCATTTCTGGAAAGCAACCCCTACTTTCAGAGCAACCCGTCGCTGGCCGGCAAGGCCATCATCGACCCTACGCGGATCAGTCCCGTGGCGCTGAACTATTTCAAGAACAACCTGATCCCCGTTTCTTCCGCCGGGTATGTGTTCCCCGAGGCCACGTCGCAGGCGAACCGCAACGAGTTTCTCGGCAAACTCGACTGGACTCTCGGTAGTCGGGACACCCTGAGCGCCACCATGGCCGCTCAGGACACGCCCAGCACAGTGCCGTACTCCGGCGCCGCGGGCGCTACCACCGTCAACGGCTATCCGATCGCCGACGACGTTTCCGCGTACTTCGCCAGCATCACCTACACCCATACCTTCACGCCGGCGCTGCTCGATGTGGCGCGCCTCACCGGCCAGCGCAACAACAATTACCAGAACTACCCGATCGGCACCACGCCCGGCCCTTCGCAGTTGGGGATCAACATCACGCCGGACCTCGTGGACGGTCCCACTAATATCGACCTCCTGGGCTCAGGCATGTTTGCGGGCTTTAATCCGTTCGGCCCGGCGAATATAGTCGATAACACGATTACCTTCACGAACGACCTCGCCTGGAACAAGGGCAGGCACTCGATCAAGGGCGGGATCTACTACTCGAATTACCGGGACGCGATGATTTACGGGTATTACCTGAACGGCGAGTTCGATTTCTACGGACCGGGTACGGGGATCGGCTCGGGCAACGACCGCGCCGACTTCCTGATGGGACTGCCGGACGACTTCCAGGAGTATCCCAACGCCCCGACCAACATTCGCTCCTACTCCATGGCCGGTTACGTGGAGGATTCCGTGAAGCTGACGCGCAACTTCACCCTGAACTATGGCGTGCGGTACGAATACAACCAACCCAAGTACGACACCCATGGGCGATCGTTTTCCTTCATTCCGGGCCAGCAGTCCACCGTCTTTCCCGGCGCGCCCCTGGGCTTGCTTTTTCCCGGCGACAAAAACGCGCCGACTGGCGCGAATTTCCCCGACAAAAGGGACTGGGCGCCCCGCGCCGGCTTCGCATGGGACGTTTTCGGCAATGCCAAGACCAGCGTCCGCGGAGGCGCTGGCGTGTTCTACGACATTCTGAAGGCCGAGGATAACCTCCAGTTCAACGGGCAGTCGCCGTTCTTCGGGGCGGCTTTCCTGGACTTCTCGGCGCCTGCGGGAGGCTTTGTCTCCGACCCGGGAATTCTGTCCAACCCCTATGCCGCCGCCGGCTCCGTGAATCCGTTCCCTTCCAAGCCGGTTGACCACAACGTGAACTTCGCCGACGCGGGTTACCTGCCCATCGGCGGCGCCGACCCCTTCTACGTCGACCCGCACATCAGGACGCCGTACATCTATCAGTACAACCTGACCGTGCAGCAGCAACTGGTCAACAACCTCACGCTTCAGGCAGGTCATGTCGGCTACCAGGCACACGGGCTCACCGGACTGGTCGACATCGACCCGTTCGTGCGCGGCACCGATACGCGTGTCCTGAACCTGACTCCGGGCTTTCAGGGCGACTACACCTTCATGAACGAGTTCCAGAACGTGGGCCGCGCCAAGTACGATGGCCTGCAGTTCGACCTGACCAAGCGTATGTCGAATTCCAGCTTGGGCAATACGTTCTTCAAGTTCGCCTATACCTGGTCGCACGAAATCGACAACGAATCGGGCTATCGCCAGCGCAATACCTCAGTGCCCTACTACAACCATTACCAATTCATGGCGTCCGGCGACTTCGACATCCGGCAGGCCCTCTCGCTCTCGGGCGGATGGGAAATGCCGTTTGAAAAACTCTGGCAGAAGGGCCCGTCGCAACTCACCAAAGGATGGACGCTGTACCCGATCGTGACTTATCGCTCCGGTTTCCCGCTGGATGTGTTTGCGTTTCCGAGTGTCTCGCCGTCACCGATAACGCCGGGGCCTTCCGGCGTCGGCGACCCGCAATGGGTCCGCGCGGATTTGGTGTCGCCCGTCGTGTATTATAACGCCAAGAACTTCCAGACCATCAACAATGCGAACGCCGGCGGCAACCAAAGCGGCAACTACTGGTTCAATCCCAATAGCTTTTCCAACGCACGGGAAGTGGCGCTGAACCAGGAGCTGGTCAACGGGGCGAACCCGGCTTCGCTCATGAACCAGTTCACCTACGGTACGCTGGGCCGCAACGTTTTGCGCGGCCCCGGCGCGTTCAATGTCAATCTCGCGCTATCGAAACACTTCGTCGTGAAAGAAGGATACGATCTGGAATTCCGCGTCGACGCCTTCAATCTATTGAATTCGGCGCAGTTCTCCAACCCCGACACCAACATCGGCGATCCCAGCTTCGGCCAGATCTCCAGCACAGCCGATCCGCGAATCCTACAGTTGGCTCTGCACTTCAAATTCTGATAACTACGCGGCGGTGCCAGCGCAGCAGTGCCAGTCGGGCTGCCGGCGAGCAACGCCCGGTAACGAGCTGGCGCCCGGCGAATCCGCGTGCTGCGGCCCAGCGGATCAGTCTATCGAGCAGCCTCCGCGGCAAGTCCAGCATCCGCCCAGGTGATTGGGTGTATATTGGATGCCGGCGAGGATGCCAAAATGGAGATTCTTGAATCGCTGCGAAGAATTGCCCGAACTGAGCTGTCTCAGCGCCAGGCTTTACGAGACTATTCGAAGGAGGCTTATATGTTTCGGTTTCTCTGTGTACGGCATTGGGTGGCGGTCGTCAGCTTCATGAGCGCTCTTGCAAGTTCTTCAGCGCCTTTGCATGCCGACGTTTTTACCAATTTGACTGGCCCCTGCTGCGGCGGGGACGCCGTCGCGGGGTCCAACTTCGGCAGCGTATCGCTCGCGACCGCGTTCACCCCCTCTGTCTCGGGTTCGCTAGCCGACGCCCAGATAGTAGTGTTTCAAGTTCTGGGTTTCGGCGGCGACCCTCATTTCAACGTCTCCTTGTTCTCGGATCTGGCCGGTGCCCCAGGCACGTTAATCGAACAGTTCGGGACAGATTTGACAGCTCCGGCAACACCGCTCGGGGGCATTGTTCCGGCCCAATCCAGCTTCAACCCTGAATTACTGGCGGGAACACAATACTGGCTGGTCTTGACGCCCGTCGACAGCTTCACTGAAATCGGTTGGGAGCAGGGAGGCAGCCAGCCGGTTCCGACCGATTTTACGACCTCGCCCCTGGGCGTCGGTGGATGGACGCCCGTCGGCGGGCCAAACCCCGAACTCCAGTTCCAAATCGATGGCGTCCCTGAGCCTGCCAGCGTCCCTGAGCCTGCCAGTGTGCTGCTTCTCGCGACTGCGTTCGGGCTGATCGTATTGCTGCGACGGAAAGCCGCCGATCACCCCGCGTCCTGGCGCGCGAGCCCGTAAAGGCGAAGCGCATTCAACGTTCGCGGATGACGCCCCTTCGAGTCAATCGCGAATTGCGGAACATGAGGGAACCCAGCTCCCAAAGGGCGGTTGGATGTATAATCAACACCGAACCAGGACGGCACAATGGAAATCCTGGCTAAGTCAGTTCGTCCGGCGTTACGGCCCGTCTGGGCTTCCGTGACGTTTCGGCGGGCGTTATGCCCAGCCGGGATGGCAAGAGGAGCAACATAATGATAATTTCGATTCGCGCCGGCGGCGCCGTGGTTTGCGCCCTGGCAATCTCCGCAGCGTATGCGCAAACCAGACCCGCGGATTCGGCCGTTCCCCATCTGGAGAGGCGCGGCTTGGCCACGCAGTTGATCGTCGACGGGAAGCCTTTCCTCGTTCTGGGCGCGGAACCGCCCACCAGCGGACCATCCAACCTCGAGTACCTGAAGTACATGTTACAGGTGCAGGCCGACACGCACCAGAACACCTCGGACATTGCCGTGGGGTGGAACTGGATCGAGCCCCAGAAAGGCAAGTACGACTTCAAGATCATGGATGCGACCATCGAGGACGCCCGGCAGATCGGCCAGCACGTCGTCCTGGTGTGGTTCGGAAGCTGGAAAAACGGCGAGTCCCAATTCGTGCCGGTGTGGGTGAAGGCCGACCAGGATCATTTCCCGCGCGCACAAATCAAGGGCGGCAGAACCATCGAAGCCCTCTCCACCTTTAACGAGAACAACTCGGAAGCGGATGCCCGGGCGTTTGCGGCCCTGATGCGCCACATCCGCGAAGTGGACCGGACGCACCGCGTGATCATGGCTCAAGTGGAGAATGAAATCGGCATCAACGGCGACTCGCGGGACCGGTCCGATTTGGCAGAAAAAGCATTTGCGGCGCCGGTTCCGGCCGAGCTGATGGATTACCTCCAGAAGCACAAAGATGAGTTGCAACCGGATCTCCACAAAGTCTGGGAAGCGGCCGGCTTCAAGACCTCCGGGACGTGGGAAGAGGTATTCGGCAAAGGTCCGGAGGCGGACGAGATCTTCATGGTCTGGCACTATGCGCGCTATATCAATCGCGTCGCGGAGGCCGGCAAGAAGGAATACCCGGTCCCCATGTTCGTGAATGTGTGGGGCATTAGAGGCTGGGGGAGGGGTCCGCGTGGCGAGGCGTTTGACCACGTGATCGACATCTTGAAAGCGGGCGCTCCGGCGGTGGACATGTCCTGCCCCGATGCTTACATGGGGCGCCAGGACGCCGCGAATCACATAGTCGATATCACCACGCGCTACGCCCGCGCCGTTCCGTTCTTCACGGTCGAAGCGGCGGACGGTGAAGTTGGCGCCGGCCATGCCTTCTATGCCATCGGCCAGCAACGCGCCATCGGTTATTCCGGGATGGGGAATGACGGCTTGCTGGACTGGTTCACAAAGACGGGCATCAATTCGCCGGCATGGCATACGCCGGCGGGCATGGATGCGCCCACACGGCTGTTCGGGTTTGGCGGGCCCGGCTCTAGCAAGCCACTCCCGCCGGTGCCTCCCGAATACGAAGCCAAGGCGCTTTCGCAGGCGTTCTTGACCCTTTCCCAAATCGCTCCTCAGATCCTGGAGCACCAGAGCAAAGGCACGATCGCGGGAGTGGTGTTGGACAAGCAGAAACCGGACGAAAAAGTGAAATTGGGGAACTACATCTTGAACGTGGGCTTGCCACGCGGCCGCGGCCAGCAGAATGTCGTACCCGATCTGATCGGCTACGGTCTATTCATGGCGGCCGGCCCGGACGAGTACCTGGTGGCGGGCAATAATGTGATGATCAGTTTCACGCCGGACACGCCGGGGCCGCCGATTGCCGGTCTGGCCGAGCAGGAAGCGGGCCGGTTTGACAAGACCGGCAAGTGGGTGGCGACGCATTTCCTCGGGGGCGACGATTCCTCCCAAAGCGTCGTGCGCCTTTCGTGGGGCGAACGCGCGATCCAGCGCGTGACGTTGTACCGGTACCGATAATCGCGGCTCTCGTTGCGGTGCTCGGCGAGTGCACATGGAACTGCCGCCGGGCACGCGCGGCAAGCTGGTGTAACCGCCCCGGTTGTAACCAAGTGGCGGAACGGTGCGGCGTGCGCGAGCCGCGCTACTACCGCCCGTCATTTCCACAGCGCGCCGGGTCCAAGACGGCGGGTAGAACCTCAGGCGCTGCGCCGGCCGACGCGGACCAGAAGTTGGCGTTTGGGTGTTGCATCGCCTCGGCTTGTGATATGCTGACTGGAAACCGGGAGCCAAAACGGAAATCCCGGTCAAAACTCTCAGCCTGTAGATTCGCCGCCCCAGTGTAAACTGGTGAAGGCGCTTGGGAGTTGGCCCGTGACCAAATGCTCGCGCTTTTGATACTTCCACTGTGGCTCTGTCTCTTCGGGATACTAAGCAAGCGACTCCCCGATTGGCGCGATGCCTTCTTGGCCGCTTGGGCAGTCTGGGGTATCGCGATCACCGCACTTACGGAAGGTCTTAGCCTATTTGAAGAGCTCGCCTTCTGGCCTCTGGTAACCGCTTGGCTTCTGATCTCGGTCGGTGCCGCCGTTCTCTTTTGGGTCTCGGAGCCACGAGCAGTGATGGTTTCTGTGCGATCAGTGTTTTCCGGAATACCTCGGGAAACGTCTCAAAGAATTCTATTAAGCGGAATTGGTGTGATTCTCTTCATTACAGCCTGCGTGGCTTTGATTTCCGCTCCGAACAACTTTGATTCGATGACTTACCACCTGACGCGAGTCTTGAATTGGATGGATCATCATTCCCTCCGGAACTATCCCACTCACGACCTCCGGCAGTTGTACTTGGGCCCGTGGGCCGAATTCGTGATCCTGCATCTTCAAATTCTGTCCGGCGGAGACCGCTTCTCGGCTTGTGTCCAATGCATTTCAATGTTGGGAAGTGTCATCGGAGTATCGAGGGTTGCCAGCAAACTTGGAGCCACTGGCCAGGGGCAATTGTTCGCATCCGTATGCTGCGTTACGATCCCAATGGGGATTTTGCAGGGATCCAGCACACAGAACGATTACGTGACCGCTTTCTGGCTTCTGTGTTTTGTGAATGTTGCGATGGATCTGATGAATGAGCGTGTTACTTGGGGGAACGCGACGCTTGGAGGAGCAACTTTGGGTTTGGTCGCGCTCACCAAAATGAGTGGACTGTTATTCGCTGCGCCGTTCGTTATATGGATTGGCGCTTCGATGTACCGCCGGCACGGGATGCGGGCCATCGCCGTACTGAGTTGGATGGCCTTCTGCATTGTCGCCGTGAACGCTTCGCATTTCCAGCGGAACTGGGGAACTTTCGGGTCATTGCTGGAACCGCCGGACGAAGATGCCTACCAGAACGAGGTTCATTCCCCGGCGGCCATTGCTTCCAATGTCGTTCGCAACGTGGCCGTCCACGCAGCAGGGCTGCCGCGTGGAAGGGGCGTAGTCGTGGGGGTAGTGCAGCGATTCCATCAACTCATCAGATGGGACATCAACGACCGGCGGACCACTTTTGCGCATACGCGTTTCCGATTTCTAGGACCAGCCCTTCATGAGGACACCGCCGGAAACCCTCTGCATGTCTTGTTAGGAGGGCTGGCAATTGTGATCTGTCTCTGGTCTGCGCCTGGCGGATCTAGGAACCGGATTTACGCGGTATGCGTCTGCACCGGGCTCCTCTTATTTTGCGCGTTCTTGAAATGGCAGCCTTGGATTTCCCGCCTTCAATTGCCATTGTTCGTGGCGGCAACTCCGATTATGGGGGTCGCTTTCAGTCTGACGGGCCTTCGGAGATCGTCGCTCGCCGTCGGAATAGTGTTGTTGGTGGTCGGTGTGCTGCCGGCCACCAGGAACGCCACGAGGCCACTACTCTCAATGCACTCAAGCATCCTCTTTCGAGATAGAACGGCGCAGTACTTCGAAGAAAGTGCCGATTGGCAGGGCCCTTACGTGGCCGCCGCGGCCGAACTGTCTACGACGCCATCTGCCCGGGTCGGAGTTGTTTGCGGTGGCAATAGCTGGGAATACCCACTGCGAATCCTGGTGCGAGAAGCAGCACCCAACGTTCAATTCGAGTATATCGAGGTCCGGAACTCTTCACGGCACGCTCTCTTGGGATCTTCGCCGATCATGAAGTGGCCAGGTACTATTGTCACGATCGACCGGTCTGATTTGGACGATCAACTTCGCCGCGGCCGCCCGGCATTCGCACTCGGACCGATCAGCATCTACCGACCACAAATTGAGTGAGCAGCTCGAAGACCCTAATACCTTATGAAGCGGCGCAGTCCAGTTGTTCGGCTGTGATGCCCGCCTGCTTCAGACAATGCTGGATTGCCTGGAATGGGAATGCTTCGGCGATCGAGCCTTTCCGCGATCGAGGCTTCCTTGCGTTTTTGGCCGAGACAGACCCGATTGTCGCCATCTCGCACGAAAGCCCGATCCGTCTGTGGGACAAACTGGAGACATTGGTGCAGTCCGGGAGCGATTCGGCATCCAGGTACACTAGGCTGTGGCTGAGCGTGAGGGCCTACAACCTGGGGACCTTTGGCGCCGGCTGGTGCTGCCGAAGCGGATCGACAACTGGTCGTTGACCGGGGCGAGGGCGGAGGAAATGGACACTTGTCTGAGAAATCGCATGAAATCAGGCACTTCCAGGATTTTGCGCGCTTGGAGGAGCCACAAGTGGCCCCCTTCCTAGGCTGCCGGAGTGGCTCGGGATGGATGAAATGAGAGAAAAATCTCCAATCGAAGCGGAGGGGAGTATAATTGCTACTGGCCAGAAAGCCCAAAAGGTAGGCGGAGAGAGTGGTCGAAGAGCCGGCGTGGGGAGTAGAGGTGTTCGTGAGATGCTCGGAAAACTCAGGACTTCGCGGTTTTGGGTTCGTTCGGGATGACAGGACCGAATACCACGCCCGAGGACAAGATGGCATCGCAGGAGGTTAACGCGGCGAACCTTCGGACGCAACGGCAGGGAAGTCCATTCGAGACACTCAGGAATGTTGTCTTCGGGTTTCTTGTAGCCTTTCTGATTTTCCTCCTATTCGAGGGTGTGTGCAGCATCACTCTGGCGATAAGAGACTTTGCCGCGGCGCCTATCATGGCCGAGAGACTGCATACGCGCTACGACAGCGAGTTGGGTTGGAGCAATGTTCCCGGCATTTACATTCCTGATATGTACGGGACTTCAAAGTACGTAAAAATTAACTCTCAGGGTTATCGGAGTAACGAGGACTTTAGTCAGAAGGTTCCTGCAGGGAAGCTCAGGGTACTTTGTTCGGGCGACTCATTCACCTTTGGATACGGAGTCAGCAACGACGAGACCTGGTGCCAGACGCTCGAATCTCGCGATCGCAGGCTCCAGACCGTAAACATGGGACAGGGCGGATTTGGAGCCGATCAGATCTTTTTGTGGTATAGGCGCGACATCGATCGCCTTAACGCGGACGTGCATGTGGTCGCGGTGATCGGCGATGATTTTGACCGGATGCAGAGCGACGAATTCCTCGGTTACAAGAAGCCCGTACTAAGGCTGGACCAGGGTCAACTGGTGGCCGGGAACACCCCTGTGCCAAAGGGGTTATGGCGGGCCAGACTGGTATCTATCTATCAGCGGCTCGATCAGGTGAGGTCTATCTCAGTCCTCCGGCGACTGATTCGGAAATTCAAGAGATTCACCCCCGCCCGGCACGACGCCGCATCCGGTGTGCCGAGCCAGTCCGCGGCACAGCAACGCCAGGTCGTGTTGCGCATGCTCGATTCTTTTCGCGACCTCGATCGGTCGAGGAATCGTGTCTTCGTATTCGTTTACCTGCCCACCGAAGGAGAATGTTACCGGTCCGAATCTAAAGATTGGCGCCAATGGATCGGCGCTGAAGCCAGTGCGCGCAGTATCGCTGTGATCGATCTGCTCCCGGATTTTCTGGCGCTGCCGGTGCGACAGGTGGGTGAGATGTTCATTCAACAGGACAGCACCAAGTACATAGAAGCAAAAGGCCATTACTCCGTTGCGGGGAATAGATTTGTTGCTGAACGGATATACAGCCGGCTGTTATCGATTCCTGAGGTCAAACGTAAGATAGAGAGTGTTTCGCCGGAGTAGCCTGAGGTTACATTGATTGAAGGCTGGTACGCTCCCCTTGGGAAGCGCGCAGCGCGCGGGGGCAGTCGCAGGCAGCGCGCCCCTTCGTGGGGCGAGTGGACGAACCCCGTCCGTCCCGCACTGTGCATCAGCCGAAGCGTGTGAAGTACGACGGAACAACGGCGTACCTGCATAGGGCGGCATACTCCACTCGACGTGCCGGTGAGTCGAGGGAACGCCGGGAGGCCGGACCCGCGAGCATGGCGGGGGCCAAGGGGCGGGCAGATGAGAACCTCTGCCGCCCCTTGCCCGGCATCGTCACTGAATCACGTAGACGTGGACGCCGTTCGAGAGGAACGTGTCGGTAAAGCTGCTGCCATTCGGCTGGATCGTTCGTGCTTCCTGAGGTACCGAGATCGTGGCGAAGCCTTGGCCCCACTGGAAGGTTGCCGACTGTGCCGAATTGGATGCGTTATACGCAATCAGGTATGCGGTTGTGCCGTTATACTTCACGCGCGTCAGGATGGTTGAGTTGCTGTTGGCCGCCAGCAGGCCGGGACGGTCCGGCATGGTGAGCGCGGGCGTCAGGGCCTGGATTTCGGTGATCACGTTCTGCAGGTTCGTGAAATTATCGATCTTGGCCTGGCACCACGATCCCGATCCGGATGGGGAGTGGTTAGCATCGCTGCCATCGCAAATGTACGCCAGCGCGTCCGCCCCCAGGCTCCAGTAGAACAGCCCGTTAGCACCTCCTACGATGGCCGCGTAGCTCATGCTGCGCAGTTCCGCCTGTGTCGGCCAGCGGCTGTTGGAGGTGAACTGGAAGAACTGGATGACGGTCACAAAGGGGCGGCTGCCCATCACTGCATTCTGAGTGCTCAGGGCGGCTTTCGCTACCATCGAGAGCGGGTACCCTGCTGGCGGCGGCGCTCCGAAGAGGGGGTATGGGTCCGTAGCTAAGACATCCACGGCATCGCGCCATTCCGGCACATTGGCATCGGGAAGAAGCGTGCCCAGCACCATGCCTCCGGGATCCAGGGCTTTCATCAACTGGTAGTGGCCAAACACGTTGGAAACCAGGCCGGGGATGCATTCATCGGCGGCATAGAAGCCGCCGAAGCCGGGGTGCGCGCCCCGCTGCTGGATGACCGAATTGGGTCCGTTTAGGAACCAGTTTGCCCCCATTTGATCCACCGTTGTGCTTCCCGAGCAGTTGGCATTGGTGAGGTTGTAAATGCCGTGCTGCTGGAGAGCATCCATCATCGGCAGTATGGAGCTGTTGGGAGCCGCGCCGTACCAGTAGTTGAGGTAAAAGTTGATGGGCAGCTCGAACAAACGCCGCTGGGTGGTGAACTGGCTCGTCCAGGTCGCCTCGTCGGTATCATATCCCATGCCGGAATCGTACACGCCCAAAAGGAAGGTCGGCTGGCCGTGCAGCAGGAAACGGTTCTGCTGGTCAAAACTCACGGGCAGGGAAGCCCGTTGCGAGCCTGGCGTCTTGACGATACGGTATGCCGGATACGTATACGACTGGCTAAGGTCGGGCGTGTTCATCTGAAACGTAACTTGGTAGGAATGACCGTCCGGCAGGCTGGACATGTCGAAGCTCGCGACGAGGGATGCCGCAGGCTGGAAAGAACTCTGCAGCACGACCGTGCTGGTAGCCTCATCGGTGACCTGCCCGCTCAGAAGGAAGTTGCTTGGAAGCAAGGCGCCCAGAGGGTCCATGGCGATGTTAAACTGCGCCACCTGCGATTGATCGTCGAACAGCATGCCGCGGTAGTTGGGATACAGCATAAAAGTCTGCAGCGGGAGTTGTGAACGCGTGAACGAGAGATCGTCAAACCAGGCGGTCCCATCCGGTTTGCCGTAGGCGTCGATGAGAAACTCGGCGGGTGTGTCTTGGGGGACGGTGATGCTGATCGTTTGGATGAACTGCCAATCCGCAGTGCCGCTGACGACCGAAGTGCAGGCACTCGCCACAGTCCACGGATATGTTGGGGGCGCGTACAGGCAGAAACGCACGCCAGTACCAGTGGTGGCCGCCACTCCATTCACTTTCACCCAACCGCCGAAGTTGTAGATCCCTTGCTTCAGTTGGACAATCTGAGTGGCTGACGGGGTGTAAGGGGCTAAGTTGGCATTGGTAAGGCGCAAACTCGCCTGGCCGCTGTGGGCCACGGCCGTATCCACGGTGAAACCGCCGGCCGACCACCCGGCATTCCCTTGCTCGAAGCCGGGATTGCTCAGCAGGCTGGCACTGATCAAGGGCGTGGGAAACGACACCAGACCCCCGGTTTCCGGAGGTATCGAAGGAGGTAAGAGTCCCACGACTGCCTGCGCGGACTTCGAAGGATCCGCCGCACTGGTCGCAATCACGGTCACATTTTGGGCGGCGCTCACAGACGCCGGCGCGGTGTACAACCCGGCCTGAGAAATGGTCCCCACGGACGGGATGAGCGACCACGTAACGACCGTGTTCGCCGTTCCCGTCACCGTTGCTGTAAACTGCTGAGTCTGCGCTGCCATCAAGCTCGCAGTGGGCGGACTCATGGTGACTTGTACGTTAGGAACAATGGTCGCGCTGGCGGTTCCCTTCGTGCTTGTATTCGCCACGCTGGTAGCCGTCACGGTGACGGTCTGCGAACTGCCGAGCGTCGCGGGGGCGGAGTACAGGCCGCTGTTGGAGATCGTCCCCACCGCCGGACTCACGGACCACGTGACGCTTGTGTTCAACGAGCCGGTAACCGTCGCCGAAAACTGATGCGTCTGGCCAACTCCGAGACTGACGGTGGCCGGCGACACCGTGACCGTGACCGTGACCGGAGGCGTGACCGTGACACTCGCGGTCGCCGACTTGGTGGAGTCTTGCACGCTCGTCGCCGTGACTGTGGCCGACAGGGGACTATTAAGCAAGGCCGGCCCGGTGTAAAGGCCCGTATTCGACACCGTACCCACGGTGGAGTTGCCGCCGGCAATGGCATTTACCTTCCACGTCACTGCCGTATTCGCCGTGCCCGTCAGTGCCGCGGTAAACTTCTGAGTCCCCGAAGCCGCCAGGCTCGCACTGGATGGGCTCACCGTGACCTGTACGGAGGGAACAATGGTCACGCTGGCCGTAGCCGTCTTGCTCATATTCGCCACGCTGGTAGCTGTGATGGTGATGGTCTGGGGACTGCTGAGCGCCGCGGGAGCCTTGTACAGGCCGCTGCTGGAGATCGTCCCCAAGATCGCCCCCCCCGCCCAATTCACCGACCAGGTCACCCCTGTATTGGGTGTCCCCGTTACTGCTGCCGTAAACTGTTGAGTTCCTGAAGGAGCCAGGCTTACAGTGGACGGGCTTACCGTGACTTGCTCGACAGGAACAGTGGCCGCCAACGCCCAGGAACAGGCAATGGTAGCGAAAAATGACGTCAATCGGGCGATTCGCCGCATATAATCACTCCTTAGATCGGCCCCGTGCCGTGCGAAGCCATTGCCAAAGGCAGCGCACGACTTCAGAGTTTTCGATCTGAAAGCCTTATCGACAAAAACTGATCCCACATGAGAAAGATTATTGGCCGGTAAGCAGGAAGGCAACGCTTTCTTTGGTTAGCAGCTCTCAAATCAATGAAATCACTACTCTTCGGCTATAAGGCGAACAGATTTAACTGGTCAGCAGAATTGAGTAAGTAAACTCACTCGCATCCAGATTAGCTGCCCGACCACATCCTCCACACTGAAAACGTTGGGCATAGCTCGCCTCTGAGCCTGAACGCGCGTCTGCGCTTCGACCCAGGCCGAAGTAAGTGTCCCCGTGGGATAGGAGGGTAACTGACCTTGGCTTCCCAAACGGCGTTTCGTTGCTGGCACGCGGGCTTCATTCCCTCGCCGGCAACAGTGAGAGATAGTATTTGATTAATCCGGAAAGTTAAGTGCCGCGGTTCGGTGCAAGTTTAGTCGTAGCGCCAAAAGAAACCAGCATGACCGGCTCGGCCTCTCAGCCCATCGAGGATTCGAGCGGAGAGTCGCTTTCAGGCTCAGTCCTGTCTACAGACAGGTCGATTCTGCCTACCTGCCGACCGGCCGAGCTACGCCTTGCGTGCTCTTCGGATCGGCCAGCGCGGCCGAACGAAGAGCATTGCCCGACGGTAAGGTCGAGGCGTCCCAGCCGCCGCCCAGGGCCTTGACGAGATCCACCGCCGCACTCATGCGCTGCTGCAGTATGGTGATGGCGGTCTGCTCGTCGCCCAATGCGATGATCTGGGTGGTGATGACGTTCAGATAGGAATCCGTTCCGGCCCTATACCGGTCCATCTCAAGACTCAGCGCCTCCTGGGCGGCTACAACGGCTTCCTGCTCCTCGACCGCCTGTTCAGCAAGATAACGCAAATTGGAAAGATCGTCCTCGACCTCCTGAAAGGCGGAGAGAACAGTCTGCCGGTAAGCGGCAACGGTTGCGTCGTATGCGGCTTGGGCGCTCTCCAACGCAGCCCCGCGACGGCCAAAATCAAACAGCGTCTGAGAGAGCGAAGGCCCCGCGGACCAATAGCGACCGGCGTAGGTCAACAGATTCACCAGACTTGTTGAAAGAAAACCGGGGCTCGCGGAAAGAGTCAACGTGGGATAGTAAGCGGTCTCGGCAATGCCGATGTTGGCGTTGGCGGCGGCCACCTGACGCTCATTCGCCGCGATGTCGGGACGCCGCTCGAGGAGCTGCGAGGGAATAGCCACCGGAATGGGCGGAGGCGGGCCGCCGATCTTGCTGGCGCCAATTTCGAGAGAGGCGGGCAGTTGACCGGTCAGCATGGCTATGGCGTGCTCGTCCTGCGCTCGCGCGATGCGCATCTGCGTACTCTGGGCCTGGGCGCCCGCAAGCTGGGTTTGCGCCAGGGTAATATCGGACCTCGACGCAACTCCACCACTGTGGCGGTTGATTGTGAGCTGCAGATTCTTGTCGTAGGCTTCGATCGTATTGCTTAGCAGATTTAGCTGCATGTCCTGCGCCGCCAGCAAGAAGTAATCGGTCGCCAGCAGCGCCTGCTGGCTTAGCCGGATATTCTCGAGATCGGCCGCGCTCACCTGCGCGTTGCTCACCGCATTCTCAATCGACAAACGAACCCGGCCCCACAGATCCGGCTCCCAGGTCGCCACTGCGGGTAATGAAAAGCCATGACTGGCTTTCTTCTCTGCATAGCTTTGTGAGATCGCGGGGGTCGATCCGATAGTGGGATAGTAGTCGGCGTGATTGGCTAAGACCAGTGCCCGCGCCTGCCGGAACTGGGCTTCCGCCTGCTTTACGTTCTGGTTATTGAGATTGACTAACTCTTCCAGCCGGTTCAGTTCAGGATCGCCAAAAATCTCCCACCAGTTGCCCTTGAGCAGGCCATCGCTGGGAGTGGCCATCTTCCACTGGCCGTTGCCGGCCATTTCCTTGAGGGCCGGCGGCGTCTGTGCCACGGGCCGCTGGTATCGCGGGCCGATGGTGCAACCGGAACAGAGGAGAGAGGCAAGAAGTGCGATTTTCCAAAGTCGTGTCATCAATCACCGCTCTCGGCGACCCCGCCTGGAATCAGAAAACCGGGACGGTGCCGGTAACTCGGCTGCCGCCGCGCGAAACGCTTGCGCAGCCGGTCAAAATAAAGATAAATTACGGGCGTGGTGAACAAAGTCAACATCTGGCTGACTAAGAGGCCTCCTACGATAGAAATTCCGAGTGGCTTTCGCAACTCCGCTCCCACGCCCCAGCCGAGCGCCATCGGCATCCCGCCCAGCAGCGCGCACATGGTCGTCATCATGATGGGCCGGAACCTGAGCAGACAGGCCTGGTAGATCGCATCCCGCGAATTCATCCCCTCGTTCCGTTCGGCCGCCAGCGCGAAATCGATCATCATGATCGCGTTCTTCTTGACGATGCCGATCAGCAGGATAATTCCGATCATGCCTACGATGTCCAGATCGCTCTTGAACAGGACCATGGCCACCAACGCTCCTACGCCGGCCGACGGCAGCGTCGAGATGATGGTCAGAGGGTGGATCAGGCTCTCGTACAGAATTCCCAGCACGATATAAACGGCCAGCAGCGCCGTTGCGATCAGGAGGGGCTGGTTGGCAAGCGCTTCCTGATAGGCCCGCGCGGTGCCGGCGAACTTGCCCGTGATGTTGGCGGGCAGGCCCATCTCCACTTCCGCCCGGTTAATCGCGGTCACGGCGTCGCTCAGCGAAACATTTTCCGCGAGGTTGAACGAAAGGGTGGTGGCCGGGAACTGTCCCTGGTGTGGCAGCGAAATGGGCGTGAGCCCCTGCGTGAAGTGCGTGAAGGTCGACAAAGGAACGTCGGTGCCTCTGGGCGTCTGTACGTAAATGGTATTCAGGAAGTCCGGGCTTTCCCACCATTGCTGCTGCAAGGCCAGAACCACGTGGTACTGATTAATCGACTTGTACATTACCGAGACCTGGCGCTGGCCAAAAGCGTCGTAGAGCGCGGAGTCCACAGCCTGCGCCGTGAGACCGAGGCGCGATGCGGTATCGCGGTCGATGACCACATTGGACGACAAGCCGGAGTTCTGCTGGTCGGAGCTGACGTCGGCAATTTCCGGCACCGTCGAGAGCTTATCCAGGAGTTTCGGCCCCCATACCGCCAGCGAGTCGAAGTCGGGCCCCTGCAGCGTGTACTGATATTGCGCGTTGCCTTGCCGGCCGCCGACGCGCACGTCCTGCGAGTTCTGCAGGAACAGGGAAGCCCCAGGCACGCCCGAAGTCTGGCGGCGCAGACGGGCAATCACTTGGTCGGAAGTGGACTTGCGAACCCCCGTCGGTTTGAGCTGCACGTTGATCTGCGCCATGTTCGCGCCGCCGAATCCGCCGCCGCTGGCGCCCGCTACCATAGTGACTGTTTCCACATCCGGGTCCATCCGGACCTTCTCCTCGAACCACCTCGCCTTCTCCACCAGGGCTTGGTAGGAGATGTGCTGCTCGCCCATGACGGCGCCCTGCAGACGCCCCGTATCCTGCTGCGGGAAAAACCCCTTCGGGATCTTGTCATAAAGGTAGACGCTAATGCCCACTGTGAGGAACACGGTGAGCAGCACGGGCGCGGGATGGTCCAGCACGGCGTTGAGCGCCGACCCATAACTGGAGATCACCCACCTGTAGACTTTTTCGGTCTGGTTATAGAAGTATCCGTGGGTGCCGTGTGCCTTGAGGAGCCACGCGCACATCATGGGCACAACCGTCAGGGAGACCACCATGGAGATGGCGATGGCGACCGCGAGAATTACCGCGAATTCGCGGAACAGGCGCCCCACCACGCCGCTCATCATCAGGATGGGAATGAAGACGGCAATGAGCGACATGCTCATCGACAAAACCGTGAAACCAATCTCTTCCGCGCCTTTGAGGGCAGCCTGCATCGGCTTCATGCCATGTTCCAGGTGGCGCGTAATGTTTTCGATCACCACAATGGCATCGTCCACCACGAATCCCGTGGCGATGGTCAGCGCCATCAGCGAAAGATTGTCCAGGGTGTACCCGATCAGATACATCGCGCCGAACGTGGCGATGATGGATACCGGCACCGATACGCTCGGAATAAACGTCGACCACGCGCTGCGCAGGAAGATGAACACCACCAGAACCACCAGGCAGATGGAGACGATCACGTTGCGCTGCGCGTCCCTCAGCGATTCCCGGGTCGTGGTGGTGCGATCGCTGGCGATCCTGAAACGGACCGTCGGCGGAAGCTGGGCCTGAAACTGCGGCATCAGAGCTTTGACCCGCGCCACCGTGTCGATGATATTCGCATTCGGCTGGCGGCTGATCTGGATCTGAACCATCGGGTTGCCGTTTACAACGCCGAAGTTCCGGACGTCTTCATTGGCATCGATGACGCGGCCCAGGTCCGACAGGCGAACGGGCGCGCCGTTCCGATAGACCACCACCAGATCCTTGTAGTCTTTCGCCAGGAAAAGCTGGTCGCTGGCGTAAATCGGAATCTCCTCCTGGGAGCTCGCGAGCGCGCCCTTCGGTTTATTCGCATTAGCGCCTTGGAGGAACGAGCCGATCTGATCCAGACCCACGTTGTAGCGGGAGAGCGGCTGCGGATTCACTTCCACGCGAACCGCGGGAAGCGAGCTTCCACCCACCGTGACCTGGCCGACGCCACTGACTTGCGCCAGCTTCTGCGCAAACACCGACGAGGCGATGTCGTACAACTGCGGCCTCGGCACTACATCCGACTCCAGTGTCATCAGCACAATCGGCTGGTCGGCCGGATTGATTTTCCGGTATCTGGGCAGGGAAGGAAGATTCGAAGGGAGAAATCCCGCCGCGGAGTTAATGGCCGCCTGCACTTCGCGCGCCGCCCCATTGATGTCGCGGCTCAGATCGAACTGGAGTGTGATGTTCGCGGATCCAACCGAGCTCCTGGATGTCATTTCCGTGACGCCCGCGATGCGCGTGAACTGCTTTTCGAGTGGGGTCGCGACGGACGCCGCCATCACATCGGGACTCGCTCCCGGCAGGCCGGCGCTGACCATGATGGTCGGGAAATCCACCTCCGGCAATGCCGCCACCGGCAAGAGCGTATAGCCGATGCCGCCGGCCAGCGTCACCGCCACCAGGAGCAATGTCGTGGCGACCGGTCTCTGAATGAATGGCGTGGAAATGCTCATATGCGCCAGTCTTAAGTCAATTCCGCCCCGGCAACAAGTTCTTCACTCTTGGCGGAACCACGGAGCCGCGCGACCCAGGCTGCGGCCCGCCCGAAGTACAAATAGATAACCGGCGTGGTGAAAAGCGTCAGCACCTGGCTGATCAGCAGTCCACCGATAATGCAGATGCCCAGCGGTTGTCGCAATTCGGAACCTACGCCGCTGCCGAAGGCAAGCGGAACCGCGCCGAGCAGCGCGGCCATCGTGGTCATCATGATCGGACGGAAGCGCAGCAGGCACGCCTGGTAGATCGCTTCCTCCGGCGGCTTACCTTCCTTGCGCTCCGCTTGCAGCGCAAAGTCAATCATCATGATGGCGTTCTTCTTCACAATCCCAATCAGAAGTATGAGGCCGATCAGCGCAATGACATCCAGATCTTTCTTGAACAGAATCAGGGCCAGAAGCGCGCCCACTCCGGCCGATGGCAGCGTGGAAAGAATGGTGATGGGATGGATAAAGCTCTCATATAATATGCCCAGAACCAGGTACACCGTGACGCAGGCCGCCAGGATCAGGACCAACTCGTTGGCCAGTGACAATTCAAACGCGCGGGCCGTTCCCTGGAAGCTGGGTTCGATGCTGGCCGGCATGCCCAGTCCTTGGGTAACCTGCTTGATATGGTCAACCGCCGCGCCCAGCGACGCTCCCGGAGCCAGATTAAACGAAAGGGTAACCACCGGGAACTGGCTCTGGTGATTAATCGTAATGGGAGACGGAATCATGGATGCTCCGATCAGTGATCGGAGCGGAGCCGGCGCGAGCGCCGCCGCGCCCGTGAGCGCGCTATTCGTGCCCGCCAGTGCGATGGTCGTTGCCAGATTCGCCGACGCCGATCCGATGGGCACATACATGTCTGCCAGGGCCGCCGTGTCCTGCTGATACTGGGGCGCCACCTCGAGAATCACATGGAACTGATTGGTCTGTGTATAAATCGTCGATACCTGCCTCTGGCCGAAGGAATCGTAGAGCGCGTCGTCGATGTTCTGAGGGGTGATGCCCAGCCGGCCCGCGGTGTCGCGATCGATATTCACCAGCAGTCCGAGGCCGTTGTTCTGCTGATCGCTCGCCACGTCCCGCAGCTCGGGTATCTGTTTCATCCGGTCCACCAGGCGCGGAACCCACAGATCCAGCAGCGCCTTATCGGGCGCATCCAGCGCGTACTGGTATTGCGTCCGGCTGATGCGGTCTTCCACTGTCAGATCCTGCACCGGCTGCATGAAAAGCTGGATGCCCGCCACCTGCTGCACCTTCGGCTCCAGCCGCCGAATCACATCCACCGCGGAAACACCGGCACGCTCTTCGAGCGGTTTCAGCGTGATCTGGATACGGCCACTATTCATGGTGGTATTCACGCCATCGGCGCCGATGAACGAAGTGAGATTCTCAACCGCCGGGTCCTGGCGGATGACCTGGACCAGACCTTGCTGCCGCTGGGACATGGCGGGAAACGATACCGTCTCCGGCGCCTGCGAAATACCCAGGATGGCGCCCGTATCCTGCACCGGAAAGAACCCCTTCGGGACGATGATGTAAAGGTAAACCGTGAGGCCCAGCGTCCCCACGGCTACCAGCAGCGTCAGGGGTTGATGACGCAGCACCACCCGAACCATCTTGCCGTACGCTTCGATGGTCTTGACGAAGCACCACTCCGACCAACGGTACAACGCTCCCTGCTCGGCTTCCGGATGGTGCCTCAGAATTCGAGCCGACATCATGGGCGTCAGCGTCAGGGAGACAAACGCCGAAAACATGATCGTGACTGCCAGAGTCACAGCGAATTCGCGAAACAGGCGGCCCACAATATCCGCCATGAACAGCAGCGGAATCAGCACGGCGATCAGCGAGACCGTCAACGACACAATCGTGAATCCGATCTCCGCCGAACCCGTGAGCGCGGCTTGCATGGCGGAGTCGCCCCTCTCGATATAGCGGGAGATGTTCTCGATCATCACGATCGCGTCATCCACTACAAAACCGGTGGAAATGGTGAGCGCCATCAGCGATAGGTTATCCAGGCTGTACCCCAGCAGGTACATGACGGCGAACGTGCCCACCAGCGAAAGAGGCACGGCGATGCCCGGAATGATGGTGGCCGAAGGGCTGCGCAGGAAAAGAAAGATGACCATCACCACCAGCACGGTGGTGAGCATCAGCTCGTACTCGACGTCCCTCACCGATGCCCGGATGGTGGTTGTGCGGTCGGTGATGACCTGCACGCGAATCCCTTCCGGCAGGGAGGCTTCGATTTGAGGAAGTATCCCCTGCACCGTATCGACGACGCTGATGATATTGGTCCCGGGCTGCCGCTGAATATTCAGAACGATGGCCCGGTCGGCGTTCACCCACGCGGCCAGCTTGGTGTTTTCCGCGCCGTCGATGACCGTGGCGACGTCTCGAATGCGCACCGGCGCCCCATTGCGATAAGCGATGATGATCGGCCCGTACTGCGCGCCGGCCTGAAGCTGGTCGTTGTCGTTGATCGTCCAGGCCTGGTCCGGTCCATCGAAACTGCCTTTGGCCTGGTTCACGTTGGCGCTGTTAAGCGCCGTTCGCAGAGCCTCGAGGCTCAGTCCATAGGATGCCAGCGCCGTGGGATTCGCCTGCACCCGGACGGCCGGACGCTGCCCTCCGCTGATGCTCACCAGGCCCACGCCTTTGAGTTGGGAAATCCTTTGCGCCATGCGCGTTTCAGCCAGTTCTTCCACTCGCGGCAGCGGCACCGTCGTCGACGTGATGGCCAGCGTCAGAATGGGCGCGTCGGCGGGATTCGTCTTGCTGTAAATGGGGGGAACCGGAAGATTCGTGGGAAGAAAAGTCGTGGCTGCGTTGATGGCGGCCTGCACCTCCTGCTCGGCTACGTCGATGCTCAGATCGAGCGAAAACTGCAGCGTGATCAGAGAGCTGCTGAAAGAACTGATCGACGTCATCTGCGTCAGTCCGGGCACCTGGCCGAACTGTTTTTCGAGGGGCGCGGTGATGGAAGACGTCACCACCTCGGGGCTCGCGCCCGGGTAAAACGTTTGGATCTGGATGGTCGGGTAATCCACCTGGGGCAGCGCCGAAACCGGCAATTGCCGGAAAGCCGTGACACCAACCAGTACCACGCCAGCCATCATCAGCGACGTTGCCACCGGCCTCAGGATGAAGATTCGGGAGGGACTCACCGACCAGCGCCTCCGCTCTGGCCCTTCCTATACTTGCCGTCGCCCTTCTTGGATCCGCCGCGGCCGCTCCGTCGCCCTCCGCCGCCGCCGGCGTCGTAGCCTGGCGGGTTGTCCATCTCGCCGGCTTTCCGTACTCTGACCACGGCGCCTTCAACCAGCCTGTCGGTGCCATCGACGACTACCTGGTCCCCATCCGAGATGCCGCCGAGAATGTCGGCCGAGGCTGCGGTAGTGATTCCAACCTGAACCGTTTTCAGGTGCACCTTGGAATCCGCATCCACAACATAGACGAACGTGCCTTGCTGGCCATTCTGGACCGCCACGTTGGGGACGACCAGTTGATTGGTCAGCGTGTCCACCAGCAGACGTATGTTGACGAATTGCTGCGGGAAAAGCGCATTGTCTTTGTTGTCGAAGACAGCTTTCAGCTTGGAGGTGCCGGTGGTATTGTCGATCTGGTTATCCAGGGTCATCAGCATCCCGGATGCCAGCTTCTTGGAATTGTCCCGGTTATACGCATCCGCTGGCAGATGCGCACCCGCTCGCAGCTTTTGCGTGACTTGCGGAAGGCTATCCTCGGGGATGGTAAACAGCACGGCTATGGGCTGGAGCTGGGTGATCGTGATCATGCCGTTCGCGTCGGAGGCGTGGACGATGTTGCCGGGATCCACGAGGCGCAGACCTAGGACACCCGTAATCGGGGCCGTGATCTTGGAATAAACCAACTGCAACTGGGCGTTGTCGATGTTGGCTTGATCCTGCTTGATGGTGGCTTCGTACTGCGCCACCAGCGCCTTCTGCGTATCCAATTGCTGACTCGGAATGGCGTCCGTCTTTACCAATAGCTGATAGCGGTCAAGATCCACCTTCGCGTTGGCCAGCAGGGCTTGGTCGTGCGCCAGCGTGGCTTGAGCCAGCTCAAGTTGAACCTGATAAGGCCGCGGGTCTATCTCGATCAGGACCTGGCCCTCTTTGACCAAATCGCCTTCGTTGAAATCGACTTTCATCAACTGGCCGTCGACACGAGACTTGACCGTAACAGTGTAGTAAGCAGTCACGTTGCCCAGCCCGTTCAGATAGACCGGGATGCTGGAGCGTGCGACCGTATCCACGACTACCGGCACCGGGCCCAGAGCCGCGCCCCGGCCGCCGCCGCCAAATCCGCCGCCAAATCCGCCGCCGCCAAAGCCTCCCCCGCCGCCGCCTTGGCCTCTAGGGGTGGCAGCCGGCTGGCCGGCACGCCAGACCGCGTACCCCGCGACACCCGCGACGATCAGCAGGAAAACAACCCAGATCAGCCCGCGTTTCTTTGGTTTTCCGGACCTGGGCGGCGTTGGTCTATGTTGGCCGGGCAGATGCACTTCCGGCAGCGATTCAGGGATTTCTGTATTTGTCGTCATTCAAACGGCCCGTTGAAAAGCGGCGGGCTACCTTAATAATGACTGATTCGAGAGCCTCCAGGTAACACCCCGCCCCCGGGGCAGCCGTTCCGGAATTACCGCAAGGCAGGAGTCGGCGAAGCGGAGTGGGGCTGGAGTGGCAGGAGGCCGCGCTCCACCATTGAAACCTACTGATTCTATGAGGGTTGCGGCTTTTGCGCCATGCGGCGGTCGCCGGCTAATGCGCCTTTGCCCCATCGGCGCCCCGGCATTGGTCACTGTTGGTGAAGATGTCCCGCAAGGAGCTCCGGGTCAGCTTTACCTGTTTACCGTTGGATCGACTGACCCAGCCGGCTATGGCCTTCATGTGCGCCCAGAGATCCCGCCTCACTTGTTGACCCTCCGCTCGACTGACCCAGATGTGCTTGTCGTCATAGCTGATCGGCACGGTCTGGCCGGGCGCGGTCCAGGCTGCCCATGCGGCGTGGACCGTGGTCAAGTAATTCTTGGATTGGTCCTGCCAGTTCAGAACCGGAGTCCTTTGATAGCCGATCAGGACCTTATTGTCCGCCGCGAAGCAATAATAATAGTCGCTGGGTCCGAAGAAGCAATTCGCGCAAAGAAATTCGGCGTGATCGAGCAACTGAGCTTGAGCCTGCTGTCGGCCGGCAGCCGCTCCGAAAGAGACTGGCGCGGCCAGCGAGGCGGCCACGCAGACTGACGTCCGGATAACAGAGCGGATATAAGAAGACGAGTTCATCGTCCGATTTTACCCTGCCGCCGCGTGGCACGGCAACGGTGGGGTTCCTATACGCATGGTTCGCTGCAATTTGAGCCATGACTCGAAAGGGCTAGTCGGGACTGGCCCGGATTAGGGTGTATCATGCGCTGGTTGAGACGCGCCGAGATTGCAGATAAGATGAAGTGTTGTACCTCGGATGCGGCCGGCGCTTTCGAGGACATATCGAGACGCGCAAGACGACCAGCGGGTGCATGAAAGAACACACTTTTCCAGCGATAGAGCAGGGCATGCCGCCTGCATCCCCGGCGACGAAGCCACCGAAACGGCGGCCCTCAGGCCGACGATGGCTATGGCTGCCTGTTCTCGCCATATTGGGCGCCGGTGCCTGGTATCTCGGGCCGAAGGTCGGCTCGACGGCCTCCACCTCATCCACGGCGCTGCCGAAGGGCGGCAAGAAGGGCGGATCGGGCGCCGTCCCAGTGGTCGCGGTCAAGGCCCGGAGGGGAAACATCGGGGTGTACGTCACGGGCCTCGGCTCGGTGACCCCCATTTACACGGTGACGGTGAAGAGCCGTGTAGACGGGCAGTTGATGAAAGTCCACTACGGCGAGGGCGACCTGGTGCACGAGGGCGACCTGTTGGTGGAGATAGACCCGCGGCCCTACCAAGTCCAGTTGGAGCAGGCTGAGGGGCAACTGGCACGCGACCAGGCCACGCTCGACAATGCGCGCGTGGATCTCGACCGCTACCAGAAGCTGCTGGCGCAGAACGCGATCCCGGAACAACAACTGGCCACCCAGAAGGCGGCTGTGGCGCAGGCCGAAGGAGTGCTGAAGAGCGACGTGGGACAGATCGACAGCGCCAAGCTGAACCTGGTTTACTGCGACATCCGGGCGCCCATCACCGGCAAGGTCGGCCTGCGGCTGGTGGATCCGGGGAATATCGTGCACGCCACCGATACCAACGGCCTGGTGGTGATCACGCAGATTCAGCCCATCAGCGTCATCTTCACCGTCGCGGAGGACGATCTTCCGGTGATCCTCCGCAAACTGGCGGCGGGGCAGCACCTGACAGCCGACGCCTTCGACCGGGCGAACACCACCAAGATCGGCTCCGGCACGCTGGCGACGGTGGACAACCAGATCGATCCAACCACGGGATCGCTTCGCCTGCGCGCCGATTTCGATAACAGCGCCAACCAGCTTTTTCCCAACCAGTTCGTCAACGTGCGCTTGCTGGTGGAGGAGAAGAGCGGAGTCACACTGGTGCCCAGCGCCGTCATCCAGCGGACCACCACTTCCACTTACGTCTACCTGGTCAACGAGAATCAGACCGTCAGCGTCCGGCAAATCACGGAGGGAGCCATCGAAGGCGATAGCGCCGAAGTCACCAGCGGATTAGCCCCCGGCGACGTGCTGGTAATGACGGGTGTCGACAAGCTGCAGGAAGGAACCCCGGTCACCGTTCAATTAGCCGACGAGCAGGCTGGCGGCAAATCCGGAGGGAAGCGGAAGTGAGTCCGTCCCGGACGTTCATCCTGCGGCCGGTTGCGACATCCCTCCTCATGATTGGCATCCTGCTGGCGGGAGGTGTGGCTTATGAGCAGTTGCCCGTCTCGGCGCTGCCCGAGGTGGACTATCCCACTATTCAGGTGATTACGTTCTATCCTGGCGCCAGCCCGGATGTGATGGCATCTTCGGTCACCGCGCCTCTGGAGCGGCAGTTCGGCCAGGTGCCGGGCCTGCAGCAGATGACCTCCACCAGCTCCGATGGGAGCTCGGTCATCACCCTGCAATTCACTCTCAGCCTGGGTATCGACGTTGCCGAACAGGAGGTGCAGCAGGCCATCAACGCTTCCGGAACGTATCTCCCCGCGGACCTTCCGGTTCCGCCGATCTACGCCAAGACCAACCCGGCCGACACGCCGATTCTGACGCTGGCCCTGACCTCCAAAACGGAACAACTCTCGCACGTCGAGGACCTGGCCGACACGCGACTGGCCCCAAAGATCTCGCAACTGTCCGGCGTGGGCCTGGTGAGCATCAGCGGCGGACGAAAGCCGGCCGTCCGCATCCAGGCGAACCCCACCGTGCTGGCTTCCTACGGCCTCAACCTGGAGGACTTGCGCAGCGCCATTGCGGCCGCCAATGTCAATCAGGCCAAAGGCAATTTCGACGGCCCGCACCAGGCCTACCAGATCGGCGCCAACGACCAGTTGCTCTCGTCGGACGACTATCGGCCCCTGATCGTGGCTTACCGCAACGGCGCTCCGGTGAAACTCACGGATGTTGCCGACGTGATCGACGACGTCGAAAACGTCCGGCAGGCCGCCTGGATGAACGAGGTCCCGGCCGTGATCATGAACATCCAGCGGCAGCCCGGCGCCAACATCATCCAGGTGGTGGACCGCATCAAAGGGTTGCTGCCGCAACTCACCAACACGCTGCCGAAATCGATTCAGGTGAGCATTCTCACCGACCGCACCAACACCATCCGCGCGTCGGTGGAGGATGTCCAGTTCGAGCTCATGCTGACGGTGGCGCTGGTGGTGATGGTGATCTTCCTGTTCCTGCGCAATTTTTCAGCGACCATCATCCCCAGCGTGGCCGTTCCGCTTTCCCTGGTGGGCACGTTCGCAGTGATGTACGTGCTCGGGTACAGCCTCAACAACCTGACGTTGATGGCGCTGACCATTTCCACCGGCTTCGTGGTGGACGACGCCATCGTGATGATCGAGAACATCTCGCGCTACATCGAGGAGGGAGAAGCCCCTATGCAGGCGGCGCTGCGCGGCGCCGAGCAAATCGGCTTCACCATCATCTCGCTGACGTTCTCGCTGATCGCCACGCTCATTCCGCTGTTGTTCATGGGCGACATCGTGGGCCGGCTATTCCGCGAATTCGCCATCACCCTGGCGGTCACCATACTGGTCTCCGCGGTGGTATCGCTGACCCTGACGCCCATGATGTGCTCGAAGCTGCTGAAACACAAGCCCGAGGCGGAACAGGGACGCCTGTTCCGCGCCTCGGAACGGGCCTTTGAGGCCGTGATCGCGCTTTACGGCAGGATTTTGCGGTTTGTGCTGCGGTGGCAGACCGTGACGCTGCTGGTGGCAGCCGGCACGCTGGGCCTCACGTGCTACCAGTTCTACACCATCTCGAAGGGCTTCTTCCCCATCCAGGATACGGGCGTCATCCAGGGCGTTTCGGAGGCGGCGCAGACGGTGTCGTTTCCCGAGATGGCGTCGCTCCAGCAGCGGCTGACCAACGCGATTCTGACCGACCCCGCGGTGCAGAACCTCTCCTCCTTCATCGGTATCGATGGAACCAACACCACGCTCAACAGCGGCCGCATTCTGATCAACCTGAAACCTCTGGCCGACCGCAACATTCGCGCCAGCGACGTGATTCGCCGTCTTCAGCCGCGCCTGGCGGAAGTGGCCGGCATCACTCTGTTCATGCAGCCGGTGCAGGACCTGACGGTGGAGGATCGCGTGAGCCGCACGCAGTTCCAATACACCCTGGAAGATCCCAGCGCCGACGAGTTGAACACCTATGCGCCCAGAATGCTGGCCCGGCTGCGGGAACTGCCGGAACTGAGCGATGTGGCCACCGACCAGCAGGTGCAGGGTCTGCGTGCCAGGCTGGTGTTCGACCGCGACACGGCCACGCGCTTGGGAATCACACCATCTACCATCGACCAGACCCTGTACGACGCCTACGGCCAGCGGGAAGTGTCTACCATCTTCACGCAGCTCAATCAGTATCACGTGGTGCTCGAAGTGAAGCCCGTGTTTCAGCAGAAGCCGCTCGATTTGCGCAATCTGTTTATCCGCACGGGCGCGGGATCCTCCAGCACCGCCGCGGGCTTGGTGGCGGGCGGTGGGTCCGCCGTGGCAGTCGCGCAAGGGCCCGTCAGCTCGAGTTCCGCCGCCACTACCGCCGCCAACTCCGCCAGCGCGGCCGCCAGCAGCGCCAGTGCGGCCATCGCCAGCACGGCATTGGGAGGGGGCGCCATCGCCTCCGCGGCGGTATTCCCCATGGGAGGCCAGATTCCGCTCAGCGCCTTTACCCGCATGGAAACCGTGGCCGTCCCTATCACCGTAAACCACCAGGGTCAGTTCCCGGTGATCACGCTCTCCTTCAACCTGGCTCCCAACGTTTCGCTGGGCGATGCCGTGAATGCGGTGAATAAGGTAAAGGATGAAATCGGTATGCCGGCCAGCATTCAAGCGGCGTTTCAGGGCACGGCCCAGGCGTTTCAGGCGTCGCTGACCAACGAGTGGTTACTGATCCTGGCGGCGCTGACGACCGAATACATCGTCCTCGGCGTGCTCTACGAGAGCTACATCCATCCCATCACTATTTTGTCCACGCTTCCCTCGGCCGGTGTGGGCGCGCTGCTGGCCCTCAACATTTGCGGCGACGACTTCAGCGTGATCTCGTTGATTGGCATCGTCCTGCTGATCGGAATCGTGAACAAGAACGGCGTCATGATGATTGATTTTGCGTTGGATTCCGAGCGAAAGGAGGGCAAGCAGCCCATCGACGCCATCTACCAGGCCTGTCTGTTGCGCTTCCGCCCCATCCTGATGACCACCATGGCCGCGCTGCTGGGCGCTGTGCCGCTGGCTCTGGGCACCGGCACGGGGTCGGAGTTGCGCCGGCCGCTGGGCATCACCATGATCGGCGGCCTGATCATCAGCCAGATGCTGACGCTCTTCACCACGCCGGTGATTTACCTGTTCTTCGACCGGCTGGCCAGGCGCTTCTCGGGGCGGCCGGCATCGAGTCCCGGCCTGGCGCCGGTTCCCGCGGAGTGATGGATGAACATTTCCTCGCCATTTGTTCACCGGCCGGTTGCCACCACGCTTCTCACTGTCGCCATTGCCCTGGCGGGCGCGGTGGCCTTCCGCATTCTCCCGGTATCTCCGTTGCCGCAGGTGGACTTTCCAACCATCTCGGTAAGCGCCAGTTTGCCGGGCGCCAGTCCGGAGACTATGGCGTCGTCGGTGGCCACTCCGCTGGAGCGCCAATTCGGGCGCATCGCGGCGGTGACCGAGATGACCTCCGGGAGCACGCTGGGATTTTGCAGCATCACTCTGCAGTTCGACCTGAATCGGGACATTAACGCAGCCGCCCGCGATGTGCAGGCAGCCATTGCGGCCGCCCGCGGCTACCTGCCGACCAATCTTCCCAACAACCCCACCTACCGCAAAGTGAATCCCGCCGATTCGCCGATCTTCATGCTCGCACTGACCTCCAACGTGCTGGGCAAAGGGCAAATGTACGACGCCGCGTCCACCATCATGGCGCAGAAACTGGCGCAGGTTCAGGGCGTGGGGCAAGTGGGTGTGGGGGGGAGCGCGCTTCCCGGCGTCCGTATCGAGCTGAATCCGTCGGCGTTGAACAAGTACGGCATCGGCCTGGAGCAGGTGGCCAGTGTCCTGGCCACGGCCAATGCCAACAAGCCCAAGGGACACTTCTCGGATGGACACCAGATGTGGGAGGTGGGCGCCAACGACCAGTTGTTCAACGCCGTCGAATACAGGCCGCTGCTCATCGCCTATCACAACGGCGCCACCGTGCGCGTCTCCGATGTCGGCGATGTCATCGATTCCGTGGAAGACCTGCGCAACGCCGGGTACGCCAATGGCAAGCCTTCCGTGATCGTCACCGTCTTCCGCCAGCCGGGCGCCAACATCATCGAGACTGTGGATCGCGTCCGCGCCGTCCTGCCGCAAATTCACGCCGCCATTCCCGCATCCATCGATTTGAAAGTCGCCATGGATCAAACCCAGACCATTCGCGCTTCGGTCCACGATGTGGAGCGTACCCTGCTCATATCGATAGGTCTGGTGATCCTGGTGGTCTTCGCGTTTCTCAAGAACGTCCGAAGCACGTTCATTCCCAGCATCGCGGTTCCGGTCTCCCTGTTGGGAACCTTCGGCGTCATGTACCTGTGCGGCTACAGCCTCGACAACCTCTCGCTGATGGCCCTCACCATCTCCACCGGTTTCGTGGTGGACGATGCCATCGTGGTGATCGAAAACATCACGCGCTACCTCGAAGCCGGCCTCCAGCCGATGGCCGCGGCCCTGAAGGGGGCCCAGGAAATCGGGTCGACGGTGATCACCATGAGCGTTTCGCTGGTGGCGGTGTTCATCCCGCTGCTGCTGATGGGAGGGATTGTAGGCCGCCTTCTCCGCGAGTTCGCCGTAACGCTTTCGGTGGCGATCGGAGTCTCCATGGTGGTTTCGCTGACTGCCACGCCCATGATGTGCGCTCACCTGTTGAAGGGGCAGGAATCTCACGGGTGGGTCTACCGGACGTTCGAAGGCCTCTTCAACTGGAATGTGGCTCTGTATAGCAAGATGCTCTCGCTGGTGCTCCGCCATTCTTTCGTCACCCTGCTGGTGCTGCTGACCACCATCGGCCTGAATGTGTACTTGTTCATTCACGTGCCCAAGGGATTCTTTCCACAACAGGATACGGGGCGCATGGGCGGCCAGATCATCGCCGACCAGGACACGTCGTTTCAATCCATGGACAAGATCCTGTTGCAGATGGTGAACATCGTGTCCGCCGATCCCGCGGTGGACAGCGTCAACGGTTTTACCGGAGGCGGCAGCGGCGGAGGAGGAGGCGGCGCGGCCACCTTGAATCAGGGACGCTTGTTCGTATCCCTGAAGCCGCTTGCGGAACGCAAGATCACGGTCGATTACATCATGCAGCGGCTGCGCCCGAAGCTCGCCAGAGTCCCGGGCGCCACCCTCTACCTGCAGGCCTACCAGGACGTGCGCGTCGGCGGAAGGAACAGCGCCGCGCTCTACCAATTCACCATGAGGGGCGATAACCTGCAGGATCTGACTACTTACGCGCCGCGCATGTTCCAGCAGTTGAGAACCATCCCCATCATCGTCGACGTGAACAGCGACCAGCAGAACCGCGGCCTGCAATCCATGGTCACTTACGACCGAGCGACCGCCGCGCGCTTCGGCATCTCGCCCCAGTTGATCGATAATACACTGTACGATGCCTTCGGCCAGCGCCAGGTGTCGACCATGTATAAGACGCTGAACCAGTATCACGTGGTGATGGAGGTAGCTCCAAGGTACTGGCAAAACCCGGAGACATTGCGGGAGATCTACGTGCACGGGCCTAATGGCCAGCAGGTTCCCTTGAGTGCCATCGCCCATTACGGTCCGGCGGTGGCGCCGCTTTCGGTGAACCACCAGGGACTGTTCCCGTGCGTCACGATCTCGTTCAATCTGCAGCCCGACGTGGCGCTGGGCGATGCGGTCCAGGTCATCGAAGGGGCGGCTCGCGAGGTTGGTCTTCCGCCCACCATCCAGACCATGTTCACGGGCACCGCGCAGGCCTATCAGACATCGCTCGGCAGCGAGCCGTACTTGATTGTGGCGGCCCTGACGGCGGTCTACCTCATGCTCGGTATCCTCTACGAAAGCTACATTCATCCCGTCACCATTCTTTCCACGCTCCCCTCGGCGGGCGTGGGCGCGTTGCTGGCCCTCATGCTCACCCACACCGACCTCAGCATCATCGCCATGATCGGCATCATTCTGCTGATCGGCCTGGTGAAGAAGAACGGCATTCTGATCGTCGATTTCGCTCTGGCCGCCGAGCGCAACGAGGGAAAAAGTCCGCGGGACGCCATCTTCGAAGCCAGCCTGTTGCGTTTCCGCCCCATCCTGATGACCACGTTCGCCGCCATGCTGGGCGCTATGCCCCTCGCGCTGGGCAGAGGCATGGGATCGGAGTTGCGCCGCCCGCTGGGCATCACCATCATCGGCGGGCTGCTGATGAGCCAGGCGCTGACCTTGTTTACGACCCCCGTGGTCTACCTGTATTTCGACCGCCTGCGGCATTGGTGGGAGCGTGTGCGCGGCGTCGCGCGCAGGCGGCTTGCGCCGATAGGATCCGAGGGGTAGAACAAGACACATGCGCCAACAGGTTAGAAACGCCCCGCTCGCCGCCGCGCTGGCCATCCTGGCGTTGCTTTCCCCCGGCTGCCTCAAAGTTCCCGAGTATCAGCGTCCCTCCGCCCCCGTGCCGCAGGGCTTCAAGGAAGAGCCTCCTAAGGGCTGGAAGGAAGCGCAGCCCAGCGATGGCGTGCTGCGCGGCAAGTGGTGGGAGATCTTTGGCGATCCCGGGCTCAACGCGCTCGAAGAACAGGTGAGCATCTCCAACCAGAACGTGTTGCAGGCCGAGGCGCAGTTCCGCGAAGCCGAGGCCGCGGTTCGCGTGGCGCGCACCGCTCTGTTCCCCCTGGTCACGGGCTCGCCCTCGATCACCGGCTCACAGAGCTCCTCGCGGCTTGCCAGCCCACCCTCCGGCGTGCTCGGCACTTACGACATTCCGGTGAGCGCTTCCTACACCGCCGACGTCTGGGGAAGCATCCACCGCACGGTCGCGGCCAGCGCCAACACGGCCCAATCCATGGCGGCGCTGCTCGAAAACGCCCGCCTGCTGTATCAGTCCGAGCTCGCCCAGGACTATTTCCAATTGCACGGGATCGATGGCGATGTGGCGCTGCTCCGGCAAACGGCCGCGTCCTACCAGGAGTACCTGGTGCTCACCCAGAACCGCTACGCCGGCGGCGTAGCTTCCGACAGCGACGTGGCACAAGCCGAAACCCAGCTCTATACTACGCAGGCGCAACTGACCGACCTGGAAGTCCAGCGCGCGCAGTTGGAACATGCCATCGCGATTCTGATCGGCCGGCCGCCCACGGGCTTCTCAGTCTCGCGCGCGCCCATTCAGGTCCCGCCTCCGCAAATCCCCGTCGGCTTGCCTTCGGCTCTCTTGGAACGCCGCCCCGATATCGCCGAAGCCGAGCGCCAGGCCGCGGCCGCTAACCAACAGATCGGCATCGCCCAGGCGGCATTCTATCCAACCCTGACGTTCGCCGCCTCCGCCGGACTCGAATCCATCAGTATTCTCAACTGGATCACCTGGCCCGCCCGTTTCTGGACCATCGGACCGCAACTGGCGCAAATCCTGTTCGACGCCGGCAGGCGCACCGCCCAGGTGGCGCAGGCCCAGGCGGGCTACGACGCCACCGCGGCCAACTACCGCCAGACCGTGCTGACCGCTTTCCAACAGGTGGAAGACAACCTGGCCGCGCTGCGCGTCCTGGCCGACGAAGCCTCGGTTCTGGCACAGGCGGTGAGTTCGGCCGAACGTTCCGTGGCGGTTTCGACCGCGCAATACAAAGGCGGGACCGCCAGTTACCTGCAAGTGATAACCGTGCAGAGCATCGCTTTACAGGACGAGCGATCGGCCGTCGATGTGCAAACCCGCCGCATGACCGCCAGCGTGCTGCTGATCGAAGCCCTGGGCGGCGGATGGGATGTCTCGACCCTGCCCACGGCCGAGCAGGTGGCCCGGAAGTAACGGCGATCCAGGCCACAACTTGCCCTTGCTTCCGCGTCGCTATCCCTGGTAATGCCTGGGCTCAACCCTGCCCCCGGTACCACTCCAGCGTCCGCCGCATGCCCTCTTCAAACGAGAACCGCGGCGCGTGGCCCAGGTCGCGCACGGCCGCCGTGGTGTCGGCTTGGGAGTCGCGCACGTCGCCCGCGCGTGGAGCGGCGTGGATCGCCGGAATCTCCACTCCTTCCATCCTCTGCACTAGCGCCCATGCCTGGTTCAACGTGATCCGGCCGCCGTTGCCGCCGTTGTAGAGTTTGCCTGAAATGCCGCCGGCGCGGGCGGCTTTCAAATTGAGATCGGCCACATCCTCCACATAGGTGAAATCGCGCGACTGTTCGCCGTCGCCGAAAATGGTGGGCGAGCGCCGCTCCAGAATCGCCTTCATGAAGACCGAGAGCACGCCCGAATAGGGGCTGGAAGGGTTCTGCCGCGGGCCGTACACGTTGAAATAGCGCAGCGCCACTGTTTCCAGACCGTAGACGCCCGAAAATACCGCGCAGTAGTATTCGCCCACCAGCTTCTGCAACGCGTAAGGCGACTTCGGGCGCGGCGTCATGCTTTCCACTTTGGGCAGCACCTCGGTGTCGCCATAGGCGGAGGACGATGCGGCGTACACCACGCGGCCCGCCTTTCCCTCCCGAGCCGCGCGCAGCACGTTGAATGTACCGTCGATGTTGATCTGGTGCGACGGAACGGGGTCGTCAATCGACCGCGGCACCGACGGAATGGCGGCTTCGTGGAATACCACCGCCGCGCCGCGGATGAGGGGCGCGATCTCTTGGTAGTTGCAAATGTCGGCGCGCTGGAAGTCGACGGACTTGCGCACTTCCTCCAGGTTCGATTCGCGCCCGGTCAGCAGATTGTCGATGACGACCACCCGGCCGGCGCCCTCGCGCAGCAGGCTGCGCACAATCGCGGAGCCGATAAACCCCGCGCCTCCCGTCACAACGTAGTGGCTCATGATGGCAGCTTGGCGATCTCCAGTTCCAGGCGGCGCAGAGATTCGTTGGCCATCCGCTCGGCGCCGGGGGTAAAGTCGAAAGCTTCCAGCGAAATCCATCCCGCATAGTCGCGGCGCCGCAGGGCCTCCAGGACCGGCTTGAAGTCGTAGTCTCCGGCCCCGTAGTGGCGCCCGTCCAGCTCGTTTACATGGACGTGGCGGATGTAGTCGAAGTAGCGCTCCACCAGCGCCGCGTGCGGCAAGTGTTCGTCGATGGCGTTGTGGGCATCGAACATGGTCTGAATATACGGGCTTCCGATCTCGCGCACCACGGCGACAGCTTCTTCAAGCGTCTCGACCACATCGGATTGATTGGCCGGCAGCGCTTCCACCAGCACCCTCACCTGGCGATGGGCGGCGTGCGGCGCCACCCCGGCCAGACCGTCGATGAAGTTGCGGGTAGCTTCCTCGCGCGTGAGTCCGCCCGTGGTGGACCGCTGATTGGGCGAGCCGAAGACCATCACGCCGTTAGCTCCTAGGTCCGCGCACAGATCGATTAAATCGCGGATGTGCTTCCAGCTTCGCTGGCGCAGCCCGGCGTCCGCTCCGGTGACGTGCAGCCCCTTGGGGCTGACCATCAGCCAGTGCAAGCCGACGAAGCTCAATCCTTCCGAGCGGATGACCTCGCGGTACTCCGTGCGTTGCGCCGCGGTGATGTCCGCGGGCTTTTCCGCCAGGGTGAACGGCGCGATTTCGATGCCCGTGTAGCCGGCCTTGCGTATGGCCTTGCACGCTGCGGCCAGCGGCCATCCCTGGAACGCCTCGTTACACATCGCATGGCGGAAACGGTGGGCCATGAACCACCAGTTTACGATGGCGGCGGGTGATTCGTGCTAGAATCCAGCGCCAGGAGGCATGTGGCATTGCTGTATGCGAAGACCAGCCTATCTCACCGTATCCGCTCTTCTCCTGCTCTCGGTCGCCGGCGCCGCTGAGCAGCAGGCCAAACTGCCGGGAGAGGGCGCGGACGCCTGCACGCTCGTGTCGAAAGCCGAAATCGAACAGACACTCGGCGTCAAGTTGGAGGATGGAGTGAAGAACCCCAGCCTGCAGACCGCGGGGGTCGTGTCCACCTGCAATTACAAGCTCCCCGACTTCGGCCAGGTCACAATCGCCATTCGGCACAGGCCGATCAAATATGAAGGAACGGCGGCCGTGGACGCCAAGAAGCAGGGCGTGCAGCAGGGGCACATTCAAGGCCTCGGGAGAGATGCATTGTTGACCGAGGTGTCCGGCGTGGAAAACCTGAGCATCTTCCGCGGGGACTACGACTTTATCAGCGTGACGGTTGTGGGCTCTATCTCCGTGAAACCGGCCTCTGCCGCCGTAGAGAAACTGGGGCGCATGGTGCTGGATCGTTGGAAGTAAGGAATCCCCACGCCACGAGCCTCGAGTGCCTGCTGATCGCGGATGATCTCACCGGCGCCTGTGACGCCGCGGTGCACTTCGCGCGGCGCGGGTACCGGACCCACGTTCGCCTGGATTCCCATGGCGAAGAAACCAGCGTGTTAGCTATCAGCACCGAGAGCCGCGATCTGAGCGCGGCCGAGCTTCGCCAGGTCATGAACGAGCTGGCCCAACGGCTTCCGGTGGATCGGGCGCGCATTCTGTTCAAGAAGATCGATTCCACTTTGCGCGGCAATGTGGGAGCGGAAATCGCCGCCGCGCTAACCGCGTTCCGTTGCGAGGCAGCCGTGATTACGCCCGCATATCCGGCCATGGGCCGAACGGTTGAAGGGGGTTATCTGCGAGTGGCAACCGCGGCCCGGTTCGAGCCGATAGATCTGCCTGCGCGCTTGCGCAACCAGGGTTTGGAAGCCTGCGCGCACGTGCAGCCGGGGGCGGTTGCCGCCGCCATCGAAGCTGGTTCCCGCTTCATCTCCGTGGATGCAACCTGCGACCGCGACTTGGACACGATTGCAGCCGAGGCACTTTGTTCCGGCAAACGGATCCTCTGGGCCGGTTCGGCAGGCCTGGCTTCCGCGCTGGCCCGCACATTGCCGTGGGGCGGACCCCCTGCGCCGCGGCCGGTCCCCTGGCCGGTCTCTTCCGTGCTCTTCTGCATCGGCTCCGATCACCCCGTCACGGTCGAGCAACAAGGCCACCTGCTCGCGCTCGGCCGTGCCGAGTACGTGGTTCTCAACCTTTCGGTGAGACAGACATCGGTGGAACGCGTGCGCGAACTCGTCGGAAACGCCGCGGGTGCCGTCGGTGCGCTGGTGCTCTCGGGGGGAGATACTGCGTCCCTAGTGTGCCGCGCGCTCGGTGTGCGCCACATCCAGCTCGCGGACGAAATCGTTCCCGGGATACCGTGGGGTTATTTGTCCGGCGGCGCCTTCGATCGGTCGCGCGTGGCCACCAAGTCGGGCGGATTCGGTTCGCCGCATGCTCTAATCCAAATAGCGGACTTCTTTACATGCCCCAAACCATAGACCAACTTCCTACCATCGCGCTTACCATGGGCGACCCCGCCGGGGTCGGCCCGGAGATCGTGCTCAAGGCGCTGGCCGACCCGGAGGTGGCGCCGCTGGCCACCTGGATCATGGTGGGCGATTCCCGCATCCTCGAGATGGCGGGGCGCGTCACCGGCCTCAGGCTCGCAGCGGCGCTGCTGCTCGATGCCCCCGCTTTAGGCGACATGGAAGATTTCTCGTTCGGCCGGCTGGACGCACGCTGCGGCCAGGCCGCGGTCGAGTACGTCCGAATGGCCACCGAAATGTGCCTGCGCGGAGCGGCGGATGCCATGGTCACGGCGCCCCTGAACAAAGAGGCGGTCGCGCTTTCGGGCCGCCCATTCTCCGGTCACACCGAATACATCGCGGAGCTTTGCGGCGCCTCCGAGTCGCGCATGTTACTGGCCGGCGAGAAGCTGGCTACGGTTCACGTGAGCACGCACGTGGCGCTGCGCCAGGCCTGCGACTTGAGCACCGACCGCATCGTGCGCACCATCGAGCTGGGCGGCGAGGCCATGCGACTGCTCGGGTTCGAGCAGCCTCGCATCGCCGTCTGCGGCCTGAACCCGCATGCGGGCGAGCATGGGCTGTTCGGCGATGAAGAGCAGAGGTTCATCGTTCCCGCCATCCAGGCGGCCCGCGCCAAAGGGATCGAGTGCAGCGGCCCGCACGCCGGCGATACCGTCTTCCTGCAAGCGTCGCGCGGCGCCTACGACCTGGTGGTCGCCATGTACCACGACCAGGGCCACATTCCGATGAAACTTCTGGATTTCGAAGGCACGGTAAACATCTCACTCGGAATTCCGATCATCCGGACCTCGGTGGACCACGGGACGGCCTTCGACATTGCCGGAAAGAACCAGGCCGATCCGCGCAGCATGAAACAGGCCATGCGCATGGCCGCGCGCATGGCGGCCGCGCGGCGCAAGCTCGCAGAATAGCCGCCAGCGGTGCCCTGGGACTGCCGTCCCCTTTGTGCTGTCGGCTTTGGCGAATGGCTCTTTGTTGGCCGTCATGACGCTGTAGCCCACCACGTCCGGTTCAAATTCCCGAAGAGCTGCGGAGATGGGTTGCCGCGCCAGGACCGAGAGCCGGGTCTGGTGCCCGTCCCGTTTGCAGAGCGCGCTGAGCTGCATCACGCCCAGGGGATCGGCATAAGAGAGTTCTGGGACGACGAAAAGCACCCGCATCTGCCGTGAGTAGCGTAGGCGCACGTCGTCCGGCTGAATTCGCTAGGCTGGAAAGCAGGGAGGCGGAATCATGAAACGACCCTTTGAAACAATTGGGCACGCTGGGGCAATCCATCTGGCTGGACTACATCCGGCGAGATCTGACGGCCAGCGGCGGGCTCCGGCGTCTGATCGAGGAGGATGGACTGCGGGGGATGACCTCGAATCCATCCATCTTCCAGAAGATCGGAGGGACAAATCATGAGCGAACAAGCTCGTGCCAGCCACCCCATATATAGTCTCCTACCCACGGAAATCGAGGGGTTCGATTCCCTGGCGGAACTCGCCCTGAATATGCGCTGGTCGTGGAATCATGCCACCGACGAGGTATGGCGGCGGCTTGATCCCGAACTGTGGGAGACAACCCATAACCCCTGGGTCGTTCTGCAGACGGTCTCGCGCGACCGGATCGAGCGCGTGTTGGCCGATCCCGTTTTTCGCAAGAACGTGGATGGTCTGGTGCAGATCAGGCGAAAAGTGCTCGGGTCGCCCGCCTGGTTTCAGGAGA